>NZ_JBICVH010000005.1:0-462614 GCF_043198905.1 Kitasatospora sp. NPDC048715 | reverse complement strand
CTCCACGTCGGCCGGACCTCGCGCGCGCTCGCGGGTCGCCACCCGTCCCCTGCCGGCGGTCCGGGCGGGGCGGGCCCCCCCCCGCCCCCGCCCCGGCCCCCCCCCCCCCCCCGGGGGAGGGGGGTCAGGCGGCGGCGTTCTGCCGGCGGGCGCGGACGCTGGTGACCAGCTGGGCGCGGATGCGGGCGGGGACCTCGGGGGCGAAGCGGGCCAGGTAGTGGTTCAGGTGGGTCTCGTCGCCGGCGAGGAAGGGCAGGTCGAAGACCAGGAGCTTGCGCACCGCGAGCAGCGGGACGGGGGCGCGCAGCGGCCTGAAGGTGTGGTTCCACAGGCCGGGTTCCTCGCAGACCGGGTGGAACTGGCCGATCATCAGGCCCTGTTCGACGAACTCGTCCTTGGCTTTGCGCTGGAGCTCGTCCAGCACGGTGGAGTCCTCGCGGTCCAGCTGGGGCATGACCAGCAGGACGGTGAGCAGTTCGCGGTCGGACTCCTCCGTCAGGGCGGCGAGCAACTCGTCGTAGCGGGCGCGCAGTTCGGCGACCAGGCGGGGCAGGTCCCCGTCGGGGGAGCCGTCGGCGACGGCGATGTGGAACAGGCCGCGGCGCAGCGAGGGCTGGGTGTAGGGGCAGACCGGGCCGCTGCGGCCGAGGTCGGGGTGGGCGGTGGTGAGGAAGGCCCGCGCCCAGGCGAGGGTCTCGGCGGCCTCGGGGCGTTCGGCGGCGTGGCCGGCGTCGATCTGTCCGGCGCTGTACAGGCGCAGCGCCGAGGAGCCGGCGGGGGCGGCGGGCAGGGCGGGGGCGGTCATCGGGGCCCCCGCCACACCGGGGCCAGGCGGGGGCCGCCGCCGGGCAGGGCGATGGCCTCGCCGAAGCGGGTGAAGCCGCCGCCGGCGAGCAGGTGGGCCCCGCCGGGGGAGCTGGTCTCGGCGTAGGCGGCCTGGCCGGTGGCGTCGACCTCGGCGAGGAAGGCGTGCAGCAGGGCCCGGCCGGTGAGGGTGCGGCGGGCGTCGGGGTGCACGCCGACGAAGGCGAGGTAGTGGTGGGAGCGGTGGCGCGGGTGGCGCAGGGTCTGCAGGCGGGTGATGGCGGCCAGGCGGCGGGCGGGCCCGTCGTGGCCGGCGGCGTCGATCGCCTCGGCGAGGGCCCGGGTGGCGGCGCCGTCCTTCGGGCCGGGGTCGTCCCAGTGGCCGGGCGGCAGGAACAGCAGCGCCCCCAGCGGCTCGCCGTCCTGCGCGGTGTCGTCACCGGTGGCCCGGTGGGCGACCAGGGCGCCCCGGTGGGCCAGGCACTGCTCGACGTGGACGCGGAAGAAGGCGGGCATCACGCGGGCGCGGTGGCCGGGGTCGGGGAAGGCCCAGAGCATCAGCGCGTCGTCGGCGAAGGCGGCGGCGAGCACGTGGGCGAGGGCGTCCTCCTCGCCCGGGCGGGCCGGGCGCACGACGGGCCGCAGGGCGGTGCCCGCGGCGGCGGGCAGGGCGGTGGTGGTGGTCAACGGGCACTCTCCTCGAACGAGGGGGCGGACGAAGGGGAAGGCGGGTCAACGGTCACATCGGTCGTATCGGTCGTACCGGTGGTACCGGTGGTACCGGGGGCGGCGGTCACGTCGGGCGCACGGGATGCGGCGGTGGCCCCCGCCGCACCGGCCGCACCGGCCGCACCGGCCGCACCGGCCGCACCGGCCGCGGCGGCCAGGGCGGTGACCCGCGCGTGCAGCGGCTCCACCCACTCCTCCGCCTCCGGCTTGATCAGCACGCTGCGCAGCACCCGGGCCCCGCCCGCGTCCGCGCGCACGCCGGGGTGGCGGCGGGTGAAGTCGGCGGCGTCCACGCGCAGCACGCTCAGGTAGACGGGGTCCCGCTCGTCGGCCATGCCCCGGCGCAGGACGTGCTCGCTGGCGGCGTCGATCGCCGACAGCGCGGGCGCCGGCGTCCCGGGGACGGTGGGGAAGTAGGTGAGGATGTCCAGCTGCGGCCGCTGGTGTAGCGTCAACTCATCGCTGTTGTCGATCAGTTCGGCCCAGGCCAGGGCGGCGCGCCGGCTCGCGGCCAGCCCCGCGCCCAGGCCCTCGGGGGTGAGCGGCAGCAGCTGCAGGGTCAGCCACAGCGCGGCGGCCGAGGCCCCGGCGCGCGAGCACTCCAGGCTGATCTCGCCCAGGTGCAGTTCGGCGTCGGTGAAGTAGGTGTACGGGGAGTCGTGGGCGAAGTGCCGCCCGATGCCGGGGTCGGCGAACAGCACCGCCCCGCAGCCGTAGGGCTGCAGGCCGTGCTTGTGCGGGTCGACGGTCACCGAGTCGCAGCCGGCCACGGCCCGCCACGGCGCGGTGTCCACCCCGAGCGAGGCCGCGAGCGCGTCGTCGGCGGCCAGCAGCGCGAAGAACCCGCCGTAGGCGGCGTCCACGTGCACCCGCGCCCCGTAGCGGCGGGCCAGCGGGAGGATCTCGTGCACCGGGTCGACGGCGCCGGGCCCGGTGGTGCCGCAGGTGACCACCACCGTGCCCACCCGCCCGGTGCGCAGCAGTTCCTCCAGTGCGCCGACGTCCATCCGGCCCTCGGCGTCGGCCGCCACCGCGTGGCTCTCGACGCCCAGGACGTGGCACATCCGGCTGTGGGTGTAATGGGCCTGGGCGCTGTGGGCGACGCCGAGGCCGGGGTGGCTCTGGCGCGCCACGTACAGCGCCTCCAGGTTGGCGATGGTGCCGCTGCTGGTCAGGTGGCCCACGTGCGCGGGCAGCGCGAACATGGCGGCGAGCTGCGCGACGCACTCGCGTTCCATGTCGTTGGTGGCCGGCCCGCCCTCGTAGGCGTGGTTGTTGGGGTTGAAGCGCATCGCCGTCAGGTAGCCCACGACCGCCGCCGGGTGCGGGGGCTTGACCATCTGCCCGGCGTAACGCGGGTGGAAGAACGGGTAGTTGTGCTCCAGGCGCTTGGCGAAGCGCTCGAACGCGGCGGCGAAGTCCGCCTCGTCCACCAGGTGCGAGGGGTGCGGCCGCAGCGGTCCGAACCGCTCGCCCCACCGCTCGGCCACCTCGGCCGCCCTCGGCAGCCAGTACCGCAGGTCCACGCTCCGGCCCTTCCCCTTCGAGTCCTTCGACAGACGGGGCCGGCGCGCGGGTGAGCAGCACGCCGGGCCCCCGGCGAGTACGAGCGTTCACCGCGAGCCGAGTCCTTGAGCGTTCCTCGACCGCGTCCGCAGCCACGGTGGCGGCGCCGCGCAAGGCGCCCGCAACACCCGCAGCTCACCCACCGCGGCGCCCGCCGGCCCCACCCGCACCGCCCCCCACCGGCCCGAAGGGCGCCGCCCGCGGCCCCAGCCGGACCCCAGCGCGGCACGAGCGGACGCTGCTGCAATCACCCCCGGACAAGGCCGCCCCCACCCGGGAGAGGCCGGGGGAGCCCACCCGGGAGGAGAGACGCGATGGTGACCAGACGCAGGATGATCGGCGCCGCCCTGGCGACCGGGGGAGGAGTCCTGCTCGTGCGCACCACCCAGCACCCGGCCGCCTCCGCCTCCGCCTCCGCCGCCTCCGCCGCGCAGGACGCGGGGCACGCCCACCCCGCGGGCGCCGCCGCCCCCGACCCGGGCCCCGACGCCGGCCCCGCGCTCGCCCCGAAGTTCACCACCGCCCTGCCGCTGCCCCCGGTGCTCAGCCCCGTCTCCACCGACGGCGGCGCCGACACCTACGCGGTGACCATGCTGCGCTCCTTCGCCCGCATCCTGCCCGGGCACCGCACCGACGTCCTCACCTACAACGGCGCCTTCCCCGGGCCCGTCATCCGCGCCCGCTCCGGACGGCCGGTGATCGTGCGCCAGACCAACCTGCTGGACGACCCGGTCTCCGTCCACCTGCACGGCTCCTCCGTCCCCGTCGACAGCGACGGCGGCCCGATGAACCTGCTGAACGCCGGCGCCACCCGCACCTGCACCTACCCCAACGACCAGCCCCACGCGAGCCTGTGGTTCCACGACCACGCCCACCACCTGGAGTCCGAGCACGTCTACCGGGGACTGGCCGGCACCTACCTGCTCACCGACGCCACCGAGGCCGCCCTGCCGCTGCCCTCGGGCCGCTACGACCTGCCCATCGCACTGCGCGACGCCCGCTTCGACGCCTCCGGCAACCTCGTCTACCGCATGGACGACGCCGCCGGACGCGCCACCATCCTCGCCAACGGCCGCCCCTGGCCCAAGGTCGACGTCGCCGCCCGCCGCTACCGCATCCGCCTGCTCAACTCCTCCAACCTGCGCTTCTTCTCCCTGCGCCTGGCCGACGGCGGCCCCATCACCTGGATCGGCTCCGACGGCGGCCTGCTGGAACGCCCCCACACCACCGACACCGTCGACCTCTCGCCCGGCGAGCGCGCCGACGTCGTCATCGACTTCTCCCGCTACCGCCCCGGCACGAGCGTCGTGCTCACCAACTCCATGCCGCCGGGCCCCGCCGAACACATCGGCCAGGTGCTGCGCTTCGACGTCGGCCGCCCCGCCCCCGACCCCTCCTCCGTCCCCGACCGGCTGCGCACCCTGCCGCCGCCGGGACCGGTGGCCCGCGAGCGCACCGTCGTGCTCAAGGTCGAGGAGGGCGGCGCAGGCGCCGCCCCGCGCGGCCTGATCGACGGCAAGGTGTACGACCCGGCCCGGGTGGACGCCGCCGTCGCCTTCGGCACCTCGGAGATCTGGACCGTCCACAACGCCAACACCGACATCCCGCACAACTTCCACCTGCACCTGGTGCAGTTCCGCGTCCTCCAGCGCAACGGCAGGGCCCCCGGCCCCGAGGAGTCGGGCCTCAAGGACACCGTGCGCCTGATGCCCGGCGAGAGCGTGCGCCTGCAGGCCGCCTTCGACTCCTACCGCGGCCGCTACCCCTACCACTGCCACCTGCTGGACCACTCCGCGATGGGCATGATGGCCCAGATGGAGATCGCCTGAGCACCCGAGAGCCCGATCACCCGATCACCCGGCCACCCGATCACCCGGCCACCCGGCCACCCGATCACCCGGCCACCCGGCCACCCGGCCACCCGAGAGCCGGCCCCCGCCGGGCCGCCCGCCGTGACGCGGGCGGCCCGAGGACGCGTCAGGACGCGTGGATGCCCTGCCCCGGGGTGAGGATCCCCGCCGGGTCCCAGCGCCGCTTGGCCGCCACCACCCGCTCCCACAGCCCCCCGTAGTGGCGCTGCCAGTCCGCGCGCGTCATCCCCGGCACCGCCCCGATCAGGTACCGCTTGCCGCCCAGCTCCACCGCCAGGTCGTACAGCAGCCGGTTGCGCTCCAGCATCGCCGCCGTGTCCGACCCCGGCCCCGGGAAGGCCAGCAGGTCGAAGTGCCAGCCCACCTCCTCCCGCCCCGGCAGCACCGCCAGCGGCGCCTTCACCTTCGAGCGCAGGTACGGGTAGAACAGCAGCAGCCCCGCCCCCAGGTCGGCGGCGGTCAGCACCTCGGCGGCCCGCGCCATGAACGCCCGCGCCGTGGACGCCGGCAGGAACACGCTCAGCCACGGCTTGGGCAGCGCCCAGAACCCGGCCGCCCGCAGGTACCCCGAGAAGCCGTCCACCCGGTAGGCGTACTCCCGCCAGCTCTGCTCCACCACCTCCGTCTCCACCGGCGCCAGCCCCGCCAGCAGCGCCGCCCGGTCCACCGCCTGCCCGGCGTCCGCGAACGCCACCAGCTCCGCCTTGTAGCGCCAGCGCGAACCGTCCGCGCTGCGCACCACGTCGCCGACCTGGAAGTCGAAGCGGCGCCGGGCCAGCACCTTCTCCTGGTCGGCGAGGTAGGCGTCCAGGTCGTCGTAGTACAGCGAGAAGACGTGGGCGCGCTCGGGCACCCGCACCAGGGCGAGGGTGACGCGCACGATGACGCCGACCTGGCCGCCGCCGGCCAGCACCGCCTCGAACAGCTCGCGGTTGCGGGTGGGGGAGGCGGTGACCAGCTCGCCGGTGCCGGTCACCACGTCCAGCTCCAGCACGTTGTCGACCTGCATGCCGTGGCGCTGCACGCCGCCGCCGATGCCGCCGACGCTCAGCGTGCCGCCCACCGACAGGTGCAGGTAGTCGGTGAGCACCGGCGGCACCCAGCCCGCGGCCAGGCCCGCCTCGGTGACCTGCGCCCAGGTCGCCCCGGCCTCGACCACGGCGCGCCCCGGGCGCACCGAGACGATCTTCGACAGGCCGCGGGCGTCGATGGCGACGCCGCCGCGGGGGTTGGCCTGGCCGTAGCTGGAGTGCGACTCCAGTGCGGCCTCGCCGAGCTGCGCGAGGTCCCCGCTCTGCCCGTTGACGGCCACCGGGATGCGGTGGCGGCGGGCGAAGGCGACCAGCTGCTGCACGTCGCGCACCGAGCCGGGGCGCAGCACGGCCCGGGGCGCGGCGGTGACGAGGTGTCCGAAGTCGCCGGAGAAGCGCTCCAGGCCCTCGCCCCGCAGGGTCACCGTGCCGTCCAGGGCGGGCAGCCGGGCGATGTCGGCGCCGGTGTCCGCGTCGGTGTCCGCGTCGGCCTCGGTGGCCCAGGCGGCGGTGGCGGTGTTCCAGCCGATGACGGCGGTGAGGGCCCCGGCGCCGGCCGAGGTGAGGAGGGCGCGGCGCGACAGTCCTGACCTGCTCATATCAGAATTTCTCCGATCAGTCGTCAAATAGGGATTGTTGTACCGCAACTATCGGGTGATCACCTACTGGCGTGCACCGGTGATCTGCTGCTCGATGCGCCGCAGCTCGGCCATCGGGTACTCCCACATCCGCACCTGGTGGGCGGGGGCGTGGGCGGGAACGTGCGCGCACGCCGCCCGCGCCTCGTCCAGCAGTGCCTGCCGCGCCCCGGGCAGGTGGGCCACCCGCGGCCCCTCGGCGGCCTCCCGCAGGACGAACGCCAGCTTGTAGGCGTGGGCGGCCGGGCTGACGGCGAACAGCGCCCGGTACACCCACAGGCCCTCCTCGCCGCGCAGGATCCGCTCGTTGTGGCTCAGCAGCCGCACCCGGGCCTTCAGCACCATGTCCTCGTGCACGCTCATCGCGCCCGTCCCCCTTCGTCGTTCGTGTGGTCCCCCCTCCGCCCGCCGCCCCCGGTGCGGGGGCAGCACGCCGTGCGCGCCGGCCGCCCTGGAAAGGACGGCCGGCACGGGATGCGGAAGGGGATGCGCACGAGTCTGCGGGCGCGCACCGACGCGCGGCAAGGCGGAAGAAGGGTGGGCTGCGTCCTACCGAACCCTTGCCCGACCTGGCAGGATGGGGGTCGGCACCCTCCGGGCCGGGCGCCGCGGGGCCGAACTTTCGAGTCCGAACTCCCGGGCCCGGGTTCCCGAGCCCGAGCCCGAGCTCCCGAGGCGGAGCCGGAGGAGGCGGGCCGTGACCCACGTGCAACCGGGCTCCGACAACCGCACGACTAGACCGCGGGGACCATCCCGAGCAGCTCGCTCAGGCGGCGGACCGTGGCGGGCGACTCGCGGTGCAGGCCGGCGACGTCGAGGCCCTCGTCCCCCAGGATCATCAGCAGCGCCTGCTCCCCGATCGCCAGCACCACGACGTAGCCGCTGTTGCAGCGGGTGACCACGTCGCGCAGGCCGCCCACGCCGACCTCGGCCGCGGTGCGCCGGCCGAGGCCGAGCATGGCGGCCGACAGGGCGGCGGCCGACTCGGGGTGGACGGCGGCCGTGTCGGCGGCCACCAGCAGGCCGTCGGTGGTGGAGATGACGCTCTCCGAGATGCCCATGACCCGGTCGCGGAGGGACTTCAACTCGTCGACCAGCACGGCGGTCGGTGTCTGGCTGCTCATGGTGCGCTCTTCTCGCTCTTCTCGCTCTGCTCGGTCGTCTCGGTGCGCGCGGTGTGCTCGGCGCGGTGTGCGTTCGGTGGACCGTCGGGAGCGGCCGCCGCTCCCTCGGATCGGGCGGGCGGGCCGCCCGGACCACCCGGACCACCCGGGCCGCGTCCGCCGCGGACGCGGCGCGGCAGCGGCCCGGTGTCGGCCGGCGGCGGTTCGCTCGTCGGCATGCGCGGGGCCACGCTCGGTGCCAGGGGAGCCGGGTGCGCCGGTTCCCGGTGGAGCAGGTGCCGGGCGTCCATCCGTACGAGGTCGAGGAGCACGGCGAACACGCCGCGTCCCAGGGCGAAGCCGAGGTCGCGCGCGGTGCGGCGGCCGGTGGCGGCGGCCAGGATCTCCCGGTAGCGGACCGGGATCCGCAGCGCGCCGGACTCGGCCCGGGCGGCAGGACGGATCCGGATGCGGGCCAGTTCGCCGGGCGGTCCCCAGAGGCGGGTCAGCAGGGCCGTCCGCCGGGCGGTCTCCTCGAAGAGCAGCTCCGGCTCGATGCCCGGGCGCAGCGCGATCCCGGCAGGCGGCGCCGCCTCGGCGGTCTCCCAACTGCCGGGCGGGCTCAGCGCCAGGGCGAAGGCCCCGTCGAAGGCGGCGGCGGCGCAGACGGCTTCGAGCTCGGCGGCGCCGATCGACCCCTGAGCCACCAGGGCCGCACCGAGGTCGCCGCCCCAGGCCGGGGGAGCGTCGGCCGGCCGGCCGATTGACGCGGCCGTCTCGGCGGACGCCCACTCCTCCTCGCCGACGCGCCGGGACTTCAGCAGCAGGGTCTCGGCGGTCGGGGCCCCGGGGGTCTCGACCGCGGCGACCAGACCCTGCTCCAGGTGGATCGTGCCGCCCGGTGCGCCGGAGACGGTGACCGAGCCGGTGAACTCCGTCCGGCGCAGCGCGAGCAGCAGCGCGGGCACGTTGCGCGCGGTGGGCGAAGCCGGCGTCGTGGGAGCCGCGGGCACGGCGGGCGGCGCCGTGTCGTGGGACGGGTCGGTCATGCCAGCAAGTCCTGCGCGCGGTCGGCGGTCTGGCGGACGGCCAGCGCCAGGTTGGTCCGTTCCCGGTCCAGCACGGTGGCCAGCAGCAGGGGGTCGCCCTTCCGGGACACCACCTGGACGACCTGGTGATGGCGGGTGCTGGTGACCACCAGGCTCTCCAACTCGCTCTCCGCCCCTGCCTCGTACAGCCGCTCGCCGATCAGGTTGGTCAGCTCGGCGAGTTCGGCCCCGGTCCCGAGCAGCCGGTGGTCCCCGGCGGACCGGTAGCTGAGACCTGTGACGGCGTCGACGAGCGCGGCACCGACCACTCCGGGGGAGCCGAGCACATCGGAGAGGGAAGCTTCGAGTGCGCGCACCAGTACCCCTTCACGTTCTGAACCCCGGCAGCGTACTTTATTCCATCATTTTCACGAGGTGACCACAACCGGTGGCTTCTTGCTACTTTGTTCCTGCACACGGGAGTTCCGCCCGGAAGTCACGCAAAGGACGAACAGCGCATGAACATTGACGACGCACTCAAGGACGCGATGGCCATCGAGGGGGCCATCGGAGTGGCCGTGGCCGACTACGAGAGCGGTATGTCGCTCGGGTTCCTCGGCGGGGGGCAGCAACTCGACCTGGAGATTGCGGCCGCCGCCAACACCGAGGTCGTTCGTGCGAAGATACGCGCCCTGGCCGCGCTGTCGATCGACGATGTCATCGAGGACGTCCTGATCACCCTCGGCACCCAGTACCACCTGATCCGCCCGCTGACCCGCGGTCACGGCTCGCTCTTCCTCTACCTGGCGCTGGACCGCTCGCGCGCCAACCTTGCGCTCGCCCGGCACGGTCTCAAGCGCATCGAGGCCGCTCTCGACGTCTAGCCGAGGCCGGGCCGGCGGCCCGGGTGTCCGCGCCCCGTCCGGAACGCCCGCTGGAAACCGCCAAGCCCTGCCCGAAGGACCGTCCGGAAGGCCCCGCGCGGCCCGTGTGCCGCGCGTGGAATTCCGGGCGGAGCGAATGCGGGGTGTTACGAACCGACTACGGAGATCCGTCCGCGGGAATCGGGCCGCGAATTTCGCGGGTGTGCGCCGAGCACGGAGATGCGTGACTTTCCGATGACTGGGCGTCATATGCGCCCCGCTGTTCCGGCCGGCGACGGGGCGTCGGAATACCGTGGTCGAACCGTCGAACCGTCGAACCGTCGAACCGTCGGAGCGCCGGTGTTTCGGCGGTGCCGCGGAATCGGCTCGACCACGCCGCGCGCGGCACGAAGGGGCGACCCCGACCCGCCTCGACCGAACGGCGTCGGGTCTAGCCTGGGCCGCATGTTCGTACTTGAGCTGACGTACACCGCCGACGTGGAGTCGATCGACGCCGTGCTGCCCCGGCACATCGAGTGGCTCCGGGAGCACTACGCGGCGGGCACCTTCCTCGCCTCGGGGCGCAAGGTGCCGCGCGACGGCGGGGTGATCCTCGCGGTGGGACCGGACCGGGCCGCCATCGAGGCGCTGGTGGCCACCGACCCGTTCGTGCGGGCCGGGTTGACCGAGTACCGGGTGACGGAGTTCCTCGCCACCACCACCGCCGAGGAGTTGGCGGCCCACCGCCAGCAGCTGCCCGCCTGAGCCCTGCCGCCCCGCCCGTCCCCGTCCGTCGGTGGTGCCCCGGGCCGTTCGCGCGGTTCGGGGCACGGTCGCGTTCTGGCTACGATCGGTGAGCGCGGAGCGACGACGTATCGCGAGTACCGACTTTCGGCGGGAGAAGACGGATGGCACACGCACGGGCCGGGCAGCCGGCGCAGCCCGGTGACCTGGTGGACGTGGCGCGGCTGGTGACGGCGTACTACGCGCTGAACCCGGACCCGCAGGAGCCCGGGCAGCGGGTGGCGTTCGGGACCTCGGGGCACCGGGGCTCGTCGCTGGACGCGGCCTTCAACGAGGACCACATCGCCGCGACCACGCAGGCGATCTGCGAGTACCGGGCCGAACAGGGCGTCGCGGGCCCGCTGTTCCTGGGCGCCGACACCCACGCCCTGTCCGAGCCCGCCCGTGCCACCGCCCTGGAGGTGCTGGCCGCCAACGGCGTTCAGGTGCTGATCGACGCCGCCGACGGCTACACCCCCACCCCGGCGGTCTCCCACGCGATCCTCGCCCACAACCGGCGCAGCCCCCGCGCGCTGGCCGACGGCATCGTGGTCACCCCCTCGCACAACCCGCCGCGCGACGGCGGCTTCAAGTACAACCCGCCCAGCGGCGGCCCGGCCGGCTCCCAGGCCACCGGCTGGATCCAGGACCGCGCCAACGAGCTGATCCGCGAGGGCCTGCGCGGCGTCAAGAAGGTCCCCTACGCGCGGGCGCTGGCCGCCGCCACCACCGGGCGCCACGACTACCTCACCGCCTACGTCGAGGACCTGCCCTCCGTCCTGGACCTGGACGCGGTGCGCGACGCGGGCCTGCGCATCGGCGCCGACCCGCTCGGCGGGGCCTCGGTGGCCTACTGGGCGCGCATCGCCGAGACCCACCGCCTGGACCTGACCGTCGTCAACCCGGTGACCGACCCGACCTGGCGGTTCATGACGCTCGACTGGGACGGCAGGATCCGCATGGACTGCTCCTCCCCGGCCGCGATGGCCTCCCTCATCGGCCGCAAGGACGAGTACGCCATCGCCACCGGCAACGACGCCGACGCCGACCGCCACGGCATCGTCACCCCCGACGGCGGCCTGATGAACCCCAACCACTACCTCGCGGTGGCCGTCGACTACCTCTACCGCCACCGCGCCGACTGGCCCGGCGACGCCGGCGTCGGCAAGACCCTGGTCTCCTCCTCCATGCTCGACCGCGTCGCCGCCGACCTCGGCCGCACCCTGGTGGAGGTCCCGGTCGGCTTCAAGTGGTTCGTCGACGGCCTGCTGGAGGGCTCGATCGGCTTCGGCGGCGAGGAGAGCGCCGGCGCTTCCTTCCTGCGCCGCGACGGCGGGGTGTGGACCACCGACAAGGACGGCATCCTGCTCGCCCTGCTGGCCTCCGAGATCACCGCCGTCACCGGCGCCACCCCCAGCGCCCACTACCGCGAACTGACCGAGCGCCACGGCGCCCCCTCCTACGCCCGCGTGGACGCCCCCGCCGACCGCGAGCAGAAGGCCCGCCTGGCCCGGCTGTCCCCCGAACGGGTCGGCGCCGGCGAGATCGCCGGCGAGAAGATCACCGCCGTCCTCGCCAAGGCCCCCGGCAACGGCGCCCTGATCGGCGGCATCAAGGTCTGCACCGAGAACGCCTGGTTCGCCGCCCGCCCCTCGGGCACCGAGGACGTCTACAAGATCTACGCCGAGTCCTTCCACGGCGACGAACACCTCGCCCGGGTCCAGGACGAGGCCCGCGCCCTGGTCGGCGAGGTCCTGCGGGGCTGACCCCCGCACCGGGCGGCCCCGGCCCGGCACGTTCCGCCGGACCGGGGCACCCCCGGCACCTCCCGGGCGCAGCCGCCCGGGCCTGCCGGGTCGGGGCGCCGCCGTTCTCCCGGGCGTTCCTATCGGACGCCGCCGTCCTCGCGGACGCGACCGCCGGGTTCCGGCCGGTCCGGCCCGGGGGCGGGGCCGGCGGGATCCGGGGCCCGCCCGCCGGCGTCGCCCGCGTGCGGCAGGAGCTCGGCGATGATCTCGGTGCCGAGTGCGTACGCCGGCACCCCCGCGGTGATCAGCGCGGTCTCGGCGACGCCGATGAGATCGGTGATGCCCGCCCCGGCATGGAGCGCGCCCCGGGCGTGGATCCGGGCGGGGTGTGCCCGGCCGAGGGCCAGCAGCTGCCCGAAGTGGACGAGCTGCTGCACCCGCGATCCCAGCGGACTGTCGGTCAGCACGATGTGGCGCAGCTCCGCGAGCGCCTCCTCGGTCGGCAGCCGGCCGAACTCCCGGGCCAGGCGCAGCCGCTCCTGCACCCCGGCGGGAACGGTCGCGAGGGTGGAGCGGTAACGGTCGCGCACGGCCTGCGTGCGGGAGTCGAGGGTGTCGTCCGTCATGACGCGACCCGCGCGATCGCGGCGCGCACGGCCTCCCGGGCACCCGGGGGAAAGTCCACGGCCCCGCCGATCGCCGCGGCGGCGATCTCGGCCTCGGCGCTCTCCTCGATCGCCACCACGAGGTGGGCGGTGGCCGCCGAGTCCGGGCCGAACACCAGGAGGCCGTGGTTGGCCAGCAGGACGGCGGCCGTCGTCGGGCGCCGCCGCAGCACGTCGGCGATCCCGCGCACCGACACGTCCGATCCGCGAGGTCCCCAGGGGACCACGGGGACCTCCTCGGCCTGTCCGAAGCGCAGCATCGGCTCCGTGCGGCAGGGCAGCGGCCGGTGGGCCACGGCGAAGGCGGTCGCGGAGGGCGAGTGGGTGTGGATGATCGCGCCCACGTGCGGGCGGGCCCGGTACACGGCGCTGTGCATGGCGATGATCTCGGCGCTGACGGACCGCAGCCCGCCGTCGAGGACCTGCCCGTCGAAACCGACGGTCGCCAGCTGTTCGGGCTTCAGGCCGCGGACGAACCCCGGTGTCAGCAGGAGCCGTTCGCCGTCGAGCCGGGCGCTCAGGTTGGCGTGCCCCGAGTGGGACATCACGCCGGCCGCGAAGAGCTTCTCCGCGGCCTCCACCAGCTGCCCGGCCAGCTGTCCGCGGACATCCCCGTCGCTCATGGCGGTACCTCCAAGTGTGCTGCCGGCGGCTCTTGTTCGCCGCCGTCCACGTGTCGGCCACTCTTCAGCTTGAACTAAGGTTCAAGTCAAACGCCCGGGCCGACGAGGAGCAGGAGCAGCGGAAGGTGCAGCGGAACACGCGCATGACGATCGGCCGACTCGCCGAGATCACCAAGGTGCCGGCTTCGGCCATCCGGTACTGGGAGCGCCACGGCCTGCTGCCCGCGCCCGAGCGCGAGGGCGGGCAACGGCGCTACCCGCCCGAGGCCGCCGAACGGATCACCGTACTGCGCACCTTCCAACAGGCCGGGCTGAGCCTGGCCGAGATCGGGGAGTTCCAGCGGGAGCAGCCGCGCCGGGAGGTCATGATCCGCGCCAAGATCACCGAGATCCAGCAGCGCATGGTCGATCTCGACCACGCCCACCAGCTCCTGACCCACGCCCTCGGATGCGGCCAGGAGGACATCGTCCAATGCCCCAAGTTCCGCCGGCAGATGGCGCAGTGGCGGACGGCGAACCCGGCGCCGTGACACGATCCCGGTCACCGGCCGGTCGGCGACGACGCCCCGGGCGCCCGCCCGGGCGCCCGCCCGGGCGCGCGCCCGCCGGGCCCGCTGTGCCCGCTCAGGCGCCCGCCGGCTGCGCCCGCTCGGGGCCCGGCGCGGGCCGGCGCTCGTCGCGCGTGGTCGCCGCCGCCACCGCGCACGCCACCAGCGCCAGCACCGCCGCCGCGAACGGGAACCACCGCCCGCCCAGCACCGCGATCGACGCCGACCCCGCCGCACCCCCCGCCGCCGTCCCCAGGTACAGCGCACTGCTGTTCAGCGAGATCAGCAGCGGCGCGTTCACCGGATCGATCGACGCCAGCCGGTGCGGCAGCGCCACCGACACCGCCCACCCCGCCAGCGGCACCACCACCGCGTACCCCAGCGCCCCCGGCATGCTGCGCCCCAGCCACGGCAGCGCGGCGAACGCGAGCGCGGCCACCGCCGAGCCGGCCAGCAGCACCCGCCGCACCCCGATCCGGTCCACCAGGCGCCCGCCCAGCCAGCTGCCGGCCACCGACATCACGCCGCTGGTCAGCAGGATCAGGCTCAGCCGGTCGGCGTCGCCGCCGGTGGCGCCGGACATCGCGGTGGACAGGAAGATGTAGACGCTCTGGAAGGCGAGGAAGAACACCAGCGTGGTGGCCGCGGCGCCCAGCACCCGGCGCCGGCCCAGCGGCGCCAGGCGCGCCTTGAGGGTGGGGGCGGCGGTGGGGACGGGCAGGTCGCGCAGCAGGAGGGCGAGGCCCGCGAGGGCGGCCAGGCCCAGCGCGGTGACCAGCCACATCGTCATCCGCCAGTCGGCGCGTCCCACCCAGGTGCCCAGCGGCACGCCGAGCGCGGTGGCCACCGTCATCCCGCCGAGCACGGTCGCCAGCGCCCGTCCGCGCCGCTCGGGGGCGACCAGGGTGGTGGCCACCGCGTTGGCGGTCGGCGTGTAGAGGGCGGCGCCGGCCGCGGCCAGGACGCGGGTGGCCAGCAGCAGCCCGTAGGTGGGGGCGAGCGCGCTGAGCGCGTTGGCCGCGCTGAACACCGCGAGCGCGGTCAGCAGCAGGCGCCGGCGCGGCCAGCGGGCGGTGAGCGTGGCCAGCACCGGGGCCAGCAGCGCGTAGCCGAGCGCGAAGACGGTGACCAGCTGGCCGGCGGCCGGCACCGACACCCCCAGGTCGGCGGAGATCGGGCCGAGGATGCCGGCGAAGACCATCGAGTCGGTGCCCATGGCGAAGGTGCCGAGGGCGAGCAGGAGCAGACGTACGGGCACGGCAGGGCCCCCCGGGGCGCAAGGAAAACCAATTGTTGGATGGACATGCAACTGTTTGATGCTCGTCAAACACTCGGGGATGGGTGGATGATTGTCAAACCATCCGTTTCCCCCGCGGTTCCCCGCGGCCCCCGAGGAGCGTGCGCCATGAGCGACGACGAGCGGCTTCCCCAGCCCGCCACCGCCGACATCGACCTCGTCACGGTCCTGCACGCCCTCGGCGACCCCGTGCGCATGACCCTGCTGCTCAGCTACGCCGACGACGCCGAGCACTCCTGCGACCCCCGCGACCTGGGCCTGGACCACCTCCACAAGTCGACCGTCTCCCACCACATGCGGGTGCTGCGCGAGGCCGGCGTCACCACCACCCGCGTCGCCGGCCGCAACCGCTTCGTCAGCCTGCGCCGCGCCGACCTCGACGCCCGCTTCCCCGGCCTGCTCGACGCGCTCCTGGCGGGCCGGGCAACTCCCGTACGGTAGACCTGGGTCGGCCCCTAGATGAATGAGTCCAAGGGATCCGGGCTGGCCGTAACGAGGTTGACTGCGCCTGCTCAGTTCAGGCGCCGTCGGTAGTAGGTGATCGTGACGACCACGAGTAGTGGTCCCCACAGCAGTAGTGGTGCGTAACAGGCGTCCATCACGACGAGCGCCGGCCCGGTCGGGGCTCCCTGGACCCCTCCGAAGCCGCCCGCCCGGGGGATCGTCAACAGCATCACAACGGCCGCGCCGAGCAACGCCGGAATCACCGCCGCCAGCGGCGCGACTCGCTTCCCTCCGATCAGCGGGATCCAGCCCGGCACCACCTCGCCCCAGGGCTTGACCAGCCCAAGGGTGAGTAACGTGAGCCCTTCGGTAGCCAGGCTCATCGCGATGCACATGGCGCTGAACCAGCCGGGGATGTCCAATCCCGTGGTGTTGAATCCCACCGGTATGCCGACCCCCATCGCGATCCGCCAGATCCCGGACGGCACAGCGGTGAGTGCCGCAATGTGCGCGACTCGGACCACCCAACGGGCAGGGGGCTGAGTCTCGGAGACGGCAGCGGCTGTCGGTGTCCCAAACGTGACCATGGCCCCATGCTGTCTCGCGGTCCGCCCCGCCGAATCCTGCGCAAGGTCCAACTCGACTCCCCCGCCCGGGGGATGGTGACCTTTGGCTTCCCGGACAGCCGCCGACACCCGACTGCCCGCACGCCAACCGAGTCCAAGGGATCACCTGCGGACACGGCGCGAGGGCGTCCAATGTCGGTGTGTGAAGACAGAATTGGACACCCTCACAACGGCACTCTACGTCAGGATCGACGACCAGCTGAAGGCTTCGCCGCATCTGGCTCCGTGGCGCCCGGCGGTCGGGATCGCGCCCACGCTCAGTGACGCCGAACTGGTCACCCTGGCGGTGATGTCGGCGCTGCTCGGCTACACCTCGGAGCGGCGGTGGCTACGGCGCGCGAACCGGGACTTCCGCCGCCTGTTCCCGTACCTGCCCCAGCAGTCCGGGTACAACAAGCGGCTCCGCAACGCATCCGAGCTGATCAAGCACATGATCAGGATGCTGGCACAGGACACCTCGCTGTGGAGCGACAACGTATGGGTGGTCGATTCCACCCCGGTCGGCTGCGGCTGCTCACGTGAAACCGCCAAACGCTCCGACCTCGCAGGCTGGGCCGAGTACGGCTACTGCGCGTCGCACTCCCGATACTTCTGGGGCCTGCGCCTGCACTTGGTCTGCACGCTGGGCGGACTGCCCGTCCTGTTCGCGCTCACCGGCGCGAAGGCCGACGAACGCGAGACCCTGCGCGGCATGCTCGATGCCGCCCCCGACGTCGCCGCCGCCCATCCCAGGCAGACGATCATCGGCGACAAGAACTACTACGGCCGCGACTTCGAGCGCGACCTCACAGAGCGTCATCTGGAGTTGCTGCGCCCGGCCCGAAAGGGCGAACCCGAACGGGCCGGGGTACATCTGTTCAAGCCGCTGCGGCAGGTCATCGAGTCGATCAACCAGACCTTCAAAGGGCAGCTCGACCTGGAACGACATGGCGGGCGAACTCCAGCCGGAGTGATCGTCCGGGTGCTGATGCGGATCTTGGCGCTCACCGCCGCGATCTGGTTCAACGACAAGACCGACCACCCCGTTAAGCGATCCCTGATCGCCTTCGATCACTGATCGCGACGGCATCCCTTGGACTCATTCATCTAGGGGGTGGAGCGCCGCGGCTGCCGCCGCAGGCGTAGGCCTGCGGACGTAAGGCCCCCCGGGCGGCTCCTGCCGCGGGCGGACGCGCCCGGGCGGGCCGGGTCGGCACGGTGGACGCGCACCCCGCCCACCGGCGCGCACCGCCCACCGGCGCACCCCGCCGTCGTGCCGCCGCCCGACCCGCCGCAGGAGCCACGCCCATGACCGGAAGCCAGCCCGACCGTCCGTCCGACCGTCCTCTCGCGCGCCCGTCCGAGCGTCCGCTCAGCCGCCGCGGCGTCCTCGGGGCGCTCGCCCTGGGCGCCGCCACCGCCGCCTCCGCCGCCGTCACCGGTGCCGGGTCCGCGCGTGCCGACAGCGCGCCGGGCGGTGCCGCACCGGGCGGCACGGCATCGGGTGCTGCCGCGGGGGAGCCCCGCCTGTGCCTGCCGGCGCCCACCGGTCCCCACCCCGTCGGCACCGCCCTGCTGTACCTGACCGACGCCACCCGCACCGACGCCTGGGCCCCCGCGCCGCGCCCGCGCGAACTGCGCGCCCGCCTCTGGTACCCGGCCGCGCCCGGTGCCCGGGGCCCGTACGCGCCGTGGATGAGCCCCGCCGAGACCGCCCACCTGCAGGCCGCCTACTTCGCCGTCCCCGACGCCCGCCTCGCCTGGCCCACCACCCACGCCCGCCCGGACGTGCCCGCCGACCGCAGCCGTCGCCACCCCGTGGTCCTCAACTCCCACGGCTCCGGCGCCGACAGCGCCTTCAACACCGCCCTCGCCGAGGAACTCGCCTCCCACGGCCACGTCGTCGCCGCCGTCGACCACACCTACGACGCCGGCGAGGTCGAATTCCCCGGCCACCGCCTCGAAGTGCGCGACAAGGCCCGCGTCCAGGCGATGACCGACGCCGAGATCGTCGCCTACCGCGCCGCCGACGCCCGCTGCCTGCTCGACCGCCTCGAAAGCGGCCCGCTGCCCGCCGGCCTCCACACCGCCCTCGACCTCGACGCCGTCGGCATGTTCGGCCACTCCATGGGCGGCGCCACCACCGCCCAGGCCCTGCACGACGACCCGCGCATCCGCGTCGGCGCCGTCCTGGACGGCCCCCTGTTCGGCACCAGCGCCACCGCCGACCAGGACCGCCCCCTGCTGCTGATGGCCTCCACCTGGGACAGCCCCGCCCGCGACGCCATGTGGGACACCCTGTGGCCGCACCTGACCGGCTGGCGCCGCCGCCTGACCCTCACCCGCTCAGGACACCTGTCCTACTGCGACCTCCAACTCCTCGTCCCCCAGGGCCAGAGCGTCTTCGCCTGGCCCACCGACCAGCTGGAACACTTCCTCGGCACCGGCGACCCCCAGCGCGCCGTCGCCGCCCAACGCGCCTACCTCACCGCCTACTTCGGCCTCCACCTGCGCGCCGTCCCCGCACCCCTGCTCGACGCCCCCTCGCCCCGCTGGCCCGAGATCCGCTTCGACGCCTGATCCCCTGAGCCCCTGAGGCCCTGAGGCCCGAGTCCCTGCGCCCTGTTCCGCCGCTCCGTCGCTCCGCTGTTCCGTCGCTCCGCTGTTCCGCCGCCTCAGCCGACCGCGCGCTTGCCGGCCACATCGGCCCCTCGTCCAGCTGCGCCTGGTCGCTGAAACCCAGCGTGGCGTAGCGGGACTTGAACTTCTCCCGCTCTGGAAGAAGCACACCGCCCTGCCCTCCAGCGCGTAGGCGGGCATCCCGTACCAGAGCTTGGGCGCGAGCGCGGGAGCGGCGGCGGTGACCACCGCGTGCACCCGCTCGGCCGGCGCCCGGTCGCCCTGCGGCATCTCCGCGATCTTCGCGAGCACGTCCCGCAGCGCCTCGGCCGCCTTCTCCGCCTGCGAGGCCCGGCGCGCGGCCTGCTTCAGCTCCTGCGCGTGGTCCTTCATCGCGGCCCGCTCCTCGGCGGAGAACCCCTCGTGCCTGCTGCTCATGCCGAACCCTCCGTGCTGTCGTGCGATCTCGGGAGGGACCATGGCGCCCGCCTCCGAAACGGCGGACGGCCCGTCAGATGCCGGGTCCGGTACCGGTTCCGGCGCAAGGTGTGCGCACGACGAAGCGGCGGAGCGGGAGGCCCGTGCCGGTGGGCCTCCCGCTCCGCCGTACCGCCTCCCGAGGGCGGTGAGGGCGGTGAGGTGCGGCGGGGTCAGTAGGGCAGGGGTCGGTTCTCGCGGGCCCACGCGCGTTCGGCCTCGCTGCGGGGCGGGGGCGGGGCGATGCCGTCCGTCATCCACAGGTCCTGGGGCGTCTCGTCGATGTGGAACTCGCAGTACAGGCCGCGCTCGGCGGTGTGGGGCGCGAGGAGGGCGGCGAGGCTCTCACGGGTGTGCCGGCGCGCCTGCGGGTCCGCGTTGTGGCGGGCGATGTGCTCGACCACGATGCGCACCGCGCTGTCGGCCGGTTCGCCGCCGACGTGGAAGGAGTCGGCGGCGATCTCGTGGAAGAGGGTCATGACGTAGAACCTCGGCAGCCCGATACGGGTGTAGAACCCCGTGACGTCGCCGGCCAGTTGACGCTTCTGCTCGGGGGTGTAGGTGCCGGGAGGGTGGTAGACGTGCCACAGCGGCATGGGGTGTGCTCCTCGGTGTCGGTGTCGGTGCGTGCTGGTGTCGGTGTGCGTCGGTGCGTGTCGGCCCCGGTGCGCCGGTCCCGGCGCGGGGGTCAGCGGCCGATGCGCACGGTGAGGCCCTCCACCGGCCCGGACAGGGCGGCCTTGACGGCCCGGGTGGCGTCGTCGACGAGGACCTCGCTCTCGCCGCGCGCCAGGGCGTCCAGCACGAGCCGGGCGACCTCGGCCGGCGGGACCTTCTCGACCGGGAGGGCCGCGACCATGTCGGTGTCCGCGAAGCCCAGGTGCACGCCGAGGACCTGGGTGTGCTGGGCGGCGAGCTCCAGGCGCAGGGAGTTGGTCAGCGACCACAGTGCCGCCTTGGACGCCCCGTAGGCCCCGGCGCCCGCGCCCCAGGACAGCAGCGAGTGGATGTCCACCATCGCGCCGCCGCCGCGCGCGGCCAGCACCGGCGCGAACGCCCGGGCGACGCGCAGCAGGCCGAGGACGTTGGTCTCGAAGGTGGCCCGGACCTCCTCCAGGTCACCGGTCAGCAGCGGCCCCGGGTACAGGACGCCGGCGTTGTTGAAGACGATGTCGACGTCGTCGGCGGTGGCGGCCGCGGCAGCCACCGAGGCGTCGTCGGTCACGTCCAGGGCGAGGACCTCCACCCGCGGGTCGCCGCCGGCGCCGGGGGCGGGGGTGCGGGCGGTGGCGTAGACCTTCCCCGCGCCGCGCGCCAGCAGCTCCGAGACGAACGCCCGGCCCAGGCCGCGCAGGCCCCCGGTCACCAGGACGGTGGAGCCTTCGATCACGGTCATGCGCATCTCCTCGCTCTCGGGGCGGCACCGGCCGTGACTGGCGGCGCCGCAGCGTTTAGATTATTACCATCATCTAAACGGGATGGGAAAGTGGACCCCGGGAACACCACCGCCGTCCGACACGAGGAAGGGAGCCGCGGCATGCCCCGCGTCTCACGCGCCGAGGCCGAACGCAGCCGCCGCCGCGTCATCGACCACACCGCCCGCCTGATCCGGGAGAAGGGCCCCGACCAGGTCAGCGTCCCCGAGGCGATGGCCGCCGCCGGACTCACCCACGGCGGCTTCTACCGGCACTTCGCCTCCAAGGACGACCTCCTCGCCCAAGCCCTCGCCGCCGCCTTCACCGAACGCCGCGAAGCCATGGAACGACTCGCCGACCAGCCCGCCGACCGGCCCGGCGACGACCGCACCCCCCGCGCCGAGTTCCTCGACCGCTACCTGTCCGAACCCCACCGCGACCACCCCGGCCACGGCTGCGCCGCCGCCGCACTGGCCGCCGACGCCGCCCGCACCGAACCCGGCTCCCCCCTGCGCACCGCCTACACCGCCGGACTGCGCGAACTCGTCGACGCCCTGGCCGCACTGCCCGAAGGCGCCGGACGGCAGGAGACCCTCGCCGACCTGTCCACCATGGTCGGAGCGCTGCTGCTCGCCCGCGCCAGCGACGACACCGCACTGTCCGAGGAGTTCCTGGCCGCCGCCCGCCACCGCCTGGCCGACGGGGCGGACCGCGGGGACGGGGCGGACGGGGGCGGCGACGGGGCACCGCGGACCGCATAGGGTCCGTACGTGACCGGGCGGACCCGGACGGAACCAGCGGAAGGACGGACCGTGCCGATCAGAGGCGTGATCTTCGACGTCGACGACACCCTGTTCGACTACTCGGGCTCGGAACAGGCAGGCATCCTCGCCCACCTGCACCACCTCGACCTGCTGCACCGCGTCCCCGACCCGCAGAGCGCCGTGACACTGTGGCGCGAGGTCATGCAGGAGCAGTACGCCCGCTTCCTGGCCGGCGAACTGACCTTCGCCGGACAACAGCGCGAACGCGCCCGCCAGTTCCTCGCCCGCCTCGGCGAGGACACCACCACCATGCCCGACGAGACCGCCGCCGCCTGGTTCGCCGGCTACACCGCCCACCGCAACGCCGCCTGGACCGCCTTCCCCGACGCCGCCCCCACCCTCGCCGCCCTCGCCCCCACCCACCGCCTCGGGATCGTCTCCAACGCCCCGATCGACCAGCAACGCCCCAAACTCCACGCCACCGGGCTGCTGCACCACTTCGACGACACCGCCCTCGTCGGCTCCGACCGGCCCGGCGAGGCCAAACCCGACCCCGCCATCTTCTGGACCGGCTGCGCCCGCCTCGGCCTGCCCCCGCACGAAGTCGCCTACGTCGGCGACAACTACGACCTCGACGCCCTCGGCGCCCGCAACGCCGGCCTGCACCCCTTCTGGCTCGACCGCACCGCCGCCCGCACCGCCCCGGTCGACGACGGCATCCACGTCCTGCACACCCTCACCGCCCTGCCCGCCGCCCTCCACCCCTGAGCCGGGCCGCCCCCGCACACAGAAAGTCGGCCGGGCCGACTTCTGGCGCACGCAGGAGGAGAAGCGGTGCCGGGCGAGCGCATGGAAAGTCGGCCGGGCCGACTTTTGGCGCGTGCGGGAGGTGGGGCGGGGCTGGTGGCCCAGGCCCGGCCCCGGTGCCGGTGCTCGTTGGCGGTGCCGGGCGAGCGCGTGGGAAGTCGGCGGGGCCGACTTCCCGCTCCTCGGGGCGTGTTGGCCGTTGGCCGCTCACGGTCCGTTCGCCGGTCGGTCCGCTGCCTGTGCATCTGGCACGGCCACTGCCTCGCACGGAAAGTCGGCGGGGCCGACTTCCCACTGCCCGGCCCGTTCCCGGGAATCGCCGGCTGAGCCGCCCCGCTGGCGGGGCCGACTTCCCGCGTGCGGGGCCGCAACGCCACGCGGTACCCCAACTGCGGGGACCGTTCGCCGAGCGCCGGAAGTCGGCCCGGCCGACTTCCGGCGTCGAGGCATGGAGCGGAGCCGAATCCCTCGTCCGCGACCTGGGCCCCGGCTGACGGCGATTCCCGTGCCGACCAGTCCGGCCCTCGTCAGCAGGCCCGCGCCTCCCGCGGCTGTCGCGGGTTGTGGGGGAGTGGGAAGTCGGCGGGGTCGACTTCCCACTCCCCGGGCCGTGTTGGCCGCAGGCTGCTCGCTGGTGGGGAGGCGTGAGCGCATCGGAAGTCGACGGGGCCGACTTCCGGCGTCGAGGAAGGGCTTGAACTCGAAGCTCTCGTCGGGCGCCTGGCCTTGGGCTGATGGCGATTCCCTGGCCGAGCTGCCCGATTGCCGCTGGTCGGCCTGTCTCCCCTGGGGCTTTCCCTTCGGCCCGTGCCGCGCGCCGGCTCTGCCCGTCGGCCGGGCCAGTGTGCGGCCACCGCCGCGCGCCGGAAGTCGGCGGGGCCGACTTCCGGTGTTGAGGCCGGGTTGGGACCTGATGCCCTCGTTCGCCGCTTGGGCCGTGGGCGGATGGCGATTCCCAGTGCCGAGCTGCCCGGTGCTCGTTGGCAGGCCCGCGTCTCCCGCGGCTGTCGCGGGTTGTGGGGGAGTGGGAAGTCGGCGGGGTCGACTTCCCACTCCCCGGGCCGCGTTGGCCGCAGGCTGTTCGCTGGCGGGGAGGGGTGAGCGCGCGGGAAGTCGGTGGGGCCGACTTCTCGCGCGGGGAGATGGGGCTCGGGGGGGTCCGAAGCTCGTTCACCATCCGGGCCCGTGCTGCGTGCGGTTGTTGCGGGGGAGTGGGAAGTCGATGGGGCCGACTTCCCACTCCCCGGGCCGCGTTGGCCGCCGGACGTTCGCTGGTGGGGTCAGTCGGTGAGGCCGAACATGGTGCGGCAGTCGGCGCTCAGGCCGGTGACGGTGACCGGGGTGCGGGCGTGTTCGGCCCAGGCCTCGGGGCTCAGGCGCAGGCGTTCGGAGACCACCACCCGCCCGTCCAGGACGTCCCGGTCGATGCCGTCGCCGCGGTAGCCGAGCTTGCGCGAGACGGCCAGGGAGGAGTGGTTGTCGGTGAAGGAGAGCGAGGTCGCCGAGCGCGCGCCCAGCTCCGCGAAGGCCAGGTGGAGCATCGCGGCCCGCATCTCGGTGCCCAGGCCCTTGCCCTGGTGCTCCAGGCCGAGCCAGGAACCGGAGACGATCTCGCGCCGCACGCCGAACTCCTTGGCGCGCATGTCCTGGATCCCCACCGGGCGCCCCTCGTGGAAGGCGACCAGGTCCAGCGCCCAGTGCTGCGCGCTCCAGCGGCCCAGCCGTGCCCAGTGCGACTGCATCACGTGCCGGGCGCGTTCGGCCGGCGGCAGCTCGCCCCACGGCGTCAGGAACGGGCGGTCCTGGGGCAGGTGGACGCCGCGCGCGGCGACGTCCGCCACCTCGGCGAGTTCGTCCTCGGTGGGCAGGCGCAGCTCCAGGCGGGGCGAGGTCACGCGCAGCCCCCGCAGGGGCCAGTGGTCGGTGATCATCGAACCAGTGTGCCCAGCGGGCGCGCGACCCGCACCGCCATTTCCACCCGGCTCGCCGCCCCCCGCGTCCCGCCCCGGCTCGCCACCAGCGCATCCCGCCCCCCGCTCGCCACCAGCGCATCCCGCCCCCGTGTTCCGCCCCGCTTTACGCCGTCCGGGCGACACCGTCAGTGACCCGACTTGACGCACAGTCACCTAAGGTCATGTTATGAGTGCACGAAGTGATGCTCTGCTCGTCGGAGAACCGCCACCCCCGCACCGCCTGCCCACCCTCACCGCCCTGCGCTTCGCCGCCGCCCTCGCCGTCTTCCTCTTCCACGCCTTCCTCATCACCGACCCGCTGCGCCCGCGGGCCCCGCTCGGCTTCTTTGCCGACCCCCGCCTCGCCGCCGCCCTCGCCCACATCACCTCCAAGGCCGGCTACGCCGGGGTCTCGTTCTTCTTCGTCCTCAGCGGCTTCGTCCTGACCTGGTCCGCGCGGGACGGCGAGCGCCCCGCCGCGTTCTGGCGCCGGCGCCTGGCCCGGATCTACCCCAGCCACCTGGCGATGTGGGCCGCCGCCGCCCTCCTGTTCGCCTGGGCCTGCCCGGTGCGGGTCTGGCTGCCCAACCTCCTGCTCGTGCACGCCTACTCGCCCGACCCGAACATCAACTCGGGTATGAACATGCCCAGCTGGTCGCTGTGCTGCGAGGTCCTGTTCTACCTGCTGTTCCCGCTCCTGCACCGCGCCGTACGGTTTCTGCCCGATCGCGCCCTGCGCCCGGCCCTGGCCGCCGTCCTGCTGGTGGCCGCGGCCGTCGCGGGAGCCGACGCCGCCCTGCTGCCGTCCTACCCCCGCATCTCCCAACTGCCGGTGTCGCTCGACCAGTTGTGGTTCGGCTACCTCTTCCCGCCGGCCCGGCTGCCGGAGTTCGTCCTGGGCATGCTGCTGGCCCGGGCCGTGGCCGCCGGTCTCGCCCCGCGCATCCCCCTCGCCCCCGCCGCCCTCCTGGTCGTGCCCGCCTACGCGCTCACCCTCGCCGTCCCCTCGCCCTACGACTTCGTCCTGCCGATGGCCCTGCCGATCGCCCTGGTCATCTGCGCCGCCGCCCACCGCGACCTGCACCGCGGCGGCCCGCGCCCCGCGCCGCGCCGCCTGGCCCAGTGGCTGGGCGCCGTCTCCTTCGGCTTCTACCTCTGCCAGGGCGTCGTCCTCTTCCACGGCCGCCCCCTCGTCCTCGGCGACCGCACCTACCCGACCCCGATCGCGGTCCTGCTGACGCTCGCCGCGTTCGCCGCGACCCTGGCCGCCGGGGCCCTCGTCCACACCCTGGTCGAACGCCCGGCGGTACGGCGCCTCGCCCGCCGCCGTGGCACGGCGGGGGGAGAGGTGGATAGGCTCCGCCCATGTCGAGCCGGCACCGATCGAGGGGATTCACCGCCGCCCAGCTCTCGATCGTCGACGAACTGAGCATCCTCCCGTTTCCCGAGCGGGAGGTCCGGCCGGGGACGGACCGTCGATGGGGTGGGCCCGGACACCATGTGGCAGTGCTCGGGGAGAGCCGGGACTTCTGGGAGGACCGCAGCGAAGAGATCGTCGAGGCGGCCGAACGGGAGCTGGAAGCCGATCTCCACGCGCTGACGGCCGTTCTGGCCGACCGCTGGGGAGATCCGGCGACGGTCGAACTGTGGCCGTATCTCGGGTTCGACGACCCGGATCCCGAATCGGCGGCTCCGGAGCCGCTGGGCTTCCTGTGCAACGTCGCCGGCACCATGCGCGTGTGGTGGCTGCCGTCCGGCGGCCGTTGGCTCGCGCTGGCCGTCGGCCAGGCCGATCCGGAGTTCCCGTTCGAGCTGCTGGCCGCCGTCGGTGAGGAGTCCTCGCTTCCGCGCTGAGCCGCGGCGTGCAGGGCCGCCGTTCCGGCGGGCCGCCCGGCGGTGCCCGGTGGCGGCAGGTGGCGGCCGGTGCCTGTGCCGGTGGCGGCCTGTGCGGGTGCGGGGCCGTCAGCGGCCGGAGGCGGGGCGGTCGAGGGCGGCGACCTCGCGGACGGCGTCGGCGATGGCGCGGAAGTCCTTCTTCAGGATCGCGCCGTGGTTGCTGGGGACCTTCGCGCTGATCTCGATGTGCGGGTTGCGCTCGGTCACCGCGGGCAGGGCCGCGCGGATGATCTCCTGCTCCTCGCCCTTGCTGCCCAGGGACACCCCCGAGGCGACCACGTACCGGGTCGGGACGGTGACGGCGTCCAGCACCGGGCCCAGTGCGCCGGCGCTGCCGATCCTGCCGAGTTCGATGTTGCAGTCGGACATCTGCCGGTGGGTCATCCGCGGGGTCAGGCCGGTGGGGCGCATCAGCGCCATGAGCGGCGCCCACTGCCGGAACTGCCTGCGGATGCGCTGCTCCATCTCCTCAGTGAGCCAGTCGTAGGGCTGCGCGCCGTCGACCAGGACGGCGCCGATGGTGCGCCGCGGGTTGCGCGAGGCCTGGTGCGCGCCGAGGAACGCCCCGTAGGACCAGCCCACCAGCAGGGCCCGCTCGACGCCGCGGGCGGTGAGGACGGCGTCGATGTCCCGGACGGCGGCCTCGAAGGAGTAGTCCGCGGAGCGCTTCGACCTGCGGCCGCGGGCCCGCTCGTCGTAGGTGATGTGCCGGAACCGCGGGCCGAGTTCGGTGATGACGCGGCGCCAGTGGCCCTGGGTGGCGAACTGGCCGTTGAGGTAGAGCACGGGCAGGCCCGGGCCGCCGGTGTCGGTGACGGCGAGGGCGGTGTCGTCGACCGGCAGCATGCCGGTCCACGCGCTCGGACGGGTGGTGGGTGTCGCGTTGCCGGTCATGGTGTCCCCCTGGAACTGGATGGTGTCGGCCCGGGCGGGGCCGGGGTCAGAGGCTGCGGGCGGTGATGTCGCCGTGGGAGGTGGTGGCGCGGATGTCGAGCACGGTGGTGCCGTCGTTGCGCAGGGTGTTGGCGATGCGGCCGTGGCCGGTGCCGGCGTCCAGGGCGGCCGGGACGCCGGCGGCGGCGCCGACGGTGATGCTCCCGGCCTGGGTGGTCAGCTCGACGGTGCCGCGCCGGGCCTCGGTGATCCGGATGTCGCCGCGGGTGGTGGCGATCCGGGCGGGCCCGGTGAGCCGGCCGACCTCGACGTCGCCGTCGACGGCGGTCAGGTCCAGGCTCGCGGCCTCGTCGACCTTGGTGGTGCGGTACGCGCCGTCGAAGGCGACGTCGCCGAGGCGGCCGACGACGCGCAGTTCGGCGGCGGCGGCCCTGCCCCGGACGGCGGAGCCGGCCGGCAGCTGGACGGTGACCTCCAGGGAGCCGGTGGGGCCCAGGAGCTGGTTCCCGGCCGCGGCGGTGGTGATCCGCAGGACGCCGTCGGCGAAGGCGACGTCGGTGCGCTCTGCGGCCTGGACGTCGCGGTTCTTGCCGGCCTCGGCGGGCCGGACCTCGACGGTGGTGTCGCCGCGCTCGGCGGCGATGAACCGGACGCGCCCGCCGGGGATGTCCAGGACGACGGTGATCGGGGCGGAGGTGTCGAACTTCTGCATGGTGCGCTCCTGGGTGGATGCGGGGGTGGGTGCGGGCTCGGCCCGGTTCCGGGCCTGCCCCGTCGGTGTTTCCGACGTTGGAAACGCTACGTTGCTTTCAAGATCTCGGCAACTAGTTCGTTGCGTCAAAACAGCGTTGCAGCAGGTGAATGACGGGAAACTGTTGCAACGGATGTGTCAATGAATGCAACGGCGACCGTTGCGACCATTGCAATGGGTGAAAGGTGAACGCTATGGTGGGGCCGACCGGTGACCCCACCGGCAAGCACGCCGCGAACCGTGCGGCGAACCGTGCCGCGAACCGTGCGGCGACGACCACCGAGGAGAACGCGATGCCCGGAGGCAGGCTCACCCAGCAGGAACGCCGACAGATCGCGCTGGGGCTGGCCGACAGCCTCCCCTACGCCGAGATCGCCCGGCGCCTGGAACGCCCCACCTCCACCGTCACCCGCGAGGTGATGCGCAACGGCGGCCCCCTCGCCTACCGCGCCGACCTCGCCCACCGCGCCACCGAACACCGCGCCCAGCGGCGCCGGCCCGCCACCCCCGGCGCACAGCAGTCCGGCCCGCAGCCCCACGGGCGCGACAGCGAGGCCGTGGCCGCCTACGAGGAACAGCTCACCACCGTCCTGATGGGCTCGGGCCTCAACCGGATGGGCGCCCGGGTGATCACCTGCCTGTCCACCACCGACGCGGGCAGCCTCACCGCCGCCGAACTCGCCCAGCGCCTGCAGGTCAGCCCGGCCTCCGTCTCCAAGGCGATCGCCTTCCTGGAGAGCCAGAGCCTGGTGCGCCGCGAACGCGACGAACGCCGCCGCGACCGCTACATCGTCGACGACGAGCTCTACTACCAGGCCGTCATCGCCAGCGCCCGCGCCAACGACCGGGTCATCGAAGCCGCCCGCCAGGGCGTCACCGTCCTCGGCCCCGGCACCCCCGCCGCCGTCCGCCTGGAGAACATCGCCCGCTTCCTCGACTTCATCAGCGAGAGCATCGTGCGCGCCGCCGACCAGGCCCGCGAAGTCCTCCACACCAAGCCGGCCTCCACCGCGGGCAAGGAACCGGAGTAGGAAGCCGGAGTGGGAAGTCGGACCCGCCGACTTCCCACTCCGCGGCCGTGAGGGTCAGGCCGCCCGGCGCACGGCGGCCTTCTCGATCGTCCGGATCCGCCGCCACGTGTACACCCACGCGTCGATGTCCCGCACCCCGCAGATCTGCAGGTAGTGCCGCACTTTCTCCATCTGCGGAAGCACCGAGGCGTTGAGCATGTCGGAGATCGTGCTGCGCCGCAGGACCTTGCCGTACGCCGTGTGCCGCTGCCGGTGAAGCCTCTCGCTGCGCTCCTCCAGCCGGCGCAGCGACGGCTCGCCGGCCCAGACCCTGACGTCCTCCAGGCCCGCGACGAACTCCCGCACGGTGGAGAACAGCACGGGGTCGGGTTCCCCCGCGGCCGGGACCGGCACGCGCCAGTCGGGGGCGGGACGCTCGTCGGCGGGGGGCTCGGTGACGGGGGGTTCGGCGGCGGGGGGTTCGGCGGGGGCGCGCCGAGCGAAGGTGCGGGCTGCCGAGGCCGCATCGCGCAGGAGCAGCGCGTGCTGCTGGTCGCGACTGCTCACGCCCATGCCGTCCAGCAGTGCCTTCAGCGCCTGCTCCGAGGGAAGAAGCCTCCCCGTGAGCATGCTGCTCACGGCGCTGACCGACAGATCGCTCCCTCTGGCGATCGAGCTCAGGGACGGCAGGCCTGCCAGTAGGCGCTGGTGCTGCAGCTCGGCGACGAGCCGGGCGCGGGCGGGAGGGATCCCCGTGCGATCCGGCGTGCTCATCGCCGCCCCCGGGCGGCCGTGCCGGAGGCCTCCACCGCGGCGGTGACGACGACGGTCACCAGCGCCTCGACGGTGTACCCGAGGACGATCAGGGCGATGACGCCGGCCAGGGCGACCGCGAGGAACGCGGCGGACGGCGCGGCGCGCCGCAGGTCGTGGCTCCCGGCGTACTGGGCGGGCGGCGGTGTGCGCCGCACCGCGCAACGGAACTCGAACAGCACAGTGATCCCTTTCTGAACTCTCAACCCGGACGTGGGGATTGCCGTCCCCTGGGCCGCCCGGCGGGCGGCTGGGTCAGATCATGCGCGGGCCGCGAAGGCCGGTGCAAGTTCGTGTCCGCGGGCGCTGCCGGAAGCAACACGGCTTCGGAAGAGGTGATGTGACGGGCTTTCGGGACACCTTCGGACACCGCCGCGCCGGCACCGGGGCCCGCGCGTCCGGGGCCGTCCGAAGCCGTCCGCGTACCTGCGGGCGCAGTCGCGGGATCGCGCCTGCTCAGGGCGCTCGGGCGTCCGAAGGCGTCCGGGAGTGTCCGAAGTCGTCCGGCCCGCTTGGTCGGAGCCCCGCCGGCTGCCACAGTGCAACCCGAGAGCCCTTCCCCTCAACCCGGACGGTCTCCCCGGGCGGAGCGCTGTTGCCGCAGTCCCGCCGTGACGCGGATCACATCGAAGAAGGCCTGCCCCGTAACGGGAGCAGGCCTTCTTTCCGTTCCCCGGGGGCGACGGTTCAGGGGGTGAGGACCAGCCGGCCGCGCAGGTGGCCCGCCTCCAGGCGGCGGTGGGCGTGGGCGGCGCTGGTCAGGGGGAGGGTGTCGGCGACCCGCAGGGTGAGGCGGCCGTCGGCGGCGAGGGCGCAGAGGCGGGCGAGGGCGGGGCCGTCGGCGGTGATCCACACGTTGGCGACCCGGATGCCGCGCAGGGCCGCCGGGGCGCTGCCGGCCGCGACCGCGACGAAGGCGCCGCGACCGCGCACCGCGCCCAGCGCCCGCACGCCCAGCAGGGCGGCGTCGATCGCGCCGTCGACCCCGCCGGGCACCGCCTCCCGTACGGCGGCGGCCGCATCGGGCGCCGTGCGCGGCACGAACCACTCGGCGCCCAGCCCGCGCACCAGCGGCTCGTCGCCCTCCCCGGCCAGTGCGACCACCCGCAGGCCGCGCAGGACGGCCAGTTCGACGGCGAAGCCGCCGACCGCGCCCGCGGCGCCGGTGACCAGGACGGTGGAGCCGGCCGGAAGGTCGAGCAGGTCCAGGGCCTGCAGCGCGGTGAGGCCGTTCAGCGGCAGCGTCGCGGCCTGCGCGAGGGTGGCGCCCGCCGGGGCGGGGGCCAGGGTGTCCGCGTCCAGGACGACCTGGTCGGCGTAGGTGCCGAGGTCGGTGTCCAGGCGGTCGCGCAGGCCCACCACCGGCTGCCCGGGGGCGAATCGCGTCACGCCGGGGCCGACGGCGTCCACCGTCCCGGCCACGTCCCAGCCGATCCCGGTCACCGCCCGGGGCGCCATCAGCCCGGCCCCGGCGAGCACCCCGGAACGGGTGACCGCGTCCACCGGGTTGACCCCGGCCGCCGCCACCCGCACCCGCACCTGCCCGCGGCCCGGCTGCGGCAGCGCCACCTCCACCAGCTCCAGCATCTCGGGACCACCGAACCCCCGCACCACCACGGCACGCATCGCACCCACACCCCTCGCGCCTCGGCTCGCGCCGTCGGCTCACGCATCGGCAACTCCACCCAACCTAAGGAGAGTTACTCTCCACGGGGAAGGACGCACCCGAAGGTGCGTACCGTACGGAAAGGAGAGTGGGCCGGTGCCCACCACGACCGCTGCCCAGCGCCGCGCCGCCGAGGCCGCCGACTACGACGCCTACCTCGCCGAGTGCCCGGCCCGCCAACTCCTCGACCGGATCGGCGACAAGTGGGCCAGCCTCGTCGTCAACGCCCTCGCCGACGGACCGCTGCGCTACAGCGGCCTGCGCCGGCGCCTGGCCGGGGTGAGCGAGAAGATGCTCACCCAGACCCTGCGCGCCCTGGAACGCGACGGCCTGGTCGGGCGCACCGTCACCGCCGGGGTGCCGGCCCGCGTCGACTACGCGCTCACCGCGCTCGGACGCGACCTGCTGCCGCTCATGCGGCAGATCAAGGCCTGGGCCGAGTGCCACATGCCGCAGGTGCTCACGGCGCGCGCCGCGTACGACGCCGGGCACCAGGCACCGGACTGACCCGAACGCCGCCCCCGGCCGGTGAGGGAGGCGGACCGGGGCGCAACCTCCGGTGGGCAGGCTCGTTGGGTCTACAGGTCGAACCGACCGGCCGGGGCGGGAGCGTGCCACCCCCGGCCCTGACGGATGGGGATGTCATGACCGACGCCGACGCCGACACCGCCGCGGGCTCCGCGGTCCGCAGCGGCAGCCCGGACTCCGCGGTGGACCGGGTGGCCGACTTCTACGGCGCCTACATCGACGCCGTCTCCGACGGCACCGACGACCTGGGCGACCAGCTGCGCTCCCACTACCTCACCGAGGACTTCCGTCAGCGGCTGGCGGCCTGGGAGGAGGCCAACCACGCCGACGGCGTGCTGCGCGCCCAGGACGTGCCCACCCGCTGGGAGGTGCTCTACCACGACTCGGGCGCCGGGCACCTGTTCACCACCGTCACCCTGACCTGGGGTACCGGCCCCGACGCCGGGCACACCCGGCTGGCGGTGCAGAGCGACCTGAGTACCAAGCTGATCTCGGACATCGAGGACGCCTGATCCGCCGTCACGCCACCCGCCGTCCCGCCGCCGCCTCCGCCCTCGCGGGGGTCACGCCAGGGCGGCGGCCAGGCGTTCGGGCAGGGTGGTGTACGGGCGGCAGTCGACCACGGGCAGCGCGTGGGCGCGGGCCTGGTCGGCGAGCCAGGTGCTGTAGCGGGCGCTGACGGCGGCGCGCTCGGGCTGCGGGCCCGAACCGGGCTCGCGGTCGGCGTAGTTGGCGCCGATGCGCCGCGGGTCGTCCTCGTGCAGGAAGACCGCGCGCACGCGCCGGCCCTGCCCGGCGGCCTCGGCAACGGCGCGGGCGGCGGCGGCCGGGGTGAGGTAGTCGCCCTCCACGATCGCGGGCACGTCCACGGTGAGCCGGTTGCGCACGACGCCCAGCAGCGCGTCGTCCAGGGCGCGGGCGGTGGCGATCTGGAGCTCCAGGACGCGGTCGGCGGGCAGCGCGTCGGGGTCGGGCACGGTGGCGAAGTGGTGCAGGCCGGGGTGGCCGGCGGGGGTGGTGGCGGCCTGGAGGGCGGCCACGACGTCGTCGAACTCGACCACGAACGCGCCGTGCCGGGCGGACAGGCGGGCGGCGGCGCGGCTCTTGCCGAGGCCGGACGCGCCGCCGATCAGCAGGACGTCCCACGGGCTTTCGTCGGTATGCATACCGGCACGGTAAGCGGTCCGGGGTGCGGGTGGGCTCTGTGGGGTGGGGGAGGCGGCCCGGCGGGCGCCTCCCGGCCCGGCCCCCGGCGCCCGGCAGCCGGCCCCGGCCCGGTCCGTGGTCCGCCGCCCGTGCAACCCCGCTGCGGGCGGCGGCAGCGGCGAAGGCGGCGATGGCGAAGGCGGTGGCGAAGACGGCGGTGGCGAAGGCGGCGGTGGCCGTCGGGTCAGGCCCGGTGGTGGGTGGCGGAGCGGCGCACCGCCCAGGGCAGGACGAACCACAGCACGGCGAAGACCAGCGCGATGGCGCAGGTGATCGGCACCGCCGGCACGGTGCCGAGGACGACGTCGAGGACCAGCAGCACGGCGCCGGTCAGCGCGCAGGCGAGCAGCAGCAGGCCCACCTGGGCGATGCGGGCGGAGACGTCGACGATCCGCGCCTTGCCGGGGTGGCGGTACAGGCCGCGGTGCAGGGCGACGGGGGTGGCCAGGACGGCCGAGGAGACGACCGACAGCAGCAGGGTGACGATGTAGATGTCCTGCTGGGCGTCGGTGAGTTGGGGGAAGCGCGGGGTGAAGGCGACGCCGAGCAGGAACGCGAAGACGATCTGCACGCCGGTCTGGAGCACCCGCAGTTCCTGGAGCATCTCCACCAGGCGCCGGGCGGCCCGCACCTCCGGGTTCCGCCAGCCGGGCGGGGGAGCGGAGGAGTGCCGGTGGTGCGGCGGCGGGGCGTCGGGCGGGGGAGTCTCGCTGGCCATGCGTCAGCTTCTCACGGTCCGCCGTCACCGCCCCGCTCCGTACGGCCCGCGTCCCCGGTGCCCCCGGCGCCGCTTCCACCGGTGCGGCTTCCACCCGCGTCCCCGGTGCCGTCCAGGCGGTGCTGCCAGGCGGTGAGCAGGCCCTGCAGGGCGGCGGCCTCCTCGGTGCTCAGGTGCGCCAGCAGGCGGTGCTCGTTGCGCAGGTGGGCGGTGAACGCCTCGTCGAACAGGCGCCGGCCGGCGTCGGTGAGGGCGACCACGCGCCCGCGCCGGTCGTCCATGGCGGGGCGGCGGGTGACCAGCCCGGCGCGCTCCAGCCGGTCGATCCGCTTGGTCATCGCGCCGGTGGTCACCATCGTGTGCGCGGCCAGCTCGCCCGGGGCCCGCTCGTACGGGGCGCCGGCGCGGCGCAGCGCGGCGAGCACGTCGAACTCGCCCTCGCCCAGGCCGTAGCGCTGGTAGACGAGGGTCAGCTCGGCGGTCAGGCGGGCGGCGAGGCGGTGCAGGCGCCCGATGACGGCCAGCGGGGAGACGTCGAGGTCGGGGCGCTCGCGCCGCCACGCGGCCTGGATCTGGGCGACGTGGTCCGGGGACCGCTCCTCGCACCGGTCCTCGTACCGCTCTTCGTACCGCTCTTCGTGCCGGTCCTCGTGCTGGTCGGGCTCCATGGACACCACCCTACGCCAGTAGCTTCCCAGGAAGCTATATTGCCTTCCATGGAAGCCACCAAACGCTGGGTGCTGCTCACCGCCCTCGCCCCCGTCGCCTGGGGCGCCAACTACTGGGTCACCCACGCCCACCTGCCCGCCGACCGCCCCCTGTGGGGCGCCGCCCTGCGCGCCCTGCCCGCCGGACTGCTGCTGCTCGCCCTCGCCCGCCGCCGCCCGCACGGCGCCTGGTGGTGGCGCAGCGCCCTGCTCGGCCTGCTCAACACCGCCGCCTTCTTCGTCCTGCTCTACCTCGCCTCCCAACTGCTGCCCACCAGCGCCGCCGCCACCCTCATGGCCGCCTCCCCGCTGGCCCTGCTGCTCACCGCCTGGGCGCTGGCCGGGCAGCGGCCGCGCCGCGCGCACCTGGCGGGGTCGGTGGTGGGCCTGGCCGGGGTCGCCCTCGCACTGGCCGGAACGGGGGAGGGGATCGGCTGGGCCGGGCTGGCGGCCTCCGCGGCCGCGATGCTCGTCTCCTCCGTCGGCTACGTGCTGGCCGCCCGCTGGCGCGAGGGCGCCGACCCGCTCACCGCCACCGCCTGGCAGCTGACCGCCGGCGGCCTGGTGCTGCTGCCGCTCGCCGTCGTCGCCGAGGGCGCGCCCCCACCGGCGGACGGGCCCACCCTGCTCGCCTTCGGCTACACCACCGTGGTCGCCACCGCGCTCGCCTTCACCTGCTGGTTCGCCGGGCTGCGCCACCTGCCGGCCGGCACGGTGGGCCTGCTCGGACTGCTCAACCCGCTCACCGGCGTGCTGCTGGGCACCGCGCTGGACGGCGACCCCTTCGGGGTGCGCCAGGGCGCGGGACTGGCGCTGGTGCTCGCCGGCATCCTGCTCGGACGCCCGCGCGCCGGCGCGGCCGCCGAACCCGCCGCCGAGCCCGGCCCCGCCGCCCGCTTGCCTTCCGGCCGGACCACATGATCCGATGGCGCGAGCATCGCGTGCCGGTGACGGACTGCGTCAGGCATGGAGGTGCGGAACCGAAGGGACCGCCACCCGTGGCCTCCCCCTCCACCGGCCGTACGGCCGCCCTCAGCCTGCAACTCTCCCGCGCGCACCAGGACTTGCGCCGACGCCTCGCCGACCTGCGCACCAACCTCGGCCGGCCCCGCCGCCCCGACGGCGACGGCAACGAACTCCTCACCCACTGCCTGGCCTTCTGCACCGCCCTGACCAACCACCACCAGGGCGAGGACACCGGCCTGTTCGCCCAACTCCTGCAAGAACGCCCCGACCTGGCACCGACCATCGGCAAACTCGTCGAGGACCACGGCTTCATCACCCACATCCTCGCCCGGGTGCGCCACCTCGCCGACCGGGCCGCCGGGCAGTCCGACGCCGGCGTCCAGGGCGCCACCGGCGCCGACCTGGAGGCGATCGGACGCGAACTCGACGGACTCGCCGCCATCATGGACTCCCACTTCGCGTACGAGGAACGGGCCATCGGCGCCGCCCTGGACGCCGGGGTGCGCGACGACGGCTGGTCGGAGCCGGTGCTGCGCTTCCGGGCGCCGTAGGACCCGGCACCGTAAAACCCGGCACTAAAACCCGTCGCACCGGCCGGCCCGCCTTCCCTACACTCGCCACGCGGCCGCGCCCCGACGCGCGGCCCGCCGCGACAACGCGACGACCGCGACGACCGCGACGACGAACGGGACGAGAGAGGGGGCGGGCGGCCATGCCGAAGCAGAGCGCCGCCGCCCCCTCTCCCGCGTCGCGGTACGAGGTGATCCTGGTGTCCTCGGCCTTCCGGTGCCCGCTGCGCGGCCGGCACCGGAGCAGTGCCGCCACCGTCTGACACCGGCCTGTCCGGCCGTAACCCCATTCCGTGGTCATGAATCCGACGATCCGTCGGCACTGCTGGAATCGCGCGCCCACCCCATGAGCGGAACCGCCTCGAAAGGCACCCGGGCCATGCGCACCCACACCACCACCACCCGCAGCACCACCCGCAGCACCACCCGCGGCACCACCACCGCCACCGGCACCACCGCCGCCGCGACCGCCGGCATCGCCGCCGTCCGCAACCTCGGCATCCTCGCCCACGTCGACGCCGGCAAGACCACCGTCACCGAGCGGATCCTCTACCTCACCGGCACCACCCACAAGCGCGGCGAGGTCCACGACGGCACCACCGTCACCGACTTCGACCCCCAGGAGCGCGACCGCGGCATCACCATCTTCGCCGCCGCCGTCAGCTGCGCCTGGGCCGGGCACCGGATCAACCTCATCGACACCCCCGGCCACGTCGACTTCGCCGACGAGGTCGAGCGCTCCCTGCGGGTGCTCGACGGCGCGGTGGCGGTGTTCGACGCGGTCGCCGGCGTCGAGCCGCAGAGCGAGTCGGTGTGGCGCCAGGCCGAACGCCACGGCGTGCCGCGCATCGCCTTCGTCAACAAGCTCGACCGCGCCGGCGCCGACCTGGACGCCGCCGTCGCCGCCATCCGCGAACGCCTGCATCCGCGCCCGCTGGCCGTCCACGTGCCCATCGGCGCCGAGGAGTCGTTCACCGGCGTCGTCGACCTGGTCGGCCAGCGCGCCCTCACCTGGGACGAGGACGGCACCCTGCACGAAGGCCCGGTCCCGGCCGGCCTCGAAGCCGTGGCGGCCGAGCGCCGCCGCGCCCTGGAGGAGGCGGTGGCCGAACTGCACCCCGAAGCCCTGGAGGAGTTCTGCGCCCGCGCCACCCTGGGCGCCGACACCCTCACCGCGGCCCTGCGCGACCTCACCCGCACCGGCGAGGTGGTCGTGGTGCTGTGCGGCTCCGCCTACCGCAACCGCGGCATCGAACCGCTCCTGGACGCCGCCGTCGCCTACCTGCCCTCCCCGCTCGACGTCCCGCCCACCCGCTCCGCCGACCGTGCCCAGCAGCGCGACCCCGACCCCGAACAGCCCCTGACCGCCCTGGCGTTCAAGGTCACCTCCGCCCCGACCGGGCGCCTGACCCACCTGCGCCTGTACGCCGGAACCCTCCACAAGGGAGCCACCGTGCTCGACAGCGCCACCGGCCGCCGCGAGCGCGTCGCCCGCATCCTCACCGTCCTGGCCGACCGCCACACCGAGACCGACACGGCCCGCGCCGGCGACATCGTCGCCGTCGTCGGCCCCAAGCACACCCGCGTCGGCGCCACCCTGTGCGACGCCGACCACCCCATCGTCCTGGAGGCCCCCGTGAGCGCCGAACCGGTCGTCACCGTCGCCGTCGAGGCCCGCCGCGCCGCCGACACCGACAAGCTCGCCGCCGCCCTCGCCCGCCTGGCCGAGGAGGATCCCTCGCTGCGCGTGGCCACCGACCCGGAGACCGGCCAGCGCACCCTGTCCGGCCTGGGCGAACTGCACCTGGAGGTCGCGGTGGAGAAGGTCCGGCGCGACGCCGGCGTCGAAGCGGTCGTCGGGCGCCCGCGCGTCGCGCTGCGCGAGGCCCTCACCGAGGGCGTCACCGGCTTCACCTACCGGCACGCCAAACAGGACGGCGGCGCCGGGCAGTTCGCCCACCTCGTCCTCGACGTCCACCCCCTGCCGGCGGGCACCGAGGGGGAGTTCGCGTTCACCTCCACCGTCACCGGCGGACGGGTGCCGCGCGAGTACGTGCAGGCCGTCGAGGCCGGCTGCCGCGACGCCCTGGCCGAGGGCCCGCTCGGCGGGCACCCGGTCACCGGCGTCGCCGTCACCCTCACCGACGGGGCCACCCACCCCAAGGACTCCTCCGAGCTCGCCTTCCGCACCGCCGCCCGCCTCGGCCTGCGCGAGGCCCTGCGCGCCTCGCGGATGCACCTGCTGGAACCGCTCGCCGAAGTGAGCGTCACCGTGCCCGAGGACGCCCTCGGAACCGTCCTGGGCGACCTCGCCGCCCGCCGAGGCCACGTCCGCTCCACCGAACCCGGCCACGGCGCCACCGCCCGGGTCGGCGCACTGGTGCCGCTGGCCGAACTGTTCGGCTACGCGGGCCGCCTGCGCGGCCGCACCCAGGGCCGCGGCACCTTCACCACCCGCCCGGCCGGCTACGCCCCCGCGCCCACGCCGGCCGGCTGAGCGGCGCCGGCCGGCTGTGCGGCGTCGCCCGGCCCTCCCCGTACCGGGAGGGCCGGACGGCGTCCGCTACAGCGCCCCGGCGTCGGCCGCCGCCCACGCCGACGGGTACAGCGGACGCCAGCCCAGCTCCCGGCGCGCCGCCGCCGTGGACACCTGTCCCTCCCACGGGTCGAACGGCTCGGCCGGCTCGGCCGCCTCGGACGGTGAACTGCCGGGGTGCGTCCGACCGTTGAGCGCGTACAGGTCCCAGGCCGTCAGCGGCGCGTCGTCGCCGACGTTGTACGTGCGCCCCTCGATGCCGGGCGTCACCACCGCGCGCCACAGCGCCCGCGCCACGTCCGCGTGGTGCACCACCGCCAGGCGCTGGTGCGCGGGCCAGTTCGCCGCCCAGTGCAGCGACTGCGCCAGGTGCGGATCGCCCTGCCCGTAAACGAACGCCAACCGGGCCACCACCAGAGGCAGTTCGTCCCCCAGGGCGCGCAGCCCCGCCTCGGCCTGCGCCTTGGACGCCGCGTACACCCCCCATGCCGGATCCGGTGCGAGCCGGTCGCCCTCCACGGCGGGGCGCCCCAGCCCCCGCCCGTACACCAGGTTCGTACTGGTGTGGACGAACCGCCGCACCCCGGCCTTCGCGGCCTCCCGCCCCAGGGCGACGGCCGCGTCCCGGTTGACCGCCCACGCCGCCTCGTCCGGCACCCCGCGCAGCGCCGCCGCCACGTTCAGCACCACCTCGGCGCCCTCCAGCGCCCGCGCCCGGTCCGCCTCCTCGCACAGGTCGCCGACCACCACCTCCACCCCGTCCAGGGCCCGCGCCTTCGCGGCGTCCCGCACCAGCACCCGCACCGAGGACCCGTCCGCCTCCGCCCACCGCACCAGCCGCGGCACCAGCCTGCTGCCCACCGAACCCGTCGCGCCCGTCACCAGGATCGTCGCCATCGTCCGCCTCCTCCAGGAGAGTTGATCACCTTCGACACCCACCACCCTGCCCGCGCCCCGAGCGGTGCGGCAGAGACCTCCCGATCCAGGGACCGCCGATCCCTGGCTGGGGGCCCGGGTGAAAAGCGGTCGCGCTCCCGGCGGGCGCGCCGTAGCGTGCGCGCGTGGACGACGAGAATCCGAAGGAAGTGGTCCGGCGCGGGTACGACGTGCTGTCGGAGCACTACGAGCGGGCGTTCGGCAGCGGGACGAAGTACGGACCGTGGATCGAGGAGCTGCTCGGCCGGCTCCCCGGGGCCGCGGCCGTCCTGGACATCGGGTGTGGCACCGGGGTTCCCGTGGCCCGGTCCCTGGTCGCGGCGGGCCACCGGGTGACGGGGGTCGACATCAGCGAGGTCCAGATCCGCAGGGCCCGGCAGCTCGTGCCGGGCGCCGACTTCATCCGGGCCGATGCCACGACCGTGGAGCTTCCCCGGGGCCGCTTCGACGCCGTCGTCTGCCTGTACACCCTGATCCATGTGCCGGTGGAGGAACAACCGGCCCTGCTGGAGCGGATCGCCCACTGGCTGCGGCCGGGAGGCTGGTTCCTGAGCACCACCGGGCACCGGGCCTGGACCGGCACCGACGAGAACTGGCTCGGCGGCGGGGCCGCGATGTGGTGGAGCCACGCCGACGCCGCCACCAGCCGCGGGTGGCTCGTGAGCGCCGGCTTCGACGTGGTCCACGAGGAGTTCGTGCCCGAGGGCGACAGCGGCCACGTCCTGTTCCGGGCCCGGCGCCGCGGACACCCACCGCACGCCGACGGGTGACGGCGTCCGCGAGCGGGGGACCGCCGGTCCCTGGTGGCGGCGGGCTCCGGCGGGCCATGCTGGGGGCATGATCGACCGAGCGGCACTGGCCGACTTCCTCACCCGTACCCGGGCCCGGCTCGCCCCCGCCGACCTGGGGCTGCCGCCCGGGGTCCGGCGGCGCACACCGGGGCTGCGCCGGGAGGAGGTGGCGCAGGTGGCGGGGCTGTCGGTGGACTACTACGCGCGCCTGGAGCAGCGGCGCGGCCCGCAGCCCTCGCCGCAGCTGCTCGCGGCGCTGGCGCGGGCGCTGCGGCTGAGCGAGGACGAGCGCGACCACCTGTTCCGCCTCGCCGGGCACGAGCCGCCGCGCCGGCGCGGGCCGCTCGGGCACGTGCGGCCGGGGCTGCTGCTGATCCTGGACCGGCTGCACGACACGCCCGCCCAGGTCGTCTCCGACCTCGGCGACGTCCTCGCGCAGAACCCGATGGCCACCGCCGTCTTCGGCGACGTCACCGCGCTGGCGCCCGAGCGGCGCAACCTGCTGCTGCGCTGGTTCACCGAACCGGGCGTCCGGGCGCTGTTCCCGCCCGAGGACCACGAGGACCTCGCCCGCGCCCACGTCGCCTCCCTGCGCGCCGCCCGCACCGCCCGCCCCGGGGATCGGCGCGCCGCCGAACTGCTGGAGCAACTCCTTGCCAGCGGTGATGAGTTCACCTCATTCTGGGAGCGCCACGAGGTCGCCCGGCGGCGCAGCGGCCGCAAGCGGGTGCTGCACCCGGTGGTGGGGCCGCTGGAGCTGGAGTGCGAGGTGCTGGCCGCCGGCGGCGAGGACCAGTTGCTGCTGGTGCACACCGCCGCGCCGGGCGGCGAGTCGGCCTCCCGTCTGGAGCTGCTGCGCGTCGTCGGCGCCCCGGCGCCCGCCTGACCGCGCCCGCCCGACCGCGCCCGGGCCGCCGGGGCGGGACCGCCGGGCGGGACCGCCGGTCGGGGCAGCCGGGACCCGCTGCGGCGCGATCCGGGGCGGGGCCCGTAGGCTGGGCCGGGCCGTCGACGGTACAGACCGTCACCAGTAGGGCGGAACGCGACAGAAGCGGGCAGGCAGGGGCACATGCAGTTCGACGACCAGGGCGACCTCGACACCTCGCAGGTGGACGACCGGCGCGGCATCCCGGGCGGGAAGATCGCCATCGGGGGCGGGGCCGTGGGCCTGATCGCGGTGCTGTTCGCCGTCGTCCTCGGGGTCGACCCGCAGCTGCTGGGCCTGTCCTCCGGCTCCGGCTCCTCCTCCAACTCCTCCGGCGTGCGCACCGCCGGCGAGGCGCAGCAGGCCTGCAAGACCGGGGCGGACGCCAACAAGCGCCAGGACTGCCGGATCGTGGCGGTCACCAACAGCCTCCAGGAGTTCTGGCGCACCGAGCTGCCGCGCGCCGCCAAGGTCCCGTACAAGAACGCCGAGACGGTGCTGTTCACCGGCCAGGTCTCCACCGCCTGCGGGGCGGCGACCTCGGCGGTGGGCCCGTTCTACTGCCCCGGCGACAAGAAGGCCTACGTCGACCTGGGCTTCTTCAACGAGCTGTCCGCCCGCTTCGGCGCCAAGGGCGGCCCGTTCGCCGAGTCCTACGTCGTCGCCCACGAGTACGGCCACCACATCCAGAACCTCACCGGCGCCATGCAGAAGGTCGGCAACGACCGCCAGGGCGCCACCAGCGGCTCGGTGCGCCTGGAGCTGCAGGCCGACTGCTACGCCGGGGTGTGGGCGCACCACGCGACGACCACCCCGCAGCCCTCCACCGGCCGTCCGCTGATCGCCTCGCTCACCGACCAGGACATCGCCCAGGGCCTGGACGCGGCGGCGGCGGTCGGCGACGACCGGATCCAGCAGCAGGCCACCGGGCGGATCAACCCGGAGGCCTGGACGCACGGTTCCGCCGAGCAGCGCAAGGCCTGGTTCACCACCGGCTACCGCAGCGGCGACTTCGCCCAGTGCGACACCTTCTCGGCCGCGAAGCTGTAGCGGCACTCGAACGGGGGCAGGCCGTCAGAAGCCGCCGTCCGCCCGCCGTCCGCCTGCCGGCCGTCAGAAGCCGCCGGCAGCCCGCCCGCCGGCCTCTGTCCGACCGCCGCCCGCCCAGTCCCAGCCCGCGATCGCCTCGCGCAGCAGCCGGGCGCCGGCGGGCAGGCGGGCCCGCGCGTCCCAGAACAGGGTCAGGGAGCGCCGGCAGTCGGGGCTGTCGACGCCGACCCACACCAGCGGCAGGCGGGTGGCGGTGCGCCGGGCGACGGCGGGCACCAGGCCGATGCCCAGGCCCGCGCTGATCAGTTCGGCGATGGCGCCGGCCTCGTCGCTCTCGCAGACGATCCGCGGCACCAGCCCGCGGGCGGCGAACAGCCGGTCCAGCAGGCGGCGTTGCCAGTGGCCGGGGCGGGCGGCGATGAACGGGCGTTCGGCGAGCTCCTCGACGCCCACCGAGGTGCGGCCGGCCAGCGGGTCGCCCACCGGGACGGCCAGCCCCACCTCCTCGTCCAGCAGCGGCACCGACTCCAGGCCCTCGGCGGCGACGGGCTGGGAGAAGACGGCGAGGTCGACGTCCTGGGCCCGCAGTCGCCGCGCCGCCTCCTGCGCGGACAGCTGGTGCAGCTCGATCTCCACCCCCGGGTGGCCGCGCTTGAACGCCGCCAGCGGCCCGCTGAAGGCCAGGAACGTCTCCGAGGCCAGGCGCACCGTGCCCAGTCCCTGCCCGGCGGCCTCCGCCACCGCCCGTCGGCCCGCCTCCAGTTCACCGAGCGAATGCTCCGCGTAGCCGCGGAACAGGTGCCCGGCCGCGTTCAGCCGCAGCCGCCCGCCCCGCTCGAACAGCGGGGTGCCCAGCTCGGCCTCCAGCCGGGCGATGGAGCGGCTCAACGACGGCTGGGCGACGCGCAGTTCCTCGGCGGCCCGGCTCAGGTGCTCCAGCCGCGCCACCGCCAGGAACTGCGCGAGCGTGTTCAGGTCCACCGGCGCCCCCATGCCCGAGGCGTCATAACGCCATAGCAATATTGATCTTAGACAGGATAACCGGACGGTCATAGCGTCATGGGCGGGGCCGCGCACCGGCACACAGCGCGGCCCGGCAACGGTTCGAGGAAGGACGCCCATGGCCATCGCCGCCGACAGGACCCCACCGGAGCCGAGGGCCCGGTCCGCCGCGGGGGAGCGGACCGGGCCCGCCGGACGGACCCTGCGCGCCCTGGCCGCCGCCCACACCGCCGCCGTCTTCGGCCAGCCCGTCTTCGCCGGCGTCTACCTCAGCGGCGACTACGACGCCCTCTCCTGGCACGCCGCCGGCGCCAACGCCGTCACCTCCCTCGGCTACCTCCAGCTGATCGCCGCCCTCGTGGTGTGGATCCGGCTGCGCCGCGGCTGGCCGGCGGCCGCCACCCTCGCCGTCGTCGCGGCCGAGACCGTCCAGTACTTCGCCGGACGCGACGGCGCCCTGTGGCTGCACCTGCCCCTGGGCGTGGCCACCATCGCCGCCACCGTCGTCCTCACCATCGCCCTGTGGCGCACCCCGCTGCCCGCGCGCCGCCCCGCCCGCCGGGAGGGCGACCGTGACTGAACCCCGCCCCGGCCGCCCGCTCGGCATGACCCGCCGTCAGATCCTCGGCATCGGCGGCGCGTTCGGCCTGCTCACCACCACCGGCCTCGCCACCGCCGCCACCCTCGCCCGCCGCCCCGCCACCACCGGCGCCCAACTGCGCAGCACCGCCGCCCTGCCACCCCCCTACCGGGTGCCGCTGCCGCTGCCCGCCGTCGCCAAGCCCCTGTCCACCGACGGCGGAGCCGACCGCTACGAGATCGTCCAGCGCGAGACCGACGCCGAGATCCTGCCCGGCCTCACCACCCGGCTGTGGACGTACGGCGGCACCTTCCCCGGCCCCACCATCGAGGCCCGCCGCGGCCGGCCCGTCACCGTCACCCACCGCAACGAACTGCCGGTACCCACCGTCGTCCACCTCCACGGCGGGCACACCCCCGCCGACTCCGACGGCTACCCCACCGACCTCGTCCTGCCCGCCGGCTGGCCCGAGACCCCCCACGTCATGCCCGGCATGCAGGGCGCGGACGGCATGCCGGGCATGGGCGGCGCCATGACCGACCCCCGCGCCGTCACCAGCCGCCGCACACGCGACTACACCTTCCCCAACGACCAGCGCCCCACCCTGCTCTGGTACCACGACCACCGCATGGACTTCACCGCCCCCGCCCTGTGGCGCGGCCTCGCGGGCCTGCACATCGTGCGCGACGACGCCGAGGAAGCCCTCGGCCTGCCCGCCGGCCCCCGCGAGATCCCCCTGATGATCACCGACCGCGCCTTCGCCGCCGACGGCGCCCTGACCTACCCCTCCCTCGACCCCACCCTGCGCGAGCGCCCCGGCGTCACCGAACCCCACCTCGCCGGCGTCCTCGGCGACGTCGTCCTCGTCAACGGCGCCCCCTGGCCCGTCCACGAGACCGACGCCGCCCGCCACCGCCTGCGCCTGCTCAACGCCTCCAACGCCCGCCACTACGAGATCGAGGCCCGCACCGAGGACGGCCGCCGCCTCGACCTCGTCCAGGTCGGCGCCGACCAGGGCCTGCTCGCCACCCCCGTCACCCACCAGTCCCTGCCCCTGGCCCCCGCCGAACGCCACGACCTCGTCGTCGACTTCGCCGCCGCCCCCGTCGGCTCCCTGGTCCGCCTCGTCAACCGCCTCGGCACCGGCCGCACCCGCGACATCATGGCCTTCCGCATCACCCGCCGCCCCGCCGCCGACGACAGCCGCATCCCACCCGTCCTGTCGACCGACCTGCCCGAATGGAGCCGCCAGGACGCCGTGCGCACCCGCGACTTCGCCTTCCGCGCCGGCCGCATGAACGGCGGCCACGGCTGGCTGATCGGCGGCCGCCCCTTCGACCCCGCCCGCACCGACGTCACCGTCCCCCTCGGCGACACCGAGATCTGGCGCCTGATCGCCGACGTCCACCACCCCGTCCACCTCCACCTGGTGGGCTTCCGCATCCTCACCCGCGGCGGCAGGCCCCCGCTGCCCCACGACGCCGGCCTCAAGGACACCGTCTCGCTGCGCCCGGGGGAGTCCGCCGAGATCATCACCCGCTTCGACGGCTACCGCGGCCGCTACCTCTTCCACTGCCACAACGCCGAGCACGAGGACATGGGGATGATGGCCAACCTGGAAGTCGTCTGAGCGTCCGGCCCGGGCCCGCCCGCCCGAAGGCGTCCGGCCCGCGCGCCTTGACCTGCCCATTGCGCGGGCCGCGCCCACCGGGCGCACGGGCGGGTGCCGGGGCCCGCGGGGTGCGGGGCGGGGCCGGCCGGGGCCGGTCGGGGCCGGTCGGGGCCGGTCGGGATACGGCGAACGCAACCGGAATGCGGCCTTCCGTCCGGTTCGGGGTGAAGTGCCGGACCTTCACCGCTCTCCCACCGGATGATCACTCTGCTGCCGTGATCCCGACCCCCGCCGTACGGGGCGGTCCACTCCAATTCCCTTCGCACACCCCCGAGCTGCGAAAGGCCACCACGCCGATGACCCGCCCCGCCGACCACCCCACGCCCGACCGGATGCTGCGCGAGGCCGCCGCCCGCCTGGACCGGCGCCGCTTCCTGACCGTCACCTCGGCCGCCGCCGCGCTCGCCTTCGGCGTCAACCTGCCCTCCGCGCACGCCGCCGACAACGAGATCGCCCCGCGCGCCATCGGCGACAACCCCTTCACCCTCGGCGTGGCCTCCGGCGACGCCACCCCCGAGGCCGTCGTGCTGTGGACCCGCCTGGCCCCGCGCCCCCTGGAGCCCGGCGCCGGCCTGCCGCCCACCGGCTCGGTCAAGGTCGCCTGGGAGATCGCCCGCGACGAGAAGTTCCGCCGCGTCGAGCGCCGCGGCACCGCCCGCGCCCACGCCGAGTTCAACTACGCCCTCCACGTCGACGTCGACGACCTCGACGCCGGACGCGAGTACTGGTACCGCTTCACCGTCGGCTCCTGGTCCAGCCCCGTCGGCCGCACCCGCACCGCCCCGCCGCGCGGCCGGAAGCTCGACAGCGCCCGCATCGCCCTCGTCTCCTGCCAGGCCTACGAGGACGGCTACTTCACCGCCTACCGCCACCTCGCGAACGAGGACCTGGACGCCGTCTTCCACGTCGGCGACTACATCTACGAATACGGCATCGACGCCACCGGCGGCGACCGCAAGTACACCGACCGCACCCTCGCGGCCCACTTCAACCACGAGACCACCACCCTGGAGGACTACCGGCTGCGCTACTCCCTCTACAAGAACGACCCCGACCTCCAGGCCGCGCACGCCGCCCACCCCTGGTACGTCACCTGGGACGACCACGAGGTGGAGAACAACTACGCCGCCGGCATCCCGGAGAAGAACCAGGACCCGGCCCCCTTCGTCGCCCGCCGCGCCGCCGCCTACCGCGCCTACTGGGAGAACCAGCCGCTGCGCATGCCCCAGCCGCACGGCACCGAACTGACCCTCTACCGGCGCGTCCACTTCGGCCAGCTCGCCCAGTTCGACATCCTCGACACCCGCCAGTACCGCGACGACCAGGCCAACGGCGACGGCTGGCAGTACCCCACCCCGGAGTCCGACGCCGCCGGACGCACCCTGATGGGCGCCACCCAGGAACGCTGGTTCGCCGAGGGCCTGCGCCGCTCCAGGGCCACCTGGAACGTCGTGCCCCAGCAGGTCGTCTTCTCCCGCCGCAAGAACACCACCGCCGAGCGCTCCAAGCTCTCCATGGACGCCTGGGACGGCTACCCGGCCGCCCGCGAGCGCTTCCTGCAGGCCGTCGACCGCTCCGGCGTCAAGAACCTCGTGCTGCTCACCGGCGACGTGCACGTGGCCTACGCCCTGGACGTCAAGCGCAACTTCGACGACCCCGGCTCCCGCACCGTGGGCGTGGAGTTCGTCGGCACCTCGATCAGCAGCGACGGCGACGGCGAGGAGAAGCCCTCCAACTGGAACAACCTCATGTCGGCCAACCCGCACATGAAGTTCTACGACGGGCGCCGCGGCTACACCGTCCTCACCCTGGACCGCCACCGCGTCCGCGCCGACTACCGGGTGGTCTCCCACATCACCCGCCCCGGCGGCACCCTGTCCACCGCCGCCTCCTTCACCACCGAGGCCGGCAACCCGGGCATCCGCCCCGCCTGACACCTTGTCGAACGCCCCGGCCCCGCCGCTTCGAGGGAGGCGGCGGGGCCGCTCACCGCCGGGACGCCTCGTAGGCCTCGCGGACGGTCGAGGGGACGCGTCCGCGCTCGTTGACGAGGAAGCCGTGGGCGCGGGCCCAGACGCGGATCGGCTCGTCCTGCGGCCGGGGGTCGGGCTCGCGGGAGGCGGCGGGCCTGCCGGGGCCGGTCCAATCTCCCGTGGGGGCTCCCTCCAGCCAGTCCGCCGCATGGTGGAAGAACGCGGACAGCGAGGCGTACACGCCCTCCTCGGGGCAGTACGCCTCCGCCCACGTGCCGACGGCTCCGGTGGCCGTGTCCAGGAACGTCCCGTAGAGCCCGTCGCGCTCCGCGGCGACCGGCACCCAGGCACGGCGCCAGAACGGGCAGTCGGGGTCCTCGGACGGCTCCGCCTCCTCCAGGGCCGTCCGGCTGAGGTGGACCCGCTGGATGTCCGTCAGGCCGAGCAGGAAGTGGCCGCCGGGCAGGGGCACGGCGCAGGCCCGCGTCACCAGGCACGAGGGCATGTCGGGCTGCGTGCCGGCGTCGATGCCGTTCACCAGCAGCCACTGCCGCAACTCCTGCGGCAGCGTCAGGCCCATGCGCCGTTCGGCCCGGTCGACGTCCTCCCGGCTCGCCGGGCCGCCGAGGGAGGCGAAGACCGCCGGGTCGTGCCGCTCCAGCCACCCCGTCACCCGGTCCCACGCCCGCCGTACGTCGTCTCCCGGCCCGTACGCCGCCCCGTGCACCGGAGTTCCGGCCGTGTGCGATTCCTGCTGGTCATCCATGGGACGACCGTACGCGGGGCCACCGACAGGGCCGGTCGGACGCCCGACCGGGGAGGTTTCGGCATCGATCGGCCGGTTTGTGATCACGGTTCGGCGACCTTCCGTCGGCCGGTGAATAAATCGGTCCTCCCGGCTCCCCGGCAGCGGTAGGTTTCCCGACGCACATATTCGTGACCGTCACGGGGGATTTCACCATTTCCACTCAGTCTGCCGAGCTGCCCGAGAGCGCTGCGCCCACCGAGCCCGCCTCCGAGGCCCCGGCACCCGGCCCGGGCCTGCCCGGCTACGGCGAGGGGCAGCTCAGCTGCCGGCACTGCGGATCCGTCCCGGCCGTGGACGCGACCTTCCGCGGGCACCTGGGCCTCATCATCATCCTGAAGTACCTGAAGACCCGGGGGCCGTTCTGCCGCAGCTGCGGCATCGCCACCCACCGCGAGATGACCTCCGACAGCCTCTGGCAGGGCTGGTGGGGCATCCCCTCGATGATCGTCAACCCGATCATCATGCTGATCAACATCCCGCAGCGCCTGAAGGTCGACAAGCTGGCGGAGCCGCTGCCCGGCGCGCCCCGCCCGCCGATGGACCCCGGCAAGCCGGTGTACCTGCGGCCCACGATCCTCGGCGTGCTCATCCCGGCGCTGCTGATCACGGTGATCTACCTCGTCGCGAAGCGCGACCCCGAGTTCGCCAAGGCCGGCGACTGCATCCACAACAACAACCCGATCGCCGCCGCCCTGCCCGGCCTCGTCGACAAGAACCCCGACGTCGAAGTGGTGCCCTGCTCCGACCCCAAGGCCGAGGCCCGCGTCGTGGGCCGCGAGGAGGACACCGACGACGGCGAGGCCGCGTGCAGGAAGTTCCCCACCGCCGACGGCTACTTCACCTACAAGCGGAGCAGCACCAAGTACACCCTCTGCCTGCAGAGCCTGGAGACCCCGAAGCAGACGAGGCCGACCACGATCTTCGGCCCCGTGAACCCGTAGATCCCGTGATCCTGTAGTCAGGCCCGCCCCGGGCCGGCGCGACTCCGGCCCTTCGGACGAACCGAAGGGCCGGAACCGTTTCCTGACGCGCCGCCGACGAACTCCCCGGGCCTTCGCGGCGCAGCGCACTCACGATGAGGCCGCTCCAGGAGCAGTCCGCGAGGAGAGGGTCAGAGGACCCAGATGTGCAGGTAGTAGTCGGCGCCAGCGGAGGTGCAGTAGGCCTTGCCGGCGTAGGAGTCCCTCATGGCGATGCACATCGACTTGGTGAAGGGGCCCATGACCTCCCAGTACCCCGGAACCACGGCCGACGACGTGCCGGCCTGGGAGGGCACGGGGGCCGCCTGTGCGGTGGCGGCGCCGCCCACCAGCACGGTGGCGCCCAGAACCAGGCCGGTGAGAAGCAGACGTGCGCGCATGTGTGTTCTCCTCTGTCGCTTCGTGGATGTGCGGTGTGCCTCGGGCACGAATGAAAGAGTCCACCCGGACCGGTGCGGGATTCGACTCGTTTCGGCCTGCCCCGAAACGAGTGCGGCCGGAAGGCTCATCCGCAGGTGTGGGCGCGGATGAGGAGGATGTCGTGCTACGGGTTCATTTCACCGCCGAGGACCTGGCGCAGGTACGGGTCACGGCGTTGGGGCCGCTCGCCGAGACGCAGCTGAGCCTGCGGACCGTGCAGTGGCGTGACCGTGCGGTGCTGTTCGACGGCTGGCGCGCGCGGACCGGTCCGAGGATCGATGCCGACGGGCGGGAGACGGCACGGTTCCTCAGTCCGGCTGCCTGCGGGGGACTGGTGGACCTGTTCACCCTGGTGGGCGCGGTGGGCTGTGTGGACGAGGGGGTGGAGCGGCTGATCAGTGTGCCGGCCCCGCGGCTGCGCGCGGAGTTCTCCGTCAAGCCGCGCACGGCCGGGCCTCCGGCACCGTGGCTGACCGAGGCGATGGACGCCGCCCCGCAGGCGGTGCGACGGCTGGGCGTCGCCCTGCGGCACTGCCACCGCGTCGCGGTCGCCCCCTACTGGCCACGCATCGACCAGCACCTTCGGGGGGAGGTGGCGCGACGCGGCCGGCTCATGGCGCAGGGCGGGGTGGGGGCACTGCTGGACGGCCTGCGCCCGATGGCCGTGTGGAACCCGCCGGTGCTTCAGATCCCCGGCTACCGGCCGCTGGTCCACCCGGAGGCCGACTTCCACCTGTCGGGCCGCTCGTTCGTGCTGGCTCCGTCGGTGTTCTGCGGGCCGGTGCCCCAGCTGTTCGCCAGCCCTGAAGCCGAGACGGTGGTCATGGCCTATCAGGCACTGCACGACCCGGTCGATGCGGCCGCCCTGTGGGCTCCCCCTGCCGACACCCGCCGAGGCGCTGCCCCGGTACCGCCGGCGCTGACCGCGCTCCTCGGCCGTAGCAGGGCGATCGTGCTGTGCGTCATAGCCGACCATCCGGCCTGCACGACGACGCAGCTGGCGCAGCGGGCCGGATTGTCGCCGGCCAGCGCCAGCGAGCACGCCACCACCCTGCGCAAGGCCGGACTGACCGCGCTGACCCGGGAGCGGAAAACAACCCTTCACACGCTGACCCATCTCGGTCTCACCTTGCTGAGCACCAACGGCACTTCCCCTACGGCTTCCTGACTGCTGGTCGGCACACCGGGACGGTGCGGCCGGCAAGACCTCCCGACCAGAGTTCGCCACCGGCTACCAGGCACATGGCCGAGACGGTCCCGCGCAGCTCGAAGTCACCTCGGACCGATGTGGCAGAAGGCCGATGACCCGGAGGCCGAAGAACAAGCCGGGGGCGGCATCCGGCTGTCAGGCGGCGGCCAGGCCGTCCGGGTTCACGCCGACGGTCTGCGCGGCCCGCAGGGCCGCCCTGGCGTGGGCGGCGCCGGTGCGGGCGGCCGTCGCGCCGCGGCCGATCTCGACCTGCCGGGGTGCGAGGCCCGCGCAGGGGTCGCAGAGTCCGGAACGGGGCACCGGGTCATGGCACTCGGCGCACTTGGCGTACCGGGCCGCGGCGGGCCGAACGGCGCTCCGGTCGGGTGGCAGCTTGCGCGCTCCAGGCGGTGGCGGAGCACCGCGAGCGCCGAGTGCATTGGGGTGGGCAGGCCCGGCAGCAGGGCCTGGGCGAGGTCGGCGCGGGTCGCGCCGCGTTCGAGCCACCGCGCGACCAGGGGTGCGAGTTCACGCGCCTCGGCCTCGCGGAGCTGCTCGTCCGGCACCTCCGCTGACCTGCCACCGGAGTTCTGATGCTCCATCACATATCGCTCGGGGAGGGAGGTTTCCTGGTTTCGGTTCTTTGGAAGGGCGTCAGTGCCGGCCGGTGGCCGCTTCGCCGGGAACCGGACGGGTGGCACCCGGCGGCCCGAGCTGCGGGGTGTGTAGACGTGGGTCTCGGTGACGATCGTGCCGTCGGGCCTGCGGATCCGCTCGACCCGGTAGTACCCGGAGGCGGTCAGCTCCTTCAGTGCCTTGCGGATCGCGCCGCGTCCCTGGGGGCTGGTGTCGGCCATGTGCCGGCCGTCCTCGCGCCATCCGTCGGGGCGGGAGAGGAGGTCCGAGAGCACTCGCGGGCGGTGTAGGAGAGCTGCCGGCACTGCAGCATGCCGTTGGGCAACACGGTGAATCGCGCACGTGGGCGCTGCGATGAACACGCATCGGGAGTGGTTGTTGTCACGGAACCTGTCACAACGACCGCGCACACAACGGGCGTTCGCGACGGAGGTCAGGCGGCCGGGGCGGGCGTGGGGACGATCCAGAGCTCGGACGGGCCGTTGATGATGACGGACTCCATCCGGGCCGGCGCCGCCCTGGACGGGTCCAGGACGGCGCCCGGGTAGGCGCCGAAGAGCCCCTCCAGGGCCACTTCGGCCTCCAGGCGGGCCAGCGGCGCGCCCAGGCAGAAGTGCGGCCCGTGGCCGAAGGACAGGTGCTCCTTGTCGGGGCGCGTCGGGTCGAAGTCGTCCGGCCGCTGCGGGTGGACCTCCGGGTCCCGGCCGGCCGCGCCGAAGCCGAGCAGGATCGGCTCGCCCCGCCGGACGACCACGCCCTCGCCGAGGTCGATGTCCTCCAGCGGGTAGCGCAGCGGGATGTGCATCACCGGGCTCTCGTGGCGCAGGGTCTCCTCGATGACGTCCCCCCAGCCGAGGCCGCCCTCGCGGACCCGGGCCAGGTGGCCGGGGTGGGTGAGGAGCGCCTGGACGGCGCTGGTGATGAGGTTGACCGCGGTCTCGTACCCGGCGCCCAGCATCAGGAAGAGGATGTCGCGGGACTCCTCCTCGCTGCGGCCCGTCCCGTCGCCGGTGTCGACGGCGGCCACGTCGGTGGCGAGGTCGGGCCCGGGGGAGCGCCGTTTGAGTTCCAGCAGGTCGGTCAGCACCACGTTGATCGCCGCCCGGGAGGCGGTCATCCGCTCGGCCGTGGCCGTCGTCGTCAGCAGGGCGTCCATCGACGTGCCGATCCGCGGCCGCATGTCGGCGGGCACGCCGAAGAGGTCGCAGATCACCGTCATGGTCAGCGGGAGCGACAGGGCCCGGCGGACGTCCACGGCCTCGCCGGGGCCCAGGCCGCGGAACGCGCCGACGAGGGCGGCGGTCGTCGCCTCGATCCGGGGCCGCAGCCCGGACACCCGGCGGGGCGAGAAGGAGGGCGCCATCTGCCGTCGTGCCGAGCGGTGTTCGCGGCCGTAGAGGTTGAAGAAGTTCTGCTGGAACGCGATCGGCCCCATCGGCCACCCCTCGGGCACCGAGGCCAGGCCGGGCCAGTGCTTGCGCGGGTCGCGGGAGATCCGGGGATCGCCGGTCAGGGCGCGGATCACCGAGCTGCGGGTCACGGACCAGGCGATGATGCCGCCGGGGAGTTCGACCCGTACGGCGGGTCCGGCGGCGCGCAGCTCCGCGTTCTGCTGGTGGACGCGCCGGGCGGTCATGTCCAGCACCGGGCAGCGGCTGTCGTCTGGAGCCATGGCATTGCTCCTCACGAGCTCTCAGGAACTCAGGAACTCAGGAATTCAGGAACTCTCGGGACCTGTCGGGAAATCGGGAACTCTCAGGAACTCTCAGGAACTCTCGGGACCTGTCGGGCCCGCCCCGGTGGACGGTGGTGCCCCGCGGCGGGGCCGGCCTGTCCGGGGCCGGTGCTCCGTTGCGGATCGGGGCCTGTGCTCCGTTGTAGAGGGGCGCGGCACGGCCGTCAACGGGGCATCGGCCCGTCCGGCGCACCGCCCCGGCTCACCCCCGGCGCACCCCCGGCGCACCCCCGGCGCACCTTCGAATCCCGCCCGCCCCGCTCCCGCAGAGCCCGGTGGGTGAGCACCGCCCCCGCCGCGGACAGCACCGCCAGGACGACCCCCAGGACGTGCAGGGCCCCGGTGAACCCGGCCGCCAGCGCCTCCCGCCGGGCCGGGTCCACCTGCCCCTGGACGGCCCGCCGCGCCGGGCGGCGGGCGGGGCGGCGGGGCGGGCGGTGGGCCGGGCGGCGGGGCGCTCGGAGGCGCTGCGCCCGGCGCTGTGGCGGGTGGTCGAGGCGATGGCGGACACCCCCGCCCTGGTCATGAACGACCGCAACGACGTGCTGGCCTGGAACCGGATGGCCGCCGCGCTGATCGCCGACTTCCCCCGTCTGCCGCCGCGCGAACGGAACATGGCCCGCCGGCTCTTCCTCGACCCGGACGCGCGCGAGGTCCACCTCGACTGGGCGGAGGCCGCCCGCACCACCGTCGGCATCCTGCGGATGGCCGCCGGGCGGCGGCCGCACGATCCCGAACTCGTCCGCCTGCTCGGTGAACTCTCCCTCGGCAGCCAGGAGTTCCGCACCCTGTGGGCCGGGCGCCATGTGCACGAGAAGAGCCACGGCCGCAAGCGCTTCCACCATCCGGCCGTCGGGGAGGTCGCCCTCGACTACGAGACCTTCCGTGCCCCCGGCACTGCGCACCACCTGCTGGTCGTCTACACGGCCGCGCCCGGCAGCCGGGCCGAGGAGGCGCTCGGCCTCCTCGGCGCGCTCACGGCCGAACCGGTCGCCCGGCACTGAGCGGGCCGCCCGGCTCGTTCACCCGTACGGCGCTGAACCACCCGTCACCGGGCCGGCGCTGAACCACCCGTCACCGGGCCGGCGCTGAACCACCCGTCACCGGGCCGTCACCGGGCCGCCCGTCACCCGGCCTCACCCATGGCCGCCCGGGCGGTGGACGCTCAGGTCGCCGTAGGCCCGCAGGGCGCCGGCCGGGTCGCCGGGCTGGTCCCGCAGAACGGCGTCCAGGAAGGCGAGGGTGGCCGCGGCGACGACGCGCGGGCTCTCGGTGCGGCCCAGGGAGCCGACGAGCGAGGGCACGGGCGGCAGGTACAGGGGGCCGTCCATGAAGGTGAGATGTGCGGCGCCGGGGACGGTGAGCCGGTAGCTCGTCGCGGTGCTGGAGTCGAGCGCCTCGGTGAGGCGGGGCAGGTAGCGCGGGTCGGTTCCCGGGGTGAGGGCCTGGGTGAGTGCGAGCGCCGGCCGGTCGAGGGCGGGTGTGGTGGGGCCGTGGGGGTAGCCGTCCAGGTCGAGGACGGCGGCGAAGCGGCGGTCCTGCCGGGCCGCCTGCAGGGCGGCGGCGCCGCCCATGGAGTGGCCGCTCACCGCGACCCGGCCGGTGTCCAGGCGTCCGGTCAGGGGGTCGGCGATCCCGCCCCGGTCCAGGGTGTCCAGCTGGGTGAGGACGAAGCCGAGGTCGGCGGCCCGCACCGCCGTCCAGCCGGCCGCCAGCTCGTCGTCCTTGTCCCGGTCGCCGCTGGAGGCGGTCTCGGTGGTGACCGTCCGGCCGTCGGCGAGGACGACGGCGGCGGAGTCGTACGGGTGGTCGAGGGCGGCGACCACGTAGCCGTGGCTGGCCAGTTCCTCCGCCCAGGCGGTGTTCTGGGTGCGCACCCCGCCCGACCCGGGGGAGAACAGCACGACCGGGAACCGTTCGCCACCGCCGGCCACCGGGGCGTCGAAGACCGAACGGCTGCGGGCCCGCGGAACACCGTCGACCAGGAAGCCCGGCAGGCCGACGCCGCGGGCGAGGGCCTCGGAGACGGTGCGCGCCTCGCGCTCGGTGCGTCCCAGGTACTGGGCCCGCCGCGTGCCCGCGGGGCTCTTCCGCGCCGGGTACCAGAGCTGGACCACGACGGTGCGCAGGTCGTTCGGATCGGCGGTGAAGGTCTCGGGGCGGCGCGGGTCGGTCCACTGCAGCACACGGGTGCCGACCGCGAAGGCGCCCGACGGTTCGGGGAACACGGGCAGGGGAAAGGCCCAGGCGGCCACCGGGCCGGTGGCGATCAGGCCGGCGCAGGCCACCGATCCCGGCAGCGCCAGCCACCAGCGGGCCCGCCACGCCGGCCGGCCGGTACGGCGCCGGCGCCGCAGCAGGGGCGCGAGGGCGAACGGCGCCGCGAGGGCGGCGCCGGCCAGGACCGGCAGCAGCTGCCAGCGGATCCCCGTCACGGCCAGCGCGAGCGCGGACGGTACGAGGAGCGCCCCCGCCGCGATCGTCACGCGCGGGCGGGCGGCGGGGGGAAGCCAGCGCGCCGCCACCAGCGCGACGGCACCCAGCAGGGCGAGGATCTCCAGGGGGGACATGGGCAGTCCCGCGATGTTCTCGGTCACCCGGCCATGCTCGGCGCCGGGCGTGCGCCGCCGCATCGATCACGGGTCGCCGCCGTGGGCGACCGGGGTCGCAAACCGCGCAACATCCCCGTACGACCGCGGCAGCAGTCGAGCACGCCGGATCGGCGGCCGCACTGCGACCACGGGAGGTATCGGGACTCCTCCTGCGGGTGTATCCCGGCCCGGCGCGATCAGACGGTGGACGCATGTGCCGCGCGGGCCGGCGGCCTACCGTGAACAGGGCCGCGGTACGCGTACCGGGCAGCGGTCCGTGCCGGGGCGGCGGTGGCCCCGGCCGGGGCCACCATGACGCCGAATCGACAGGGACGTGCGATGAACGAGGCGGCCGCGGAACCCGGCCACGCCCACCGGGACCGGGTGCCTGTGCGGGCGCCCGTGCCTGTGCGGGCGAGGGTGCGGACGTGGTGGGCGGGCACGGCCCCACGACTGAGGCAGTACGCCGACCTCGCCCGCGTACGAGCGGCGCGACCGGTGAAAGCCGCCGCACGCTGGGGCTCCCGGCTGCCGCCCGCGGTACGGGACGCGCTGCTGCCGGCGCTCCTGCTCCTCAACGCCGCGACCACGCGCCCGCCGCACGAGCTGCCGGTGGCCGTGGCGCTCACCGCCGCCCTCGCGCTGCCCCTGCTGTGGCGGCGCCGGGTCCCGCGCACGGTGTTCGCCGCGGTGGCGGCCGCGGCCCTCGTCCAGTGGCTGGCGGGAGTCCAACTGCCCGCCGACGTCGCCCTGTTGGTGGCCCTCTACACGGTGGCCGCCACCTCGGGCCGGCGCGGCACGCTCGTCGCCGGCGCCCTCGTGGAGGCGGGCGCCCTGCTGGCCTGCCTGCGCTGGGCGACGGAAGGCGCGTTCCTGACCCCGTTCGTCGCGGTCACCGCCATGGTCGTCGCCGCCGCCGTCCTCGGCGTGAACGTGCGCACCACGCGCGCCTACCTCGCGGCCCTGGAGGAACGGGCCGCCCGCCTGGAGCACGAACAGGAACAGCAGGCGCGACTGGCCGTCGCCGAGGAAAGGACGCGCATCACCCGGGAGATGCACGACATCGTCACCCACAACCTGTCCGTCATGGTCGCGCTCACCGACGCCGCCGTCTACGCCCAGCACCGGTCGCCCGACAGGGCCACCACCGCGATGCTCCAGATCTCCGAGACGGGCCGCCAGGCCCTGACCGACATGCGGCGCTCGCTGGGCGTCCTGCGCGCCGACGAACCGGACGCGCAGCGCCACCCGCTGCCCGGCATCGCCCAACTGGAGGCCCTCGCCGACCAGATGTGCGCCGCCGGACTGCCCACCCGCCTCGACGTCCACGGCGGCCACGCCGACATCCCCGCCACCGCCCAACTCACCGTCTACCGACTGGTACAGGAAGCCTTGACCAACACCCTCAAGCACACACCCGCCGGCACCCGCGCCACGGTCCGCATCCACTGCTCGACCGCGGCCGTCACCGTGGACGTCACCGACAGCGGCCCCCGCCCGCCACAACCCGCCACTGCCACCGCCGCACCGTCCGGCCACGGCATCCCCGGCATGCGCGAGCGCTCGGCCGCCTACGGGGGGACGCTGCGGGCCGGACCGCTCCCGGGCGGCGGCTGGGGAGTCCACACCCGCCTGCTGCTCGACAGCGGCGAAGCGGCGCCCGCATGACGATCCGCATCCTGATCGCCGACGACGAAGCGCTGCTCCGCATGGCCTTCGCCACCGTCCTGGAGGCCCAGCCCGACATGGCACCGGTCGGCGAGGCCGCCGACGGCGCCCAGGCCGTACGCCTCGCCCGGGAACTGCGCCCCGACGTCGTCCTCATGGACGTCCGGATGCCCGGGACCGACGGGATCGAGGCGACCCGGCAGGTCGTCGCGGCCTCCCCGCACAGCAGGGTGCTCATCCTCACCACCTTCGACCTGGACGAGTACGCCTTCGCCGGACTCAACGCCGGGGCCTCGGGCTTCCTGCTGAAGAACGCCCGGCCCGAGGAACTGCTCACCGCGATCCGCAACGTCGCCGCGGGCGACGCGGTGATCTCCCCGCGGATCACCCGCCGCCTGCTGGAGAACCTCCGCCCGCACATCCCCGACGGCCGCAACCCCGAGCACGACGAGCGGCTGGGCCGGCTCAGCGCCCGCGAACGCGAGGTGCTCGTCCAGGTGGGCCGCGGCCTGTCCAACGCGGAGATCGCGGCCACCCTGTACCTCGCGGAGGCGACCGTGAAGTCCCACCTGGGGCGCATCCTGCAGAAACTCGAACTCCGCGACCGGATCCAGGCCGTGGTCCTCGCCCACGAAAGCCGCCTCGTCCACCCGGCCTGACCCACCACCCCGCCGCCCCGCCGGTCGTGCGCGGGAAGTCGGCCCGGCCGACTTCCCGCGCGGCGTGGACGTCCTCGATGTCGTCGGCGAGCGCGTACCCGCATCGCGGGAAGTGCGCACAGCCGGTCATCGCCGGAAAGAGCGTTAGCGCGATGGCAGGCCGGCCGTCCGTCCCCGGCCGGGGCTCGGCGAATTGCGTGTCCGGGCTCATGCGGCGAGCCGCCGCCTTCACCGTTACTGTACGAATCGGTAATGGGCCCGCGACAGCAGAAAGTATGCGGGGCCGGACTCTTGTGAGCCAGGGCTCCGGAGTGTGAGACTGCAAGAAAAGGAATAACCTGCCGAGGAGGTGGGTATTGTGGCGCTGCAGGCGAGTTGGGTCCACGGGAACGCCATGGTGGTGGAGAATCCCGAGAACCTCAGCCGCAACGGACACTTCGGGTGGGGCTCCGACGTGGACATCACACCCGGGAAGACCAGCTGGTTCCACATCGCCGTACCGACGCCGGTGATCGTCAACGACGTCCGGACGAACCTGGTCAGGGTCTTCGTCCTGTTCAAGACCGACGTCGGATTCGGCCGGCTCACCCGGGTGCACGTCTGGGACGCCTCCGGAGGGCCCATCCAGCAATTCGAGGACCTCGCCGGCGAAGGCGAACACCGCACCGGGCTGGACGGTCAGAACACGTTCAACCTCGACCAGCCCCATTCCGTGGCCTTCGGTATCGGAATCTCGTTCTTCGTCGTCGCGGCGATCGGGTTCGACACGCCGATCGCCCCCTCGCGTCTGATCCTCGGAACGGCGGGTGGTGATTTCACGACCTGACCGCCAGCCATTCCAGCCACTCAGGGCATCGCGGTCGAACGCCGCCGGATTCGACCACGAGTCCTGGCGTCAGTTGCTCACGGTGTCCCCGGACAGCGAAGGAAGTCGGCTGCGAACCGGCGGCCCCGACGGAGCGCCCGGCAGCCTCTTCACCGCACGTCGCGATGCTCCTGGAACCGTCCCGGGCCAGGACGCCAGGGCCTGCGGTTCAGACTTCGCCGAACTCGCCGCTGCGGACAGCAGCGACGAACGACGCCCAGGCCTCGGATGGGAAGACCAGAGTCGGCCCCTGGGGGTCCTTGGAGTCACGGACCCTGCCCGGGTGCGCGTCATCCACTTCGATGCAGCCGCCCCCGCCATTGCTGTAGGTGCTCTTGCGCCACTTGGCGCCCGTTGGGTCATGCATGGTCCAGTTCCTTCCGTTCCTCCCGGATCATGGCCGAACTGTCCGGCTGGCTGAGCGCGTTGACCTGGAGTCGATCGTATCCATCGACCCATCGGGCCACCATCTCGGCATCTTGTTCCAGGTGTCTCCGTTGAGGCGTCTCCGTGGACCCGACCAGCGCCCGGTTGGGGAGGGTCAGGAGCGTGCGACAGGACCGATCCTTCGCCGACTGTTCACGGACGACGTCGACCTGATCGGCACCTCTGACGACTTGGGCGTGAGCAAGCCGGACCTCGCCTTCTTCGAGCGCGTCGCCGAGGTGACACCCGCCGAGCCGCACGAGATCCTCTACGTCGGTGACCGGCTCGACAGCGACGTGCTCCCCGCCCGAGCAGCGGAGATGCGGACAGCGTTGATCCGGCGCGGGCCGTGGGGCTGGATCCAGCAGCACGATCCGGCCGCGGAGCAGGCGACGTTCCGAATCGACTCGCTGGCGGAACTTCCGCATCTGATCGCCGAGTTCAACGCCGGAGCGAGCCGAGCGTTGCCGACCAGGGCCGGGGAGTCGGCGTATCCGTCGGGAGCGGGCTCGGTCATGCGCTTCCAGTACTGGTCGTCGGCCGTGCCGCCGTCGCAGGCACCTCTGGCAGGATGGCGCCGACCCGCCCCACCGAGATCATGAGGTACGAGTGAGCAGCGAGTGGACCGTCCACGGCAGCCGTCCCGTCTACACCAGCCCGTGGGTGCGGCTCGACCTGGTCGACGTCGAGCCGCTCGGAAGGGACCGGTACGAGCACCACCTGGTGCGATTCGCACCGGTTGCTGCCGTCGTAGTGATCAACGATCGGGACGAGGTGCTGATGATGTGGCGGCACCGCTTCGCGACGGGTACCTGGAGCTGGGAGATCCCCAGCGGCATCGTTGAGGACGGAGAATCCCTCGAGGCCGCAGCGGTCCGCGAGGTGTTCGAGGAAACCGGCTGGCAGGTGGACGAGGTCGAGGCACTCGCCTACACCCAGCCCATCGGCGGCATGAGCAACGCCGAGCACCACGTGTTCCTTGCCCACGGCGCCACCTATGTCGCACCGCCGGCGGACACCCATGAGGCCGACCGGATCGAGTGGATCCCGATCTCCCGGATCCAGGACATGATCGACCGGCGGGAGATCGTGGCAGGCGTCGCGGTCACCGGGCTGCTCCAACTGCTCGCCCGGCGTCCCTAGTTCGGCAGGGCCAGCATCTCGCGGAGATCAACAACCAGCGGCAGGCGGGCCGCCCGCGGCGGCACCGCCGGCACGACCTCCCGCGTGCACCAGCCGTGTCAGCGCACCGCGGGGATCGCCCCGGAGCGCCAGTCGGCCAGCCGTTTGCGGATGCTCGCCACCATCGGCAGCCCGTCCGTCTCGGCCGGGGTGAACCAGGCCACCTCGTGGGACTCGTCGGACACCCGCAGCTTCCCGCTGACCGGGCGTGCGAGCAGGCAGATGGAGAACTCCTGGCGGACCTCGCCGTCGTCGTAGGCGAAGACGTGGCGGGGGTCGGTGTAGGTGCCGACGATCCCGGTGATCTCGACGTCGATGCCGGTCTCCTCGTACGTCTCGCGGATGCCGCACCCGGCGAGCGACTCGCCGATGTCCATCTTTCCGCCGGGCAGGGCCCACATCCCGTTGTCGCTGCGCCGCTGGAGCAGGACACGGCCCGCATCGTCGACCACGACCACGGATGCGGCCGGGACCAGCGAGTTGGCGGCCGGGGCGTTCGGGTCGTCCTCGTAATCACGCCTGGGCATGATCCACCACCTCTGCTGCCGGGGCCGTCCAGACGTCACGGCCGTTCGCCCACAAATCCTCGATGTGACCGGCGAAGCGATCGAACACCCCGTCGTCCTGGGCCCGCCTGAGGTGCATCATTGGGGCATCGTGGCCGATCCTACCCGGCAGGAGCGGCGTGACGATCATGTCGTCGTCGAAACGGAACACGCTGAGTGAGACGTGTGCGGTCTCGTGTCGAGCCTCGATCGACGTGTCACGCAGCTTGGCAAGCTCGGACAAGGTGACCTCGATCCGGGTCGTCAAACTCAGGGGGACGTCCTCCTCCAACTCGCGCTGACGGGTGACCGGGTGACCGGGCACGCCGAGGATGAAGCGGACCCTGACGCCAGCCGCCAGCTTCTGCCGAAGCAGACTGCCGAAATTCGCATGCTCCAGCCACAGGAAGTAGTTGGTGTACCCGGCGAATGTCAGCTCCCGGGTTGCCCCCCTTATCAGATGACGCCACAGAGTGGCCGGTGCTGCGGACCGGTACGGGTACATCTGCACCAGCTCCCGGTCCGGGCCCGACTTCACGAGCTGCTGTACGGATGGCCAGAGCACGGCTTCCTCCTCGCCGAGGGCCCGGCTGGCCGCTGAGCGGTGTCGGGCGTGGGGCTCGCGCGAGGGGTTCGCGAGCCACCGGTCGACGGTCTTGGGGTCGACGCCGCACACACGCGCGAGCTTGGACGAGGTCATGTTGGCACGGGTCATTGCGTCACGGAGTGGGCTGTTCACCGGTTGGCCTTCCACGTTAGGGACGTTTCAAGGTCTACCAGCCAGATGTCCCAAACGTCCCGCAAAGGCGGTATGACGTCCCGTCGGACTGCCCGAGGATTCGAGCGTGACCAATGGTGCGCCGCCTGCCTATTCCCGGCTCCAGGCCACTTGCTACAGCAACTACGTTGACAGGAAAGCAAGTTGGTCAGGGGTGGTCACGTGCAATACGCCTACCAGGCTTGGACCGGGCCTCGCTCGGTGTGGCGATTTCAGTACGTGTGATCGAGCCTTAACGCCAACCATTGGGTGGTGCCGTATCAGACAGGTGCGGCGTGATGCCGCACTTCTTTCGCATGTCCCCACTCCGCCCCTTCGAGGTACCCCCATGCTCAAAACCCACCAGCCCCGCGTTTTCGTCGCGCGCCTTGACTCGCGGACCGAATCCACGCCCCTGGCGCGGTACCTGTTGCGCGCCTACCTGGCGGGCATGCCTTCCGGCGAGCGCTACCGCGACACCGCCGAGTTGCTCCTCGGCGAACTCTTCGCCAACGCCGTCCAGCACTCCGACGCCCCCGACGACTGCCACATCGAGGTCCGCTTCACCGTCACCGGCTCCCGTCTGCGGCTGGAAGTCCACGACGCCGGCACCGACCACCCCACGCTCCACACCCCGACCCCCGACGACGAACACGGCCGCGGCCTGCTCCTCGTCAACGAACTCGCCGAACGCTGGGGTAGCGCCAACCGCCCCGGCGGCATCGGCAAGTACGTCTGGGCCCTCGTCGCCCCCGCCCCCGGCCCCGCCCTCGTCACCGCCTGAAAGTCCGAACCCCCTATGCACCTCACCACCCTCGCCGGCCACGCCCTCTCCCGCGGCCGCACCCCCGCCGACACCTACGCCCTCCTCGCCCGCCGCACCCACAAACCCGTCCCCTCCGCCCGCGCCGTCTGCCTCGCCCTCACCATCCCCCTCGCCGAGACGACCCGCCGCCTCGACGAGTGCCACGACGCCCTCCTCGCCAACCCCCGCCCCGGTTCCGAGACCGACACCGGCGAACTCCTCGAAGCCCTCGGCGTCTTCGACGTCCCCAAGTCCCTCACCGACACCGAACTCGCCGTCGTCGACCTCTTCCTGCTCGTCATCGACGCCATGGGCGGCATCCGACCCGGCCACCAGCACGGCCTGCACCGCTGGTTCACCACCGGCAACCTCACCGCGGCCTACCTCTCCCTCGCCGCCGCCCGACCCGTGCCCCGCACCGGCGACCCCACCCTGTACTGGACCACCCTCGTCACCGCCGGCGAACTCCTCACCACCACCCCCAACCCCGACACCCGCATCAAGTACGCCCTCACCCACTGCCGCACCCAAGCGGCCCGTATCTGAACCCCCACCCCGCACAGGAAGTCGGACCCGCCGACTTCCTGTGCAGCGTGGCAGGAGCCGGGCGCGTTCACCGTCGCGCATCCGCGAGCAGCGCCCGAGCTCGGCTCTGTCGGTGATCTTGGATGGTCGGGCTCAGGTGCCAAGGGCTCGCCAGGACTTCGGCCGGGGGATGTCGTTCTCGTCCGGGTAGGTCTGGAAGGCGGTCTCGATAACGAGGTTTCGTCCCGGTGACATGTGCGGCGAACCCCTTCCAGCTGATGATGTGCCCGCGGCGGACGTAGCGAGCCGTCGTGTCGTGCAGGGAGACGATCGCCGAGGCGGAGGGTGGCAGGCTGCCGTCGTCGGCGGCGAGGATCCTGGCCCTGGGCCGGGTGGGGTTCTTGCCCGGACGGACCGGGCGTCCGTCGCGCGGGTACCAGCCCGCGAAGCCCCGTTGCACCACAGCCCGTCCAGCCGGTCTCCGGCCCGCATTGCGGTCGTGCCGACGGGGTTGCTCGACCGCGCGATCCGAGCGCTCGGAGAAGGGACTTGCTCACCGGAGCCGGGGTGCAGCGACAACTGGCGCCTCAACAACTGCACGGTCTTCGATCGGCCCCGAGCATGCCCGCTGATCACGTCGGCACCGGCGCGTCCGGTCCCGGCGCCCTCGGTCAGGTCCTCGGGTCAGGCACCCGACCGAGGGTCCGGGCGGATCAGCGGATCAGCGGATCAGCGGATCAGCGGATCAGCGGAGCCGCCGGGGGCGCCGGATCAGGAGACGCGCTTCAGCTGCCAGGCGTTGTTGTTGAGGCTCGGGTTCGACCAGGCGACGCAGCTGCTGGTGTAGTAGGAGCTGGTCTGGACCCAGCCCGCGGGCGGGTAGGTGGTGGAGCAGGCCTGGACCACGGTGCCGACGGGCAGTCCGGTGAGCTGCTTGATCTGCTTGATGTTCGGGCTGAAGCTCCCCGTGCCGCAACTGCTGCTGTAGCCCCAGTTCACGTCGACGAAGCCGGCCGGGGTGACCACGCTTGCGCACGAGGTCGTGACGTCACCCGGGGCGGCCTGGGCGGGCGCGGCGGCCAGGGCGAGCATCGCGGCGGTAGCGGCGACGGCCATACAGGTGGTACGAAGGCGAATCATGGGTGAGGCTCCTTCTGGTCGGGGGTGGCCGGTCAGGCCGTGGAGCCATTCCTATGGTTTGATCACCGGTTTCGGATAGCGACTTTCAGGCCTAAAGATCCAGCGCGCAGAGCGGCGGCCAGGACGCGCGGGAAGGCTGGAGAACGGGACACGCGGGGAAGGCGGGGGCGGGCCCGGACCGGTCCGGGCCCGCCCCCGCCTCGGGTGCCGGTCCGCCAGCTGCTGGGTCCGCGAGGTGGGCAGGGATGCCGACTTGTCCGATGCCGGCCCTGTTGCCTGTGCGGGCGTGGAGGAACGGTGCGGCTCCGGGGGGGGAGAGACAAGGCGACCTGGCCGTCGGGGCACCGATCCTGCGCGGCGGGGCATGGGAGCCTGGTCCGGTGCTGGACGACGGACATGGCGGGAGGACAGCGGCCCGACCGGAGTGGTGGGCCGCGTACCTGACGCGGCATTGCGCGGTGGCGGAGACGGAGCGCGAGCTGGTCGCGGGGTGGTTCGGTACCGGTGGCGCCGAGGCCGACGCCGCGTGGGAGACGTCGATGCTGGAGGGGCTGGAGGCGCGCCTGCCCTTCGGTGGCGGGCACGCGGTGCACGTGTACAGCTGCGACCTCCCCACGGAGTGGGGAACGGAGTACCTGGTCGTCCACCCCGACTGGGGCCGGGTGCGAGGTCGTCTCGCCGCCGTCGACACCCACCTCCCGGAGCCGGAACACCAGCAGGGACCGGGCCTGTCCTGGCGGGAGCTGATCCACGTCGCGAACACGCCCGACCACGCCGCGCCCGGTGTGCACGACCCGTCGGTGCGGCTTCTGCTCCTGCTGCCGATACTCGGCGACGCGCAACTGCCGCCGGACGCCGCAGAGGTGGTGCGGGCGGCGCTGGCCGCCGTCGGGACACCGCCGGAGAACGCGGCGCACCTTGCCGCCTTCGTCCTGCGGCACCTTCGCTGGGCACCCGCTCGCTGGAGCGCACCGCAGGGCCGGCGATGGGGCCGGCCCCGGGCAGGGCGGGAGCGCGCCGTCGCCGGGATCCTGCGGTGCGACGTCCCGGGAAGCCCGCGGTTCGCCCAGCAGCTCGCCCACGGCATCACACCCGCGCAGGGCAGGCAGCTCGCCCGGGCGCTCGGGACCCGGCAACCGCGGTGACGGCCGTCCACCGGGCTCTCCGTCACGGGCCCGGTCGACGGCTCGGTCGACGGCTCGGCCCGGACCCGCGACAGGGGCCGGGGAGGGATCAGAACCGCTCCGGACCGACGTCCACGCCAGCGGCGAGCATCTCGGCAGTGATCCGCTGCGCCAAGGTGTCGTTGCAGACCAGCAGGTGCGTCCACGGCGCGTCCCGGCGCCGGACCACATGGCCGCCGTCGCTCTCGTGGAGCTGCCACCGGTCGCGTTCCGTGGTCCACAGGTACTGGTAGCCGCTGAGGGCGCGTTCGGCCTCGGCGGCTACCGCCTCAGCCAGGGCGCCTCGGCCCCGTCCAATTCCTCGGTACTGGCGGTCACTTCGATGTCCGCCCAGCGGGCGGTGCGGCTCCTGGCCGCGTCGGGTACGGGCCGCGGCGGGAGCGGGCCGAGCCTGGCCAGGGTCCCGGCGGTCGTCCGGTCGTCCAGGCCGAACCGCAGGGTGCCCGCCGCGCCCGGCAGTCGGCCCCCGATGCCGGGGAGCAGTTCGAACACCGGCAGGTCCTCTCGCGGTGCCGGAGCGGGAGGCGGGGCGCGAAAGGGCCCGGCGTCCCGCCGCATCGCGGGGCGCCGGGCCGGGGTTCCGCCGGGCCGGGCGGCGCTACCGGCGGCCGCTGCTGCGGGTGCGGCGGGTGAGGGAGTCGAGGACGACGGCGGCCAGCAGCACCGCGCCGGTGATCATGTACTGGATGGCCTGGGCGGCGTGGACCATGTCCAGGCCGGTGGTGATGGACTGGATGACGAGGATGCCCAGCAGGGCGGACCAGGTCTTGCCGCGGCCGCCGAAGAGGCTGGTGCCGCCGATGACGGCCGCGGCGATGGCGCTCATCAGGACGTTGCCGCTGCCCAGTTGCTTGTCGGCGGAGCCCTGCTGGGAGGCGTAGAACAGGCCGCCCAGGCCCGCCAGGAACGCGGAGAGCACGAAGACGGAGATCCGTACCCGGGCGACGTTGACGCCCGCGCGCCGGGCGGCCTCGACGCCGCCGCCGACGGCGAAGACCTGGCGGCCGTAGCGGGTGCGGCGCAGCACGAAGTCGGTGGCGAGGACGGCGCCGAGCAGGACGACCAGGGACAGCGGCAGGCCGCGGTCCTGGTTGAGGGTGTAGGCGGTGGCGAGGGTGAGGACGGCGAGGGCGGCGGCGCGCACGGCGCTGTCGGCGGCGGGGGGTGCGGTGAGGCCGGCGGCGCGGCGCCGGCGGGCGGTGTTCAGGCGGGCGGCCAGGTAGAGGACGGGGGCGAGGACGGCCAGGGCCCAGGCGTAGGCGATGTCGCCGTCGCCGAGGAAGGTGCTGTCCAGGCCGGCGACGACGCCGCCGTGGCGGTTGTTGACGGTGCCGCCGTCGCCGAGCACGTACTCCTGCAGGCCGCTCCAGGCGAGCATCCCGGCGAGGGTGACCACGAAGGCGGGCACGCCGACGCGGGCGAAGAACAGGCCGTGCAGCAGCCCCATGACGCAGGCCGCGCCGAGGGCGGCGAGGATCGCCACCCACTCGCTCCAGCCCTGGCGCACCGTCAGCACCGCCGCGATGGCGGCGCCGGCGCCGGCGACCGAGCCGAGGGAGAGGTCGATCTCGCCGAGGATCAGCACGAAGACGACACCGACCGCGATCAGGCCGGGCCCGGCGATGAAGCGGGTGATGTTGGTGAGGTTGTCGGCCTGCAGGAAGTGGTGGGTGACGGACTGGAAGACGACGGCGATCACGACGAGGCCGACGACGACCGGCAGTGAGCCGAGCTCGCCGGAGGCCAGGCGCCGGCGGGCGGCGCGCAGTTGGCCGGCCCAGCCCGGTTCGGTGCGGTGCAGCCTGGGGTCCGGCGTGGCCGCGGGGGCGGGGGCGGGGGCGGGTGCTTCGGGGGTGCTCATACGGCCTCGGCCTCCTCGGTGGGCCCGGTGTGCCCGGTGTGCCCGGCCTCCTCGGTGGGCCCGGTGCGGCGGGCCCGGCGGGCGTGGGCGTTGTCGGTGGCGCCGGTGATCGCGGCGACGATCTGCTCCTGGGTGGTGCCGGCCACCGGGAAGACGCCGTTGTTGCGGCCCAGGCGCAGGACGGCGACGGTGTCGGCCACCGCCCGTACGTCGGCCATGTTGTGGCTGACCAGCACGACCGCCAGGCCCTGCCCGCGCAGCCGCTCCACCAGGTCGAGGACCTGGGCGGTCTGTTCGACGCCGAGGGCCGCGGTGGGCTCGTCCAGGACGACCAGGGCCGGCTCGCCGACCAGGGCGCGGGCGATGGCCACCACCTGGCGCTGTCCGCCGGACAGGGCGGCCACGGGGGTGCGCACGTCGGGGATGCGGATGGAGAGGGTGTCCAGCAGCCGCCGGGCGTGCTGTTCCATGGCGACCTCGTCGAGCAGGCCGCGGCGGCGTTTCTCGTGGCCGAGGAAGAGGTTGGCGATGACGTCGAGGTTGTCGCACAGCGCGAGGTCCTGGTAGACGGTCGCGATGCCGAGGGCGGTGGCGTCCTGGGGGCGGGCCAGGCGCACCGGCTCGCCGTGCCAGGCGAGGGTGCCCTCGTCCACGGGGTGGACGCCGGCGATGGTCTTGACGAGGGTGGACTTGCCGGCGCCGTTGTCGCCGACGAGGGCGAGCACCTCGCCGGCGTGGACGGTGAGGTCGACGTCGGTGAGGGCCTGGACGGCACCGAAGCGCTTGGAGACCGAGCGCAGCTGCAGGACGGGTGCGCCTGTCACGGGAACAACCACCTTGGGGGAGCGGCTACTTGGTTTGATAGCCGAGGCCTGCTGGAGAGGGGCCTGCTGAAGGGGTCCTGCTGGAGAGGGTTCTGCTGGAGGGGGCCTACTTGAGGCCGGCGGCGGCGCACGCGGCGGCGTAGTCGGCGGTGCAGATGTCGGAGACCTTGTAGATGCCGTCGGCCACCACGGTGGTGGCGATGGTGTCCTTGGTGACGACCTTGGCGTCCAGCAGCTTGGACGGGATGTTCTTGGCGGTGGCGCTGTCGACGCTGTCGGGGGCGATGCTCTTGACGTCCTTGCCCCGCAGCAGGGCGACGGCCAGTTCGGCGGCGGTGTCGGTGATCGGGCGGTAGGCCTTGTAGATGGTGTACGCCTGGTCGCCGTTCACGACGCGCTGGATGGCGTCCAGGCTGGCGTCCTGGCCGCCGACGGGGATGTTGATGCCGGCGCCCTTGAGCTGGGTGATGATGGCGGCGGCCATGCCGTCGTTGGCGGAGTAGACGCCCTGGAAGCCGTTCTTGCCGAACTCGGTGACGGCGGCGGAGATCTTCTGCGCGGCGACGGCGGCGTTCCACTGCCCGGACTGCTCGTAGACGACCTTCTTGATCTTCCCGTCGAGGGCCTTGTGCGCGCCGGACTTGAACTGCGCGGAGTTCGGGTCGGCCTCGTCGCCGTCGATCATGACGATGTTGGCCTCGGCGGCCTGCGGGCCGAGCGCGTCCAGCAGGGCCCGGCCCTGGAGTTCGCCGACCTTCTCGTTGTCGAAGGAGGTGTACGCGGCGACCGGGCCGCTGGCCAGGCGGTCGTAGGCGAGGACCTTGACGCCCTTGGCGGCGGCCTCCTCGACCCAGCTCTGGGTGGAGTCGGCGTCGTACGGGTCGAGGATGATCACCTTGACGCCCTGGGTGAGCAGGGTGTCGAACTGCTGCTTCTGCTTGGCCGCGCTGCCCTCGGCGTTGTTGTACAGCACCTTGCACTGTGCGCACAGGGACTTGACCTTGGCCTCGATGAACGGCCGGTCGAAGGACTCGTAGCGCACGGAGGAGGCGTTCTCGGGCAGCAGTAGGCCGATGGCGTCGGGGTTGCCGGCGGCGGATGCCTCGTTCTTGGCGCCGCCGGCCTTCCCGCACGCGGCGGTCATGGACAGGGTCAGCGCGAGGCCCATGGTGGAGACGAGGGCGCGACGCAGTACGGCGTTCATCGGATACCTCTCCCTGGGATCGCCGCGGCTTCGCGGCGGGGTGGGGGGAGTTAAACCTGGGCGCGTACATGACGTCAATAAGTAAAACCAGACTCCCCGGAATCCACCACCATTCGTTATCTTCGTGAACACGCCTCGGACGGGCGGCGCGCCCGCGGCGCGGGAAAGCGGAATGCCCGCCGCTCCCCTCGGACGGCGGGCACCCCCGGCTCTGACCTGACGGAACGTCAGGGACGGTCGAGCGTGATCGAGTTGATCGGACCCAGGTCGTAGTACACGCCGCGCTGCGCCGCGATGTCGTAGACGCAGTCACCGCCGCCCGAGGCACGGCACAGGTGGGCGTGCGCGCCGCCGGTCTGGTTGTTGAGCACCCAGTGGTTGCCGTACTGGCCGCTCAGGTTGTGCGCGCCGTAGCTCCGGTAGACGGCACTGGGGCTGACCGCCGGGTCCTGGTCCTGCGGGTAGATGCAGACCGCCCCGGACGGGCAGCCCGCCCAGTCGCCGGCGGCGGCGCCGGCACTGCCGGCCCCCATCGTGGTCAGCGCGGCGGCGGCCATGGCCAGGGCGGCGACGGCGTGGGTGATCCTGCGCATGAGTGGTTCTCCCTTGGCTGGTACGAGGACGGACGACCCGTCCGTCCGGTGCCCGTCAGCCTAGGAATCCGGCGCCCGCAGCGGTCCCTGACATCTGACAGGGGCGCGCCTGCTTGCCCCACGGGCCGGGAACCCTCCACGGGCCGGAACCCTCCACGGGCCGGAACCCTCCACAGGGCGGGCCCCCGAGGTCAGTGCGGGTGGCCCAGGTACGGGAAGGCCGGCAGCAGATCGGTGTGCGGCCCGATGTGGTCACCGGACACCTTGCCGTCGGTGAGCATCGTCAGCCGCGCCGAGGTCACGTCGTCGGTCAGCGAGCGCCCGTTCGGGTAGACGGCCGGGCGGGCCCGGTCGTAGCGCAGGACGTCCGGCAGCACGATCCGCAGCTGCGCGTGCGCCGCGTCCGTGGTGTACCCGCCGAAGTGCTGCAGCTTCGCCGTCCACGGATCACGGTAGGTCACCCAGTCGTCCACCGGCTCCCCGGCGTTGTACGCGTCCTTCACGTCCTCCTCGTTGAAGTACGCCGTCAGCGACGGATGCGCACCCCGGTCCACCGACACCAGCCGACCGTCCTTGCGCACGCTCACCCGCGCCCACACCCCGATCTCCGGCACCTCGCCGAACGCCGCGTCCGGCGCCTCCAGCACGATCCCGAAGACGTTCTTGTCCGCGCCCCAGTCCACCCCCGTCCACTGGAAGTCCTTCACGATCCCGTCCAGGTCCGCGAAGAACGGGTCGCTGCGCAGCCCCGCACTCACCCGGTACGACCCCGCCTCCACCACCGCCGGAGTGCCCGTGAAACTCACCGGCGCCCGCGACACCAGCACCTCGCCGCTCGCCTCGTGCCCGCGCGCCCCCTCGCCGGTGGTACGCCGCACCGTCATGCTCTGCGCCCCGCCCACCGGCTCGGAGAAGGTGAAGCTGTACGCGATGTCGGCCCGCTGGTCGCCGTCGGTGTCGATGTCGATCCGGTACACCGCCTCCGGATGGAAGGCCTGCCCGCCACTGGGCGCGACCGGGTTCACGTTCATGATCAGCACCGTCCGGCCCGGCTCCGGCGAGGCGAAGGCGAACAGGTCGGTCAGATCCAGGCGCGCGTCACCCTCCGGTGAGCGCAGGTTCGGTCCGCTGAGGTGGTGCGACACGACGGTCTCCGGTCTCCAGTGCTTCGCGTGCGTCCGCGTGGACACCCCCCGCCCCCTCCGGCCATTGCTAACACGACCCGCCCGTACCGGCCCGCCCCGCTGCGCCACCCGGGCGAGCACGCGAGGGCAGCGGGCGCGGGGGCGCGGGCGCCGGAGAGGGCCGGCGGTGCGCGTGGCGGGCCGGCCGGCCGGGGCGCCGGAGCGTCAGGACGCCTGCGGCGCCTGCGGGCCGAGCAGCACCGGCAGCGCCCGGTGCCCGTTGGAGATCAGCGAGTCGACCGGCTCCAGCCGCGCGTCCGGGGCGAGGGCGAGGTCGGGGAAGCGCTCGAACAGCCGGCTCAGCGCGGTGCGCCCCTCCAGGCGGGCCAGCGGCGCGCCGAGGCAGAAGTGCACCCCGTGCCCGAAGGCGAGGTGGTCCTTGACCGGCCGGGTGACGTCGAAGTCGGCGCCGCTGTCGCCGTAGCGCACCGGGTGGCGCCCGGCGGCCGCGTAGGCGGCGAGGATCGCCTCGCCCCGGCGCACCGTCACCCCGCCGGGCAGCTCGATGTCCTCCACCGCGTAGCGCATCGGCAGGTGCGCGACCGGCGCGTTGCGGCGCAGCGCCTCCTCGACGACGTCGTCCCAGCCGGCCTTGCCCGCGCGCACCAGGGCGAGCTGCTCGGGGTGGGTGAGCAGGTCGGTGATGCCGTTGTCGATCAGGTTGACGGTGGTCTCGTAGCCGGCCGAGACGATCAGCAGCACGGTGTCGCGCAGTTCCTCCTCGCTCAGCGCGCGGGCTTCGCCGTCGCTCTCGTGGTCGCGGGCGGCGATCAGCGCCGAGGTCAGGTCCTCGCCCGGCTCGCGGCGCTTGGCGGCGATCAGCTCCTCCAGCAGGGCCAGGAACGCGGTCACGGTGGCCGCCGACTCCTCGGCGGACAAGGTGGTGGAGAAGACCTTGTCGACCATGCCCCGGAAGGTGTCCGTGATGTCGTCGGGCAGGCCCAGCAGCCGGGAGATGACCTGGATCGGCAGCGGGTAGGCCAGGCGCTCGCGCAGGTCCACCACCTCGCCGGGGGCGCAGGCGGCCAGGCCGTCCAGCAGTGCGTCGGTCAGCTCCTCGACGCGGGCGGTCATGGTGGCGACCTGGCGGGCGGTGAAGGCGCCGCCCACCAGCCGGCGCAGCCGCCGGTGGTCGGCGCCGTGCGCGTTGAACATGTTGTGCGCGCTCACCCAGATCGCCAGCGGCCAGGTCCGCACCACCTCGGCGAAGTCCGGCCAGTGCTGCGCGCCGTCCTTGGAGACGCGCGGGTCCTTGGTCAGCTCCTCCAGCAGCACCGGGTCGGACACCGACCAGGCCCGCACGCCCAGGATGTCGACGGGCGTGGCCGCTCCGCGCGCGCACAGCTCGGCGCTCTCGGCATCGCGGGCGCGGCCGGTCGGGTCCAGTACGAGACGCTCCACGGGGTCCACGGGGGTTCCTCCACTCGACGCGGGGACGGTGCGCGGCCGCACGCCGCGCACCGGGACACGAGGATGCTCGCCCGCGGCGGTCCGCGTCGAGAGGGCGTGGCGCCCGGCGCGTCGTCACGGGCCGGCACGGCAGCCACCGCCCGGCCCGCGACGACGCGCCGACCCGGCCGGGCGTTCGGGCACCGAACCCGGCTTCGGCGCCCGGGGCCTGTGCCGCCCCCGACCTCGCCCCGCCCCCGCCCCAGCCCCCGCCCTCGCGGCGGCCCCGACCTCGCGGCGCCCGGCAGGGGCCCGCGCGGCGCGCCCCTGCGGTCCGTCACGAGCGGTCCGTCACGGGCGGGCACGCCACGGGCGGGCAGGGCCCCGCTCACGCCCGCACACGGCCCGCCTCGTGGACCCACGGCGGCGCCACCGCGCTCGTGACGCGTTCGAACAGGGCGCCGCTGCGGCTGTGGGCCACCGTGCGCACCCAACGCCAGCCCTGCGAACGGTAGTAGGCGTGCAGGGCGGCGTTGTCGCTCCACACGTTCGCCCGCAGCAGCCCGGCGCCCGCCCGCGCGGCCCGCCAGGCGGCCCAGTCGCCCAGACGGGCGCCGATGCCGCGCCCGGCGTACCGGCGGTCCACCGTGAAGGAGCTCACGTAGCGGGCCGGGCGGGCGAGTTCCTCGCCGCTCCACAGGCGGGGGCTGCCGGTGGGGCGCAGCGTCACGGTGGCGACGGCCTCGCCCTGCGGCGCCAGCGCGGCGACCACCGTCGCGCCCCGGGCGATCAGCGTCAGGCCGCGCTCGGGGTCGTACGGGGCCGACCACTGGGCCGAGCCGTGCTCCAGCGCGATCCAGGCGGCCGCCTCCGCCCGCAGGGCGGCCAGCCGGGGCAGGTCGGCGGGCACCGCGGCGCGGACGTACAGCGGCACGGGCGTCCCCGGCACCGGCGTCCCCGGCACCGGCACAGGTCTCCTCGGCACGGGTCTCCTCACCGCGACGCGCAGGGGACGGCGGATCCCACGGGTTCGTCGAGGGGTTCGAGGACGAAGCCCGCGCGCAGGGCGTCCACCAGCCGCCGTCCGGGCGCGGTGAGCGCGGTCCCGTCCGGGGTGGTCAGCGGGTGCCGGGCCACGACCCGGGCGAGCGGCACCCCGGGGAGCAACACCGTCCCGGGGGAGGGCAGTTGCAGCAGCACGCAGTCGTCGGGCCCGCACTCCAGCAGGCCGAACCCGGCGCCGCAGTACCGCAGCCGCCCGTCCTTGAGCCGGTGCAGACCGCCACCGGGCGCCGCCGCCACCCGCACCGGGGCTCCGGTGTGCCGCACCACCAGCTGCACGGCGCCCGCCGCGTCCGTACGCGGCTCGCCGCCGGTGGCGTGCCCGTAGAGCTCCAGCACGTGGCGCAGCGCGGACGGCAGCGCGTGCTCGGCCAGTTCGAGCTCACCCAGCAGCCAGGTCGAGCCCTGCATGCGGCAGTTGAGCTCCAGCAGCAGCGGGCGCTCGCCGTCCAGGACGAAGTCGGCACCGAACAGGCCCCGGTAGCCGAGCGCGGCCAGCGCCTCGCCGACACGCCGCGCCGAGGCGCCGGCCCGGGCCAGGGCGAGCGGCGACAGCAGGGCCGGGGCCGCGAAGTCGCAGCCGGAGTAGGCGCCGAAGGGCGCGCCGACACCCTCGATACGGGTCAGCTGGACGGACGGGCGCAGCACCCGCACCGTGCTGTCCGCCGAGACCAGGACGTGCAGGTTGACCGCGACGCCCTCGACGTAGCCGCTCACCAGCCAGGGCCCGCCGCCGACCCGGCGGATCGGGGGCAGGTCCGCCTCGTCGACGACCAGGTGGGTGCCCTTGCCGCTGGAGCCCACCGGCGTCTGCACCACGTAGGGGGAACCGAAGCGGCGGCGCAGCTCCCGGTGGTCGAGCGCCGGGACCACCGCGTCCGGCGGGGTCGCGGCCCCCACCGACCGCAGCCACGCGCGCTGCGCCCGCTTGTCGCCCAGCATCGGCAGGGCCACGTGCGAGGGCGGCTCCAGCAGGCGGGCGCCGAGCGCGCCGAGTGCCGTGCGCCACTCGGCCTTCATCGCCGAGTAGGGCAGCAGCGCCAGCTCCCGGCCCCGCCAGCCGCCACCCGCCGCGCCCGCGCCCGGGCCCGCGTCCTCGCCCTCGCCCGAGGTGCAGGCGATCGCGCGCAGCACCGCGTGGACCCCGGCCCCCGCCGAGGTGTGGTCGCGCACCCCCCGGTCCGGTTCCAGCGCGTGGAAGGAGGCCCCGAACTCGTCCGCCCAGCCCGCGTCCGGGCCCTCCACACTCACCACCGCGGACAGGCAGCCGGTGCGCAGCAGCGGCAGCACGTTCAGGGGACGGGCACAGCACGACAGTCCGGGCAGGGCCCGCAACCGGGCCACCGCTTCGTCACAGGATGTGATCACCCACGCGATTATGGAGAGCCCGGGACCGGGCCCGCCGCCGCCCCGGACCCCGCCCCGCCCCGCACGAGGCACGCCCCGCCCTCACCCTCACCCGAACGAATGAACCCCCCGCGTTGACGGCCCGTCGGGCCCGCTGTCGGCACCCGGCAGTACCGTGCACGAATGAACAGCCGCACCGCCCCCGACCCGAACCGCCCCGCCGCACCCACCGCCGCACCCACCTGGCGGGTCACCGAGACCGCCGGCCTGGAGACCTCCTGGATCGACCTGCGCCCCACCGCCCTGACCGCCCGCGGCCGCGTCGCCGCCGCCGAACCGGCCCCGTACTGGCTCGACTACGAACTCGACACCGGCGACGGCTTCACCACCCGCCGCATGCACGTCACCGCCCGCACCCCCGACACCGTCCGCACCCTCGACCTGCGCCGCGACGAGACCACCGGCCACTGGACCGTCGACGGCACCCCGCGCCCCGACCTCGACGGCGCCCTCGACTGCGACCTCGGCCTGTCCCCGCTCACCAACACCCCGCCCGTCCTGCGCCACGCCCTCCACCGCGGCCCGGGCGAACACCACTTCCTGATGGCCTGGATCCGGGTGCCCGAGCTGGTCGTCGTGCCCTCCCGCCAGACCTACACCCACCTGCACCGCCACGAGGACGGAGGCGCCACCGTCCGCTACGCCTCCGGCGACTACCGGGCGGACCTGCTGCTGGACGCGGACGGCCTGGTCGCCGACTACCCGGGCCTGGCCCACCGCATCGCCTGACGGCTCCGGTCCGACGGCCCGGCCAGGCCCGACGGGGAGCCCGACCTGACGGGGCGCCCGGTTCCCCCGCCCGGTACGCTCGGGCGCATCCCCCGACCCGCCACGAGGAGGCCCCGATGCCCTGGTTCGCACTGGAGCGCTTCGACGCCTCCTTCTTCGACACCGCCCCGCACCGCCACCGCCACGTGATGGACCTGCCGGTGGCACCGCGGAGCGTGTGGGCGGGACTCGCCGGCCCGGCACCGCTGTCCTGGTGCCGGGGCCTGGCCGGCGGCCGCTACACCTCACCGGCCCCGCACGGCGTCGGCACCACCCGGGAGATCACCGCGCTCGGGACGCTGCGGCTGCGCGAGGAGTTCACGCTCTGGGAGGAGGGAACGCGGCACGCGTTCCGCGTCACCGAGGCCTCCCTGCCGCTGTACCGGCGCTTCGGCGAGGACTACCTCCTCGAACCCCTCCCGGGCGGCGGCACCCGCTTCACCTGGACCTTCGCCTACGAGCCGGCCCCACTGCTGCGCCGCCCCGCGGCACTGACCGACATGCCCGGGACGGCCTTCCAGCGGACGCTGATCGCCGACACCAAACGGCACTTCGGCGCGGCCTGAGCCCGCCGGGCCACGGGCGCCCGGTCCGGCGCCCGCCCCGCCCGGCGGGCCGTCCCGACCGTCTCCGTGAAAGCCCTCACGCGTACGAGTGAACGAGCTGGACCGGACGCCTCGCGACCACGTACAACTGCGCGCACAGGGCCACCCGTTGAACGACCCGACCGCCGTCGGCCCTGCCACCCACGCACCCCCGGAGGGCCCGATGGCCACGGAGATCACCTACGAGGAACTGGCCACCCTGGTCAGGACCCGCGCCGGCGTCCAGGTCACCGCCGAGGAACTCGCCGACCCCGGCCGCATGTTCCTCGACCTCGGCGTCGACTCCCTGGGCGTGCTGGGCGTCCTCGCCGACCTGGAGAACCGCTACGGCGTCTCCCTCGACAGCTCCGACCTCCTCGGCCGCCCCGTCGCCGAGTTCCTCAAGGACGTCAACGCCTCGCTGAACCCCGGCTCCTGACCGGCCCGGAGCGGGGCGGGAAGCCCGACCCCGGCGGCCTCCCGCCCCCGCGGCCCTACCCCTGCGGGTAGAACACGAACAGCGTGCAGCCGACGGCCGTCGACGGCACGTGCCACGACCCCGCCGGAGCGTGCAGGAACGTACCGGCCGGGTAGTCCCGCGCCCCGTCGTTGAAGACGCCCGCCACCACGAACACCTCCTCCGGCCCCGGCTCGTGGACGTCACGGTGCGGCCAGCGGGAGCCCGCCGCCATCTCCAGCACATGGGCGTGCGCGCCGTCCGGCCCCCGCCACAGGGCCCGCAGCCGGACACCGGGGAACAGCTCGCGGACCGGGGACTCGTCGACGGACACGGACGTGTAGCCCTGCTGGGCAAGGATCTCCGGGTACATGCCCGCAACGGTGCCGCGCCCCGGCCGGCCCGGACAGGCCCCACCGCGACACCCTGGGGTACTTTCCTGCCATGCACCGCGTGGTGGCCCTGGTCCGGCCCGTCCAGTCGACCTTCGAACTCGGCTGCGCCGCCGAGGTCTTCGGCACACTGAGACCCGGCCTGCCGCAGCACTACACCTTCGCCACCTGCACGCAGGTCCCCGGCCCGGTGCCCACCACCGGCGGCTACACCATGTCCGTGCCGCACGGCCTCGACGCGCTCGACACCGCCGACACCGTGATCGTCCCCGGCTGGCTGCCCGTGGACGAACCCCTCACCGACCCCGTGCGCCGCGCCCTGCTGCGGGCGCACGCCCGCGGGGCCCGGCTGGCCGCCATCTGCTCCGGAGTGTTCGCCCTGGCCCGCACCGGACTGCTCGACGGCCGCACCGCCACCACCCACCGGGCCCGCGCCGACCAGCTGCGCCGCGCGTACCCCCGGATCCGGGTCGAGCCGCACCGGCGCTACGTGGACCACGGCGACGTCGCCACCAGCGCGGGCGCCGGCGCCGGCCTCGACCTGTGCCTGCACCTGGTCCGGCGCGACCACGGCGCCGCCCACGCCGCCGCGCTGGCCCGGCACATGGCGATGGCTCCGCACCCCGACGACGACCGCACGCCCTGCGCGCCGCAGCCGGTGTCGCCGTCACTGCTGCCGCCGGCACCGCCGGTGCCGGTGCCGGTGCCGTCGGGGCAGGCGCTGGACGGCCTGCTCGCCTGGGCCGACGAGCGCCTGGGCGCGCCCCTGTCGGTCGAGGCCCTGGCCGCCCGCCTCGGCGTCTCGCCCCGCACCCTGGCCCGGCGTTTCGCCGACCAGCTCGGCACCAGCCCGGGCGCCTGGCTGCTCGCCCGCCGGCTGGCCGCGGCCCGCGTCCTGCTGGAGGACACCGACCTGCCCGTCGACGCGATCGCTGCCCGCGTCGGGCTGACCTCCGCCGTCAACCTGCGCCGCCGCTTCCGCGCCCGCACCGGCACCACCCCCGGCGCCTACCGGCAGGCCTTCCGCACCCGCTGAGCCCTCCGCACCCGCTGAGCCCTCCGCACCCGCTGAGCCCTCCGTGCCCGCTGAGCCCTCCGTCCCGCGCCATGCGCTGCGGGACGCACGGCTCAGCGGCCGCGCCGGAGGCCCGCCATCACCCGATCGAGTGGCCGGCGCCGCCGTTTCCCGTGCCGGTGACGTGCGCGTGGGTAGCGTCGGTCCATGATCGTGGACTCGTCAACAGGTCTGACATGTCGACGATTTGACTTATTGTCATACAAGTAAAGAGGCATCGTCGCATGGCAGAGAAGCGCCTGAAGTCCTGGGGCAACAACCGCTCCGGCCAGCTCGGGGACGGCACCTGGGCCGACCTCCGCACCACGGCCACCGCCGTGCTCGGGCTGACCAGCGCCGACGTGGTGAAGATCGCCGCCGGCGGGGCCGGTGCCACCCTCGGCCACGGGCTGGCCCTGCTGGCCGACCGCACGGTGCAGTCCTGGGGCGTCAACGGCTCGGGCCAGCTCGGCGACGGCACGGTGTTCAGCCACAACGCGCCCGGCCAGGTGGTCGGTCTCACCGACGCCACCGACATCGCCGCCGGCGGCGCGCACAGCCTCGCCCTGCTCGCCGACGGCACCGTCTGGGCCTGGGGCCAGAACAACCACGGCCAGCTCGGCAACGGCACCGGCGCCGACAGCGGCGTCCCGGTGCGGGTCGAGGGCCTCCACAAGGTCGTCGCCATCGCCGCCGGCCTCCACCACAGCCTCGCGCTGCGCGAGGACGGCACCGTCTGGGCCTGGGGCTACAACAGCAACGGCCAGCTGGGCGACGGGACTTCGACGAACCGAGGCCTCCCCGCGCGGGTCGTCGGACTGACCGGTGTCAGCCGGATCGCCGCCGGCGCGAGCCACAACCTCGTCCTGGTCGGCACGCCCGGCGCCGGCGCCGCCGTGAAGGCCTGGGGCTACAACGCCACCGGCCAGCTCGGCGACAACACCACCATCAACCGCTACACCCCCGTCACCACCCACGGGGCCTGGACCGGCGGGGTCACCCGGATCGCGGCCGGCTGCAACCACAGCATGGCCGTCGTCGACACCGACCACCGCCTCAAGGCCTGGGGCCAGAACACCGCCGGCCAGCTCGGCGACGGCACCACCGTCTTCCGCGTCACCCCCGTCACCGTCCCCGGCCTGAGCGGCGTACGGCTGGTGGCCGGCGGCCGGGAGCACACCGTGGCCCTGTCCGGGACCAGCACCGTGCACTCCTGGGGCAGCAACGGCTCCGGCCAGCTCGGCGACGGCACCACCGCCGACAGCAGCACCCCGGTGCCCACCCTCACCGCCCTCACCGGCATCGACAAGCTCGCCGCCCCCGTCGGCGGCGACTTCACCCTCGCCAACTGAGGCGCCTCGACGGTGCCCGGCCGTCCCTCCTGTCACAATGCGCGTGAGCAATCCGTAGCCGCCGCAACCCGTACAGTGAGGTCATCGTGTCGAAGGTCAAACTGAGCACCAACCACGGCGACATCGTCCTGCGCCTCGACGCGGAGAAGGCCCCGGCGACGGTGGAGAACTTCCTCCAGTACGTCCGGGACGGCTTCTACGACGGGACGGTCTTCCACCGGGTCATCAACGGCTTCATGGTCCAGGGCGGCGGGATGGAGCCCGGCATGAAGCAGAAGAAGACCCGCGCCCCCATCCAGAACGAGGCCGACAACGGCCTGAAGAACACGCGGTACACCGTCGCGATGGCCCGCACCGGGGACCCGCACTCGGCCACCGCCCAGTTCTTCATCAACGTCGCCGACAACGACTTCCTCGACCACAGCGGCAAGAACGCCCAGGGCTGGGGCTACGCCGTCTTCGGCGAGGTGGTCGAGGGCCAGGACGTCGTGGACGCCGTCAAGACCGTGCCCACCGGCTCCAGGAGCGGCCACCAGGACGTCCCCAAGGAGGACGTGGTCATCGAGAAGGCCGAGGTCGTCGAGTAGGGCGGGGTCGTCGGCCAGGGGCGGGGACGTCGCCCAGGGGCGGGGGAGCGGGCGTGCGCACGGGAAGCCGGCCCGGCCGACTTCCCGTGCGAACGACCCCGCCCCGGGGCCGAAAACCGGATGACCGCGGCCCCGGCCGCCTCCGACAATGACCCATGCCGACCGACCACTGGCCCCTGCGGAGCCTGCGGCTGCGCACACGCCGCCTCGAACTGCGCCTGCCCGACGACGACGAACTCGCCGCCCTCGCTGACCTCGCGGCCGAAGGCGTCCACGACCCGGACCGCATGCCCTTCATCGTGCCGTGGACCGATCTGCCCCCGCGGGAACGGGCACGCTCGGTGGTGCAGCACCACTGGCTGCGCCTGGGCACGTGGTCCCCGCAGGACTGGGCACTGAACCTGGCCGTCTTCGAGGACGGCCGGGTCGTCGGCCTGCAGGTCCTCGCCGCCCGCGACTTCGCCGTCCTGCGGGAGGCCACCACCGCCTCCTGGCTCGGCGCCCGCCACCAGGGGCGAGGCATCGGCACCGAGATGCGAGCCGCCGTCCTGCACCTGGCCTTCGCGGGCCTGGACGCGACCGGGGCCAGGTCGGGCGCCTTCGAGGACAACCCCTCCTCGTACGCCGTCTCCCGCAGGCACGGCTACGAACCCGACGGCATCGCCCGCCACGTGGTCCGCGGCCGGGCGGTGACGGAGCGCCGGCTGAGGCTGACCCGGGAGCGCTGGCAGGCGCGGTGCGAGATGCCCGTCACGGTCGACGGGCTGACGCCCTGCCGGCCGCTGTTCGGCCTGCCGGGCGACGGCGGCGAGGGCCGCCCCGGCCCCGGGTGAGCGGGAAGTCGGCCCGGCCGGCTTCCCGCTCCGCGCCGCCCGGGGCGGCCCCGGCGGGCCGCCCCGACCCCTGCCCGCCGCCGCACGGGTGAATGCGCCCACGGCGGTGCGCGGCGCCCGCCCGGGCCGCGCCGGGCCGTCGAATACTCACGTACTCACGCGATGAGGCGCACGGCCCGTGCCGCCCGGACGAGGGAGGACCCGCATGCACCGCCGCACCGCCGCCAGGCCGGGACACCGCATCGCCGCGCCCCTGCTGGCCGGCCTGCTGCTCGCCGGGTGCACCTCCGCCGCCTCCGACCCCGAGGCCGCCCCCGGCTCCTCCGGCGCCGTGCCCACCGCGCCGCCGCAGCCCTCACCGCAGCTGAGCGACCAGCAGGTGGCCTTCGCCGTCGACCGGATCGACGCCTACGTCCAGGACGCCCTGCGCAGGACCGGCGTGCCGGGCCTGGCCCTGGCCGTCGTCCACAAGGACAAGGTCGTCCACGCCAAGGGCTTCGGCGTCCGCGAGCTCGGCAAGCCGGACACCGTCGACCCCGACACCGTCTTCCAGCTCGCCTCCGTCTCCAAGCCGATCTCCTCCACCGTCGTCGCCACGGCCGTCGGCCAGAAGGCGGTCGCCTGGGACGACCCCGTCATCGCCCACGACCCCGGCTTCACCCTCGCCGACCCCTGGGTCGGCCGCCACGTGACGCTCGCCGACCTCTTCTCCCACCGCAGCGGCCTGCCCGACCACGCCGGCGACCTCCTCCAGGACCTCGGCTACCAGCGCGACTACATCCTCCAGCACCTGCGCGACCAGCCCCTGGCCCCCTTCCGCGCCACCTACGCCTACACCAACTACGGCCTCACCGAGGCGGCCGTCGCCGTCGCCAGGACCAGGGGCACCGCCTGGGAGACCCTGGCCGCCGACACCCTCTACAAGCCGCTCGGCATGACCTCCACGAGCTCCCTGCGCTCCGCCTACGACAACGCGGCCGACAAGGCCGTGCCGCACGTGCGCACCGGCGACGGCGGCGGCTGGCAGGTCAGCACCACCGAGAACGCCGACCCGCAGTCCCCGGCCGGCGGCGTCAGCTCCACCGTGCAGGACCTCGCCCGCTGGATGCGGCTGCAGCTCGCCGACGGCTCCTTCGAGGGCAAGCAGATCGTCGACACCGCCGCCCTGGGCGAGACCTGGCTGCCGCACAGCCTCTCCAACCCGCCGTCCGCACCCGACGGCAACCCCGGCCAGTACGGCCTGGGCTGGAACGTCGGCCGCGACAACGGCGGCCGGCTGCGGCTCAACCACTCCGGCGCCTTCGAACTGGGAGCCGCCACCGTGGTCACCCTGCTGCCCTCCGAGCAGTTGGGGATCGTGGTGCTGACCAACGGCCAACCGGTCGGCCTGCCCGAGGCGGTGGCCGAGGAGTTCTTCGACCTCGCCGAGGAGGGCCACGAGACCGTCGACTGGCTCGCCTTCTTCGGCAAGGTCGTCCCCGCCGCCGCGCTGACCGGCGTCTCGCCCACCGACTACACCAAGCCCCCGGCCGACGCCGCCCCCGCCAAGCCCGACGCGGCCTACGTCGGCACGTACGCCAACGGCTACTACGGCCCGCTGACCGTGACCACCGGCAACGGCGGCGCCCTGGTGATGAGCCTGGGCCCGGACGACCTGCAGTTCCCGCTCCAGCACTACGCCGGGGACGTGTTCAGCTTCCGCACCCGCGGGGAGAACGCCGTCGGCCTGTCCGGGGTGACGTTCGGCGTGGGCGCCGACGGCCGGGCCTCCACGGTGGTGGTCGAACAGCTCGACCACGAGGGCCTCGGGACCTTCACCCGAAGCTAGGGTCCGTCGTCAAACCCCTGCCTGCGGGGCCGGGTGCCGCAGGAGGGCGAGACGGCTGGCGGTGCGGTCGAGGTCGCGCATGAGGGCGGACCCGGCGGGCAGGCCGGCGAGCGGGTCGGCGCCGATCAGGACCAGGCGGACGTCGCGGTCGCAGCAGACGTCGACCAGGTTGGCGAAGCGCCGGCGGCCGTCGGGGGAGGCATCGGTGAGCGGCGGGACGCCGTCGAGGACGACGGTGGGGAAGCGGTCGGCGAGGGCGAGGTAGTCCGCGACGGAGGTGAGGCCCTCGCACAGCTCCGGGAAACCGAACCACACGTGGTCCTCGCGGACCGCCCGGGCCGGCAGCTCGCGGTGGTGGGCGGCCACCGGACCCGCTTCCTCGGGCCGGGGCGCCGTGAGGCCGGCCGCGGCCTCGTCGCCGGGGCGGAGCCGGGCACCGAGGCCGAACCCGTGGGCGCGCTCCGACCCGGGCAGGCGCCGGAAGTCGACCTGCCCGCAGACGTCGACCACGTCCATCCGCTCCTCGATCAGCCTGATCGTCGGTTCGAAGAGGTGGTGGTACAGCGGGTCGGGCATCAGCCCGGCGGGCGGGTAGTTGGACGTGGTGACCAGGGTGATCCGCCGCTCCAGCAGGGTGTGCAGCAGACGGGCCACCAGCATCGCGTCACCCGCGTCGTGGGCGTGGAACTCGTCGAAGACCAGGACCCGGCAGTCGCCGAGCAGCTCGTCCACGGCCCGGTCCACGGCCGCGCCGTCCGCGCCGCGACTCCCGGCGTGGTGGGCGACGCCCTCGTGCAGCCGGCGGAAGAAGTCGTGGAAGTGCAGCCGCCGCTTGCGCGGGGTCGCCAGCCCGTCGAGGAAGGTGTCCACCAGCCAGCTCTTGCCGCGGCCGACCGGGCCCCAGAGGTAGAGGTGCCGCGGACCGCGGCGCAGCCGCCAGGCCGGGTGGGCGAGCTCGCCGGCCAGCCGGCTGAGCCGCTCGACCGGGAGCTCCTGGGCGGGGTCGAGCGTGAACCCGCGCTGCCCGGCGGCCCGGTGGAAGTGCCCGCGCATCGCCTCGTACTGCTTCTGCACCCTGTCCGTCACGGGTCGGGACCCTAGCAGGGCGTCATCGGCGTCCGGATCAGCGGGAGTTGCCCGGTCACGGGCCCCTTCACGGCCGGTCCGGCGCGGGACGGGACCTGACGGAGCGTCCCGCACCCGCCCGGCCGGACCTCCCGCTCCCGGGCCGCCGGCCGGCGGAAGCGGTGAAGTCCGGTGGAACCGCTAGTAGTAGCCCTTCGAGCCGTCGAGGAGCTCGCGGACGATGTCGGCGTGCCCCGCGTGGCGGCCGGTCTCCTCGACGAGGTGGATCAGCATCCAGCGCAGGTTGGCGCCGCCGGCGCGGAAGCCGGGCTTGCGGCCGACGTCGTCCAGGGAGGCCGCCGCGACGATCTCGTTGCTGCGGGCGCACTGGGCCTCGTACTCCGCGAGCAGGTCGGCGAGGGGGCGGTCGTCGGTGTGCCAGTCGGCGTCCTCGGTGGACTCGTCGAAGGACGGGTTCTGCTTCTCGTCACCGCCGAGGAACATCACCTCCAGCCAGAGGTGCTCGGTCCAGCGCATGTGCGAGATGAGGCCGGCCATCGTCATGGCCGGCGAGGTCGGGACGACCGCCCGGTGCGCGTCCCGTTCGTCCAGCCCCTCGCACTTCCAGCGCAGGATCTTCCGCTGCAGGTCCAACCAGCCGATGAGCGCGGTGCGTTCGTCCGCCTGGAGTGGGGGGCGTTCCAGTTCCGATGCCATGGCGGTGCAGGCTACCGAGGTGTCGCGCCGGGTGCACCGGGTTTTCCGCGTGCCGCCCGCCGGCGCGGCCGCGGTGCGGGTGGCGGACGTTCGGTTCGCGGACGATGAACCGGCCTCGGACGGAGGCCCGTTGGAGTCGGAAAGGAGAACGTTCACGCCCGATCACCATCGGGGCCCCGAGTCCGGAGGCTTCTTGCATGTCGATCAACCGTAGGACCCTTCTCAGGGGCGCAGCGCTCGCGGCCACGACCGGGGCCCTGGGCATCGCCGGCTCGGGCGCGTCGGCCGTCGCCGCGCCGGACCGCCTCGTCCACCGCCCCACCGACAAGTGGATGTCGCTGCTGGGCGACAACGTGAAGCTGTCGCAGCTGACGATCCCCGGAACCCACGAGACCTGCGCGCTCTACGACGGCGGCGCCTTCGGCTTCGCCCAGTGCCAGGAGTGGCGCATCAACCAGCAGCTCCAGGCGGGCGTGCGCTTCCTCGACATCCGGTGCCGGGTGGCGGGCGACGTCTTCACCATCCACCACGACAAGATCTACCAGAAAATCAACTTCGGTGACGTGCTGAACCTCTGCATCGACTTCCTGAAGGCGAACCCCCGCGAGACGATCATCATGCGGGTCAAGAAGGAGTACACCGAGGGGCAGGACTACCGCTTCAGCGAGATCTTCAACTACTACATGGACGGCTACGACGGGAAGGGCAACTACCGGCCCTGGTTCTGGCTCCCCAAGGCCGGATCACTGCCCGGCGGACTGCCCACGCTCGGGCAGGTGCGCGGCAAGATCGTCCCCATCATGTCGGACTTCACCTGGGGCGACGGGCGCTACGACCCGCTGCAGTGGGGGGACAGTTCCCGGATCTGGCTGCAGGACGCGTGGAGCGACGGGCCCAGCCGCAAGGTCCAGCGGGTCAGGGAAGGGCTGGACACGGCGTTCTACGGCCAGAACGACGGCAAGCTGTACCTCCACTTCGCCAGCTCCAGCAGCTTCCCGGACACCCCGTACCAGATCGCCAAGGTCGTCAATCCCTCCATCCAGGACTACCTGACGCCGCGCATCTCCCAGCGCGCCCACTACGGCGTGATCGCGATGGACTTCGTGGACGAGCGCAAGGACCTGCTGCAGATGATCGTCGACTGGAACTTCGGACTCTGACCACAGCCACCGGCCCCGCCGCCCCGAGCATGGGGTGGCGGGGCCGATGGTGGCTGTGGTCAGTGGGTGTCGAACTCGCCGGTGCGGACGGCGGTGACGAAGGCCTGCCAGGCGGGGGTGGGGAAGAGGAGGGCCGGGCCGGAGGGGTCCTTGGAGTCGCGTACGGGCATGACGCCGGCGAAGCCGTCGGCAACCTCGACGCATGCGCCGCCGCCACCGCTGTACGAGCTCTTCCGCCAGGTGGTGATGTGGGTGGTGTCCATCGCGCGCCCTCCTGGGGTCGTGCCCGCCAACTGGTGACCAGGGTAGGGGAGAAGGGCGGGAAGCCGGCCATGCCGCCCGGCTTCCCGCCCCTCAGATGGTCACCCGGTGGTTTCTAGTAGAACCAGACGGAGAGGCGGGCGGTGGTCGGGGCGACGTCGCAGAAGTAGTTGACCGCCTCCCCGCGGGCCACGTAGGCCTTGCCGGCCGCGTCGCACGCGGCGCCGCTCGGGTACATGCCGATGTAGGTGTAACCGGTCGTCCTCGTGGTGGACGCCTGGGCAGCGGGGGCGACCATCAGGCCGCCCGCCACCGAGAACAGTCCGGCCAGGGCCATGCTGGTAACCGCCTTGCGAAGTGCCATGTCGGTGTCTTCCTCGCTCAAGGGAGAACACCGGAGTCCGCTTCCCGGTGCTCGGCGGCGAGCCTTCCGGAATCCCGGATTCGGGGCAATGGTAGAGACCAATTTGGCAGAAAAGAGCCGCCCGCTGCGCAGTTGCGCACACCTCGGCCCCGCCGCCCCGAGTATGGGGCGGCGGGGCCGATGGTGGCTGTGGTCAGTGGGTGTCGAACTCGCCGGTGCGGACGGCGGTGACGAAGGCCTGCCAGGCGGGGGTGGGGAAGAGGAGGGCCGGGCCGGAGGGGTCCTTGGAGTCGCGTACGGGCATGACGCCGGTGAAGCCGTCGGCGACCTCCACGCACGTACCGCCGCTGCCGCTGTGTGAACTCTTCCGCCAGCGGGCGCTAGTCAGGTCGACATCCATTCAAAGTCCCTCCGTACCGCACGGATCATGGCTACCGATTCGGTCTGGCCCAAGGCCTCCACCACGAGCCGATCGTAGTCGTTGCCAAGTGCCGTGATCGCGTCGGAATCCCGATCGAGGTAGCCGCGCTGCTCAGTCTCACCGTAAGCAAGCTTTTTGCGGTCGGGCATGGTAAGGAGGTGCACCAGCCGGGTGAACGGCCTGTTCTCGCCCAGCGAGTACGGCGCCACCTGGAGGATGATGTTGGGTTGAGCAGCCATTTCTTCGAGGTGGATCAGCTGTTCGACCATGACGTTCCGGCCGCCGATGGGTCGCCTGAGGCAGCTTTCATCGATCACCGCGTGCAGGAGCGGCGGTGGTGTGCGGTTGTAGATGTGCTGTCGGGCAAGCAGAAATTCGATTCGCTCATGGGCCTGCTCCTGCGTGACGGTGCCTCGCCGGAGATTTCCCTGCTCCCAGGCGACTGCGTACGGCCGGGTCTGCAGCAGCCCAGGGATGACGTTGATCTCGAAGAGCTTGATCTTCTCCGCGCTCGCCTCGTAGTTGGCGTACTCAGGGAAGCCCGGAACCAAGGCCGTGTGCTTGGCCTGGAAGTACATCAGCATCAAAGTCCCGCCCGTCTCCAGGACTTCGTCGGCCTTGGTAGCAAACTTCTTACTCGGCGGTCGGCGCGCAAGTTCAACGAACGAGACGTAAGACGAGCTGACTCCGCACTTGCGGGCGAGCTGGTGCTGCAGGAGCCCCTTTGCCTTGCGTGAGTTGCGGAGTTGGATGGCGAAGGGGGCCCAGGGGCCGGACTCCGGGTCAATCTCCTTGATGTTCACCATGGCTGCTCCAAATCCACGCTTGCGCCGCAGTCAAGTTGTTTGCGCTTCCGATCGTAGGCGTCGGCGGGCCACCATGTACACAGAACGTGAAACTCCGATCGCAGAGGGTTCCCTTCTCATGCACCACGACCAACTCCCTCGCCTCCACGGCTACGGCGTCCGCTGGGACGCCGAGGCCGACCGCTACCGGGTCCGCAACGAGCTCACCGGGGAGTGGCTCCGCGGCGCCAGCGGCGAACTCGCGGCCTTCACCTTCTTCGGGGACGCGTACAGTGCCTGGCGCGCCTTCGAGGTCCACAAGCGGCCCGGGGAGAAGTGAGATGTCCTCCACCCTCTCCCGTGCGACCGCCGAGCAGCGCCGGCAGGCCGCCGACGTCCTCGACGACCTCGCCACCGTCCTCGCCCTCGGCGGCGTCAAGCTCCCCACGCTCGAAGTCGACTGGGCGGACGGCCGCCTGACGTGCAGCTACCTGCTGCGCCTCACCGCGCGCCCGCTCGACCTCCTGCGCATGGTCGACCTGCTGCGCAAGGGTCTGCGCTACGAACGCCTCACCCACGACGACTGAACGTCCCCCACCGCGTCGAGAAAGCGACCTCCCCCCATGCAAGACCCCCGCCTGCTGGCCAAGCCCCCCGTCTGCCGGCTCGGCTGCCTCGTCCTCGTCCGCAACCAGCGCGGCGACGTCCTGCTGGTCGACCCCGACTACATGGACGGCATGATCCTTCCGGGCGGCTCCGCAAAGCCCAACGAGCCCCCGCACCTGGCCGCCGCCCGCCACCTGCACGCCGAGACCGGTCTGATCGTCCGCCTCACCGACGTCCTCGCCGTCGACTTCACCCCCGCCGACCGCCACTTGGAGCGTCTCACCCTGGTGTTCGACGGCGGTACCGTCCCCGACGGCACCCTCATCACCGTCCCCGCGCAGCGCAGGAGCGGCCTGTTCGGCGCCCGCTTCGTCCCCGCCCGCAGCCTCCCGGACTTCATGGCCCCCTCCCAGGCCGCCCGCGCCGCCGAGGCCCTCGCCGGCCGCTCCCTGCCCGCCCTCCTGCTCGGCCAGCGCGCCGCGTGACGGCACGCGGACACGCCCCGGCCCGGCGCGGGCTCCCCGCGCCGGGCCGGGGCGGTTCCGTCAGTCCCTCGGGGCGCGGCGACAGGCGTCCGCCGCGACGGTGGCGGCGATTCGTCGTACCAGCTTCATAGTGATCAAATCGTCTCGGGTGGCATGGAGTTGGCGGGATGACGGGAGCATGATCCGCCCACGATCCCCGGCCCGGGACATGCATACCGGACCGCGCGCCGTGCCCGTCCGGACGCCGCGCCGACACCCGACCAAGATCACCCGAAGACGAGGAGGGAGGGTCGTGCCGGGCCCGCCGACCACCGTGGTGGCAGGATGGCGGCATGGAACGAGTAGTGGGCATCGGCGGGTACTTCCTGCGGGCCGCCGACCCCGCGGCGCTGGGCGCCTGGTACCGCGACTGCCTGGGGCTGGACGCCGACGAACACGGCCTGTGGCGCCAGGAGCCCGGGCCGACGGTCTTCGCGGCCTTCGAGTCCGGGACCGACTACTTCGGCTCCCGCACCCAGCGGACCATGCTCAACTTCCGCGTCCGCGACCTGGACGCGATGCTCGCCCAACTGCGTGCCCGGGGGGCGGACGTGGCCGAGGAGACCCAGGACATGGCGGGCGTCGGCCGGTTCGGCTGGGTCACCGACCCCGAGGGCAACCGGATCGAGCTCTGGCAGCCCGCCTGACCGGGCCGAGCCGCGGCGGGCCGGGGTGATCATCTCCCCATCCCGGCACCGGAGATGAGGGTTCTCTGAGGGTGCTTTCTCGGGGACAACCCCGATGCCGGACCCGGCCGTCGGGCCCGAGACTCGGGTGCATGCGCATCACACGGGCCGGCTGGGCCGTCATGACGGTGCTCTCCACCCTCATCGTCGCCGTCTCCGCCAAGTACCTCAGCTTCGATCCGGCGGTCTTCATCGAGCAGCAGCGCGCCACCTACCTGAGTCACGAAGTGCCGCTCTACATCCACATATTCGGCGCGCTCACCGCTCTGCTGGTGGGGCCGTGGCAGTTCTCCCGCCGCCTGCGGAACCGCCGCCCGCGCCTGCACCGCCGCATCGGCGTCACCTACCTGATCGGCTGCCTGGTCGGCGGGGCGGGCGCGCTGCTGATGGCGCCCGTCGCGTTCGGCGGCGCGGTCTCCGGGACCGGCTTCGCCTGCCTGGCCGTCGCCTGGCTGGTGACCGGCGGCGCCGGGCTGCGGGCGATCCTCGACGGGCGGGTGGTCGACCACCGCCGCTGGATGGTCCGCAGCTTCGCGCTCACCTTCGCCGCCGTCACCCTGCGGCTCATGCTGACCGTCGCCATGGCCGCGCACCTGGACTTCCGCACCTCCTACACCGCCATCGCCTGGCTGTGCTGGGTGCCCAACCTGCTGCTGGCCTGCTGGTTCACCCGCCGCCGCCCCGCCGCCGGGGCGCCGGCGTGACCGGTGCCCGGACCCGGGCGCGGACGTGGGCGCGGACGTCAGCGGTGGGGGTGCGGCCCGGGGTGCGGACGATGCGCAGGGCGTGGCGCCGGCCGATGACGCGGGCCGAGGCATCGAACTGGCGGAACCGGCCGAGGTGACGGCTGCTCATGTTTCCGCCGCTGGACCGTCGTTGACCGAACCGGGGAGTGCGGCCCCCGTTAGCCCGGCCGGGCAGCGGGGTTCCTCCGCCCGGGTAGCGGATGCCTTCCCCGGCGGCGGACCAGGGTGGTTCGGGTACGGATCGGGGTCGAGGCGGGGAACGGCCCGCCGTCGACACAGCCCGACCCCACACCCCAGGAGGCCGCCGTGGCCCGTACGAAGCCCCTCGTCCTGACCGCCCTGACCGCCTTCAGCGTCCTGGCCGCGAGTGCCGCCGTCGCCTTCGCCGACGGCAAGCCCGCCGGCAAGCCGGGCGTCGTGGTGCCCCACGACGAGGCCGCCGCCGACCCCGCGCTGCTGTCCGCGCACAACCAGGTCTTCGGCGACTTCGTCGACGTGGCCCCGGGCGGCAACGGGTTCGCCACCGTGACCTGCCCGTCCGGCCAGGTGCCCACCGGTGGTGGCGGCCAGACCAGCGCCTTCCGGATCTTCTTCACCGACTCCTACCCGAGCGGCAGCTCCTGGGTCGTGCGCGGCACCAACACCGGTACCGCGACGGAGTCGATCCTGGCGACCGCCGTCTGCACCGTCCCCTGACCCTCGGGGTGAACGGCCCGGGTCCGGCGTTCGGGCCCGGGCCGCCGCATGTCCCGCGCACCGGGCTCATTGCCCCGGCGGGGCGACCTCGTCGGAGGGTCGCTTCGGCGCCGGCCGCAGCCCGAGGTCGGAGACCGGCCCGAGGTGGCCGAGCTTGTCCGGGTTGGACACGGAGTGGACGGCCCGCACCGCGCCGTCGGCGTCGATGTCCAGCACGATGACGCCGGCCACGCGCTGCTCGGCGTCGTACACCACCGCGCCCGGGCGGCCGTTGACCCGGGCCGGGACGAGGCGCGCGCCCAGGAGCAGGACGCGGCGCAGGCCGCCGACGAGCAGCCGGGCGACGCGGAGCGGCTCGGTGACCGAGCGTGCCAGCGCGCGGGCCTTGCCGCCGCCGTCGCCCCGGACCACCACGTCGGGGGCGAGCATGCCGAGCAGCGCGTCCAGGTCCCCGCCCTCGGCGGCCTCGAAGAAGCGGCGGGCCAGCTCCTCGCCCTGCGCGCGGTGGGCCGGGGCCGGCAGGACGGGGCCGTCCTCGGCCGCGGCCAGGCGCTTGCGGGCGCGGGAGAGGATCTGCCGGCAGTTCGCCTCGCTCCGGCCGACCGTCTCCGCCACCTCCGGGTAGCCGTACCCGAACGCCTCGCGCAGCGTGAACACCGCGCGCTCGACGGGGGAGAGGGCCTCCAGCAGCACCAGGAACGCCATCGACAGGGTGTCCGCCAGCTCGGCGTGCTCGGCCGGGCCGGGGCGCCCGGTGGTGGTCACGACCGGCTCGGGCAGCCACTCGCCGACATAGGTCTCGCGCCGCACCCGCGCGGACCTCAGGTGGTTGATGCCCAGACGGGTGACGGTCGTGGTCAGGTACGCCTTCGGGTCGGCGATCGCGGTGCCGGCCCGGTCGGCACGGGCGAGGCCGAGGAAGGTGTCCTGGACGAGGTCCTCGGCGTCGCCGACCGAACCCGTCATCCCGTAGGCGATGGAGAACAGCAGCGGCCGGTACCCGGCCGCGCCCGCCACATCCGTCGAACTCACCCCGGACGCCCCCTGTCCCGATCGTGGCCAGCAGGCTACCCGAGGCCCGCCGCGGACCGCGGGCGGGTGGTGTGGCGCAGGTCACGGCGGGCGGGCGGCGCGGGGACGTCACAAAACGGCGGGCTGTCCTGTCTTCAAGGGCAGCAACGGGACCACCGACCGAGGAGCACACCATGGAACCCCGCCTGAACCCCTTCGCCAGCCCCGTCATGGGCAAGGTCTTCAAGCACCTGATCGCCGCCAACAAGCCCGTCGCCGAGTCGAGCCTGCCGTACACCGTCCAGGAGCTGGTGCGGCTGCGCGCCAGCCAGATCAACGGCTGCGGCGCCTGCATCGACATGCACTTCAAGGAGGCCGTGCACGCCGGGGAGGACCCGGTGCGCCTCAACCTGGTCGCCGCCTGGCGGGAGGCCACCGTGTTCACCGACGCCGAGCGCGCCGCGCTGGAACTCGCCGAGGAGGGCACCCGGCTCGCGGACGCGGCGGGCGGGGTGAGCGACGAGGTGTGGGCGAACGCCGCCAAGCACTACGACGAGGAGCAGCTCGCCGCGCTGGTCTGCGTGATCGCGATCATCAACGCCTTCAACCGGGCCAATGTGATGCTCCGCCAGCCCGGCGGCGGCTACGAGGTCGGCATGTACCAGCACTGACCGGCCCGGGGCACGAGGAGAGGGGGACGCCGTGAACGTCGCGCTGTGGATCGTCGCCGGGCTGCTGGCCGCCGTCTACCTGGTGGGCGGCGCGTTCAAGATGCTCGCGCCGAAGGAGAGGATCGCCGCCACCGGGGCCGCCGGCCGCTGGGTGGAGGACTTCACCGAGGGAGGGGTGAAGGCCATCGGCGCGGTCGAGGTGCTGGCGGCGGCCGGGCTGGTCCTGCCCGCCGTGCTCGGCATCGCGCCGGTGTTCGTGCCGCTGGCGGCCGTCGGACTGGTGCTGCTGATGGCCGGTGCGGCGGCCGTGCGGGTGCGCCGTCGGGAGTACCGGCTGGTGGCGGTGGACGCGGTCTACATCCTGCTGGCCGCCTTCGTCGCCTGGGGCCGCCTCGGGCCCGAGTCCTTCCTCAACTGACCTGCCGGGAAGGTCCGGTGGGAGGACCGGGGCCGCTCGACGGTACGGCCGCCGCGAGGGCGCGGCGCCGCGCCGCCGGGCGGCCCCGGCGGCCGTTCACCGGTCGCCCGGACCGGGCGGGTGCCGGTGGCCTACCATGTCCCACTGATGATCATCTCGTGGCCGCACCCGGTGTACGGGGAGCGGGCCGAAGGGGGACGGGTATGGAGATCGGGCTCGCGGACACCATCCGGGCGCTTCGGCAGGAGCTCGCCACCGCGATGGCCGACGGCGAGGGCTCGCCGGTGCGGCTGCGCGTCAACTCCGTCAAGCTCGATGTCGAGGTCGCCGTCACCGCCTCGGCCGAGGTCGAGGGCGGGGTCAAGTTCTGGGTGGTCTCCGGCGGGGCCAAGGCCGCCGGCGCCAGGACCGCCACGCACACGGTGTCGCTGGAGCTGACGGCGGAGACCGAGCAGGGCGGTGCGGTGCTGACCAACTCCGAGGCCGGGATCCTGCTGCCCGACTGACGCCGGGCGGGGCCCGGCGGACGGCGGTAGCCGCCACCGGGGAGGCTTTGCGGAACGGTCCGAACGGCGGGTGGGGGACAGGGCATGCGGCGCGGCCCGAACGGCATGCTGGACAGGGTGGTCATGGTCGCCCGACGGGACCGGACGACCGGCCACTCCCTGTTCCATGCCTCGGGCTTCCTGCTCACGAGCGGTCTCGCACTCTCCGTGCGCCACGCCTTCGAGGACGCCGACCGCTACGCCTACGAGGTCCGTCCGGCGGCCGGAACGGCCGGGGGGAGCGGCAAGCCCGTCGCCGTCGACCTGGTGGTGAGCCACCAGGACCCCTCCCTCGACCTGGCCCTGCTGGTCCTGGCCGAGGACCACGGCGACCTGCCGCCGATCCGGCTCGGCGTCGCGCCCACCCGGCTCGGCCGCATCGCGTTCACCGCGGTCGGCTTCCCGGACTTCGCCATCGACCGGATGCGGCCGACCACCCGGCAGATCGACGGCGACGTGCTGCTCGGCTCCTTCCTGGGCCGCGCCGACCTGGAACTGTCACTGACCTCCCCGCCCCCCGCGACGCCCCCGGCGGCGCCCACCGACCGGCCCGGCCCGGCATCACCGTGGACGGGCTTCTCCGGCGCCGGCGTGTTCACCCGCGACGACGTACTGCTGGGCGTGTGCAGCAGCCACCACACCCGCGGGGGGACCGCGAGCCTGACGGCCACCGGCTTCCAGGGGCTGTCCGAGGACCCCCGCTTCGTCCGCTACCTGCGCGCCCACGACGTCGACCCGGACCCGGTCGCGGTGACCGACCGCGAGGAGTCCGCGCAACGCCTGCGGGAGATCCACAGCCACGACGAGGTCGTCCGGGGACTGCACGGACGCGAGACCCGCCTCGTGGACGACCGCCTCTCCTTCGTCAGCCCCGGCCCCCTCCACGAGGCCCAGCCGCGGAACCTGCTGCGCCGTCTCTCGACACCGGACCCGCGAGGTGTCCTCCTGGTCGGACCGGCCGGCGCGGGAAAGACCCGGACCTGCTTCGAGGTCGCGCGGGCCGCCCATCTCGACGGCTGGCAGGTCCTCCACCTCCAGGCGAACAACTCCGTGACGGTGGACGACCTCTCGCAGGTCGTGCGCGAGGCCGAGCGGCCCCGGGTCCTGCTCGTCCTCGACTCCCTCGACACCTGCGCCCAGCTGGACCCGCGGGCACTCGTCGACGCCCTGCTGCCCGAGGCCAAACGGTGCGGCGTCCACGTCGCGGTGCTCGCCTCGACCCGTCCGGGAGCACGCCACCGGCTCCACCAGCGCGGTGCCGGGCTCCTCTTCGACGAGGTCCTGCTGCGCCAGGACGAGGACCACCGGACCACGGTGATCACCCACATCCTCCGTGAAGTCGCCCCGCAGGCGCTCCAGCGGTGGGGGGAGGAGGAACTCGCCCGGGCCTGCGGGCGCCGTCCGGTCATCGCCCTGCTCATCGCCGACGCCCTCGAACGCCGGATCCGCGCCGGCCACCTCGCCCCGGACCTCGCGCGGGTGCGCCCCGGTGAACTGGTCAGCTGGATCCGGGAGGGAATCCGGCAGGACTCGCTGACCCCCGTCGGCACCGGGGACGCGACCGGCCCGCTGGCCACCGCCCTGCCCGACCTCGCCCACCTGGCCTTCGCCACGGCGGTCAGCATCTGCCCGCAGCCCCGCCCGGCCGTGGAGGAGGCACTCGACGCGCTGCTCGACGCCCACCCCTCCACCGCCGCGGGCGTCATGGGCGGACGGCACGTCACCGACACCCTGGTCTCGCTGGGGTGGATGGACGAGTCCGAGGGCGAACTCCACGTCGTCCACGACATCGTGACGGACGAACTGGTCCTGCACTCCCTCCTGCCGCCACCGGGCTGGAGCATCCACGGCGCATCCGCCGAAACGCTGTTCGACGCCACGTCCCGGCACTCCCGCTCGTTCGCCCTGTTCACCGGCCATCTGCAGCGGCTGGCCTCCGACCTGGACGGGCCGGGAACGGGCCACCGGGCCGGCGCACTGGAGCGCTTCTGCCGGGACTGGGCCACCCGCAACGCCGTCAGGCTGGGACAGCTGCTGGAGCACGCGGGCAGGGACGGCGAGCAGGCGCTGCTCGCCATGACCCTCGACCCGCCCTGGAAGTCCGCGGCCCTGGAGACCTGGGACGCACTGGTCCGCCCCTGGCTGACCCGGGCCGAACTCGACCACGCCGCACGGCCGTTCCTCTCGGCGGCGCTCGGCGATCCGCAGAACGTGCCGCAGCCGCTGATCTCGGCCTCGCTGTCCTGGCTGTCCCGGCGGGCCGGGCAGACCGACGCCGACCACGTCATCCAGGCGCTCCTGGAACGGGACGACCTCTCCTGCGGCCAGGAGCGGCTGGCCGTGGACCACGCCCTGGAGTGGGTCCGCGGACACGCCGGCTGGCGCTCCGCCCCGCTGGTCCTCAAACAGCTGCTCAAGCGGGACCACGACGCACCCACCCGCGGCCGGGTGGTCCAGTGCGCCTTCGACTGGCTGAGCCCGCGCCGCCCGTCCGAGGCGAGCGCCGCCGTCCTGCAGCACCTGCTGACGTACGGGAACCCGGTGGGGGAGCAGCGGGAGGAGGCCGTGCGCCGCACCCTCGCCTGGTTCGCCGACCACCGGGACGCCGCCGGCACCCTGCGGGCCGCGTCGCTCCTGCGCACGCTCCTGAGCCACCCCGCGCTGACGGCGCCCGAGGAGCGCGCGGCGCTCGAACGGGGCCTCGACTGGCTGGCGGAGCACCATGCCGAGGTCCCCACCGCGGGCGCGGTGCTCCGCGTCGTCCTGGAGTGCCACGATCTCACCCCCGACCGGGCGCGGAGGGTGACCCGCTACGTCGAGGTCTGGAGCAGGCTCCATCCCGCCAGCCCGCACCGCAGCCACGTCCTGCGCGTCCTGCTGGCCAGCGAAGGCACCGGCACCGGCGAAGGCACCGGCGCGGGCACCGGACTGCTGCACCAGCTGGCCGGCGATCCCGCCGACCCGGCGGCGGCCGTCGCGCTGCAACGACTGCTCGAACGCCCGCTGACTCCCGAGGAGGCCCGCCCCCTCATCTCCCGGGCGTTCCGGTGGCTGGAGCTGAACGAGACCTCCGCCGACCGCCGGCGCGTCCTCCAGGCCCTGCTGTGGCGGAGGGAGCTGACCGGAGAGCAGCTGACCGAGGTGGCCGATCTGGTGGTGGCGGAGCTCCGCGCCGACCCCGCCCAGCCGGCCCTCCTCGGCTCGCTCCTCGGCCGCCGCACCGGACTGCGGCCCGACCAGGCCCGGTTCGGGATCGACCTCGCGATCGACCTGTGCGCCGCCCACACCACCTTCCACTTCCAGCGGCCGTTCCTGTGCCCGCTCCTGAGGCGGTCGGACCTGACCCCCGAACAGGCCTCCCGGGCGGTGGCGCTGGGACTGGAGCGGCTCTCGGCGAACTTCAGCAACAAGACCCGGGAGATCCTCTGCGCCCTGCTGGAACGGCGGGACCTCTCCCCGGCCCAGCTGTCCCTGCTCCTGCGGCACACGACGGACTGGCTGGCCAGGCGCGGCTCGACGCCGAGGGCCCCCTTCGTCCTGCTGCACCTGCTGGAGCGCGACGACCTGCCGGCCGGGATCGAGCAGGAGGCTCTCCGCAGGGCCCGGGAGGCACTCCTGGCGTACCCGGACGCCCTGCCGGCGGAGCGCCTGCGCGCACGGCTGGCCGGACGCGGCCCGGCCGGGGCCTGAGCGCAGGACACCAGGCCCGGCGGGTCCCGGTGTTGTTCAGCCCAGCACCGCCGCCACCGCGCGCGGCGTCCAGTGCCCGGCCGCGCCCGGGCGGGTGGCGAGGTAGCCGGCCGCGCGCCAGGGGCCCCAGCCGTGGGACTCGGCCAGGCCGGCGGCCAGGGTGCGCAGGTAGGGCGGGGCGGGAGCGTTGAGATCGGCGCCGGCCACGCCCCGGGAGGCGGTGAAGGTCAGCAGCGGGTGGCCGTCCGACTCGCCGACGTGCAGCAGGGTTTCGTAGCGGCCCGGGCCCAGCTCGGCGCGCCCGGTGGCGAGCGCCGGGGCGAGGTCGAGGTCGGCGCCGGGGCTCCGGCGCATCTCCTGGGCGGCGATGTCGCTGAACTGACCGACCGTCACCAGATAGGCGCGGCACGGCACTTCGCCGCCAGTGGCCGGGTCGTAGAAGGCCGAGCCGCCGCCCCAGGTGAGCGAGTGCCCGGCGAAGTAGAGCGTGCCCGGCAGCACGGTGGCCACCGCCCGGCGCGGCGGGCGCGGATCGCGGCAGCCGGGCTGGGCCTGCGCCCCGCCGTCCGGGCGCCCGCCGCGCAGGTAGCAGGCGAGGCGGGCGGCGTGCAGGTTCGAGCCGTACGCCACGTACCAGACGAGCGCGCTCCCGTTGCGGCCGGCGGCGCTGGTCCGCGGCCCCTCGTCCTCGGCGGAATGCCCGGCCGATTCCCGGCCCGAGGGGTCCTTTCCCGGCCCGCTCACAGGACGGAGCCGCGGCGAGGTGTGCGAAAGGGTCCCACACGAAGATGTGAAAACCGTGAACAGTCCGATGATCCGACCAGAACCCCCCGATCCGGTAGCGACCCCCTCGCCACCGGTAGCGTTCCGGACGCCATGGTGTTCATCACCCTTCCCTCTCCCGTCGCGCCGTTCCGGTATTCGGCGATTACTCTTCACCAGCGGAAAAGAGCGAAAACCCGCGAAATGTCATTCGATTCATACCGTTGCTGTTCCCATGCGGCATCGATGATGAGAATTCCCTTTGATCGAACCTTCGCTGCATCCAGCCGACTCCCAGCAGAGTCATGGTGAGTGGGCGCCTCCCGCAGGTGACAACCGGGTCACCCGGCGTCACACCCGTACACCCGTACACCCGTACACCCGTACGCGCCCCCCAGGACTCCGGAGCCAAGGAAACCCATCCATGGACGCACGCCACGACACGGCCGGCCCAGGCACGCTGCACCGCCCCCACCAGGGCCCCGCGGCCGGCTGGCCGGTGGCCCAGGCCGCCCACCCCCGCAGCCTGCTCGACATCGTCGCCGCCACCGCCGACGCCCACCCCCACGCGCCCGCGCTCGACACCGGCGACACCGTCCTCGACTACCGCGCCCTGCTCCACGAGGTCGACACCCTCGCCGGGCAACTGGCCGGCCACGGCATCGGCCGCGGCGACCGCGTCGGCATCCGCATCCCCTCCGGCACCGCCGACCTCTACATCGCCGTCCTCGCCGTCCTGCGCTGCGGCGCCGCCTACGTCCCCGTCGACGCCGACGACCCCGACGAGCGCGCCGGGATGATCTGGCAGGACGCCGCCGTCTGCGCCGTCCTCGGCCCCGGCCGCGTCCTCCACCCCGGCGCCGCCGCCCGCCCCGGCGGCCGCCCCGCCTGGCCCGGCCCCGCCGACGACGCCTGGATCATCTTCACCTCCGGCACCACCGGCCGCCCCAAGGGCGTCGCCGTCACCCACCGCTCCGCCGCCGCCTTCGTCGACGCCGAGGCCCGCCTCTTCCTCACCCACCGGCCGCTCGGCCCCGGCGACCGCGTCCTCGCCGGCCTCTCCGTGGCCTTCGACGCCTCCTGCGAGGAGATGTGGCTGGCCTGGCGCCACGGCGCCTGCCTCGTCCCCGCCCCCCGCGCCCTGGTCAAGGCCGGCACCGACCTCGGCCCCTGGCTCGTGACCCGGCGCATCACCGCCGTCTCCACCGTCCCCACCCTGCTCGCCCTGTGGCCGCAGGAATGCCTGGACGCCGTCCGCCTGATCATCGTCGGCGGCGAGGCCTGCCCCGCCGAACTCGTCGAACGCCTCGCCGTCGACGGCCGCGAGTTCTGGAACACCTACGGCCCCACCGAGACCACCGTCGTCGCCACCGCCGCCCGCCTGCTCCCCGGCGAGCCCGTACGCATCGGCGCCCCCCTCGACGGCTGGGAGATCGCCGTCGTCGACCGGGCCGGAAACCCCGTCCCCTGGCACGCCAGCGGCGAACTGCTCATCACCGGCGTCGGCACCGCCCGCTACCTCGACCCCGCCAAGGACGCCGAGAAGTTCAGCGCCCACCCCGCCCTCGCCTCACCCCGCGTCTACCGCAGCGGCGACCTCGTGCGCAACGACCCCGAAGGCCTCGTCTTCCTCGGCCGCGCCGACGACCAGGTCAAACTCGGCGGCCGCCGCATCGAACTCGGCGAGATCGACGCCGCCCTCCAGGCCCTGCCCGGCATCCGCGCCGCCGCCGCGGCCGTCCGCAGGACCCCCGCCGGCGCCGACCTGCTCGTCGGCTACCTCGTCGCCCACCCCGGCACCACCCCCGACCTCACCACCGCCCGCCGCCGGCTCCTGGAACACCTGCCCGCCCCGCTGGTGCCCGTCCTCGCCCTCGTCGACTCCCTGCCCACCCGCACCTCCGGCAAGGTCGACCGCGGCGCCCTGCCCTGGCCGCTCGCCACCACCGGCACCGCCCCCGCCGCCCGGGCCCTCGACGGCACCGCCGGCCTGCTCGCCGGCCACTGGGAACGCCTGCTCGGCACCACCCCCGGCCCCGACGACGACTTCTTCGCCCTCGGCGGCTCCAGCCTCACCGCCGCCCGCCTCGTCTCCGAACTGCGCACCCGTCACAACGGCGTCTCCGTCGCCGACCTGTACGCCCACCCCGTCCTCGCCGACCTCGCCGCCCACCTCGACACCCTCACCCCCACCACCGCACCCGAGGACACGGCCGCCACCACCGCCGTCCGCGGCCGCACCGTACGCCGCACCCCCCGCAGCGCCGGCCTCTGGCAGACCCTCCTGCTCCTCGGCATGTTCTCCCTCGCCGGACTGCGCTGGATCCTCGTCCTGATCGCCCTCGACAACCTCACCGGCAGCAACCTCGCCTGGGCCCCCCACAGCTCCTGGTGGCCCGTCGCCGCCGGCCTGCTCCTCCTCTACAGCGCCCCCGGCCGCACCCTGCTCGCCGCCACCGGCGCCCGCCTGCTCACCGCCGGCATCCGCCCCGGCAGCCACCCCCGCGGCGGCCACGTCCACCTGCGCCTGTGGGCCGCCGAACGCTACACCGCCATGTTCGGCACCGCCGCCCTCGCCGGCACCCCCTGGGCCCCCCGCTACGCCAAGGCCCTCGGCTGCCGCGTCGGCCCCGGCGTCCAACTCCACACCCTGCCCCCCGTCACCGGCCTCGCCCGCCTCGGCGCCCACGCCTGCGTCGAACCCGAAGCCGACCTCGCCGGCTGGTGGCTCGACGGCGACACCCTCCACCTCGGCCGCATCGACATCGGCGAAGGCGCCCGCATCGGCCACCGCGCCACCCTCATGCCCGGCGCCCGCATCGGCGCCCGCGCCGAGATCGCCCCCGGCTCCTGCGTCACCGCCACCACCCCCGTCCCACCCGGCGCACACTGGACCGGCTCCCCGGCCCGCCCCGCCACCGAAGCCCCCGCCGACTGGCCCACCACCCCCGCCCCCGCCCCCCGCCGCTGGAACCTCGCCTACGGCGCCGGCTTCACCGTCCTCGGCCTCGTCCCGATCATCGCCGCCCTGCCCGCCCTGCTCATCGTCTACCCGATGATCGACACCGACGCCACCCTGGCCGGCGCCCTCGTCCAACTCCTGCCCGCCACCGTCCCCCTCGCCGCCCTCACCATCACCTGCTACGCCACCCTCATAGCGCTCCTCGTCCGCCTCCTGTCCCGCCCGCTGCGCCCCGGCTTCCACCCCGCCACCGGCCGCGTCGCCTTCTGCGCCTGGGCCGTCAGCCGCCTCGCCGACACCGCCCGGCGCACCCTCTTCCCCTTCTACGCCAGCCTCTTCACCCCCGTGTGGCTGCGCCTGCTCGGCGCCCGCGTCGGCCGCCGCGTCGAAGCCTCCACCGTGCTCGCCCTGCCCGGCCTGATGCGGGTCGACGACGGCGCCTTCCTCGCCGACGACACCCTCGTCGCCCCCTACGAACTGCGCGGCGGCTGGCTCCACCTCGGCCCCGCCCACGTCGGACGCCGCTCCTTCGTCGGCAACTCCGGCATCGTCGGCCCCGGCCGCCACCTGCCCGACAACTCCCTCGTCGGCGTACTGTCCGACACCCCCGCCCACGCCCCCGAAGGCTCCTCCTGGCTCGGCCGCCCCGCCTTCGCCCTGCCCCGCGTCGCCGACACCGGCACCGAAGGCCGCACCTACGACCCGCCCCGGCGCCTGATGTGGGCGCGCGCCGGCGTCGAACTCTGCCGGCTGCTGCCGATCGTCCTCGCCGCCCTGCTCGGCGACCTCGTCCTCGCCGCCCTCCAGGAACTGCGCGACGCCTACGGGCTCGGCGCCGCCCTCGGCGCCGCCGGACTCGTCCTGATCGCCGCCGCCGTCACCGCCTGCGCCCTCACCACCGCCGCCAAATGGGTGCTCGTCGGACGCTTCCGCGTCGCCGAACACCCCCTGTGGTCCTCCTTCGTATGGCGCAACGAGCTCTACGACACCTTCGTCGAGGAACTCGCCATGCCCTTCGGCGGCCACACCATCACCGGCACCCCCTACCTGAACGTGTGGCTGCGCAGCCTCGGCGCCCGCATCGGACGCGGCGTGTGGTGCGAGACCCACTGGCTGCCCGAGACCGACCTGGTCACCGTCGAGGCCGGCGCCAGCGTCAACCGCGGCACCGTCCTGCAGACCCACCTCTTCCACGACCGGGTGATGCGCCTGGGCCCCGTCCACCTCGCCGCCGGCTCCACCACCGGCCCGCACTCCATCGTGCTGCTCAACTCCTCCCTCGGCGCCGGCACCACCGTCGGCCCGGCCTCCCTCGTCATGCGCGGCGAGAACGTCCCCGGCGGCGGGCACTGGCTCGGCAACCCCGTCGCCGCCTGGAACGCCGACCCCACCCCGCCCGCCGGACGGCGCCGCCGCCGGGCCGCCGCCGGGGTGTGACGCGGATCACCCACGCGGGGCGATGAGTTCGCGGTGCGGTCACGGTCCATACCCGTGACCGCACCGCTTCCCGCCGTGCCCCGCCGAGAGGAACCGCCCATGACCGCCACCCCCGCCGAGAAGCCCGCCGCCGTGCAGCCCGCCGCCGAGAAGAAGCCGGCCGCCAAGGGCAACCCCGCGTCCTACTTCCCCGCCATCGAGAAGAAGTACGGCCGCCCGATCGAGGAGTGGAAGGACCTCGTCCGCACCTCCCCGCTCGCCAAGCACATGGAACTCGTCGCCTGGCTCAAGACCGAGCACGGCCTCGGCCACGGCCACGCCAACGCCCTCGTCGCCCACACCCTCGCCGAGAAGGCCGCCTGAGCCCGGCGGGAACACGCGGGAGCGCCGCCGCGCGGGCCCGGGAGACGACCCGTCAGGTCGTACGGGCCGCCTCGAACCAGGGCCCCGTGACGGAGGGCCCGGAGGACCCGGCCCCCCGCCGCCCACCCGCCGCCCGACGACTTGCCAGCCGTCCGGCGCTCCCCGACAGTGGGCGCGGGGAGTCGGCGATCACGCCGCTCAACTCCGCTACCGGGACAGGGGATCGGCATGGCAAGGCAGTTCAGGGAGCCCGCGTTCGGTGCGCTCCACCGCAGTGCTTCCGTCATCGGCGTCCCCGGGCTGCTCTGGCAGCTCGGGCGGCGGTTCGTCCTGGTGTTCTGCCTGGTGCTGCTCGTCGGCCTGGTGGTGATGCGGCCGGACAACGCCGTGATCAAGACCGCGATCGTGGTGGCGATCGTCCTGGCGGTCTACGGCCTCGCCTTCGCCTGGCGCTGGGCGGCCGGGCGGCTCGGCATCCGCCAGTGCCGCCTGCACGAGGACGGCGTGGCCGTGACCGACCTCCTCGGCGGCGTCCGGGACGCGGTCGCGTGGCGCGACCTGGCGACGGTCAGGGAGGTCGGCGCGACGGGCGTCCTGACGTCCTTCCGCCGCTTCGAGTTCCAGCACCGGGCAGGACACCTGGCGATGGCGGTCGTCGTCCCCTCGGTCCACCGCGCCTTCGCCAAGGACCTCATCCGCCTCGCCAACCGGAAGATCGGCGCCCAGGGGTCCTGATCCGTCGGCCGCGCCCGCCGCCCGGCCAGGGGAGCGGATCGCGCAGGCTCGCGGGAAGACCGCCGGAGTTCAGGGGAGTTCACGGGGGTCACGGGCGCCGGGCCACGAAGACGAACTCCCGGCCCGGCCGGTCGGGCGCGTCGCGGACCTCCTCCACCACGAAGCCGTGGGCGGCCAGATCCCGCTCGACCTCCTCCCGCTCCCGGAAACGCAGCGTCGAATCCGAGGTCAGCACCTGCCCGTCCGCGGCGAACACGTACGTCCACCGGAACGACACCAGGGGCCAGCGCACCCCGGTCAGGTCGACCCAGCTCTCGACGGGGCCGACCTCCGGGACGTCCGTCACCCGGTGGGAACGCCCACGGGTCCACTCCTGCCAGGCGCGCGCGGCCGGGTCACGGGTCTCGAAGACCAGCCGCCCGCCGGGCCGCAGCGCCCCGAAGGCCCCCCGCAGCGTCCCCTGCCAGTCCCGCGGACCGACGACGGCCTGGGCGACGTTCGCCGTCATCGTCGCCAGGTCGACCCGCAGCGGCGGCAACCGCGTGGCGTCACCGTGGATCCACCGCACCCGCCCGCCGCCCGGCTTGGCCCGCGCGACCTCCACGGACGCCAGTGCGGGATCCACGCCGACCACCTCGACCCCGCGCCCGGCCAGCAGCAGTGCGAACACCCCCGTGCCGCAGCCGATGTCCAGCACCCGGCGCGCCCCGAACTCCCGCACCATCCGCAGGTAGGCGTCGAGATCACCGCGGTCCGGGTCGAGCGGGTCGTAGACCGCGGCCAGCCGCGGGTGCCCGAAGCATGCGTCCACCATGGGTCGAACCTAGGCGAAGCCCCGCCCGGCGCCCAACGGGTCGGCGCCACTTCGTCCACGGCCGGCCGAAACCGGCCCCGTCCCCCGCCCGCCGGGCCGAGGCCCCCACCGCCGGGCAGGCCGTGGTCGCGCTCGGCATGCGCTGCGCCGGCCAGGGCTGTCTTCAACGCCCCATCGCCGCAGCCCTGTTGTGCCGGACCCGGGGCAGCCGGCCGACCTGGCGCACGGGCGTGCGCACCGCCCCCTTCCGCGCCCACGCCTGGATCGAGGCCGAGGGCGAACCCGTCGACGAACCCCGCCGAACCCGCCCACTTCCAGCGGCTGATCACCGTCGCACCGCAGCCCCGCCCGGGACGCCCGGGACGCCCGCCGGGCCGCCGACCGCGGCGGGTCGGTCGGCGAGCGGGGCGGCCGGGCGGTGCAGGAAGTCGGCGGGGTCGACTTCTCGTGCGTTCGGGCGGTGGGTTCGCGGCCGGGGCACGGAGCGCCGCCGGTGCGGGGGAAGTCGGGCGGGCCGACTTCCCACGCACCGGCCGGGGCCGCTACCGGTGCGGGGCCGGGACGCCGGCGGCGCGCAGCCTGGCCTCGGTGAGGGCGGTCAGCCGGGCCGAGACCGGGGCCTCGTCGTCGCGGTGGCGGTCGATCAGGCGGTACTGGACGGAGGCCCTGGCCCAGGCACGCAGGCTGTCGGGGTCCCCCAGGAGCGCGGGGTTGGCCAGGCAGCGGTCGGCCATGGCGGCGGCGAGCTCCTCGATCCTCGGATCGTCCGGCGCCCAGGCCTCGGCCTCCTGGCCGCGTCTGGCCAGATCGACGAACTCCGGGTCGTCCAGGCGGTGTTCGAGCTGGGACAGGAAGCCGTCGAAGCCCTCCGGCACCAGGGCCCGCGCCAGCACCAGGGCCTCGCGCTGCGCCGCCACGTAGTCGGGGCCGAAGCCGAGCCCGGGCATCCGCTCCAGGGCCGCGCAGGCGCGGTCGGGCAGCAGGGCCCGGTCGCCGTCGGCGAGCCGGTGCAGGGTGTCGCGGCGCGCGGTCAGTTCCGCGATCCGTTCGTCCAGCCGCCGCTCCACGTCGGCGAGGGCGGCGGTGAACCGCTCGCCGTCGGCGTCGAGCAGCGGCCCGATCTCCGCCAGCGGCACCCCGGCGGCGGCCAGCGTCCGGACCTGCACCAGCCGCAGCAACTCGCCCGACCCGTACCGCCGGTAGCCGGAGGCGTCGCGCTGCGGCTCGTCGACCAGCCCCTGCCGGTGGTAGTGCCGCACCGTCTTCACCGTGACGCCGACGTACGCCGCCGCCTGCCCGATCGTGACTCCGTTTGTCATTCGTTCAGCCTGCCGTACGACCGGATGCCGCGGGGCCGGGCCCGGTGCCGAACACCTCGTCGACGAGCCGCCGCTGGGCGCCCTGGAACGCCGCCGCGATGGACACGTCGGCGTCGTCCACGTAGTTCAGCCCGGCGGTGAGGGTCGTGCCGCCGTCCGGCGAGCCGTACATCAGCGCCGCCGAGCCGATGGTGGCGCCGTTGTGGTGGAAGACGGTGCCGCCCGCCCTCTCCTGGGCGAACAGCCCCAGTCCGTAGCCGACCGTCGCTTCCGGCGTGCGCATCTCGGCCAGCAGGCCGGGCGGCAGCAGCCTGCCGCCGAGCAGCGCGGAGACGTAGGTGTGCAGGTCCCGGGTGGTGGAGATCATGTCGCCGCCGGCCGCGACCCAGGACGGGTCGTGGCGGGTGACGTCGAGCGTCCGCTCCCGTCCGGCGTCCTCGTAGCGGTAGTAGCTGCGGGCGTGCGGCGCGGGGACCTCCGGCGAGGCGCCCGGCGCCACCGTGCCGGTCAGCCCCAGCGGCTCCAGGACCAGCCGCCGCAGCTCCTCGGCGAAGGGGCGGCCGCCGACCCGCTCGACCAGCAGCCGGGCCAGCACGTAGTTGGTGTTGGAGTAGCTCCAGCCCGCCCCCGGCGCGAACCGCGCCGGCCGGGACAGCGACAGCCGCACCAGCTCCTCGGGCGGGTACGTGCGGAAGCGGGCGTCCACCCACTCCTTGCCCCGCCACGGGACGCCCGGCACGAACGTCCCGTCCTCCGCCAACTCGCCGGTGTGGTTGAAGACCCCGCTGGTGTGCTGCAGCAGCATCCGCACCGTGATCCGCCGGTCCAGCCCGAACCCGGGCAGGTGGTCGCCGGCCGGGTCGTCCAGGGCCAGCCGGCCCTCGGCGACCAGCAGGAGCACCGAGGTCGCGACGAAGCTCTTGGTGACGCTGCCGACGCGGAAGTGCCCGTCGGCCGGCGGCCTGCCGTCGCGGCCCAGCTCGCGGGCCCCGGCGCTGCCGACCCACTCGCCGCGCGCGTCGTTCACCCGCACCTGCACCCCGAGGAAGCCGGATTCGGCGATCTCCTCGATCGCCCGCCGCAGCTCCGGGCGGTCCGGACCGTGGCCGAGGTGGTGGCCGGCGTGGTGGGTGGAGTGGTGGGTGGTGGACATGCTGCCCCCTCGTATCCGTGGGGCCCGCGTGGTCATCGGGCCCGATGAGGGGAGCCTGCACCCTGACCCGAGGTCAACCTCAACCGTGATCCGGCTCACAGCCGCGGCGTGGACGGGGGCGGGAGGACCCGGAGCCGGGGCCGCCGTCGGCACGATCGGGAAGACGGCGGCCCCGGCCCCGGTACGGGTCCGTACGGGCGGGGCATCGACCGCGGGGTTGCCCGTACGGCTGCGGTCGGCACCCATTCCACGACTTCAACAGGACTTGAAGTCAAGCCCCGTCCGAGGCGAGGCCCCGCCCGAGGGTGCCGTTCCGGGGCGGGGTAGCCTCGCTGCGGCGGGGGACTGCGGAGGACAGACACGGACAAGACGGACAGGGGCGGGCGGATGACGGAGCAGCACAGCTACTGGCGGGTGTCGGACGGCGCGGCGGTCGGCGCCACCCAGGCGCACATCGTGTGGACCCGGGCGGCCTACCCCGCCCTGGTGGAGGTGGCGCGCCGCTACCACGCGGTGATCAGCTACGCGGACCTGGCCGAGGCGGTGCAGGAGGCCTCCGGGGTACGCACCCGGGTCAACCAGCGGCACTGGATCGGCAAGGTGCTGTCCCTGGTGATCCGCGAGGCGCACCGGCGCGGCGACCCGCCGCTGACGGCCCTGGTGGTGCACGCCACGGACGGCCGGGTCGGCCCCGGCTACCAGGAGGTGCTGGCGGTGGCCGGACAGCCGCCGGTGGCCGCGGAGATGGACCGCGAGCAGCACGCGGCCGCCGCCCGCCTGGCCTGCTACCGGCACTTCGGCGCCGACCTGCCCGCCGACGGCGGCACGCCCGCCCTGGCCCCGCGCCTGCGCGCCTCGGTGGAGCGCAAGGCCGCCGTCGCCGCCCCGCCGCGCCCGCCGGCGATCTGTCCGACCTGCTTCCTGGAACTGCCCGCGACGCGGGTGTGCGACTCCTGCGGGGCGACCGTCGCGCCGTGAGCGGGGGAGCGCGGCCGTGAGCCGGGGGCCCGAGGGCCGAGCGGGTGGGCCCGAGGGCTGAGCCGGGGGCTGAGCCGGGGGCCCGAGGGCTGAGCCGGCGTCACGTCACACGGCGGCGGGCAGCCGCCCGGGCATCTGCCAGCCCTCGGCGAGGCGGGAGGGGGACAGGCGCCGCCCGTCGCCGAAGAACTCGCAGAACTTCATGATCAGCGGGTCCCAGCCGACCGGGTCGACGTAGTGGTCGCTGCCGGGCACCAGCAGGCTCTCCTCGACGTGGGCGCGCACCACCGACACCTCGAAGGCGGTGCGCCCGCCGCCCGTCAGCGCCGTCGCCGACTCCACCCGGCACTCCAGCTGCACCGGGCACTCGGCGGCACGCGGCGCCCGCACCAGCTCGCCGGGCAGCTCGGTCATACCGGCGGCGGCGAACTTCCGCCGCTCGTGGCGGTAGCCCTGCTTCAGCCGGTACTCGGCGATCCGCGGGGCGGCGGTCAGCAGCGCGAGGGCGTCCACGGCGTCCACCTGCGCGGAGGAGGGCAGGTTGAGCACGCACTCGCCCTCGCGCCGCAGGTTGGCGGCGGTCTGGGAGCTGTCGCCCAGACCCAGCACGCAGGACTGCCCCAGCCACCACGCCGAGGACATCGGCATGAGGTTGGCGCTGCCGTCCTCGTTGCGGGATCCGATCAGCACCACCGGGGTGCCGAAGTAGAGAACCTTGAGATCGATGACCTTGTGCACGGGAACTGCCGTCCTCGGGATGGGGAATCGTTGCGGTCACCGACTCTGCCCCGGCCCGGCCGGGGGCGCTGGCGGTGATCGGACATCACGTTCCCGCAGGTCCCGCAGGTCCTGCGGCTCCCGAGGACGGCAGGGCCCGCCGCGGCGGGCGCTCCGTCAGCCCACCGGCCCCCGGGCGGCGATCAGCCGGGCCCGGCCGTCGCGCAGCCGGTAGGACAGGCCCACCACGGACACCTTCCCCTCGGCGACCTTCGCGGCCAGCGCCTGCGAGCGCTCCACCAGCAGGTCCACGGTCTGGCGGATGTGCTCGTCCACGATCCCGTCGCTGTCCTCGATGCCCGCCGCCTTCGCGGACAGCACGCTCGGGGTCACCCGCTCCACCACGTCCCGGACGAAACCGCCCGGCAGCTGCCCCTGCTCCAGGGATTCCAGCGCCGCCGCCACCGCACCGCAGGAGTCGTGGCCCAGCACCACCACCAGCGGGCAGTCCAGCACGCTCACCCCGTACTCGATGCTGCCCAGCGCCTCCGCACCGGTGACGTGCCCGGCGGTGCGCACCACGAACAGGTCGCCCAGGCCCTGGTCGAAGATGATCTCGGCGGCCAGCCGGGAGTCCGAACAGCCGAACAGCACCGCGAAGGGCCGCTGCGCCGGGGCGAGCGCCGCGCGGCGCCCGGCGTCCTGGTTGGGGTGCTCGGGGTTGCCCGCGACGAACCGGGCGTTGCCCTGCATCATCACCCGCAGCGCCTGGGCGGGGTCGGTCAGGAAGTCGTCCGTGGGGCCGTCGAGCGGGCCGGGCTCGGGCTCGGATATCGGTGTGGGGATCATGTCTGCACCCTAGATCGCCGCAGGTGGAGCCCGCAGCCGGGGGTCAAGGGTCGGACGGCCCCACGGACGGGCCCGTACGACCCCGTGCGATCCGCATGCGACCCCTGTACGGCCTCATGCGCCCCGTGCGGGCCCGTACCGCTCCGACGGGGGCCCGGGCCGCGGGTCCGGCGGCTGCGGGGCGGGGCGGCGGGTGGGGCGGCTACGGGGCGGGGCGCAGGGCGAGGACGGTGACGTCGTCGCGGCTGTGGCCGCCGCTCCAGCGCCGGGCCCGCCGGTCGAGGGCCTCGGGCAGGGCGTCGGCGGGGGTGGCGGCGAGGTCGGCCAGGCCCTGTTCGACCGGGTAGAACGTGCCGGAGGCGTCCTGCGCCTCGGTGATGCCGTCGGTGAGCAGGACCAGCACCCCGTCCCCGGGCAGCGCGAAGCGCCGCACGGGGCGCGGCTCGCCGGGGGCGGCCAGGGCGGCGAGGCCGAGCGGGATGCCGGCGTCCAGGGGGACGGGCTCCACGCGGCCGTCGGCGTGCAGCAGGTAGGGGGAGAGGTGGCCGCAGTTGACGGCCCGTACCTCGGTGGCGGAGCCGTCCCCTTCTCCGGTCCTGGCCCCTTCGCCGGTCCCGTTCCCGGTGCCGTTCCCGTTCCCGGTGCCGGTCCCGTCCGGGCCGCCGACGCACAGCACGGTGGCGGTGACGAACCGCTCCTGCTCGCCGCTCTGCACCGCGTACGCGTTGTGCCGCTCCACCGCCGCCTCCAGGGCGTCGGCGACGGCGGGCAGCCGCGCCTCGCGGAAGGCCGCCTCCCGGAAGGCGCTCAGCACCGCGAAGCCCGTCCCGATCGCGGGCAGGCCCTTGCCCTGGACGTCGCCGACCAGCACCCGGGTGCCGTGCGGGGTCTCGGCGACGTCGTACAGGTCGCCGCCGACCATGGCGTCCTCCTCCACCGGCCGGTACAGCCCGTCCAGGCGCACGTCCGGGGTGGTGACGGGCAGCGGGCGCAGCAGCTGGCGCTGGAGGGCGACGGCGCTCTGCCGCATCCGCGACAGCTGCCGCTCGCGCCGCACCCGCCGCGCGCACAGGCCGATCACGGCAGCCTCGGCGGCGACCACGCCCACCAGGGTGCCCAGCCGGGCCGGCAGGTCGCCGGGCGGGACCACCAGCGAATGGAGCACGACCACGGCGGTCACCCACACCGAGACGGCCACCGTCTGGGCGATGGTGCCCAGACCCGCCATCAGCGCGGGCAGGAACACCAGCAGCAGCACCAGGCGGGAGCTGGTGCCGCTGGCCGCCTGGACCAGCAGCACGGCGGCGGTGGCGGCCAGCACGCCGAGCACCACCGTCCGGTTGGCGGGGGCGCGCGGGGCGGCGGGCTGCTGATCCTTGCGGTCCACCCCTGCCGTCCTCTCCGCCGCCCGGCCGTCCCTCCAGGGTGGTCGGCGCGGCGGGGCGGGCGCGAGCGGGCTGCGCCGGGCGGGGGACGGCGACTGTCGGCGGCGCTCGGTACGGTGGCCGGTGTGTCCTCCCCGTCCACGCCCCCGCCCCCGTCAGCGCCAACGCCGCAGCCTGTGCCGCCGTCCCCGCCCGTGCCGCCGTCCTCCCGTGCGACCCCGGCGGGCCGGGTGCCGATCGACGACCTGGTGCGGCTGCGCCGGGCCCGGGACCGGATGGACCGCGAGTACGCGCAGCCGCTGGACGTGCCGGCGCTGGCCCGTACCGCGCTGATGTCCTCCGGCCACTTCTCGCGCAGCTTCCGCACCGCCTACGGCGAGACCCCGTACAGCTACCTCATGACCCGACGGATCGAGCGGGCCAAGGCGCTGCTGCGGCGCGGGGACCTGAGCGTGACCGAGGTGTGCATGGCGGTGGGCTGCACCTCGCTGGGCTCCTTCAGCACCCGCTTCACCGAGCTGGTCGGGCAGAGCCCCAGCGCCTACCGGGCCGGCGACCACGAGCCGGGCGCGGCGATCCCGGCCTGCATCGCCAAGGTCCGCACCCGCCCGGTGCGCCGCGCCGAGGCCAAGGAGGCCAAGGAGGCCAAGGAGGCCAAGGGGACGAAGGGGGTCAAGGGTGCTGAGGACGCCGAGGGTGCCCGGCGGGACGGCGGCCCCGGCGCTCCCGTAGCGTGACGCGCATGAGCATCGAACTCGCGCAGTGCTTCATCGCCGTCGACGACCACGACCGGGCGCTCGCCTTCTACCACGACGTCCTCGGCTTCGAGGTGCGCAACGACGTCGGCTTCGAGGGCATGCGCTGGGTCACCGTCGGCTCGCCCGACCAGCCCGGTGTGGAGATCGTCCTGGAGCCGCCGCTGGCCGACCCGCACGCCTCCGAGACCGACCGCCGGGCCGCCGCCGAACTCCTCGCCAAGGGCCTGCTGCGCGGTGTCATCTTCCGCACCGACGACTGCGACGCCACCTTCGAGCGGCTGCGGGCGGCCGGCGCCGAGGTCCTCCAGGAGCCGATGGACCAGCCCTACGGGGTGCGCGACTGCGCCTTCCGCGACCCGTCGGGCAACATGCTGCGCTTCAACCAGCCGCGCACGAGGTAGCGGCCGGCCGGCGGCCTGTGCGGCCTGTGGCGGCCCGGGGCGGGTCAGACGGGCTGGAGCCGGGTGCGCAGCAGGCAGAACTCGTTGCCCTCCGGGTCGGCCAGGACGTGCCAGGCGGCGTCGGCGGGCTGGCCGACGTCGACCGGCTCGGCGCCGAGGGCGAGCAGCCGCTCCAGCTCGGCGTCCTGGTCGCGGTCGGTGGGGTTGACGTCGATGTGCAGCCGGAGCTTGCCGGGCCTCGGCTCGCTGTTGGGGAGGAAGAAGAGGGTGGGCTGCGGGCCGCCGAAGCCGGTGCCGGGCGGCCCGATCTCGATGGTGCCGCCGCCCTCGCGGCCGACTTCGACGTAGCCGAGGACCTCGCTCCAGAACGCGGCGAGCCGCTCGGGGTCGGCGGCTTCGATGACCAGTTCGCTGATGCGGCATGCCATGGTCCGTCAGCCTACGTCGATCATGTCGCGGCGCAAGGGGATTGATCCGCCCGCCCGGACGACGGTACGCCTCCGGGGCCGGAGGCCGATGCGTGGGGATCCCGATCCCGCTCGACCTCGAAGGGCCCGACGGGTCCGCGGACGCCTGCCCGCGGGCCGGGCGGCGCGCGGGGGCGTTCGCGCAGGCGGACGGCCCGGCGCGCACCCCGGTGCGGCACGATGGGGCGATGGAGAGCACTCGACAGACAGTCAGTTCCGGCTCGCCCCTCGAACCGCGGATCGGTTTCTCCCGGGCCGTGCGCAAGGGCGATTACGTCGCGGTCGCGGGCACCGCCCCGATCGGCGAGGACGGCGCGCCGGTCGGCCAGGGCGACGTCCACGCCCAGACCGTCCGCTGCCTGGACATCGCCGAGGCCGCCCTGCGGGAGGCGGGCGCCACGCTCGCGGACGTCGTGCGGACCCGCATCATGCTCACCGACATGAGCCAGTGGCGGGAGGCGGCGCGCGCCCACGGCGAGCGCTTCGCGCAGATCCGCCCGGTCACCACCTTCGTGGAGGTGTCGCGTTTCATCGACGAGCGGTGGCTGGTGGAGGTCGAGGTGGACGCGGTGATCGGCTAGCGGGCCGACCGGGCCGACCGGGCCGACCGACCGGGGCGGCGGCGCTACGGGCGGGGCCGCCGGACGGTGGTCGGCCGGTGGGGGAATGAACCGCGGGATGGGTGCTGTTGTCGCAGGTCGAGATACCCCCACCCGTATTTTTTCGGGCATCCGGCACCCCGGACACCCGAGAACGGAGCCCCCGTGAACCGCCCCGCCGAAGCCGTACGGCCCGCCGCCCCGCCCCCCGACGCCCCCGCGAGCGGCGGCGCCCCCGAGGGCGGCCGACCCGGGCCGCTCGGCCGCCTCGGCGTCTGGTCCACCCGGCACTTCAAGGCCGTCCTGGTCGGCTGGCTGATCGTCGTCATCGGCCTCGGCGCCTTCGCCCCCAAGGTCACCACCGCACTGTCCGGCGCCGGCTGGCAGGCCAACGGCTCCCAGTCCGTCCAGGTCCGCGAACTCGCCGAGCAGCACTTCGCCGGCAACGCCTCCTCCGCGATCCAGATCGTCGTCGCCGCCGACCGCCCCGTCACCGACCCGGCCGTCCAGCAGGTGATCACCGCGGCCGGCGACCTCGCCGCCGCCGACCCCCGGGTCTCCACCGTCATCGCCCCCCAGCCCGGCGCCACCATCAGCCCCGACGGCCGCACCGCCGTCCTGCTCGCCGGTGCCAAGGCCTCGCCCGACGACATGGTCCGCGCCGCCGACGACCTCAAGGAACCCCTGGGCGCCCTGTCCACCGACGGCGTCGGCGTCCACGCCACCGGCGCCTCCGTCCTGTGGAGCGACTTCAACAAGGCCAACCACGACGCCATGATGAAGTCCGAGTTCATGTCCTGGCCGGTCACCCTCGCCATCCTGGTGCTCGCCTTCGGCTCCCTCGTCGCCGCCGGCCTGCCCCTGCTGCTCACCATGGCCGGCCTCGCCGCCTCCGCCGGCTCCCTGGTGCTGATCAGCCACCTCTTCCCGGTCTCCGTCTGGGCGATGAACTTCGCCATGATGTTCGCCCTCGCCCTGGGCATCGACTACGCGCTCTTCCTCGTCGTGCGCTTCCGCGCCGCCCGCCGGGCCCGCACCGCGCGCGGCACCGCCGGGGCCGCGGACGCCGTGCGCGCCGTCGCCGAGACCATGGACACCGCCGGCAAGGCCGTCCTGCTCTCCGGCGCCACCGTCCTGATCAGCCTCTCCGCCGTCATGCTCGTCCCCTCCCCGGCGTTCCGCTCGATGGCCGGCGGCATCATGCTCGCCGTCCTCTTCGTCCTCGCCGCCACCCTCACCCTGCTGCCCGCCGTCCTCGGCCGGCTCGGCCACCGCGTCGACGCCCTCGCCCTGCCCCGGTCCAGGTCCGCCCGATCCGACACCTCCGCCTCCCCGCGCTTCGCCGCCTGGGGCGAACGCCTGTGGAAGCACCCGCTGCGCTACGGCGCCCTCGCCCTCGCCGCACTGATCGCCCTCGCCGCCCCCGTCATCGGCCTGCGCACCGCGATGCCGTCCATCACCGTCCTGCCCGAGGACGCCAGCGCCCGCGCCGGCTACACCGCCGTCCAGCAGGCCTTCGGCCCCGGCGCCCCCGGCACCCTGCAGATCCTCACCCCCACCGACCGGGCCGCCGACGTCACCGCCCGGGTCGCCGCCACCCCCGGCATCGCCGCCGCCATGCCCGCCCAGCCGGCCGCCGACGGCTCCGGCTGGTCGATGATCCAGGCCGTGCCCACCGTCGACCCCTCCAGCCCCGACCTCTCCGGCACCGTCCACACCCTGCGCGCCGAACTGCCCGCCGACACCATGGTCGGCGGCGCCGCCGTCGAGAACCTCGACCTGCAGCACCTGCTCACCGAGAAGACCCCGCTGGTCATCGGCGTCGTCATGGCCCTCGGCTTCCTGCTGCTGCTCGCCGCCCTGCGCGCCCCGCTGATCGCCGCCCTCGGCACCGCCGCCAGCCTGCTGTCCACCGGAGCCGCCTTCGGCGTCGCCCGCCTGGTCTTCCAGGACGGCCACGGAGCCGGCCTGCTGGGCTTCACCCCGCAGGGCTTCCTCGACGGCTGGGCACCGGTGTTCTTCTTCGCGATGATCTTCGCCATCGCGATGGACTACACCGTCTTCCTCCTCGCCTCCGCCAAGGAGCACTACGAACGCACCGGCGACCCCAAGGCCGCCATGACCGGCGCCCTGGCCCACTCCGGCCGGGTCGTCTTCGCCGCCGCCGGCGTCATGGTCGCGGTGTTCTTCACCTTCGCCCTGTCCGGCCCGCTGCCGCCCAAGGAGATGGGCATCGTGCTCGGCACCGCCGTCCTCCTCGACGCGGCCCTGGTGCGGCTCGTCCTGCTGCCCGTCCTGCTGCGCCTGACCGGGCACGCCGCCTGGCACACCCCGCGCCGGCTGGACCGGGTGCTGCCGCGGATCACCTTCTCGCACGACTGACGGGCCACCCGCCCCGCGCACCGGCGCCCCGGCCCCCTGGTCGGGGCGCCGGCGCGCGGGCGCCGGGCCGCCCTACCGGCCGCGCCGCAGCGCCCCCAGCACCGCCGACAGGTCCTGCTCGGCGATCTCCGGGTGCGCCAGCAGCACCTCGCGGGCCGCCGCCAGCACCGGGCCGCCGCCCGCCAGGGCGAGGTCCTTGGCGGCCAGCCGGACCGGAAAGTCCGACTCCGTGCCGAACGCCCGGGCCGCCACCCCCGCGAGCGGCCCGGCCGACAGCACCTCCCGCGCCTGCTCCTGCGGCACGCCCAACTCCTCGGCCACCGCCAGGACTTCGCCCAGGGCGGTGACGCAGGCGACGATCGCGCCGATCACCACCACCTTCAGCGCCGCGCCCGAGCCCGGGCCGCCGCAGCGCCGCACCCGGCCCAGCTGCTCCAGGACGGGCTGCGCGCGGTCCAGGTCCGCGTCCTCGCCGCCCGCGAAGACCGTCAGACCGCCGGTGGCCGCCGGGCCCGTGCTGCCCAGCACCGGGGCGTCCACCAGGGCGACGCCGTCCGGCAGCCCGGCGCGCAGGTCGGCGGTCGCCCGCGGGCCGATCGAGGACATGTCGATCCACAGCGCGCCCGGCGCCAGCTCCGCCGCGCACCGCCCGGCCACCTCGGCGACGGCCGCCGGGTCGGACAGCATGGTGACGACGACGTCCGCGCCGCGCACGGCCTCGGCCGGGGTGGCGGCCTCGGTGACCCCGGCCAGGTCCTCGGCGCGGCCGGGGGAGCGGTTCCAGACGGTCAACGGGTGCCCGGTGTCGGCGAGTCGGCGGGCCATCGGCAGGCCCATCCGGCCCAGTCCCAGAAAAGCGGTCTTCTTCATGGCCGCCACGCTAGGCAGCCATGAGCCAGGCGACAAGCGAATGTCCGGCATGGTAGTCATGCGCAATGGACATGGCTTGGCTGGACGTCTTCCGCACCGTCGCACACCTGGGCTCCTTCACCGCCGCCGGCGAGCGCCTGGGCTACACCCAGTCCGCGATCTCCCGCCAGATCGCCACCCTGGAAGGGGAGTTGGGCACGCCGCTGTTCGACCGGCTGGCGCGCGGCGTACGGCTGACCGAGCACGGCCGCGCCCTGCTGCCGCACGCCGAGGCGATGCTGCAACGGCTCGACGCCACCCGGCGCGACCTGACCGCCCTCACCGAACTCACCGCGGGACGGCTGCGGGTGGGCGCCTTCGACAGCGCCAACGCCGACCTCGTCCCCGGCGCCCTCGCCGCCTTCCGCGCCGCACACCCGGACGTGGAGATCGGCCTCACCGAGGGGCTGGCGGCGCACCTGCTGGACCTGCTCGCCGAGGGGGCCGTCGACCTCGCCCTCGTCGCCTCGTACACCGAACCCGCCGACGACGGCGACCGCTTCGACTTCCGCCCGCTGATGGACGACCCGGTGCTGGTCGCCCTCCCGCGCGGGCACCGCCTCGCCGGACGCCGCCGCCTGCGGCTGGCCGAACTCGCCGACGAACCCTGGATCGCCGCCCGCCGCCACGCCGAATCCACCCTCCTCGCCGCCTGCGTCCGCAGCGGGTTCCAGCCCCGCATCGAGTACACCGTCGGCGCCTGGACCGCCAAACTCGGCCTGGTCGCCGCCGGGTTGGGCGCCACCCTGATCCCCTCCCTCGCCGCCCGCGTCGGCCGCCCCGGCATCGCCCTGGTCCCCCTGCACCCGGACGACACCCCGGTCCGGCAGGTGTACACGGTGACCAGGCGCGGGCAGCGGGTGCCGCCGGCGGTGGCGGCCTTCGAGGCGCTCCTGCGCGAGGGCGCCGGTTAGCGGCGCAGGGCGAGCACGGCCGGATGGCGGGGCCGGGACTGCAGGGTCGGGCGGAAGCCGCCCACGCGGAACTCCGGGAACGGGCGAGGGGGCCGCTGTGCACGCGCATCGGCTCAGCAGACGGTGTCCGCGGTCGGCAGTGCCCCCGTCGACAGATAGGCGTCCACCGCCGCGTTCGCGCACGCGTTGTAGGCGTTGAGGTAGAGGGTGTGGACGCGGCCCGGGACGGTCACCAGGCGGGAGCCGGGCAGGCGGGAGTGCAGCGCCAGGGCGCCCTGGTAGGTCGCGTGGGTGTCGCCGGTCGCGTGGAGCTGGAGGGCGGGGACGGCGTTGCGGACCTCGACGGGCGGCTCCAGCGGGGCGCTGCGCCAAGCGGCGCACGGGACGGGGGCGTTGTAGACCGGGCCGAAGACCGGTTCGGCGGCGCGGGAGCGCTCGACGGCGTCGCGGTACCAGGGGGCCGAACGCGGCATCGCCACGTCGTCGCACAGGATGCCGAGGGCGGACGACAGGCCGGCGCCGGCCTCCGGGCCCGGGGCGAGGAGCATGGTCAGCAGCTGGTGCAGGGCCGGGCCCGCCTGGACCGGCCGGCCGTCGGCGGCGTCCAGCAACTGCCGCAGCACGTCCGCGCACAGGGCGCCGTCGCGGTCGTCGCTCAGGCAGACCGCGAGCAGCACCGGCAGCAGGGCCCCGTCGAGCCGGAAGCCGTCGACGGCGATCGGCGCCGCCTCGGCCCGGCGCACCAGCTGCTCGACGGTGGCCCGCACCGCCGCCGGGGTGGCGCCCAGGTGGTAGGCGCCGTCCTGCGGCGCGGCCCAGGCGGCGAACTCGTCCAGGGCGCGCTCGTTGGCGCCGGCCATGTCCTGGAACGCCCCCATGCCGTACCGCGCCGGGTCCAGGGCGCTGTCCAGCACCAGCCGGTCGACGCGCTGCGGGAACAGCTGCGCGTACACCGCCCCCAGCATCGCGCCGTAGGACTGCCCGAAGAAGGAGGTCCGCTGCTCGCCCAGCGCCGCGCGCAGCACGTCGACGTCCCGGGCGGTGTTGCGGGTGGTCAGGTGGGGCAGCAGATCGGGGTGCTTGTTCCAGCAGGCGTCCGCGTCGGCCTTGGCCAGGCGCCAGGCCTGCTCGAAGCCCGCCCGGCCGGTGCCGGCCGAGCGCAGCCACGTGCCGCGGGTCAGGCCGCAGTCCGGGCTCCCGGCGCCGACCCCGCGCGGGTCCATGCCGACGATGTCGTAGGCCGCCGCCGTCCCGGGGGCCAGCTGCTCCCGCAGCGCGACCGGCATGTCCAGCCCGCGGTCGCCGGGGCCGCCGGGGTTGGTCTGCAGGACGCCCCGGCGCTTGGCCGGGTCCGCGGACCTGATCCGGGAGACGGCCAGGGACAGGGTGCGGCCCCGCGGCTCGCGGTAGTCCAACGGCACGGTCAGGGAGGCGCATTCGGCGCCGGCGGCGGCCAACTGCGGCTCCTGGCAGGCGGCCCAGGCGAGCGGCTGGCGGCGGTAGGGCTCCAGCTGATCGGCGCCGGCCGAGGAAGCGGAGGCGGGGGCGGCGAAGGGCGCCGAGGGAGCGGAGGAGGCGGGGACGGCTGCGGTGAGCACGGTGGCCGCGGACAGGGCGAGGGCGGTGGCGAGCGCCGGTGCGGTCTTCATATCGGCCAGCCTAGAAGGGAGTTGGCCGCAACCGGGGATCCGGCCCCCCGATCCGCCTTGACCTCAAGTCGGCTTGAGGTCCTACGGTCGGTCGCGTCCTGACGATCAGTCGATCGTCGATCGGCCGAAGGAGCACCGGACATGACGATCAAGACCTACGAACCGCAGATCATAGCCGCCCAGCCCATCGGGGCATGGACCGGCGAGGTCTACCGCCGCCTGGTGGTGGACGGCCTGCGCGAACAACTGGCGGTGGAAGGCCTCACCCAGCCCCACTGGTGGACGCTCAACCACGCGGCCGGCCGCCCCGGCGGATGGACCCGCACGACCCTGACCGAGCGGCTCACCCCCTACGACGACCAGGACACCGCCTTCGACACCGTCTACGACGACCTGATCGCCCGCGGCTGGCTGACCGAGGACGCCGACGGCGCCCTCACCCTCACCGAGGAGGGCGAGGCCGGCCGCCTGCGCGCCCGCGAACGCAACCTGAGGATCAGCGAACGCGCCCACCAGGGCATCGACACCGACGAGTTCGTGACCACCATCAACGTGCTGCGCCGCATGGTGGCGAACCTGGGCGGCAACGGCAACCTCCCCGACTGACCACCCCCGACCGACCGCCTCCGACCGAGCGCCCCAGCAGGACGGTACGGGCCCGTTCGCAGGACGGAATTGACCCATGGAAACGATCGCCGATTGCCACCCGATCGGCGGTCTTTCCACTCATAGGCTGGTCACATGACGACGACGAAGAACACCGCCGCCCCCGTCCTGACCCGCTGCGCCGAGGCCGAGACCTGCACCGATCCGAGCTCCACCATGACCCTGCTGGCCGACTCGGCCCCGGAGGAGGGCGGCTTCACCGTCTACCGCTCCACCTTCGCCGCCGGCGCCCCCGGAGCACCCGCCCACTTCCACACCCGGGCCTGGGAGTTGTTCTTCGTGATCAGCGGTTCGCTGCGGGTGCTGGTCGGCGAGGAGGTCTCCGTGCTGGGCGCGGGCGACTTCCTCGCCGTGCCCCCGCACACCCCGCACGCCTTCGCCGCGGCCCCCGGCGCCGAGGCCGACGTGCTGTGCGTGTTCACCCCCGGCATGGACCGCTTCGACTACCTGCGCCTGCTGGGCAGCGTCATGCGCGGCGAGAGCGACCCGGGCGCGATCGCCGCCTCGGCGGAGCGCTTCGACAACCACTACGTGGACAGCCCGGCCTGGCGGGCGGCCCTGGCGGGCGACGGCGCCTGAGCCCCGCACGCCGCCGCCCGACGGGTCCGGGCCACCCGACGGCTCCGGTCCGCTCGACGGGCCGGGCCCGCCCGGGTGTGGAACGGTGGTAGCCCGGGAGTGTCCCGGTCGCGAGAGGAGTGGCCATGTCGTCGAAGCGCCGACGCAAGAAGAAGGCCAGGGCCAGGCGCGGGGCCAACCACGGCCGCCGCCCCCAGTGCTGAGCCGCGGCTGAACGGGTGAGGCGCGCCCGGACGGCCTTCCCGGCCGCTCCGGGCGCCGCCCGAAGCGCCCTTGCCCCCGGAGCCCCGGCTCAGAGCCGCCCGCGTCCCAGGAAACCGCCGCGCGCCACCTTGTGGTACTGGCAGTAGCCGACCCAGTTCGCACCGAACGCCAGCTCCAGGACCACGCCCCGCCCGTCCGCGCGGACCTCGCTCAGCAACTGCGCCGCGTCCACGTCCGCCGGCGTCTGCTCGAACACGTAGAGCCGGTTGATGTACGGGCCCGCCGGGATCGGGTCCCGGTTGGGGATGCCGTCCCGGTCCCAGGTCAGCGTCGCGCCGGGGCTGGACAGGCAGGGGGACTGCATCCGCCGGCCGTCGGCGTCGACTCCGCCGTCGCGGTGCCAGCGCAGCGCGTGGTCGAGGCTGCCGGCCGGGTCCGGCCCCTGGCCGTGGGCCTGCCACGGGGCCACGTCCGCCGCCTCGATCCGCCGCAGGGCGTCGAGGACGTCGAGGACGTCCCCGGCGTCCTCCCGGACGACGAAGTAGGCGCGGGCGTAGATCCGGCAGACCAGCAGGGTGTCCCGGGGGTGGTCCAGGCCGTAGGAGGACGGGAGGGTGGACTGGTCCAGGACCTGGGTCAGCACGTGCTCGACCCCCTCCACCGCCCCCAGCGCCTCGACCAGTCCCCGGATCCGCTCCCGCTCCGCCGCCCGGGCCGCCCGCGCCGCCGGCGAGTCGATCAGCTTCAGCCTGCGCCGCTCGGTGGGCCAGTGCATCGCCCGCAGCGACTGCACACCGTTGAGGACCGGGTTCACCAGCATGACGACGAGGTGGACGAGGCTCGTGGCCACGTCCTTCAGCAGCTTCTTCACCAGCAGGGGGTCCTCTCGGGTCGCACACGCGTCTGCGCCCCACACCCTGTCCCGCCCGCACCCGGCCCCGCAATCCGCGCCCGTACTCAACTCCCCTCCGTGCCCGGCCGGTTGCCGAGCGCGTCCACCGCCGGCCGCCGGGTCGATTCGGAGCAGCCGTGCCGCAGCGGCCACCGGTTCGCCGCCCCGCCGCCGGGGCGATCGTCGGCGGCGTGGCCTACGGTGGCGCCATGGACGAGTACGCGGTGCCGGTCCTGCCCAGCCGGGACCTGGACGAGACCCAGGAGTTCTACGCCCGCCTGGGCTTCGAGCCGCGCGGGCGCTGGGACGGCGAGGACGGCTACCTGATCCTCGTCCGGGGCACGGTCGAACTGCACTTCCGCCACGACCCCGGGGTGGACCCGCTGTCCACCGCCGCCGGTTGCTACCTGCAGGTGCGGGACGCGGACGCACTGCACCGCGACTGGGCCCGGCTCGGCGTGCCCACCGACCCGGCCACCGGCAGCCGCCTGACCCCGCCCGCCGACACCGCCTACCGGATGCGGGAGTTCGCCTTAGTCGACCGCAGCGGCAATCTGCTGCGGATCGGCAGCCCGCACGGGCCCCGGTAGGCCCGGGCCACGTCCGTACGGCGACCCGTTCGCGAGGGCCCGCGCGCGCTCAGGGGCTCGCGGGCTCCGCGGGCCGGCCACCGGGGGCCGGCGACGGCGTGCGGGAGCGGCTTCGCAGGCCGGTGACGACGAACCACAGGCAGGTCAGCAGGGCCATGGCGGAGAACGTCGCGATGAGCAACTGGGTGTCGGGCATGTCGTCGTCGGGGTAGTGGGTACCCAGCACGCGGGCCGTCGCCGGGTGGTCCGCGGCCACCTCCAGGGGAACGGTCACGCCGACGGCCGGGTGGGCGCCGGCGCGTCCGAGCCGCCACGGCCCGGGCGGGTCCACGGAGTTGAGCGAACGGACGCCCATGTGATCGCGCGTCGGTGCGCGTCGGTGCATGTCGGTACGCGCCAGCGCCGTCAGCGCGGGGCCACGGTGGTCGTCACGCGGACGAGCGAGGGCCGCCGCGGGGTGGAACCGAAGCCGAACCGCACCGGTGCGACCGGTGCGAGCGGGCCGAGCCGTCGGCCGTCGAGCACGGCGGTCACCGCGGTGACCGCGTGGAGGTCGCGGACGCCGTACCACTCGCGCCGGCCCCGGCCCGCGGTGCCGCGGGTCCGCACGCCGAGCAGGAGCCGGGCGAGCGGGTCGGTCAGCGCGGTCCAGCCGGGCCGGGCCGCGATCGGCCCGGGCACCGCCCTGAGCGCGAGCCCCAGAACGCCGCGCCGCCCGGTGGTGAAGCGCAGGTCGAGCGGGCCCGCCGTGACCCGCCAGCGCGTCGCGCCCCGCTGCACCGCGACCGGTACGACCCGCACCCGGTCGAAGGCGTACGTGTCGGCGATGAACTCCGCCGTCCCCTCGGTGGGCGCCAGCAGGATCCGGGTGCCGTCGGCGTGCTCGACCATGACGTCGGAGAACGGCCCGAACGGCGAGGCCGCCCAGTGGCCCACGACCACGCGCGTGCCGGAGGCCGTGCCGATGCCGGCGATCCAGCCGTCGAAGCGCAGCCGGCGCGGGCCCGCAGGGCCCCGGGCGGTCGCCGGGCGACGGGCCCGGGCCGTGTGCGACGGATCCATCGCTCCTCCTCGCACGCCCGGCGGGCCGCCTGCGGCATCCATCCTCGACGGCCCCCCGGGCCGTGTCCACGCGGGACCGGACGGCGCCCGGGGGAGAGGGGCCGGCACCCGGGCCGCCTCCGCCCCGCGGTCGGGGCCGCCGTCCGTCGGCCGACCCCGCGGCCGACCGAGCGGCCGACCGGCGACCGACCGAGCGGCCGACCGGCGACCGACCCCGCCCGGTCGCGCGAGAAGGGCCGAACCGGCCTGCTACACCGTGCCGTTGGTCCGCAGGGCGGCTGCCGCGCGGACTCGCCGGCGCAGGAACAGGGCGGCGCGGTCCAGCGCCTCGTCCGCCTCGTCGAGGACGCCGGCGAACGCCTGGAACACGTGCGGCACGTCGGCGGTGACGTCGAGGACGACGTCCACGCCCGCCGCGTTCGCCCGGGCGGCCAGGCGGGTGGAGTCGTCCAGCAGCATCTCGTTGCCGCCGACCTGGAGCAGCATCGGGGGGAAGCCGGTCAGGTCGGCGCAAACGGCCGGGCTGAGCAGCGGCTGGTGCGGGTCGGCCCCGGCGAGGTACATGGCTCCGGTGCGTTCCAGTCCCGCGCGGGTGAAGACGGGGTCGACGCCCTCCCTGGTCTCCATGCTCGCGCCGCTGCGGGTCGCGTCGAGGCCCGGGGAGAAGGCCAGCAGGGCGGCGGGCAGCGGCAGGCCCGCGTCCCGCGCGGCGAGGCAGGTGGTGACGGCCAGGCCACCGCCGGCGGAGTCGCCCGCGAAGACGACGGCCGAGGGGTCCTCGCCCCGGTCGAGCAGGGCGCGGTAGGCGCTCAGGGCGTCCTCGATCGCGGCCGGGAAGGGGTGCTCGGGGGCGAGCCGGTAGTCCAGCGAGTACGCCCCGAGGCCGGTCCTGGCCACGAGGTTCCCGGTCAGGGAGAGGGCGGTCCCTGGCGAGCCGAAGACCCAGCCGCCGCCGTGGAAGTAGAGGATCGTCCCGGCGGCGCCCGGGGCCGCCCGCTCTCCCGTGCCGGGCCCGCCGATCGGCTCCACCCGCAGGGCGGGGCGGCCGCCGAGCGTCGTCGGGGCGGTGCGGATGCTGTCGTGGGGCACGATCATCCGGGCCATCAGCTCCCGGAATCCGGCCCGGATCTCCTCGACCGACCGGGGCCCCGCGGGGCCCTGCTGCCGCAGGAACCCGTCGACCCGGATGCGCTGCTCCCTGCTCATGGGCGTGCTCCTGCCGTAAGTAGCTTCCGGTACACTATATGCCGTGGAATATACATCGAGCGGTGACCGTGCCGAGGCCGGGCTCCCCGGGCTCTTCGCCGACCTGGTCCGGTGCGAGACGCGCCTGTACAACGCCCTCGGCGACCGCCTGCGCGAGCGGCACGGGATCGTCCTCTCGCAGTACGAGTTCCTCGGCTACCTGCGCGACCACCCGGGCTGCCGAGTGGCGGACATCGCCGCCGAGTTCGCCATCGGCGTCGGCGCGACCAGCAAGGGCGTCGACCGCCTGGAGAAGCTGGGATGGGCGGCCCGCCGGCCCAACCCCTCGGACCGCCGGTCCTCGCTGCTGGACCTCACCGACGCCGGTGCGCGGCTCGTCCGGGACGCCGAGCGGACCTACACGGGCGGCCTGGCCGAACTGCTCGGAGGCGCCCTCGACGCCCCCTCGCTGTCGGCGGTCGCACGGGCCCTGTCGACCCTGCGGTCCGCCCTCGAACGCGACCGGGTCGGCACGCCCACCGGCTGACCGGAACCCGGCCGCTCCCGGCGCGACCACCCGCCCGCCGCTTTCGGAGGCCCCCGACGCCCGTGGTCGGGCGGGCGACCCCGGGTCGGGCCTAGGACTCCAGCCCGTTACGCCGCCCCGGCGTCCCGCCTACGGTCCTTTCCCGTGGACACGACAGGGATTCTGGACGAAGCGCTCCAACGACTGCACACCTGCGGGCCCGAGCGGCTCGGACGGCTCACCAACCACGCGCCGATGGCCGTCGAGGCCCTCACCGCCCGCGGACAGGCTCGGTCGGTGCACCGCTGGCTCGACCTCTACGCGCGCAAGCTGGAGGACCTCCCGCCCCGCGTCGAGCCGGTGACGGTCGCCAACTGGCGCACGGCGCTGGGCGACCCGAGGCGTGCGGCCGACTGGATCGGCCACTTCGAGCGGGAGGTCGCCGAGCGTCCCTGGCGCGAGGTGCTGGCCCGGTGGTGGCCGCGGCTGCTGCCCGGCCTGTACGGCGGGTCGACGCACCCGGTGATCCGGGTGGGCCATGCGGTGCGCACGCTGCTGGCCGGCGAGGCCACCGGGCCGCGCCTGGCGGAACTCGCCCACGGCCTGGGCTACTGGGCGGCCCGCCACCGAACCGTCGCGGTGCCCGACCGCCTGCCGGGCGCCGCCTCCGCGGCCGCCGCCCTCGACGCGGTGCCGGCCGTCGACGTCCGGGACGGGGGCTTCCCGGCGAGGCTCGGCCGCGTCACGGCCCTGCCGGTGTGGGCCGCGGCCGAGGCACCGTACCCGGGGGAGGTGCCCGGCCGCCTCGCCGAACTGGTACGGGCGGCGACCCACCGCTACGCCACCCACGGCCACGGCGAGGAGACGATGCTCGTCCACGCGGCCACGGCCCCCAACGCCGTGCTGCGCACGCTGCCCGCGCTCCCGCGGGCACTGTGGCCGGCGAGCCTGCGGGCGGCCTGGACGGCCTCGGCGGCGGTGACGGCGATGTACGCGCCCGCCGCGCCGGCCGGGTACGTCCCGCCCGGCGCGTTCACCCCCGAGGAGGTCTTCGAGCGGGCGCTGGCGCACGGCGACGAGCACGTCATCAAGCTGACGGACACGGCCCTGGACGTCGGCGACGCACCGGCCCTGACGGCTGCCCTGCGCGCCATGGAGCTGAGCGCCCCGCTGGGATGAGGCGTACGGCGCGGGGCCGCCGGAACCGCCCGCCGGAATCGCCCGCCGGGACCGTCGTCGGAATCGACGGCGTGAACGTGTACATGAGGGGCGGCAACTCCCCGACGGCGCCTGCCGCATGCCTTCCGAACGCCGACCCCGACGCCCGCGCGACCGTCGCGCACAGACCGGCACCTCACCGCCTCCACCGCGAAGGAGTCCTGACCATGCGGAAGTTCATCCTCGATCTGGTCGAGCGCACCGTCGCCACGTACGCCGCGGCGTTCCTCGGCCTGCTGCTGGCCGACAGGTTCGACCTCACGTCGATCAGCTCACTCAAGGCGGCGGCGGTCGCGGCGCTGCCGGCCGCACTGACCGTGCTCAAGGGGGCGGTGGCGACCCGCGTCGGCGACTCGACCTCGGCCGCCCTGCTGGGCCGCCCCCGCGAGTAGCCGGACCGGCCGGCGAGGGGCGGGACGCGCCACCGGGCGCCCCGCCCCTCGCGCCGGGCCTGCCCGGTGCCGGTCGGCTGACAGCGCGGACGGTGAGCTGCCGGTGGGATGCGAGTGGCCCGAGGGAGCGTGGGAACCGGGCGGGACCGGCTGCGATGCGCGGGTCCGCCCGTACCGCCGGACCACCGCGCCGAGTTCCAGGAGCCCGCCATGCCCTCCCAACCCCAGCCCCAGCACCGGCCCCAGCCCCAGCGCAGGCCCAGGCCCGGCCCCGGCCCCAGGCCCGGCGCCAGGATTCGCCGTGGGACGTCCACCGGCTGCCCCGCGCCGAGGGGAGGAACGTCCTGGTCACCGGCGGCAACGCGGGCATCGGGTACTTCGTCGCCGAGCAGCTCGCCGCCGCCGGGGCCACGGTCGTCCTCGGCAGCCGCGACCGGGCGAGGGCCGAAGCGGCGATCGCCTCCATCGGCTCGCGCGTCCCCGGGGCCAGGGTGGAGCACCTGCCCCTGGACCTGGCCGACCTCGCCTCGCTCGGCCCGTCCGTGGACGCGCTCGGGCTGGACCGGCTCGACGCGGTCGTCCACAACGCCGGCGTGGCGCTCGACCACCCGCCGCGCCGCGAGACCGTCGGCGGCCACGAGCTGATGTTCGCCACCAACCACCTCGGGCACTTCGCGCTGACCCACCACCTGGCACCCCTGCTCGCGGCCGCCCCCGGGAGCCGGATCGTCACCACCGGCAGCTTCGCCGCCAAGTCCGAACGCCTGGACCTCGACGACCTCCAGAGCACGCGCGACTACCGGCCCAAGCGCTCCTACGCGCGCTCCAAGCTGGCCCAGATGCTCTTCGCCCTCGAACTCGACCGCCGCCTGCGCGCCGCCCGCAGCACGACGCTGAGCGTGCTCGTCCACCCCGGCGGCGCGCTCGACTCCCTCACCCCCTCGCGCCCGCCCGTCCACGTCCGCACCACCGGCGAGCGGCTGCGCCACCTGCCGCTCGGGCTCGTCGTCCAGGGCAAGGACGCCGCCGCGTGGCCCGCCGTCCGGGCCGTGCTCGACCCGGCCGTGCGCGGCGGTCAGCTGTGGAGCCCCCGGGCGTTCGGGCTGCGCGGCACGCCCAGGACCGAGCCGCTCTGGAACCACCTGGCCGACACCGCGACCGCCGCGCGGCTGTGGGCGGCCAGCTGCGAGCTGACCGGTCACGACCCGACGCCCGCCCCATGGAGTGCCGCCCACTGAGTGCCGCACGCGGCAAGCCGCCCCGGCCGCCGCCGGAACGCAGAGAGACCGCTCGGGCCACCAGGGCCGGGCGGTCTCTGCTGTTCGGGCGGACCCATGCGCCAACACGGCCCGCTGCCGATGTTCCCGAGTTGTTGGAGTGCACAGCGCCCCGGGTTCCGGACCCGCGGGTCCGGGTGACGCCGCTGCAAATCGTCACATCCAGCCAGGACGGCTCACAAGGGCATGCTGCACAAAGGCGCATCAAAATCCGGTTTCAGTTCGTTGAACTGTGCGTTTCTGATAGGGCGTTCACGAGATTGCGGCCAGGGGCCGGGACCGTGGCGCATCAATCTTCGCGATGTTCACCGAACCGATTGGGATTCACCCGTACGCCTGACAGAGTGTGTGCCCACCGGGCACACAGTGCGACGCCAACCGCACAAGTGCCCGCCAGTTGGAGTGGACAGTGATATGGAGGACTCCTCGATGGCGAGGAAGCGGAACAAGCGCGCCCACACCCCTACCCACTGCGCGGCGGCGGAACCGGTACCGCCGCGCCCGCGCCCGTACCGGCCGCTCGCGGCCGGTGAAGCGGCCGTGGTCGTCGTCGTGGTCGTCCTGACGGTCGCGCTGGCCGCCGCCCTGGTGGCGACGGGCATGTCGGCCGGGGTCGCGCTCGAACTGGCCACGGGCGGATGCCTGTTGGCCGCGAGGCTCCGACGGGAGCGGGCCTAGGAAGAGCGCCTGCCCGAGATGGGACGCCGAGAGAATCCGATCGGGGCGACCGAGCCGGCGCTGGGCCGGCTGGCCGTCTGGCTGCGGGAGCAGCGCGAGCAGGCCGGGTTGACGTACCGTCAGCTCGCCGCTCGGACCAACTACCACCCCACCACCCTGCAACGGGCCGCCGGCGGGCGCTCCGTACCGAGCTGGAAGGTCGTCGAGGCCGTCGTGCGCGAATGCGGCGGCGACCTCAAGACGGCCCGGCGCAAGTGGGTCCAGGCCAACTACTGGGCCCACGTGCCGCGCCCCTCGGGCAGCCGGCGGCTGCGCGCACCCCGGCGGGTCGACCCCCAACAGGTCGACTCCTTCGCGGACCTGCGCCGGGCGATGCACGAGATGCGCCGCAAGGCCGACTGGCCGTCCCTGCGGGAACTGGACCGCCGGGCCCGCGACCGGGGCGGACGCCTGCCCTCCAGCACGCTGGCCCTGGTCCTCAAGGGCGAGGCCCCGCTGCGCAAACCCGTCTTCCTCGCGTACATGGAGGTCTGCGGGGTCAAGGAGGCCCGCCGCGCCCTGTGGGCGGCGGCCTGGGACCGGACGAACAACGCCCGCACCCCGCTGCCGGTCAACTCGCGCACGTACCACAGCGAGTTCGTCCGGGCCATGCAGTCCTCCAGCGCCGGCACCCCGACGGACATCCTGTTCCGCCTGTGGGCGACCCTGCGCACCAGCCTCGCCGCCGAACGGGGCGAGGGCCCCGGCCACCCCGCGGCGGCGGGCCGCGAAGGCACCGACGACAACCCGTCGGTGCTCGTGTGACCCGGTCCGCGGCCGGGACGCGCCACCCGCGCCCCGGCCGCGGACCGGGCACCCGCCGCGGACCAGCACCCACCCGCGCCACCTCGGGACACCACCATGCCGACACCACGACGCCGTTCGGCAGCCCCCGGGCCCGCCCTGGGCCTGTGGGCGCTGCACGACCTGCACCTGCGCCACTACCTCGACTACGCCGAACTGCTCCTGCCGCCCGCCGACGCGCCCCTGGCCGTCCGCGCCGCCTTCGAGGAGCTCGGCGGCCACTGGCTCGACGCCCTGTCCACCGCCAGCCCGGCCGCCTGCGCCTGGCAGGCGGTGCGCCGCCGGGTCTGCACCCTGGCCGGCCCCCGGCCGCTGGGCCCGGTCGCCCACCTCACCGCCGCCCAGCAGGACGTCCTGCTGCTGCACCTGGTCCTCGACCTGTCCGCCGCCGAGATCGCCGCCCTCACCGGCACCGAACCCGCCGCCGTCCACGTCCAGCTCCGCTCCCTGGCCGCCGCCCGCCGCTGACCGGGCCGGTCCCGGCCGCCGCTTGCCGAGAGCCCGTCAGGGGCCGGGGCGCCGTGCGGGTCACGGGGCCGGCGGGTAGCCGCGGGCGTGCACGAGGTCGCGGGTGAGGCGGGTGAAGGCGCGGGCGGCGGCGCTGCGGTAGGCGCCCTCGCGGTGCAGGAGGGTGACGGTGCGGGTGGGCAGGGGAGGGTCGAGGGGGACGGGGGCGAGGTGGGGGTGGTCGTGGGCGAGGGCGTCGGGCAGGACGGTGGCCAGGTCGGTGCGCCGGACGATCTCGGTGAGGGCCTGGACGGAGTTGGCCTCGACCGTGATCCGCGGGGCGGCCCGGTGGCGGGCGAAGTAGCCGTCGATGTGCGCCCGGGTGGCGAAGTCGCCGCTGAGCAGGGCGAGTTGTTCGCCCTTGAGGGCGTGGACCGGTAGCGGGTCGGGCAGCGTCCGGGCGCGCGAGGTGCCGGTGACGAGGCTGAGGGTCTCGGTGAACAGCGCGGTGGCGGCGATGCCGGGCGGGTGGGTTCCGGCGAAGGCGATGCCGAGGTCCAGGTCGTCGGCGAGCAGCGCGGCCTCGATGCGGTCCTGGGTGGTCTCCGTCAGGGTGAGGCCGACGCCGGGGTGGCGGGCGTGGAGCTCGGCGGTGAGCGGGCCGACCAGGTAGGCGGTGAAGGTGGGGGTGACACCCAGGCGCAGGTGGCCGCGGGAGAGGTCCTGGACGTCGTGGACGGCGCGTTCGGCGGCGGCCAGGTCGCGCAGCGCGCGCCGGGCGTGGTCGGTGTAGACGGCGCCGGCGTCGGTGAGCCGCACGGTGCGGCCGGTGCGGTCCAGCAGCTGCACGCCCAGGGTCTTCTCCAGCTGCCTGATCTGCTGGGAGAGCGTGGGCTGGGAGATGTGCAGCTCCTCGGCGGCGCGGGTGAAGTTGCCGTGTTCGGCGACGGCGAGCAGATAGCGCAGGTGACGCAGTTCGGGAGCGGCCATGGAACAGACTATAGACGCGACCAATGGCTTCCATGCCCGACAGCTCTTGGACGCTATAGGCACAGGTCATGCATGGTGGATCTCACCGGCCCACCGGGGCCGGCCACCACCCGAAGGGAGTGACCAGTGCAGGACCTCACCGACGGCGTCGCCCGTTTCCAGCGGGACGTCTTCCCGGCCAAGGCGGAGCTCTTCGCCCACCTGGCCACGCACCACACCCCGGACACCCTGTTCATCGGCTGCTCCGACGCCCGCGTCGTCCCCGAGCTGATCACCGGCACCGAGCCGGGCGACCTGTTCGTCATCCGCACCGCCGGCAACCTGGTGCCCGCCCACACACCCGAGGCCGACGGCGTCGCGGCCAGCATCGAGTACGCCGTCGCCGCACTCGGCGTGCGGGACATCGTCGTCTGCGGCCACTCCGCCTGCGGCGCGATGACCGCCCTCGCCGAGGGCCACGACCTCAGCGGCGCCCCCGCGGTCGCCACCTGGCTGCGCCACGCCGACGCCTCCGTGGCCCGCACCTCCGCCGACGGCGACGTCCCCGCCCTGGTCCGCCAGAACGTGCTCGCCCAGCTGGCGAACCTGGCCACCCACCCCTCGGTCGCCCGCGCCCTCGCCGGGGGCGGGGTCGCCCTGCACGGCTGGGTCTACGACATCCCCACCGGCCGCGTCGAGGTCCTCACCGCCGGCGCCCCCGTGCTCGCCGCCTGATCCCCCCACCCCCCGTACCCCCTCGCGTCGCCCCCGTCCCGGGATGACGCGGACCCCTCGCAAGAGAAGGACAACCGCCATGGTGCACGCCCAGTTCAACCAGAGCGCCCGCGAGGCGCTGGCCGACGCCGCCGTCGAGGCCAAGATCCGCAAGGACCTCTCCTGGAAGCGGATCGCCGAGGCCTCCGGCCTGTCGGTGGCCTTCACCACCGCCGCCGTCCTCGGCCAGCACCCGCTGCCGGAGGAGTCCGCGAAGGCCGTGGCCGAACTGCTCGGCCTGGACGAGGACGCGGCGCTGCTGCTGCAGACCGTCCCGCTCCGCGGCTCGATGCCCAACCGCGTCCCCACCGACCCGACCATGTACCGCTTCTACGAGATGCTCCAGGTCTACGGCACGACCCTCAAGGCCCTGGTGCACGAGGAGTTCGGCGACGGCATCATCTCCGCGATCAACTTCAGGCTCGACGTGCGGAAGGTCGCCGACCCCGAGGGCGGCGAGCGCGCGATCATCACCCTGGACGGCAAGTACCTGCCGACCAAGCCCTTCTGACCGGCCCTTGCGGCCAAGCCCCCGCCGATCGGGGGGCGGGCCGGGACCCCCGGCCCGCCCCTTGCCCTCCGTCCCTTCCCCCGGCCCCTTCCCCCCGCTCCCGCCCCGGAGGCCCTGATGGACTTCGTCCAGCGCACCATCGACATCGCCCGCCAGAACGTCACCGAGGGCGGCCGCCCGTTCGCGACCGTCATCGTCAAGGACGGCGAGATCCTCGCGGAGAGCCCCAACAGGGTCGCCCAGACCGGCGACCCCACCGCCCACGCGGAGATCCTCGCCATCCGCGAGGCCTGCACCAGGCTCGGCACCGAGCACCTGACCGGCACCACCGTCTACGTGCTCGCCCACCCCTGCCCGATGTGCCTGGGCTCGCTCTACTACTGCTCGCCCGACGAGGTCGTCTTCCTCACCACCCGCGACGCCTACGAGCCCCACTACGTCGACGACCGCAAGTACTTCGAACTGGGCACCTTCTACGACGAGTTCGCCAAGCCGTGGCAGGAGCGCAGGCTGCCGATGCGCCACGAACCGCGCGAGGACGCCGTCGAGGTGTACCGCCTCTGGCAGGAGCGCAACGGCGGCGAGCGCCGCGTGGCGGGCGCCCCGCGCCCCCAGGGCCCCGAGCGGGACTAGCATCGAGCCGTGATCGTATGGCTCAACGGCACCCACGGCGCGGGCAAGACGACGACCGGCGCACTCCTGCCGCCACTGATTCCGGATGCGCGGGTGTTCGACGCCGAGAAGGTCGGCGAGACCCTCATGGACATCACGCCGGGGCTGCCCCGGACGGACAACTTCCAGCACTGGCCGCCGTGGCGGCAGCTCGTGGTCGAGACCGCCCACCGGGTACTCGACTACACCGGCGGCACCCTGGTGATGCCCATGACCGTCCTGGTCGAGCGGTACTGGCGGGAGATCAGTGCGGGCCTCGCCCGACACGCCATCCCGGTACGGCACTTCGTCCTCCACGCCGACCAGGAGACCCTCCGCGGACGGATCGAGGGGGACACCGTCCTCGGCCCCTCCTCCTTCCGCCTCAGGCACCTCGAACCCTACGCCGAGGCGGCCCGCACCTGGCTGCACGCCGAGGCCGAGGTCCTCGACACCACCCACCTCACGCCCGCCCAGGCCGCCCGACGGATCGCGGCGGCCGTCACGGGCCGGGGCCCCGCCCGCCCCGCCGTTGAGCCGGGGGCCGGGTCGGGGCCGTAGACGTGGAAGGGGCGCCCTCTGCCGGAGCGGGCGCCGCGGCGTCAGGAGGCAGGCGTGCTCAGGTTCCACGGAGCATGGCGGATCACCGTCGTCGGCAGGAGCGCCGACTTCGACCAGCGGGCCGTCGTGCGCGGCGCGTACGGGCTGCGGGTGCTGCCCGGGCGGGTCGGCGCCACCATCGAGGTGGACGAGGAGAGCTGGACGCTGTCCCTGGAACACCACCTGTGGGGCCGCAGCTGGCAGCCCAACCTGCGCACCACCCCCGGACCGGTCACCGAACACGGCGGCCTGCGCAGCCAGTTGCTCACCAGCAACGACTGCCACTGGCCGGGCAAGCCGCTCGACTACGTCAACTTCGTGCTGCGCCTGGACCAGGCCGTCACTCCGGCCGTCACCCAGGCCGTCACCCGGACCGCCGCGCCGGTGCGCGCCGCCCGTCCGCTGGAGGCGCCGATCGCCGCGCCCGTCCAGGCCGTCCGCACCTCCTCCTCGGGCTGGCCCGAGGTCGGGCCCGCGACCGGGCCCGAGCGCGAACGCGAATGCGAACGCACCGCCCCTGAGCGCGGCACCGCCCCCGCGGCGCCGTCGGTGTCGCCGCGGGAGAGCGGGCGGCCCGCCTGGTAGCCCGACGGCGCGAGCGGGGGATACCCCCAGGTCAAGGTGGCCCGCTGGCCGGGTGTTCCGGCGGGCCGGCGCCGGGTTGGCTGGAGCCGTCAGCACCAGCCGAACCGAAAGGCCGTCACCCGTGCCCTTCCGTACGACCGTCCGCACCACCGCCCGCATCACCGCCCGGGCCGCCGCCGTCACCGCCCTGGCCGCCGCGCTCGGCGCCACCGCCATGAGCACGAGCGCCTCGGCCATCGTCAACGGCCGCGACTCCACCGAGCGCTACCCCTTCATGGCCACCCTCCCGCTGAGCGCCGAGCAACTGGCCGACGGAGCCTGCGGCGCCACCCTGATCGACCGCCAGTGGGTGCTGACCGCCGCCCACTGCGTGGTCGGCACCGAGGACACCGGCGTCACCCTCAAGGGCACCGTGCGCATCGGCAGCGCCCACCGCGACAGCGGCGGCACCGTGCGCAAGGTCGACCGCGTCGTCGTCCACCCCGGCTTCGAGTTCGGCGACGGCGCCACCCGCCCCAACCGGAACGACCTGGCCCTGGTCCGCCTGGACCGCCCCGCCCCCCAGCAGCCCGTCCGCGTCGCCGAACACCCCGGCAGCCCCGGCACCCCCACCCGGCTGCTCGGCTTCGGCACCGTCGTCGACACCACCGACTACCAGCGGATGGTCTTCCCCGACCGCCTCCAGGAACTGCCCACCCGCATCGGCGCCACCACCGACTGCGCCCCCGGCTGGGCCGACCCCACCCGCCTGTGCACGCTCAGCCAGGTGCCCCGGGCCATGGCCTGCTTCGGAGACTCCGGCGGCCCCCAGATCCAGCGCGGCCGCGGCGGCCGCTGGGAACTCGTCGGCACCACCTCCGGCCCCGGCGCCCCCGGCGTGCCCTGCGCGGGCGGCCCCGGCCTGTACACCGACGTGCCCGCCTACGCCCCCTGGATCAGCGGCACCCTCGCCGCCGGCTGACGCCCCGACCCCACCGCGCGGCTAAAGTCCCAGGTGAGAACCGTCGCGCCCGAGGAGAGCCCGCCATGCCGACCGACCCCGCCGCCACCGCGATCCCCGCCCCCGCCGCCGCGCGCCCCGCGCGCCTCGGCCTGGGCACGGCGGCCGTCGGCCGGCCCGGCTACATCAACCTCGGGCGCGACGCCGACCTGCCCGCCGAACGCACCGTCGACGCCCTGCGCGAACGCACCCACACCCTGCTCGACGCCGCGTACGCCGCCGGCGTGCGCTACCTCGACACCGCCCGCTCCTACGGCCGCGCCGAGGAGTTCCTCGGCCAGTGGCTCGCCGAACACCCCGAGGCCGCGGCCGAGGTGACGGTCGGCAGCAAATGGGGCTACACCTACACCGCCGACTGGCAGACCGACGGAGTCGCCGCGCACGAGGTCAAGGAGCACTCCACCGCCGTCTACGACCGCCAGATCCACGAGACCCGCACCCTGCTCGGCGACCACCTCGACGTCTACCTCGTCCACTCCGTCACCCCCGACAGCCCCGCCCTCACCGACCCCGCCCTGCACCGGCGCCTCGCCGGCCTCGCCGCCGAAGGCGTCCGGGTGGGCCTGTCCACCAGCGGCCCCGCCCAGGCCGACACCATCCGCCGCGCCCTCGCCGTCACCACGGACGGCCGACCGCTGTTCACCGCCGTCCAGGCCACCTGGAACCTGCTGGAGACCTCCGCCGCCCCCGCCCTCGCCGAAGCCCACGCGGCCGGATGGCTCGTCGTCGTCAAGGAGGGCATGGCCAACGGCCGCCTCGCCGGCCGCAACGCCACCGGCCCCGACACCGCCCCGCTGCGCACCCTCGCCGACCGCACCGCCGCCACCCCCGACGCCCTCGCCCTCGCCGCGGCCACCGCCCAGCCCTGGGCCGACATCGTCCTCTCCGGCGCCGCCACCCCCGGCCAGCTCGCCTCCAACCTCGCCGCCACCGGCCTCCGCCCGACCCCCGAGGACCTCGCCGCCCTCGGCGCCATGGCCGAGCCGGCCGGGGCGTACTGGCGTACGCGGGCGGGGCTGCCCTGGTCCTGAGGTGTCGTGGACGGGGGGCGCCGGCCGGGGGCGCCGCGCGAGAAGTCGGCGGGGGCCGACTTCTCGCGCCCCGCCCGTTGTCGGTGCCCGCCCCTACGGTGAGCCGCATGACCGAGCACCTGGACCTCGTCGCCGCCCTCGCCGCCCTGCCCGTCGACCTGCCCGTCGACCTGCCGCCCGGCCGTACGGTCACCGCGGACGACGGGCCCCAGCCGCTGCTGTGGATCAGCGACGCCCCCGCCCCCGCCGGGCTCTGGCGCCAACTGCACCGCGCCCACCCGCAGACCGGGCTGTGGCCGCTGCTGCTCACCCCGCTGGACCCCGCCGGCCCCGACTACCGGCCCTGGCTGTCCGGCGAGCTGTACCCGGTCGACGCCGCCGTACCCGACCTCTACGACCCGGCCGCCCTGCTGGCCACCTGGTGGAAGCAGGTCGACGGGGACGAGGACGGGGAGGTGAGCGAGGACGCCGGGATCCTGGACGAAACCCTCGCCCCCTACGGCCGCACCTGGCCCGGCCCCGCCCCCGCCACCACCGTCCCCGACGGCGCCGCCGGCACCGAGGCCCGGGAACTGGCCGAGGTGCTGCGGTCCGTCAAGGACGCCCGCCTCGGCCTGGTGCGGGCCGACAGCGGCGCCCAGGCCCTCGCGGTGTGCGGCTGGAGCGGCCCCACCAACCACGACGACATCGCCAGGATCGCCACCGTGCTCGCCGACTGGGAACGCCGCTTCGGCGCCCAGGTCGTCGAAGTCGGCTTCGACACCCTGGAGCTGAGCGTCCCCGTGCCGCCCGCCACGCTCGCCGAGGCGCTCCCGCTGGCCGCCGAGCACACCGCCTTCTGCCCCGACCTGGTCTTCCAGGGCTCCGGCAGCCTCACCGCGTACGCCGAGGGACTGGTCGGCGCCCACCAGTGGTCCTTCTGGTGGGACTGACCTGACCTGACCTGATCCGGGGGCCGGGGGACGGGCGCAGGGGTCGCTTGGGCACGACGGACCCGGGCGGGCCGACCCGGGCGCGCCGACCCGCCCGGCGCCCGCAGGCCACCCGTGTGGCATGCTGCGCCGGGCCGCGAACCGGGCCCGAGCACCGCCCACCGCACGGACACCCGTCCCGGCCCCCGAGGAGCACCCCCTGAACACCGCCTGCGCCGAAGCCCTGTCCGCAGGCCTGCTGATACTCGTCCTGGTCTGCGCCGTCGCCCGCCCCTGGGGCTGGCCGGAGGCCGCCGCCGCGGTGCCGGCCGCCGCCCTGCTGGTGGCGACCGGCGCCGTCCCGCTGGAGCACGCCACGGCCGAGGCCGCCCGCCTCGGACCAGTGATCGGCTTCCTGGCCGCCGTCCTGGTCCTGGCCAAACTCTGCGACGACGAGGGGCTGTTCCGCGCCTGCGGGGCCTGGATGGCACGCAGCGCCGCCGGCCGCCCGCGCCGACTGCTGGTCCAGGTGTTCACCGTCGCCTCCCTGGTCACCGCGGTGCTCAGCCTGGACGCCACCGTCGTACTCCTCACCCCCGTCGTCCTCGCCACCACCGCCCGCCTGGGCACCCGGCCCGGGCCGCACCTGTACGCCTGCGCCCACCTGTCGAACACGGCCTCGCTGCTGCTGCCGGTCTCCAACCTGACCAACCTGCTCGCCTTCACCGCCAGCGGCCTGAGCTTCGGCCGCTTCGCCGCCCTGATGACACTGCCGTGGCTGGCGGCGGTCGGCGTCGAGTACCTGGTGCTGCGCCGCTTCTTCGCCGCCGACCTGGACGCCGCCCCCACCGCGGCGCCCGAGACCGGACCGGCCCCCGCCATGCCGCTGTTCGCCCTGGCCACCGTCGGCTGCACGCTCGCCGGGTTCGTCCTCGCCTCCGCACTCGACATCGACCCGGCCTGGGCGGCGGCCGCCGGCGCCACCGTCCTGGCCGCGCGCGCCCTGGCCCGCGGCCACGCCACCCCCGCGACGGTGGTGCGCTCGGCCGCCCTGCCGTTCCTGGCGTTCGTCCTCGCCCTGGGCATCGTGGTGCGCGCGGTCGTCGACAACGGCCTGGCCGCCGGCCTGGCCCACCTCGTCCCCGACGGCACCGCCCTGCCCGCCCTGCTCGCCACCGCCGCCCTGGCCGCCGGCCTCGCCAACGTCATCAACAACCTGCCCGCCACCCTCGCCCTGGTGCCGCTGGCCGCCCCGGCCGGGCCCGGCGCCGTCCTCGCGGTCCTGCTCGGGGTGAACATCGGCCCCAACCTCAGCTACGCCGGCTCGCTGGCCACCCTGCTGTGGCGCGGCATCGTCCGCGACCGCGGAGTACCGGTGGAACTGCGCGAGTTCACCCGCCTGGGCCTGCTCGCCGTCCCCGCCACCCTCACCGCCGCCGTCCTGGCCCTGTGGGCCTCGCTGCGCCTGATCGGGCCCTGAGCGGCGCGGGAATCCGGCAGGCCCGACTTCCCGCGCCGGCCGCCGGGGCGAATCTCCGGTGCGCCCGGGCCGTGCTCCCCGGTACCGTCCACGCGTGACCCGTAGAACCCCGCCGCGCCCCCTGAACGTCGAAGAGCTGTTTCCCGAGGTGGCCCCGTTCCGCCGGGAGGCCGTGAGGCTGCATCCACGTCGGGGCGAGCCGACGTGCCGCGACAGCTCGGTGGGCGGCCCGCTGCTCTGGCCGGCGTCGGAGCCGTGGCCGGAGTGCCCGGAGCACCCCGGGTCGCCGATGGTCGCGGTCGTCCAGATCCACCGCCGGGACGTGCTGGACCTCGTGCCCTTCCCGGAGGAACGGGACCTGCTCCAGGTGCTCTGGTGCCCGCTGCGCCACGACGGCCAGTGGGTCGTGCCGCAGGTCTGCTGGCGGTCCGTGCGGGAGGTCGGGGAGGTGCGGCCCGCGCCGCCGGTGCCGGCGGACGCCGCGTACGGGCAGGTGCCGCGGCCGTGCGTCGTCCATCCGGAGCGGGTGACGGAGTACCCGAGTTGGGACCTGCCGTACGAGATCTGGGACGCCCTGGAGGACCGCTTCGAGCAGGTGGAGAGAGGGACGGGCTGGGACTACCAGTTCCACCTGTCCACCGCGCCGGGCGTCAAGCTGGGTGGGTTCCCCGGCTGGAGCCAGTACCCGCAGTGGCCGGTGTGCCCGGCCTGCCGGACGACGATGGACCATCTGCTGACCGTGAGGAGCACCGAGGAGCACGACTGCAGGCAGGCGTGGACTCCGGTCGAGGACCGCGACGTCCGGTGGGAGGGAACGGACCTGAGTCTCGGAGACCTGGGCGGTGTGTACCTGTTCGAGTGTCGCGCGTGCCCCGGGCGCCCGTTCGCCCATCGCTTCGACGCCTGACCCCCGCGGCCGGTGGTGCCGGAGAGAGGCCGGGGGATTCCTGTGCGCGGGGGGCTTACCCGGCCGGTCAGTACTCGGAGCTGGGCGCGGCCGTGACCGGGCCGAGGTCCGGTCGGGCGCGCAACTCCAGTGCGGTGCCGTGGCGTTCGAGTTCCAGGACGACCAGTTCGTTGGCGCCGGGCCGCCACAGCGGGGCGGGGGCGTAGAGAGTGCGCTGGGGGCCGGCGGCGCAGTGGCGGCCGAGCAGGAAGCCGTTGAGCCACAGCAGTCCGCGGCCCCAGTCGGGCAGGGCGAGGAACGCGTCGGCGGGGGAGGGGAGTTCGGCGGTGAAGCGGTGGAAGGCCGGCTCGCCGTCGCCCGGCTCGCCGTCGCGGGCCTCGACGTCGTCCGTGAAGCGCAGTGCGGACAGATCGGTCAGCGGCAGCGGCCGGATCTGCCAGTCGAAGAGCCGCTGGTGGCCGTGCGAGACGCCGCGGGTGATGCCCTTGCGGTCGTCCATCTGCGGGCCGTAGTTCACCCGCCCCAGCGCCTCGACCAGGATGTCCAGCACCACCCCGTCGGGCCCGGTGGCCAGCGGCAGGGTCGCGCCGGGGGAGTTGCGCTCCAGCACCCCGAGCGGGCGCCCGTCCGCGAACACCTGCGCCCGGTCGGCCAACCCGTCGATGCGCAGCGGCAGTTCGGGGCGCGGGCCCGGTACGCGGGTGCGGTAGTGGATCAGGCCGCGGTCCTGTCCGAGCCGCTCCATCGGCAGCGGCGCCGCATGCCGACGCGGCCGCGACAGCGCGTCCAGGGCCTGCGCCAGGGGCGTGCGCCCGTCGGCCCGCTCCAGGCGCTGCGGCGCCACCCGCGGCGGGGGGTCGGGCAGTTCGCCGTCCGGCAGGGGCAGGTGGCGGCCGATGACCTCGCGCAGGGCGTGGAACTTCTCGGTCAGCTCGCCGGCCTCGCCGATCGGCGCGTCGTAGTCGTAGCTGGTGACGGTCGGCTCGTAGCCGGCGTCCAGCGGGTGGGTGCCGGAGTGGTTGGCGCCGGACCACAGGCCGAAGCTGGTGCCGCCGTGCGCCATGTAGAGGCTGACGGAGGCGCCGGTGGCCAGCAGTTCGTCCAGCGAGGCGGCGGTCTCCTTCGGGTCGCGGACGTGGTGCGGCAGGCCCCACTGGTCGAACCAGCCGATCCAGAACTCCATGGCGGTCAGCGGGCCTTCGCCCTGGTGGCGGCGGAGCACCGCGAGGCGCTCGGGGGCACGCGAACCGAAGGTGGCGGTGGCGAGGAGGCCCGGGACCGTGCCGCCCTGCTGCATGGTGTCGTGGGCGCCGTCGGTGGTGAACAGCAGGCAGTCCACCCCGCGCCGCACCAGGCCGTCGCGCAGGTGGGCGAGGTAGGCGGCGTCGTCGCCGTAGCTGCCGTACTCGTTCTCCACCTGCATCGCCACCACCGGCCCGCCCCGGCTCGCCAGCAGCGGCAGCAGCTCGGGCACCAGCGCGTCGAACCAGCCGTCCACCTCGGCCAGGTACGCCGGGTCCGCGCAGCGCAGCCGCAGCCCGTCCACCGCCAGCAGCCGGGCCGGCAGCCCGCCGAACTCCCACTCCGCACAGATGTACGGGCCCGGGCGCAGGATCACGTCCAGCCCCAGGCCGGCGGCCAGGCGCACGAAGCGCGCCACGTCCCGCCAGCCGGTGAAGTCCACCGTGCCGTCGGGCAGTTCGTGGAAGTTCCACGGGACGTAGGTGTCCACGGTGTTCACGCCCAGCGCCCGCACCCGCCGCAGCCGGTCCTCCCACAGCTCGGGGTGCACCCGGAAGTAGTGCACCGCCCCGGCCACCACCCGGTGCGGCACCCCGTCCCGCACGAACCCGTCCGCGTCGTACCCGAGCATGCGCGCACCCGCCTTCCCGCAGGAGACCCCGGGACCTCGCGGCCCCCGGCACCGCCGAGCCTAGCGAGGAACGGGCCGCGCGGGCCGCCGCCGCTCAGGTGTCGTAGCAGCCGTCCCACGGGGCGAAGAAGCCCAGGCCGTCCGGGTAGAGCTCCAGGTGCACGCGGTCCTCCTCGTCCTCCTCGTCCTCGTCCACCTCCAGGACCAGGCCGAACAGGGCGCCCTCGAAGCGGACCTCGAAGGGGGCGATGGCGATGTCCTGGTAGTGCCGCCCCGGCAGGGCGTCCAGCCACTGCTCCAGCAGCAGCGCGGCCGCGTCGACCGCCTGCCGCTCGCCGTCCGCCGTCGTGCCGGTGGACTCGATGCGCGAGCCCAGGTGGCGGCCGGCCTCGTCGAACCGGTGCAGCACGGCGTGCCAGCGCTTCACGGCCTGCCAGTCGTCGCCGCTCCAGCCCTCGGGGAACGCCGCGACGACGGTCGCGTAGAACTGGCCGCCCTCGCACCGCCCGATGGTGTCCGTGCGGTAGTCGGGCTCGTGGCGGATCGGTATGACCTCGGGAACGTTCATGCCCCGCACCTTAGGCCCCACCTGCGACAACGCCGCCCGGCGGGGGCGCCGGTTGGGCCCGGGATAGCCTGCGCCCGTGAAGGTCTATCCCCTCTGGCACATCAGCCACCGGAACGAAGCCGGGCCCAACGACGAGACGATTCACCTCGACGACGGGGACGTGTTCATCGACGAGCAGGACGGCGACGACGTCAAGCTGCTCGGCATCTACTCCTCCGAGGCCGTGGCCGAGGAGCGGATGCGCCGCGCGCGTCTTCTACCGGGCTTCGCCGACGAGCCGGACTGCTTCCAGATCGGAGAGTACGACATCGATGAGGACCACTGGACCGAGGGTTTCGTCCGCGTGCCGGTCTAGGTCTTCGGGGTGGCGGGCGTTCGCGTTGCGCCAGCGCAGGTAGGCGTGCAGAGCGCGGGTCCGGACCGTGCGGTTCGGATGGTTCGAGTCGGCGAGCGTGAACTGCCGCAGCTGCCCCGGCGCACGATCCGTTGCAACTGCTGGCCCGCCTGGTCGGTCAGCCTCCTGACCTTGACCGGCTCCGCCACCACGCCCCCAACCCGTTGGATGTCCGTCTCATCCAACCGGTTCCGGTCCCACCGCCGCCAACCCGGTGAACGTTCTCGGTCAGAGCACTGGCTACAACGGGAGCACCATGCCCTCCTCGGCCGCGATCACCTCGCCCGAGAACCGGCTCCGGGCCTCGGCGGTCGAATGCGTGCGGTCGCTGCCGGGCCAGAAGTGGGTGAGGAGCAGGCGCTCGGCCCCGGAACGGGTCGCCCACGTCCCGGCCTCCGCGGCGCTCATCAGGTGGGGGTCGCCGCCGTCGGCGGACGGGCCCTGCAGGGTGGCTCCGGCGATGAACAGATCCGCTCCCGCGGCCAGCCGGGCCAGGGCGGGGTCCGCTCCCGCGTCGCCGCTGTAGGCGAGGGTCAGACCCGGCGCGGTCAACCGCACCCCTGCGTGCGGGACGTGATGCGGCAGCAGCGCGGCATCGAGCCGGAACGGCCCCACCCGGTGGCTCGAAGGAAGCGCGTGCACGTCGAAGACGTCGAGCAGGTCCTCGGTCGGTTCCATCGCCTGCACCCGGCCGATCACCCCGGGGGTGCAGTACAGGGGCAGGCGGGCGCCCCGCTCCTGCGCGAAGTAGCGTGCGCGGCACAGGGGACTGAGGTCGGCGCAATGGTCGGGGTGCTCATGAGTGATCACCACGGCGTCGACGTGCCCGGCGGCACAGTGCTCCAACAACCGCGGGAACGTCGCGTAGCCGAGGTCCAGCACCAGCCGGAACCCGTCGTACTCCAGCAGGAACCCGCTGGCGCTCCGCCCGGCCTCGGGCCAGGCGCCGCACGTCCCCAGTACCGTCAGTCTGCGCACCGGCCGATGCTCTCACGGGTGGTTCCACCGGCCGAACTCGAACGGTCCCGGCCCCGGACCCGGCTCCGGCCCGGGCGCGCCCCGCCGCTGCGCCGCCGCGCCGCCCGCGCGGTGATCCGCGGAAGGGCCCTGCCAGACTGCGGACATGAACGGAAAGTCGCTCGACGACGGGCTCGCCGCGAACCGCGCCCTCTGGGACGCCCGGGCCGTGGCGCACGGGACGACCCCCGACGACGCGTTCTACGACGTCGATGCGTTCCTGGCCGGGCGGCAGACGCTCCACGGGATCGAACGGGAGCTGGCCGGTGAGGTGGCCGGTCGGGACGTGCTGCATCTGCAGTGCCACTTCGGCATGGACACCCTGAGCTGGGCCCGTCTGGGAGCCCGGGTGACCGGGGTCGACTTCTCGCCGGCGGCGATCGCCCGGGCGCGTGAACTGGCCGGGCGCGCAGCTCTGGTGGCCGATTTCATCGAGGCGGACACGCAGAACCTGCCGTCCCGCCTGGCGGACGGGTTCGACCTCGTGATCGCCACCTACGGGGTGCTGTGCTGGATCGGTGACCTCGACGCGTGGATGCGCGGTGCGGCGATGGCACTGCGGCCCGGTGGCAGGCTGGTGCTGGTCGACCTGCATCCGGCGTTCCAGACCCTGGCGAGCTACGAGCCGTTCGTGGCCGACTGGCCCTACGGCGGCGGGGAGCCCCGGTGCGAGGCCGTGACGGGTACGTACGCCGACCCGGACCTGCCGATGGCCGCGCAGGAAGTGGTGCAGTACCCGCATTCGGTGGGCGAGATCGTGACGGCGGCCGCCGGAGCGGGACTGATCGTGGACCGGCTCGCCGAACACACCGAGGCCGCGTTCGACGCACGCCGCATCCTGCCCCAGGGGCCCGACGGCATCTACCGGTTCCCGTTCGGCGACTCCTACCTCCCGGTTCTCTACTCGCTGCGGGCGGTGTCACCCCCGGACCCCCGTCGGACGGCCGGGTGACCGGGGTGCCCCGGGTGCCCCGGGTGGACCGAGCGGGCCGAGCGGGCCGGGGCGGGTTCGGCGACGACCCGGAGGTGTTCGCCGCAGGCGCGACGAACGGGCCGCCGCGGACGGCGAGTTCGCCTCCCCGTTCGCCCCGTACGCCCCGTTCGAGCCGTTCCCGAGGCCCGGCGGGCCGCTGATCCGGGGAGCCGCCGAGCGCGGTGACTCCCGCGCAGGCCGGTTGCCCGTGCGGTGCTACGGCTGCGCGCGCTCGCGCCACCAGGCGACCGTCGCCCGCAGTTGCTCCTCCAGCGGCGTGGCCCGCACCGCGAACGCGGCCTCGTACGCGGAGCTGTCCACCACGAACGGCCGGTCGAACTGGTAGCGCACCTCCCGCAGTTCGCGCAGCAGCGGGGAGAACAGCCCCGCCACGGCCAGTGCGGCCGCGGGCAGGCGGCGCACCGCGACCGGCCCGCCGCCGGCCTCGGCGGCCAGCCGGTCGACCATCGCGCGCACCGGCAGGGGAGGGGCGGTGGGCACGTGCCAGGCCCGGCCCCAGGCCCGCTCCTCGCTGGCGATCTCGGCCATCGCCCGGGCCACGTCCGGCAGGTAGGTCCAGCTGTGCGCGGTGTCCGGGTCGCCGAGGGCGGCGATCGGGCGGCCCTTCAGCAGACCGGGCATCACCCGCGCCGCCAGGTGGCCGCCGTCGGTGACCCCGGGGCCGAAGAAGTCCGAGGCCCGCACCTCCACCGCCCGGATCCGCCCGGCCTCGTGCAGCGCCCGCGCCTGCTCCCAGGCCGCCGCCCGTACCCGCCCCTTGGGGCCGGTCGCGGCGAGCGGCAGGTCCTCGGTCATCGGGCCGGCCACCGGCCCGTACCCGTACAGGTTGCCGAGCATGACCAGCACCGCGCCGCTGTCCTCGGCCGCCGCGCACAGCGAGGCGGTCAGCGCCGGCCACAGCCGCGCCCACTGCGGCAGCGGCGGCGCCGCGCAGCCGTGGACGGCGGCGGCACCGCGGGCGGCCGGTGCCAGCTGTGCGGGGTCGCTCGCGTCCAGGGCGAGGTGTTCGACGCCGGGGACGGCCGGCCCGGCGGGGCGCCCGGTGCGGGTGGCGACCCGGACCTCGTGGCCCTGTTCGGCCAGCAGGCGGGCGGTGGCGGCCCCGGCGGGCCCGTGTCCGACGACCAGGTGGAAGCTCATCCGCCAGAGCCTAGCGGCGGCCTCCGACCGGCAGGGGGCGCGGTGCGGGCCGGTGCGGCCCGGTGGCCGGAAGGGGAGGTCGGACAGATCGGGGCAGGTCAGGGCAGGTCGGGGCGGGTCGAGGGTCGGCACTTATCCGGTATGCCGATCGTAAAAGTGGATCTATGCTGTGGGTCGTTCATGATCCCTTCACACGAAGCAGGTTTGCTCTCGATGAAGCTGCCCCGGGTGTCCGCAGTCGTCGCCGCCGCGGTCCTGGCCCCCGCTGTCCTCTTCCCGTCCACGGCCTCCGCCTCCGACGCCCCGAAGCCGATCGGCCTCTCCGGTCCCGACACCGGCTCGGACTCCGCCAAGGACACCGCCCCCGAGGACGGCACCCCCGGGGCCGGCAGCGGACAGGAGCAGCGCGACCGCGCCGAGGTCCAGCGCATCCTCGCCGACCCGGCGAGCGGCTTCGGCGTGCGCGAGGCGGCCGAGAAGGCCCTCAAGGGCGGCGCCGCCGAGCTGCGGCACTTCCTGGAGGTCGAGCTCGCCGAGCAGCGACAGATCGACGACCAGGTCAAGGTCTCCCAGATCTACGCCGTTGGCGGCCCGGCCGTGCAGAAGGCCGCCAGGGCCGCCCTCCGCGGCACCTACCAGGACATCCTCGACTTCCTGAAGACCGGCCAGTACGTCGCCCGCGCCGAGGACGAGGACCGCGCCAAGGTCGAGGCCCTCCTCGCCGACCCCAAGACCGGCCGCGGCGTGCGCGAAGGCGCCGAGAAGGCCCTCAAGGGCGGCGCCGCCGAGCTGCGCGACTTCCTGACCACCAAGCTGGGCAGGCTGCGCGCCGACGACAACCGGGTCAAGCTCAGCCAGCTCATGAGCCAGGGCGGCAGGGCCGTGCGCGAGGCCGCCGGCAAGGCGCTGGACGCCGGCACCGACGAGGCCGTCGAGGCCTTCCTCAACGAGGGCTTCGCCAAGGCCCAGTTCGAGGACGACCGGGTCGAGGTGCTGCGCATCATCGCCGACAAGGAGACCGGCCCGGCCACCGCCGCGGCCGCCCAGAAGGCCATGGACGGCAACGCCGAGGCCGTGCGGCGCTTCCTGACCGTCGAGCTGCCCGTCCTGCGCGAGAGCGACAACCGGGTGAAGGTCTCCCAGATCATCGAGACCGGCGGCCCCGTGGTGAAGAAGGCCGCCCTGGCCGCCTCCGAGGGCAGCTACGCGGACATCCTGGCCTTCCTCAAGGAGGGCTGGGCCAAGGCCAGGGCCGAGGACGAGGCCGCGGCGGCCAAGCCCGGCACGGGCAACGGCACGGGTACGGGCACCGACGGGTCCGGGCAGCAGCCGCAGACCGTCCAGCCCGCCGGCCTCACCCAGACCACCACCACTGGCACCGGCACTGGCACCGGCACTGGCACCGGCACCGGCGCCGGTACGGGCACGGGCACCACGACCGGTACCCGTACGGGCACCGGCGCCACGACCGGCACCGGCGCGCTCGCCGCCACCGGCACCGACGGGCTCGGCTGGGAGGCCGGCGGCGCCGCCGCGGCCCTCGCCGCGGGCGCGGCGCTGGTCGTGGCCGCCCGCCGCCGCTCCACCGAGAGCTGACACCCCCTCGCGTCCCCGGCCGCCGCACACCCCCGGCGGCCGGGGACGCGCCACGTCCCGAGCGGCCCGCCGCGCCGCCCGCCCCGGCCGGCGGCTCAGCAGCCGTCCCCGCCGTCCCCGCCGTCCCCGCCGTCCGCGCCGCCGTTCCCCACCCGGCGGGGCCGCTGGCGCTGGTAGCTGCGCACCGCCTTCCCGGCGCCGAGGGTGAGGGCCGCGACCACCCGGGTCCAGCGCGGCCCGCCGCGGTCGGCCCACACCACGCAGCCGCACCCCGCGACGACCAGGACCAGCACTCCCACCAGAACCGCACCGACCATCACGACCACCCGCCTTTCGCCCGACGTCCTGTTACGTCTGACGTCCGGATCGTCCCACCCGGTTCGGCCGTGCGGGCGGAGGCTGTGCCAGGATGCGGTAGCCGAACGGCCCAGGTCACCGCACCGGGCCGCACGGGCCCCACCCGCCAGCCGTACCCGAGGAGTCACCCAGTGGCCACTGCCCGGTTCGCCACCCTGCACACCACGGCGGGCCCGATCCGCCTGGAGCTGTTCCCGTTCCACGCGCCGAAGACGGTCCGCAACTTCGCCGAACTGGCCGAGGGCACCCGGGAGTACACCGACCCGCGCACCGGCGGGCCGGGCCAGGGACCGTACTACGACGGCACGCTCTTCCACCGGGTGATCGCGGGCTTCATGATCCAGGGCGGCGACCCGACCGGCACCGGCGCCGGCGGCCCGGGCTACTCCTTCGCGGACGAGTTCCACCCGGAGCTGTTCTTCACCAAGCCGTACCTGCTGGCGATGGCCAACGCCGGCCCGGGCACCAACGGCTCGCAGTTCTTCATCACGGTGGGCACCCCCGCCCACCTCAACCGCAAGCACACCATCTTCGGCCAGGTCGCCGACGCCGCCTCCAAGGCCGTGGTCGACGCCATCGCCACCACCCCCACCGAGGCCGACCGCCCGGTCGAGGACGTGGTGATCACCTCCGTCGAGATCGAGCACTCCTGACCCGGTGACCGCCGAGCAGCAGGCCTTCCCGCCCCGCCCGGTCCGCGGCGTACGGGCCCGTTACGTCCACCAGACGAGCTGCCCGGGCGACGTCGCGATCGTCACCGTGGACTTCGAGCCCTGGGAGGAGGGCCTGCGCGTCGAGTCCGCCCCGGGCGCCACCGTCCGGGGCGACCCGGAGCCCGGGGACCTGGAGCGCTTCCACGCCGCCCTGGCCGAGGGCGTGCATGCGGAGCTGTCCGAGCAACTGCCCGGCACCCCGCTGGCGTTGGCGCTGGTGGTGCACCACACCGTGGTGCACCTGGTCGACTCGCGCGAGTACTCCTTCCGCACCGCCGGCCGCCTGGCGGCGCGCGAGGCGCTGGTCCGCCTGGCCGGCAAGGCGGCTGCGGTGGGCTGACGTCGCGTCAGAAATCGCTGAATGGTGGGGAGTTCACCGCGCATGGCCCTGCCCGACCGGTCGGGCAGGGCCATGCGCGGCGAACGGGCCGGCGGTCGGCCGGGGGATCAGGATCCCGGCGGGACCGTGCTCCACTGCTGGGAGCGCGCCCCGTCGTACATCCGCAGGGCGACGGCGCTGCCGAGCCTGGTGCCGCCGGTGAGGGCGAGGTCGGGGTGGGTGGCGGGGGAGATCCTGACCTTGCCCTGCCCCACGTTCCGCACGGTCCACTGCTGGTTCATGTCGTTCTGGTCGCAGGGCCGGAGCGTGACGGAGCCGCGGGAGCCGTTCGGCGCGGTCAGGCAGGTGCCTGTCGCCTTGTTCTTGATGAGCTGTTTCCCGGCGACGGTGCTCAGGCTCCACTGCTGGCGGTCGTTGTTGCGCTCGGGGGCGGCCACGACGACCCGGCCGCCGCGGCCGGCCTCCAGGTTCCTGGCCGTGGTGTCGCCCCGCGGCCAGACCCGGAGCTGGTTCCAGGTGTCGGTCTGCTTGGACGGCTGCGTCGCCTGCGGCGCGGCCTGGGAGCCGGCCGTTCCGGTGGCCGCCGTCGCCAGGCCGGGCGTGCCGCCCAGCAGCACGGCGGTGATGGCCGCGGTCGCGATGCGCTTGGCAGGAGACATGGTTGTCACTCTCATGTGTTTTCCCTTGTGGGGTGTCCGAGAGGTGTGCGGGTTCCTCGGCGGGTGACGTCGGAGGCCCTGCGGGTCACGGGGCCGTGGGGCGCGCCGGGAGTGGGGTGAGGGGTCGGACCACTCGCCGCCCGGCCGCCGGGGCCCGGTGGGCACGGAGGTGCTTCGTGTCCACCCGACCAGGCTAGCCAGAGGTCGGTCCGTCCGCAGCTCCGAGGGAACACGCAGGTCACGGGCGTGCCGCGGGCGTCGAAGGGCCTGCCGGGGGCGGGGGCCGCCCGGGACGGGGCCGCTACTTCACGGAGCGCATGGACCACTGCTGGTTGTCCTGCGCCGCGTAGGTCCGCAGGAGGGCTTTGTTGCTGCCGGCCTGGGTGCCCCCGGTGAGGGCGAGGCGGGGGTGGGCCTTCGGTGAGATCGCCACCTGGCCGGACGTCACGTAGTGCACGTCCCACCGCTGGTTCGGGTTGTTCTTGTCGCAGGTCTGGACGGTGACGGCGTCCAGGGTGTCGTCCGGCGCGGTCAGGCACGTGCCCGTCGCCCTGTTCTCGATGAGCGGCAGCCCGCCGATGTTGCTCAGGTTCCACTGCTGGCGTGCGCTCTCGGGGTCGACGACGGCCACGACGGCCCTGCCGGCGCTGTCGACGTCCAGGTTCCTGGCCGGGAGGTCGAGCGGGTAGATCTTGAACTGGTGCCATTCGCCGGTCGGCTGGGAGGGGAGCGCGGTCGGCGGAGCGGCGGCCGTGGCGAGGCCGGGGGTGGCGCCCAGCAGGACGGCGGTGACGGCCGCGGTCGCGATGCGCTTGGCAGGAGACATGGTTGTCACTCTCATGCGGGTTGTCCCTTGTGAGGTGGTCCGAGAGGTGCGCGGGCTCTTCCGCGGATGACGCCGGAAACCCTGTGGGTCCTTGTGGGTCCTTGTGGGTCTCTGTGGGTCGCACCGGCTGCTGGGCCTCCGGGGGCCGGTGGGTACGGCGATGCTTCGCACCCACCCGACGACCAGGCTAGCCAGAGGTCCGTCCGCCCGCAGCTTCGGGTGAATGCGCAGGTCACGGCCGTGCGGGCGGGGTGGGCCGGGGCACTGTACGGCGGGTTGCGCGGCGGCGCACGTCCGGACGGCCCTGCCGACCGGCCGGAAACGCGGGGCCGCCGCCCGGCGCGGTGCGCGGGCGGCGGCCGTGGAGCGGGCGCGGTGTCAGGAGCAGCTGCTGAACGTCGCGCTGGTGTTGGCGATGTAGAGGGTGGCGCCGGCGGTGGGGTCGGAGCTGAGCGGGACGGTGACGGTGTCCTCGGCGGTCCACGGGATGCCGTGGGCGTCGAAGGTCCAGGTGCCGGTGACCTTGCGGGCGATCTTGGCGAGCGTCACCCAGCCGTACTGCTGGGTCGGGACGGTGACGGTCACGCTGTTGTTGACGCTCCGCGACCCGTGCCATTCGTTGCTGTACTTCAGCGAGGAGCTGATCGTCCCGGTCAGGACGTTGCCGGGGGTGCCGGCGGACATCTGGGTGCCCATGTCGGCGCCGATGGTGTTGGACCAGCCGCTGTCGTCGGTGACCGCGAAGGACTGCTGGACGGCGCTGCTGGTGTTGTTGAACCAGACCGCGGAGGCGCAGGTGCGCGGCAGCGGCGCGGCCGGGGCCTCGCTCTTCGTGGCCCAGGAGCAGCTGGAGGGGTCCTTCTGGCACTGCTTGGCGCCGTGGTCGACGGCCAGGTTGCGGGCGGCCTGGGCGAAGCCGGTGGACCACTGCTGGTTGACGGTGCCGTTGCAGCTGTACTGGTCGGTCCAGGCGTCGTCGTAGTTGCCGCCGAGCAGCAGGTCCAGGCAGGTGTTGTCACCGGCGTGGCGGATCATGAACGAGTCCGCGCCGCCGGCCGCCGCGGGCTGGAAGTACCAGCGCTGGCTGGCCTGCCCGGCGCAGCTCTGCTGGCGCAGCGCCGGGGTGAAGAAGGCCAGGTCGATGCACTTGCCGGTGTCGTTGTTGACGATGGTGAAGGAGGAGTCGGACGGGTCGACGTTCAGCCGCCAGGACTGGTGGTAGCCGGGGGCGGAGTTGGTGACGATGTAGGCGCCGTCGCCCATGTTGCCGTTCTGGACGTCGAGTTGGCGCCCGTTGCTGAGCGACTTGATGGTCAGGCACTGCTGCGGCGAGGCGCAGGCGGCGAGCGGGGCCGGCGCGGCCTCCGGGGTGGCCGCGGCGGCGCGGGCGGGCGCGGCGGTCAGGCCCAGGGCGGCGCAACAGGTCACCAGGAGGGCCGCGAACAGGCGCAGCCAGTGCGCCGTACGGCCGGGGGTCGTGGTGGGCAAGGGGTTTCCTTTCGTCGGGGGAGAGGTGCGGGGCCAGGGCTCAGGGCGCGGCGGCGAAGGCCGCCTCCAGGCGCGGGACGTAGTCCGCGAGGTCCTGCGCCCAGCAGCCCGGGGTGTGGCCGCCGTGGCAGTCGGCGCCCCAGCCGGTGCCGTCGCCGTAGCCGACGTAGCGGTACGGCAGGCCGAGCGCGTCCAGGCGCTGCTTGAGGCGCTTGGCGGTGCCCTCGGCCCAGAACTCCATGTCGGCGGGGTTGTTGTTGCCGTTGCCGGTGTAGACGGTGATGCCGGTGTGCTCCAGCAGGCCCGCGCGCGCGACGGGGTCGGCGGCGTTCCAGCGCCAGTCGGCGTTGAACACCGGGTACGGGGTGCCGAAGACGGCGTCGCTGGAGACGGTGGGGCCGAAGTCCAGGCCGCAGGGGTGGCCGTCGCTGGGGCCGCAGAGCACGGTGCCGGCGTTGGTGAGGGTGGCGACCACGGCGCCGCGGATGATCATCTCGTCGGTGGAGAGGTCGTTGGCGCCGGACATGGTGAGGACCTGGCCGAACAGGTCGGGGCGGTCCTGGGCGTAGTGCAGGGCGCCGAAGCCGCCCATGGACAGCCCGCCGACGGCCCGGTGGGCGCGGTCGGTGCGGGTGCGCAGGTTGGCGTCGACGAACGGCAGGACCTGGGTGAGGTGGAAGGTCTCCCAGTTCTGGGCGCCGGCGGCGGTGTTCTGGTCGAGCCAGTCGGTGTACCAGCCGCGCAGGCCGCCGTCCGGGATGACGGTGATCATCGACTGGGCGGCGGTCAGCGCGGGGTAGGCCAGGGCCGGGTCGCTCGGGTTGTCCGAGGCGCCGTGCAGGAAGTACAGCACCGGGTAGCGCTTGTCCGGCCGCTGCGCGTAGTCGGCGGGCAGCAGGATGCGGATGGTGTGCGGCCCGGCGACCTTCGCCGTGGTGACGGTGACGACGAAGTTGGTGGCGGTGCCGGTGGCGGCGCCGACCTGGGTCAGCCCGAAGCCGTCGGTCAGCGGCGGCGGCGCGTCGGCGTCGGCCCGTACGGCGGCCTCGGCGCGTACGGCGGCCGCTGCGGGGGCTGCGGGCGCCGCGGGTGCGGAGGCGGCGGAGGCCGCGGGCGTCGCGGCGAGCGGGAGCAGGCAGGCGGCCAGGGCGGCGAGTGCCGCGCGGGCGCGCCGGAGCCGGGCAGGGGGCATGGGCGTCCTCGACCTTCAGCGACCTTTGGCGGTCTTCGGTGATCCTCGGCGATCTGACTGATCGCCGACAACTCTTGCCAGTGGCCCCACCCCGACGCCAGGGCCCCCGGCGGCGCACCTGGGCCACTGGCGCATGTGCGCCGCAGGGGTGGGTAGGCTCCCCCGAGCCTGCCCTGGACATGACATGGTGGCGGGACACGATGACTGGGGGGCGTCGTGCACGACGTGCTGGAACCGGACTCCGAACGCGGCCGCGTCTACCACGGCCTGGTCGGCCGGCCACGGGCCCGCGTGCCCGAACTCGCCCGCGAGAGCGGCCTGGACGAGGACGCCGTCCTCGCCGTCCTGCGCGACCTCGCAGACGAGGGCGTCGCGGTGGCCTTCGACACCACCGACAGCGCCGACGACCGCGACCACGCCTGGGAGGCGCTGCCACCCGCCCGGGTGGTGGAAGCCGTGCTGCAGCACGACGCGCTGCGCCAGGCCACCGCCCGCCGGGCCGGCGCCGAACTGGAACGGCTCTACCGCTTCGCGCGGCGCGACACCGGCAGCTACGGCGCCCTGGAGGTGGTCGAGGACCCCGCCGAGGTGCTGGCCGCCAGCCGCCGCCTCCAACTCGCGGCCCGCCACCAGCTACGGGTCATCGACGTGCCGCCGTACTCCGGCAGCCCCGCCCACTACCTCGACCAGGAGGTGCTGCAGCGGCGCCGGATGGCGGCGGGCGTCAACTACCGCGTGATCTATCAGGGTTGCGCGTTCCAGGATCCGGTGGTCGGGCCCAACATGGCGCGGATGATCGAGGCGGGTGAGCAGGCCCGCACCCTGGACGAGCCGCCGCTCAAACTCGCCATCGGTGACGACGACCTGGCCATCGTCACCCTGCCCGCCGACGACGGGCCGGGGGTGGTGTCGCTGCTGATCCGGCCCTCCGGACTGCTGAACGCGCTCACGGCGGTGTTCGAGACGCTGTGGCGCCTGGCGGTGCCCGCGTCGATGGCCGAGGTCGACCTGCGGGTCGACGAACGCGACCGGCGGATCCTCACGTTGATGGCGGGAGGGGCGACGGACGACGCCATCGCCCGCCGGCTGGGGCTGGGGCGGCGCACCGTGGTGCGCCGGGTGTCCACCCTGCTGGCGCATCTGGGCGCCACCACCCGGTTCCAGGCCGGGGTGCAGGCGGCCCGGCGGGGGTGGCTCTGACCGGGGCGGCGGCGAAGTGCTGCTCGGCGCGGTTCGGCGCGAGAAGTCGGACCGGCCGACTTCTCGCGCGGGGGTGGGTGGCGCACCTGCTCGTCGGCCTCACCGCCCTTGAACAGTCGACTTTTCGTGCGGGGGCGGTTGGTGCGGCGGGGGTGGTGGTGATCGGGGCGGCGGTTCCGAGCGGGGTGCCTTGGGTGTGGTTTGGCGTGGGAAGTCGGGCCGGCCGACGTTTCGCATGGGGGCGGGTGGTGAGGTGGGGAGTTGTTGTGACCCGGGGGCCGACTCGGGGCGCGGCGCCTTGGTGTGGTTCGGCGTGAGAAGTCGGGTCGGCCGACTTCTCACGCGGGGGAGTGGCTACGGCCGCCGTCGGGGCGCAGCGGCCCGGCGATGCGGTGGAGTCCGGGCCGGGACGGCTACCGGGCCGTGTCCGCCGCCCAGCTGATGCGGATCTCGCGGTCGCCGAGGGGGAGAGTGAGGACAGGGGCGTCGGCGAGGTCGCGGACGATGTCGCGCCGGGCGCAGGGGCCGGTGAGGCGGCGCTCCAGTACGTAGTGCTCGAAGCGGGACATGGGGAGGTGGCAAACCGAGGCCCAGATCCGTTCGAGGGCGTCGTCGCTGAGGGTGTGGACGGCGGGCGGGCGGTGGCCCGGGACCTCCACGCGGATGTCGTGATCGGCCCTCACGCGGCCACCTCGCACCAGACGATCTTGCCGATCGGTTGACGCGGGGAGCAACCCGTCTCCTTGGCCAGGGACTTGACGAGGTGCAGGCCGCGCCCGGCCTCGCCGTCGAGGGTGAGGGCACGCAGGACGGGCTCGCGGTCCTGCCGGGCGTCGTGCACCTCGATGCGCAGGAAGGTGGGGTCGGGGGTGAAGTCCGGGTCGAAGTCGAGGTCGAGGGAGAGGTAGATGCGGTGCCCCGGCGGCGTGCCGTGCAGGAGGGCGTTGGTCACGAGCTCCGAGACGATCAGAAGCCCCGAGTCGAGGAACTGGTTCCCGTTCGGGACGGAGGCGAGGAACGAGGCGAGAAGGGAACGCCCCTCGGAGGGGGCGCGGCGGCTGCGCGGCAGCCAGGTGGTGGAGGAGTGGGAGGACATGGCGAAGTTACCTTCCAGGAGCGAAGTTTGAAGCCATGCGGGGCCGGGCGGAGGCATGGGGATGCCCGGCAGTAGACCACTCGTGGTCACTCAGACGACCCGAAGGACTACTCCCTGTAGATTGCCCTAGCAGAGGCAATTGCATGCAACTGCTTCGCCCGTGCAATTGCATGATCATGGGGCGTGACTGAGCCCTCGGGAGGGGTGGCAAACTATGCAAGGAAGCGAACAGCCAGGGAGTGTGACGCATGGGCAGTCCGACCGTGCTGCGACGTAGGCTCGGCGGCGAGCTTGGCAACTTGCGCGCATCGCGCGAACTGAACGCCAAGGACGTGGCAGCCGCGCTGGGTTGGTCCGCTTCGAAGCTGAGCCGGATCGAGAGCGGCCTGGTTCCACTTCAGGAACGCGACGCTGCCAAGCTCCTGGCGCATTACGGCATCACTTCACCCGACGAGGTGAAGCACTTCCTCGGGTTGACGCGCCAGAGCCGTCAGCAGGGGTGGTGGCATGCGTACGGCGATGCTCTGCCGGACTGGTTCCGCGCCTACGTGGGCTTCGAGTCGGACGCGGCAAGGATCGCAACCTACGAGTGCGAGTTGGTCCCAGGTCTCCTGCAGACCGAGTCGTATGCGCGACACGTGATCCGGTCCATGAATCCAACCGAATCAGCCGAAGAAGTCGAGCGACGAGTCGCACTGCGGATGGAGCGCCAGCTGATTCTTGATCGCCATCAACCGCCACAGCTCTGGGCGATCATTGGAGAGGCGGTCATAAGGCGGCCGGTCGGCGGCAGTCAGACCATGGCCGAGCAGTTGCATCACCTCGCCGCGATGGCGGATGGGCGGCCCAACATAACAATCCAGGTCCTGCCGTTCTCTGCCGGCGCACACGCGGCCATGGGCGCCTCGTTCTCCGTCCTCTCCTTCGACGACATCCCTGGCAGCGTGACCTACTCCGAGACCACCACCAGCAGCATCTACTCGGAGCGACCGCAGGAAATCGCTCGTCACGAGGATGCATTCCACCGCCTCATGGCGTCGTCGGTCCAGCCGGAGAAGTCCATCGCATGGTTGAAGAAGGTCGCAGAGGAGTACTCCCCGTGAAGCGGGATTCTCGCGCCGTCAAGTGGCGCAAAAGCACGTACAGCAACGGCCAGGGCAACTGCATTGAGATAGCCGATGGCCTCGCCAGTATCGTCCCCGTCCGCGACAGCAAGGATCTCCACGGACCGGTCCTGAGCTTCACCCCTGAGGCATGGCGATCTTTCGTTGCCGGCATTCAGGCGGGCGACTTTTCGGGCACCAGCTGACCCAGTACCGTGGGCTGCCCCGCACCGCGCGGGGCAGCCCACTACCGGCTGAGGGCTTCGGGAGGTCACCCGCATGGCAGCTGACCTGACATGGCGCAAGAGCAGCTACAGCGGCGGCGAAGGCGGCGATTGCATCGAGGTTGCCCAGGTACTCAGCATTACCTGGCGCAAGTCGAGCGCCAGCAACCCGAACGACAACTGTGTCGAAGTGGCCGAGGGCATCACCGGCATCGTTCCGGTCCGGGACAGCAAGGATCCTCACGGCCCGGCTCTCCTTTTCACTTCCGAGGCTTGGCGGTCCTTCGTCGAGGGTGTCCAGGCCGGTGACTTCCCGGCCGGCTCCTGAGGCGCTTCCCGCCGGGCGGCCCCGCGTGCTTCGCGGGGCCGCCCGGCCTTTCCGGTGTGGAGCGGCTCGGCCTCGCGACGGGGGTGAGCAAAAGCCCGGGCCCCCACGTCTGCGCGCGACTACTGTGCTGCCGGGTAGATCATCCCGGCCGATGGGGGACCGATTCGTGCTGACCAATGCGCACCCGCCGTAGGTACCTCCGGAGAGTCCGGAGGGCCCCACGGAGGCTCTTGATGTCCCGAACCGTCCGCACGACTCCCAGGCAACTCCGCGTCGAGGAGGGCGCATTGGAGTCCATGTCCCTGTACGACCTCCGCTACGCCCACGCCGAACTGGGCCGGGCCGCCCGCGAAGGCCGTCGCCCTGTCCCGAAGAAGACGCGGCATCGGATCACCTTCCGGCTGTCGACGGCGCTCGACTGCAGGACGGGCTCGTTCTCCGTCGAGATCGCCACGGCCGAAAGCCGGGCCCGGCTCCGGGGCCGACTCGACGCCCAGCGGATCCGCGGGCTGCACCGCGCCGGGCACGACACCGACGGTGCGGACATCCCTCCGGTCCACCACCGCCACGATGCGCTCTGGCATGCCTGGTAGGGGTGAAGTGTTCAGGCATGACGCGCACTTGCGAACGCAGAGAGCTGCTTCCGCGGCGGGTCGGCAAGAAGGCTTGTGCTTCCCTGTCCTCATGCGTGTTCGCTATCGGGCCGTTCACGGAACTGTGGCCGGAACCGACATGAGCGATCGACCCCACGGGGCCGTCCGGCGCAGGAGCACCCACACAATGGCCACGGCCACTGCGTCGTGGCGGCCGATGGCGTCACGGGCATGGTTCGGGTCCGGGACAGCAGGGATCCTCACGGTCCGGCTCTCGCCTTCACTGCCGAGGCACGGCGGTCCTTCGTCATCGGCATCAGGGCGGGCGACTTTCCGGACCGTTCCCGAAGAGCTCTCGGGCGGCCCCGCGGAGTGCGCGGGGCCGCCCGGTGCTGTGCTGTGTGCTGCGGTTCGCAACCTCGGTGATGCCGTGGGCCTGTCCTCGCTCCCGCCGCCCTCACGGCCCCCCTTGTGCGCAGGAAGTCGGACCCGCCGACTTCCTGCGCGACGTCGAGACCGGCGAAGGAACAGGTGGGGCACGGTCCAGGACTCTCGAACGAGGCCCGTGCGAACTCGGGATCTTCCTGACGCCCGCCCCGGCGGCACCTGGGGCAAGAGCGGCTCCCGCGCACCCGCGGGCACCTCAGCGGGCGAGCGATTCGTTCAAGACTCCGCCCCAACCACCCGCCCACACTGGCCCCATGACACCGAGCGACACCTTCACCCCCGCCGCCGGACGCTTCGCCCTCGGCCTCTACGACCCCATCGTCTCGCTCACCCGCGAACGCCTGTGGCGCAGCCTGCTGGCCATGCACGCCGCCCCCCGCCCCGGTGACGTCATCGTCGACGTCGGCTGCGGCACCGGCTCCTTCGCCGTCCTCCTCCACCGCGCCGAGCCGCGGGCCACCGTCATCGGCGTCGACCCCGACCCCGCCGTGCTGCGCCTGGCCCGCCGCAAGGCCGCCGCGGCCGGCGCCGACCCCGACTTCCGCACCGGCATGGGCGACGCGGTGGCCGAGGTCGTCGGCGACGAAGCGGCCGACACCGTCGTCTCCAGCCTCGTGCTCCACCAGTGCCCCGTCCCGATGAAGCGGGCGATCCTCGCCGCCATGCACCGCACCCTGCGCCCCGGCGGCAAGTTGGTGATCGCCGACTACGGGCGGCAGCGCACAGCGGCCATGCGCCTGGCCTTCCGGATCGTCCAGTTCGCCGACGGGAAGCAGGACACCCAGCCCAACGCCGACGGCATCCTGCCCCGCCTCATCGCCGAGGCGGGCTTCGAGGGCGTGCGCGAGACGGACACCGTCGCGACGGTGACCGGCTCGATGTCCCTCTACACCGCGCGCCGCCCCGGCTGAGCGGCCGCACCCCCGGCCGTATCCCCGGCCCCGCCCTCCGCCCCGCGCAGCGCGGGCAGCACCTGCGAGGGCGTCAGCCCGGTCAACTCCCGCATCCACCGCGTGAAATGGGCCTGGTCGGCGAACCCGCCCGCGAACGCCGCCTGCGCCGGCGAGCACCCCTCGCCGAGTGCCAGCGCCGCCCGGGACAGCCGCTGCCAGCTGCGCCAGCGCGCCAGCGGCACCCCCAACTGCCGCCGCGCCAGGGCCCGCAGGCGCTGCGGGGACAGCCCGACGCGCGCGGCGAGGCTCTCCAACGGCTGCTGGCCGTCGGCCAGCGCCGCCATGGCCGCACGCAGCCGCGGATCCAGGCCGGTGGCGGGCAGCCCGCCGTCCGGCCGTACCTCCCGCTCGGTCAGGCCGTGCCACTGCGGGGCGACGGTGACCCCCTGCCCGCAGCCCGTGCGCAGCCGGTCGGCGAAGGCGCAGTGCGGGTCGACGTAGAAGGTCAGCACCTCCCGCGTCGGGGCCATCCGGTGGCGCACCATCGGCGGCACCACGAGCGCGGGACCGCGGTGGCGCCGCCCGGTGTCGTCCTCGATGGCCACCGTGCGGGCGGCGCCCGCGACGGCGACCTGGAAGGTGGTGTGCCGGTGGAAGGCGCTGTCGGCCAGCGGCCCCTGGTACAGCGCGTACCCGGGGCCGACGGCGAACCGCGGGCCGGTCCCGCTGCCGCTGCTCACCGGTCCGCCTCCCGGACCTGAGCGGCCAGGCGGACGGCGGCGTACGGTACGGCGGCCAGGCCGAGCAGGGCCAGCACGATCCAGAACGGGACCGCCGCCGGACTCGGGCGGCCGGTGACCATCCGCCCGCCGTCCTCCAGCCAGACCCGGACCTCATGGCCGTCCGGATAGGGCTCGTCGACCGGGCGCTCCTCGCTGAACTCCTGTCCGTCCACGCTCCAACGGTAGGTGCAGCCGTACGTCTTCGAGCCCAGACCGCCGCCCTCCACCGGCCGCTGGCCGGTCGCCCGGCAGTGCGTCACCGCCGCCGCGACGCTGCGCGGCTCGTGCGCCCGCACCTGGACGGTGTGGACGGCCTGGGCCGTCGCGAACGCCGCCCCCCAGACGGCCGCGAGCAGCACCACCGCCCACGCGCGGACCGCCGCGTCACCACCGCTTCCCGTGCGACGGCCCGCCCGCCGGTCCGCGCCTCGGCCCGGCCGGACCGAGGCGGCCGCGCCCACCGTCAGTGCGGCGGCGCACAGCCACAGCGGCCCCGCGCCCACCGGCCGGTCCAGCGACCACGCCCACACCACCGGTGCTCCGGCGGCGGCCGGCGCCGCGAGCGCCACCACGGCCGGCCACGCCCGCCGGCGGCCGGCTTCCCCCCTCGTCACGGCACGTCCCCCCTTTTCCCCGTCCTTGCCCGTTCTTGACGCCGCCCCGACCCCGCGGGCGTGCCTTCGTGCCGAGCGGTGACGGGGCCGGGACATCGTCACGGGCCGCCGGGACGGGAGGAGGCCGTGTTCGAATCGATGTGTCGACACAGTGTCATCACCGCAGGACAGCGCCCATTGCGGTTCGATCACGGTGTGTCCGATTCGTCGAACATTGGGGGAAAGTGTGACGGTTAACTGTTTTGGCAGCGGTGTCGGCGGCCTCTCATAATTCCTGCCGACACGCGTGACGGAATTCCCGGAGAACCCGCTGGGGCAGTGGCGCCCGCGAGGGGCCCGCGCGTGGGATTCCGCATTCTTCCTGGGGGGATTTCCTTGCCCGAGCCTGAGCCCGAGAACGAGGGCGCCGCCGCCGCACCTCCGGCACCGGCCGAGCCGGCCGTCGCCGATGCCGCCGCGCCCGCCGCCGAGGCCGGCGCCGCCGCGCCCGCGGCGCAGCCGGCCCCGCGCCGGCTGCCGCGCGCCGTCGGCGTCGCGCTGGCCACCGCCGGCCTGCTCGCCGTCACCGCGGCCAGCGCCGCGGTGACCGTCGCCGTCGGCAAACCCGCCGCCCGCTCGGCCGCCGCCGCCCCCGCCCCGTCGAGGGTGGCCGCGAGCGCGAGCGCGGGTGCCACCGCGAGTGCCACCGCGTCCGCGACGCCCTCGGCCGCGCCCGTCCCGGTGCCCAGCGCCGCCCCGGCCGAACCCGCCCCCGCCAGCACCGTCAAGGGCACGGTCAAGAACGGCCAGCACGAGGGCGACCTGCGCTACTTCCTGCTCCCCCTCCCGGCCGGCGGCGAGTCCTACGGCCCCGCGGACGGGATGACCATGACCAACGACGACGTCGCCGCGCTCTTCGGCAAGCAGGACGGCATCATGGACATCCTCGGCTCGTACGGCTACAGGAGCGGCGCGACCCGGACATACCGGACCGCCGACGGCAAGGCCGAAGTCACCGTCACCCTGCTGAAGTTCGGCTCCACCGCGGCGGCACGCGACTTCGTCAAGGGCTACGAGGTCAAGTCGCTGAGCCCGTTCGACATCGACGGCGACCCGGGCGGCCACGGCTACCTGCAGGCCCCCAAGCAGCAGGCCTACACCGGATCGATGAGCGGCATCTCCAGCCAGGGCGACGTGCAGTACACGGTCGACGTCGACGTGAAGGGGACGCCCGACAAGGCGCTGCTGAACGAGCTGATGAAGCGCCAGCGCGAGTGGCTCACCACCGGCGGCTGAGCCCGGCTCCGACCGCCCGCCCGCCCGACGCCACCCCTTCCTCTTCCCCCTTCTCTGGAGCCACTTCCGTGACCACCGAACCCGCGGAGCCGGCGCCCGCCGCGCCCGTCGCGTCCGCGGCCGCTGTCCCGCCGCCGCCCGCCGCCCTGCCGGCCGCGCCCGCTGCGCCGCCCGTCGCCCCGCCCGTCGCGCCCGTCGCGCCGGAGCACGGCGACCCCGCCGTCCCCGCCGTCCCCGCCGAGCCGTTCGCGGCCGAGCCCGCTCCCGCCCCGCGCGCCCCGCGCCGCCCCCGCCCCGTGCTGCTGGGCGCCTGCGCCCTGGTGCTGGGCACCCTGGCCGGCGGCGGCATCGGCTACGCCGTGCAGGCCCAGCGCCCGCCCACGCCGCTGCCGCCGCTCCAGGTCGCCCACCCGTCCTACCCGGCCGGCACGGTCGACCCGGCCGCCCTCGCCGCCGAACAGCCCAAGCCGCTGGCCATCGACGGCGACCTGACCAAGCTGCTGATCACCGCCCCCGAGGGCAGCGCCCCCTGGGCGGACTTCGCGGACAAGCCGAGCTGGGTGTCGATCGGCGAACTCGCCGAGGAGAACGGCGACGAGGTCGCCACCTTCAAGGACCTCGCCTCCAACGGCTTCCGCCGCGCGGCCGAGGTGGCCTGGAAGAAGGACGACGTCCGCTACCGCATCACGCTGACCCAGTACACCGCGGACCACGCGGACCAGGTGCGCTCCGTCACCTGGCCGGCGTTCGCCGACGGCGCTCCCGGCGGCTACAAGGTGGACGCCGCGCCGCACCACTGGGCCGACAGCAACGAGCAGTACTACTTCGGCGAGGCCGTCGCCAAGCGCGGCCCGCTGGAGATGAAGGTCGAGGTCTTCGGCCCCCAGCCGGTGAACCCCGACACCCTCAAGGACCTCGCCAAGCGGCAGTGGGAGCGGCTGGTATGAACGACGACACCGTGACCGCCGCCGCCCCGGGCGCGCCCGAGCCGGCGCCCGGCGCCCCGTCCGCGCTGACCGGCCCGCCCATCGGGTCCGTGCCGCCCGGCGGGTCCGTTCCGCCGCTCGGATCCGTCGATCCCGCCGCACCCGCCGCACCCGCCGCGCCCGTCGATCCCGCCGCACCCGGCGTTCCGGCCGGTCCGAGTCCCGCCTCCCGCCGCCTGCTGCGCGCGGGCGCCGCGACCGCCGCGGCCGCGCTGGTCGGCGTGGTCATCGGCGTCGGCATCATCAAGACCCGGTACGACGACCCCGCGCCGGTCACCGCCGCCGCCCCGTCCACCGGTCCCACGCCCACCGCGACCGCCACGCCGTACGGCGCCAAGTCCAACGGCAGCCACTTCGGCTCGCTGCGCGACCTGCTGCTGCCCGTCCCGGCCGGCTACCAGCCGGGCCCGGACGACGGCGGCTACGGCAACGACACCGAGCTGGGCGGCGAGCAGCTGGCCGCCGAGCTGGACGCCGACCTCCAGCAGCTCCCCAAGGAGAAGCGCGACAAGATGCGCTCCTACTGGGAGAGCATGCACGTCAAGGCCACCGGCGTGCGCACCTACCGCGCCGACGGGGACGACCTGGTGATCGGCCTGAAGCTGCGCCAGTTCAACCAGCAGGAAGTGCAGCGGATCAACGAGTACACCGCGGTCTTCACCGGCGACACCGGCCTGTTCCGGATCGGCCCGGCGATCCCCGGCCACCCCGAGGCGCACTGCTACCTGATGCCGGCGCCGCCGTCCGCGCCGATCGACTACCTGGAGTGCTCGGCCGCCGAGGGCGACCTCCTGGTGATCATGAGCGCCGAGGGCGTGGCACCGCTGCCCAAGGACAGGATCGTCGCCCTCTTCACCGCCCAGCTCGACCGCCTCGCCCGCCCGGGAGCGTCCGTATGACCGACCACGCCACCCCGCCGCCCGCGCCCGGGAACGTCCCGGCGCCCGCGCCCGCGCCCGGGAACGTCCCGGCGCCCGCGCCCGCGCCCGGGAACGTCCCGGCGCCCGCGCCCGCGCCCGGGAACGTCCCGGCGCCCGCGAACGCACCGCAGAACGCGCCCGCGAACGCGCCCGATCCGCTCCTGGCGGCGCTCGCCGCGCCCGTCGCCGTCCCCGAGGACCCGGCCGTCCTCGCGGAGCGGGAGGCCCGCCGGGCCCTGCGCCGCAAGGCCGCGGTGCGCTGGGGCGGCGCCGCCCTGGTGTTCGTCCTCGCCGGCACCGGCACCGCCCTGGCCGTCACCGCGCCCGAGCGCACCGACCTGCCGGGCCTGGCCACCGCGAGCGACGGCCGCTACACCTTCGCGCCGCTGACCCTGCCGCCGCTGCCCGCCGGCAAGGGGGCCCCGGACGACAAGGGCAAGTCCCTGCACCACGCGGACCTGCGCCACCTGCTGCTGCCCGCGCCCAAGGAGGCCGGCGGTTCGCTGACCCCGCCCGTCTTCCCGGCCCCCGGTGCCGGTGCCGCCCCCTCGGGGTCGCCCACCGCCTCGGGGTCGCCGACCGCCTCCCCGGCGCCCTCGGCCTCCGCCGGCGCGCCCGCGCCCGGCTCCGGGTTCGGCCAGTGGGTGCCCTGCGACGCGCTCGCCGAGGACCAGCAGGACCCGGTCAAGGTGCGCGTCCTGCTGCTGGAGGACGCCTGCCGCGCGGCCACCGTCCGGGAGTGGACGGCCTCCGACGGCACCCGCACCCAGATCCGGCTGCTGCGCTTCGGCTCCGTGCGGGAGTCCTGGGAGGCCTTCGCCGACCTGCGCTCCAAGGGCCGCCCCAAGGCCGCCGCCGACACCAGGAGCACCCCCCACGACGACTGGGACACCCTCGACGGCATGAGCCTGACCACCGTGGAGTCCACCGCGGCCGGCTCCAAGGGCGCCCCCACCGCCCGCGTCGCCTACCTCTCCGCCGCCGACGTCCTCGCCGTCGTCACCATGACCAACCCCGCCGGCGTGCCCACCGCACCGTTCCGGCAGGTCGTCACCCTCCAGGCGGACCTGCTGTCCTGACCCCGCCTCAGCGGCCGGGCCGGCTCCCCCCGGGGAGCCGGCCCGGCCGTCCTCCCCGCGCGCCTTCTGGGACAGGATCGGGATATTTCCCGCACCGGCCCGTGAACGACCCCCGCGTACGGTGATCACGCATCGGAGAACGCACCGCCGAAAATCGACAGCAGGAGAACCCATGCGCACGCGCCGCCTCGTCCTCACCGCCGCCGCCGTCGCGGCGATCGCCGCCACCGCCACGGCCTGCGGACCGGACAACAGCGACACGAGCGCCGCTCCCGCCGCCACCGGCCCCGCGGCCACCGGCTCCGCGGCACCCGCCGCCGCGCCCACCACGGCCGCCCCGGCCGGGGCCGCGCCGACGAAGACCGCCCCGCCCAAGTCCTCCCCGGCCCCCTCCGCCCCCGCCGCCGACAAGAGCGGGTACGGCCAGGCCTGCGGCGCCAACGACCTGGACTTCACCGCGAAGACCGAGAGCCAGGCCGGCGGCTACATCCTGATCAGCGCCAAGGCCAAGCAGGGCATCACCTGCACGCTCCCCGGCACCCACCCCGTCATCGCGTTCGGCTCCGGCGGCATCGAGGCCGGGCCCTTCGAGCACGGCACCGGGGAGTCGATCACCCTGAGCGGCGCCAAGACCGCCTACGCGGGCATCATGGCCAAGACCACCAAGGGCAACCAGGCCGTCCAGTACACCGACGTCATCATCGGCATCGGCACCCCCGACCCGAACCCGGTGAGCGTCCCCGTCGGCACCACCCCGGTCGACAAGCCGGTCGTCACCAACTGGCACACCCTGCCCAAGGACGCCGTCCCCGCGAGCTGACGCGAGGTCACATGCGCGATGGTGAAAGCCGGATGACGGCGGAATGCCGACGGCCGTCGGTGTGCCGACGGTGCGGCCCGGCACCTTGGAAGAGGACCTGCCCCACCTCTTCCGAGGAGCGCACATGACGATCACCATCCGGCCGGGAAGCACCGTGATGTTCACCGGCGACTCGATCACCGACGGCCGGCGCCGGGAGAGCGAGGACGGCCTCGGAACCGGCTACCCGCTGCTCGTCGCCGGCGAGTGGGGCCACCGCCACCCGGACCGGCCGGTGACCTGGCTGAACACCGCGAACGCCGGCGACAAGGCGATGGACCTGGAGGCCCGCTGGCGCACGGACGTGCTCGACGCGCGCCCGGACGTGCTGTCGATCCTCGTCGGGGTCAACGACACGGGCTGGCACACCCTCGACCCGGAGGGGTACCCGATCCCCGCGGAGTGCTTCGAGGCGACCTACGACCGCCTGCTCGCGCCCCTCGCCGAGGCGGGCACCCGACTGCTCCTCGTCGAGCCGTTCCTCGTGCCGATCCGCGGCGTCGTCGAGGCCGGCGACGCGGTGCTCATCGGCGAGAAGGAACGCGAGCAGTGGCGCGCCGACCTGGACCCGAAGATCCAGGCCGTGCGCAGGCTCGCCCGCCGGTACGGCGCCCAACTGCTCGCCGCCGACGGCAGGTTCGCCGAACTCGGCGCGACGGCCCGACCGGAGCACTGGTCCGCGGACGGCGTCCACCCGACCCCGGCCGGTCACGCCGCGCTCGCGGCCGCCTGGCTGCGCCTGGTCGCCTGACCGGGCCGGGGGGCACGGTCCCGGCCCGGCCGCCGGGCCCCTGCCGTCACCCCCGCAGCCTCGCCGCCACCGGGCGGTGGTCGCTGGGGGTGGCGGGGAGGGTCCAGGTGTCGGTGGCGGCAAGGCCGCGGGTGAGCACGTGGTCGATGCGGACCAGGGGGAACGCGGCCGGCCAGCTGAAACCGAAGCCGCCGCGGGCCGGGGTGAGACGGCGGGCCAGCGGGGCCAGGGCGCGGTCGTCGGCGGCGGTGTTGAGGTCGCCCAGCAGCACGACCCGGCGCAGCGGTTCGGCGTCCAGGGCCCCGGCGAGGGCGGCGATGTCGCGGTCGCGGTGGGCGGTGGCGAAGCCGGAGAAGGTCGTGCGCACCGAGGCGAGGTGGGCGACGTACACCGCCAACGGCCCGCCCGGGGCGCTGACTTCGGCCCGCAGGGAGCGGTTCCAGCCGGGGTCGATGATCAGCCGCCGGGACTCCGTCACCGGGTAGCGGCTCCACAGGGCGACGGTGCCGGTGCGGGCGTGGTGGGGCAGCGCCCGGTCCAGCACGCTCCGGTAGGCGGGCAGGGCCGCGTCGGTGACCTCCTCCAGCGCGACGAGGTCCGGGTCGGCGGCGAGCAGCGCGCGGGCGGTGCCGGCCGGGTCCCGGTTGGCGGCGTTCACGTTGTGGGTGACCACCGTCAGGCCCGGCCCGCCGGCCCCGCCCGCCGGGGCCCCGCCGGACAGCAGCAGCGGCCCGAACACCACCGCCCACACCGCCACCAGCACCCCGCCCGCGCAGGCCGCCGCCGGTGCCCGGCGCAGCGCCGCGCACAGCAGCGCCGCCACCGCCACCAGGCCGCTCCACGGCAGGGCGCTCTCCCACAGGCTGCCCAGGCCCACGCCGAGCTCCGGCACCAGCCGGTGGCCGCCCAGGGCGAGCGCGGTGAGCAGCCCGAGCGCGGCGGGCACGCGCCCGCGCCGCCACCGGGGCACGGCCCGCCACGCGGGTGCGGCTCCCCGCCCCGATGCGCCCGGCCCCCTCGACGCGAGGAGCCGCTTCAGTGCGGCCGGCCACCTCGGCCCGGCCGGCCACGTCGGCGCGGCCCGTCGCCGCCGCCGGGGCGGCGGTCCGGGCTCCGCGGGCGTTTCGGACGGCACGGGCGGCACGGAGGACGGCACGGACGGCACGGAGGACGTCACGGCGCGCCCCCTCACCCTGCGGCGTCCGGCAGCGGAGCCGGGCAGGTCCCGCCCGGCCGGGTGAGCAGTTCGAAGTGCCAGATCTCGTTGGCGTACACCTGGCACAGCCCGTACCGGGCGCCGTTCTGGATCAGCCAGTAGTCGGCGCTGGTCGGCCCGACGTCCACCGCCTTGCCGGAGACGTGCGCGGACTTCTCCGGCGTGTTGACGAACTTGCGGGCCTGCTCCAGGCTCCCGTACTTGACCACCCCCCGGTCCAGCAGCCGCTGCTGGTAGGCCTTGCTGCGCCAGCCGGAGGTGACGGTCATCTCGATGCCCTGGGCCCGGGCGTCGCCGGCCGCCCGCTGCAGGGCCTCGCGCAGCGGCCCGTCCAGGTTGCCCACGGCGGGGGAGCCGGTGTCGGAGGGGCTCAGCGTCCTGCCGTCCGGGATCTCCCCGTCCGCCTCGGCCTCCGTCGTGACGGGCGAGGCGGTGACGGGCGAGGCGGTGACGGTGGCCGCCAGGGTGCGCAGCACCGCCCCGGCGCCCGGCGGGTCGGCGGCGGCGCACGCCCCGGCCAGGGTCAGCACCGCCGTCGCGGCGGCGCCCGCGGCCAGCCGCCGCCGTCCGCCGCGCGCCGCCGTGCCCGTGGCCGTGCCGGCACCCGTCCCCGTCCCCGTCTCCGTCGGGGTGTCCGTCGTGTCCATTCCTGCCTCCCGGTGTTGCTCGTCCGTTGCCGGACCATTGGAGGAGAGACGGTGTTGCGAGGACGTCTGCGCAGGCCGATACGTTTTCGATAGGTCCCATCGGGTCCAATGGGTACGAACAGCGGAGAGCAGGGAGAACGGCACGTGCGGGTCCTGGTGGTGGAGGACGAGATCTACCTCGCGGAGGCGGTCCAGGCGGGCCTGCGGCTGGAGGCGATCGCCTGCGACATCGTCACCGACGGCGACGCGGCGCTGGAGCGCCTGGCCGTCCACAGCTACGACGTCGTCGTCCTCGACCGCGACATCCCCGGCACCCACGGCGACGACGTCTGCCGCAGCATCGTCCGCAGCGGCCTCGGCTGCCGGGTGCTGATGCTCACCGCCGCCGCCCGCCTGAACGAGAAGGTCGCCGGCTTCGAACTCGGAGCCGACGACTACCTCACCAAGCCCTTCGACCTCGCCGAACTCGTCGTACGGCTGCGCTCGCTGGCCCGCCGCCCCGCCCAGGCCGCCCCGCCCGTCCTGGAGTACGCCGGGCTGCGCCTGGACCCCTTCCGCCGGGAGGTCTACCGGGACGGCCGCTACGTGGGCCTGTCCCGCAAGCAGTTCGCCGTCCTGGAGGTCCTGATGGCGGCGCGCGGCGGCGTCATCAGCGCCGAGGACCTGCTGGAACGCGCCTGGGACGAGAACGCCGACCCCTTCACCAACGCCGTCCGCATCACCATCTCCGGCCTGCGCAAACGCCTCGGCGACCCGTGGGTGATCCAGACCGTGCCGGGCGTGGGCTACCGCCTCACCGACCCCTCCACCGACCCCGGCCAGGAAGGCACCCCGCGGTGAACCCCGACCCCGGCTCCGACCCCTCCGACCCCTCCGACCCCGGCTCCGACCCCGGCCGCCGTACGGGCGGACGCCGCACCGGAAACCGCCCGCGCCGCCTGACCGCCCGGATGCGCCTGACCCTCAGCTACACCCTCTTCGCCGTCACCGCCGGCCTCCTCTCCCTCGCCGTGGTCTACGTCGGCATGCGCTACGTCCCCAACTACCCCCTCACCTCCTCCAACCCGCGCTACCGCTCCGACGCCCCCTCCCGCCAGGAGATCCTGGACTCGCTGCTCAGGGCCAGCGGCTACGCCTTGGCCCTGCTGACCGCCGTCGGCCTGATCGGCGGCTGGCTGATCGCCGGCCGGGTGCTGCGCCCGCTGCAGGACATCACCCGCGCCGCCCACCGCGCCGCGAGCGGGGCCCTGGAACACCGCATCGCCCTCACCGGGCCGCGCGACGAGTTCACCGACCTCTCCGACGCCTTCGACGAGATGCTGGCGCGCCTCCAGCGCTCCTTCGAGGCCCAGCAGCGCTTCGCCGCCAACGCCTCCCACGAACTGCGCACCCCGCTGGCGATCACCCGCACCATGCTCCAGGTCGCCGCCGCCGACCCGGCCGGCCAGGACTGGGGCCGCCTCGTCACCCGCCTCCAGGACACCAACCAGCGCGGCATCGAGATCAGCGAGGCCCTGCTCCAGCTCGCCGACCTCGGCCACGCCCCGCCCGACCTCGCCCCCACCGACCTCGCCGCCGCCACCGGCGAGGCGCTGGCCGCCGTCCGCGACGAGGCCGAGGCCTTCGGCGTCACCCTCACCGCCGACCTGCGCCCCGCCCCGACCACCGGCAACCCCGTCCTGCTGCGCCAGGCGGCCGTCAACCTGCTGCACAACGCGCTGCGGCACAACCTGCCGCCCGGCGCCGGCGGGCGGGTCACCGTCGCCACCGGGGCCGACCCCGAACGGCCCGGCCGGGTGCACCTGACCGTCACCAACACCGGCCCGCGGCTGACGGAGGAGGCCGTGGCCACCTTCACCGAACCGTTCCTGCGCGGACGCGGGCGCACCGCCGGGACCGACCCGGCCCGCCGCGGCCACGGCCTGGGCCTGGCGATCGTCGCCGCCGTCACCGAGGCCCACCACGGCGAACTCCACCTCGCCCCCGACCCGGCCGGCGGCCTGCGGGCGACCCTCGCCCTGCCCGGCCCGGCCGCCGACCGGGAACGGCCCGACCCGCGCGCAGCCGGATGACCGGAAAAAAATCCCTCCGCCCGTCCGTCACATCCCCGGGCCGGGATCCGTCGGTGAGGTGACAGCGACCGACAGCCGGAAGGACCCCACCGTGCTCACCGACCTCATGTACGTGACGCTCTACGTCACCGACCAGGACCGCGCCCTGACGTTCTACACGGAGCAACTCGGCCTGGAGAAGCGCATCGACTTCCCCAACCCCGGCGGACGCTTCCTCACCGTCGGCGTCCCCGGCACCCCGGTCGAACTCCTCCTGTGGGCGCACCCCGCCGCCGCGGGCCGGCCGGACGGGCCGGACGGGACGCCCGGCCCGGTCATCCTCGAATCGGACGACCTGCGGGCCGACTTCCGGGTGTTCCGCGACCGCGGGGTGGTCTTCGACCTGCCGGAGCCGGAGGACTACGGATTCGGGGTCCGCATCGAGACGGCGGACCCGGACGGCAACCGCATCTCGCTGCGCCAGCGCCGCCGTCCGGACCGGGCCGACGGCTGACCCTCCGCGGCCGGCGGAGCGCTCGGCGAGGAGGTGGACGTTGGCCTCGGCACCGGCCGTGATCCGGGACGGCAACCATGCGTGCGGTCCGACCGTACGAAAGGGCGGTTCCTGCCCCTCGGCGGGTGGTTCAGGGATACGGCCGGTGGTCGTCGCGGTGGGCGGTGCCGCCGCCTTCCGGGCGCCAGGAGCGGCTGTGCCGGGACAGGGTCCAGGTCTGCGGTGCGTGCCGGGCGGCGGTGATCCAGGCCGCGAGTTCGGGGAGCGCGCTCTGCCGCAGGACGTGTCGGGCCGCGGCCCGTTCGACGGCCGGGAGCGGGGCGACCCGGATCCGTACCGTGGACCACCACCGGGGGTGGATGCCGCCGCCGTAGTTGGCGGGCAGGCGCGGCACCCACTCGACGTGCAGCGCGGTTCCGTCCTCCCACGGGCGGTCGCCGAAGTCCAGGTCGGCGGCATCCGTCTCCTGCGCGCCGAGGACGGCGCGGATGTCGGTCGGGGTGAGCGGCCACGACAGATCGCGCGGCAGTCGGCGGTTGCGGGCTGGCATGCGCCCGAGGATGGCAGACGCCCCGACGGAAGCGCATGCGCGTTTCGCCCCGGGGCCTTTCGGGCGGGCCGGGCTCAGGCGGGGCCGGTGAAGGTCTGCCAAGCTGCTCCGGTGCTCGAATTTCGTCTCTGGCTCGCCGCACTCCCGGGACCCGTACCGGAGGCCGAGGCCCGCAGCTACTGGAACCTGAAGGACCTCCCCACCCCGAACCTCGACGGGGCGCTGAGGCGCGCGCACTACGTCTAGGTCGGCGCCTGGCACGAGGGCCACCTGTCGGACGAGCCGCAGTCCGGCCGCTGCCCCGCGGTCAGGATCTCCGACTGGTTGTTCTACCGCGGGACCCTCGACCGCTACCAGGCGCCGCTCCTCGACGCCCGGTTGAGGGACGAACTCATCAGGATCCACCGGCCCCGCCCGGGTGACCTGCCGGCGGAGTCCGCCGATGCGGAGACGATCGCCGCGTTCCTCACGGCGCACCTCGGCCGGCACCTGCTGCCCGAGGAAGCGCCACCGGCCACGGCCTGACACGCCGACGGGCCCGACTGCCGCTCAGCCGACCGACCGGTCCTCCTGCCCGTCCGTCACGACCGGCAGGAGGCCGCGCTCGCCGAACACCTTCTTGGCGACGAAGGTCGCGTTCAGCGCCTTCGGGAACCCGCAGTAGACGGCGGAGTGCAGCAGGGCCTCGACGATCTCCTGCGGCGTGAGCCCGACGTTCAGCGAGGCGTTGACGTGGACCTCCAGCTGCGGCTCGCACCCGCCGAGCGCGGTGAGCATGCCCAGGGTGACCAACTGCCGCTCGCGCGGCGCCAGCCCGGGACGGCTGTAGATCTCCCCGAACCCCCACGCGACCACCTGGTGCCCGAGCTCGGGGCTCACCTCGCCCAGCGACTCCACCACCCGCCGCCCGGCCTCGCCGTCGATCCGGTCGAGCACCTCGGACCCGTGCGCGAAACGCTCCCGGCGGACCTCGGCCTCACTCGCGGACATGCTCATCTGCGCTGCTCCTCTCCCGTTTCCCGGCCGCCGACCACCGACGGCGGCGACCACGGAAGGAACCGTAGAACTTGGAGCGCACTCCAACTCAAGTCCGCCACGCAACTCCACCTCCACAGGAAGATTTGCGGCCCCGACCCCCTGAAATGGCATCACCCCGCCCTACCCGGGCCGAAAGATTTCCTGCGGACACGCGGTCCGGCGGGACGGCGCCGTGTACCGGGGTAGCGTTGCCCGTCCGTTCCCGGCGGCCGCGGCCCCGGGCTTTCGCGAGATGGAGCAGCCGTGTCCTCGAACGTCTTCCGCAGCGGCATCGGACAGCTGCTCCCCGATCAGGGGCCCGACGGGCTGAGGGTCTGGAGCGTGGCCCGGGCGCCGAGGAGCGCGCTGTACGGCGCCCCCGTCGAGGCCACCGTCCTGCTCGAAGGCACCGACGACCTCGACCGGGCCGACCTTCCCCTGGTCGGCGAGGTGCTCGGCAGGGTCGACCACTACATCGGGACGGGGATCCGCTTCGTGCGCGAGCAGGTGGAGGCCGACCCGGCCTTCTTCGGCCTCACCGAAGCGCAGGCGCAGCCCTACCGCGGCCTGCCCGTCGCGGAGTTCCCACTGGACTGCCCGCAGCTCAACTTCTACCTCGACGAGTGGCACCTGCGTTTCGCCGAGGGACGCCTGCCGATCTGCGACCCCTACGGCCTCGCGGTCGTGTTCGACGGCCAACGGCCGGTGAGGGTGGAGGACTTGAGCGACGCCACGGCCGTGGGCGACGAGGGCACCGAGGATGCCGACGACTCGCGGCGACAGGGGGCATGAGTCACCTCCGGGTGCCCGCGTGGGGCGGGGAGCCGACCGGATCGGCTCCCCGCCCCACGCGCGCATGCGGGCGTCAGGCGCGGTGGTACGGGGCGGGGGTGGCGACCTCGCCGCCGAGGGTGGCGGCGGCGTGGCGGGCCCAGTAGGGGTCGCGCAGCAGTTCGCGGCCGATCAGGACGGCGTCGGCACGGCCGTCGGTGAGGATGTCCTGGGCCTGGGCGGGGTCGGTGATCAGGCCGGCGGCGGCCACCGGCAGGTCGGTCTCGCGGCGCACGGCCTCGGCGAAGGGCACCTGGAAGCCGGGCCCGGCCTCGATCCGGGCGTCGGGGACGATGCCGCCGGTGGAGACGTCGAGCAGGTCGACGCCGTGGGCCCGGAGCTCCTTGGCGAGGCGGACGGTGTCCTGCGAGGTCCAGCCCTCGCGGCCGTCCTGCGGGTTCTCGGTGATCCAGTCGGTCGCGGAGACGCGGAAGAAGACCGGCAGGTCCTCGGGCCACACCGAGCGGACGGCGTCGACGACCTCCAGCGCGAAGCGGATGCGGCCCTCGTAGGAGCCGCCGTAGCCGTCGGTGCGGTGGTTGGACGCGGGGGAGAGGAACTGGTGGACCAGGTAGCCGTGGGCGCCGTGGACCTCGGCGACCTGGAAGCCGGCGTCGAGGGCGCGCCGGGCGGCGTCGGCGAACTGCCGCACGATCTCGCCGATCTGCTCCTCGGTCAGCTCGTCCGGGGTGGTGTGGGCGGGGGAGAAGGCGTCGGCGCTGGGGCCGACCGGGGTCCAGCCGTGCTCCTCGTCCGGGGTGACGGGGCGTCCGCGGTCGATCCAGGTGCGCTCGGTGGAGGCCTTGCGCCCGGCGTGGGCGAGCTGGATGGCGGGGACGGTGCCCTGGCTCTTCAGGAAGTCGGTGATCCGGCGGAAGGCGGTGACCTGCGCGTCGTTCCAGATGCCGAGGTCGTACGGGCTGATGCGTCCTTCGGGGCTGACCGCGGTGGCCTCCGTGATGATCAGCCCGGTGCCGCCGGCGGCGCGGGCCGCGAGGTGGGTGAAGTGCCAGTCGGTGGGCACGCCGGCCGCGTCCCCGTTCGGGGCGGCGCTGTACTGGCACATCGCCGGCATCCAGATGCGGTTGGGGACGGTCAGCGACCGCAGGGTGAGCGGGGCGAAGAGAGAGGTGCTCATGTCGGACTCCCGGTGGGTCGGGCCGGCGCCAGGACGCGGAGGCGAATCAAGGGCTGGTGTGCAACTTTTGCAGCTGCATTTACATTCGCAAACAATAGTTGCGCACGCAGGGACTTGCAAGGGTTCTCCGTCGGGCCGGCCCCGCCCCGGGGTCGGCCCCGGGGTTGGGTCCGGGATCGGGCCCGGGTCCGGCGGAAAACCCGTTGGCTTCGGCCGCCGGGCCCGCGATACTCACCCACCGGCGCCGCGCACGACCGCTCCCGGCGCCGGAACAGGGGAGTGCATGGAGTTCTTCGCGTGCGGGCGGTGCGGACACGCACTGACCGTGCCGCTGTCACGGGTCCCGTACCCCGCCTACGCGGGCTTCGGCTACGGCAACGGCCACCCCATGCCCGTCCTCATGGAATCGGGCACCTACGCCGTCGACGACCACCCTCGCAGCGCCTCCCGCTCGATCGTGATCGCCCCCGGCGACGCCCACGGCACCACCCTCGTCCAGCGGCGCGAACCCGGCGCCTGCTGCGGCATCGACGGCCGCAACGGCCCGAACGTCACCTGCGCCGGCTGCGGCCGGAAGGTCGCGACCAGGATCGACGACTGCTCGCTGTGGCAGGCCACCTGGCTGGAGCCGGACGCGGTGCGCCCCGTCCCCGCGGGCCCCGCCCGACCGGTCGCGGACTGGGCGGCGCTCACCCAATGGTGGTGCGCCGCCGAGCCGTTCGACGAGACGGGGCGGTGGGACCCGCGCTGGGAGGCGGAGTCGGCCGTGGTGCTCGCCCACCTGGTCGCCGCCGCGGACGGCTCGCCCGTCGTCCTGCCCGGCGGCCCCCTCGCCGAGGCCTTCCACGCGCTGCTCGACCAACTGCTCCCCCCGGGACGGGCGGTCGGGCGCCCTCCCCGGCGCGTGGCTCTGGCCGGTCCCGGCCTGCCGCTGCCCGGCCCGCTCCCGGACATCGCCGTGGTGCCGCGGCACCCGCAGACCGGCGAGACCTGGCCGGTCCCCGCGGGCGTGGCCGCCGCACCGCTCGCCGTCGGCTTCTGGACCTACCTCGCCCACCACCGCGGACGTGTGGTCACCCCCGTCACCGGCCGGTTGCCCGCCGGCGTGGAGCGCGACGACCTCCTGCCGCCCCACTCCTGGTGCGGCCCGCGCCCCCTGTGGCGGGCCTACCACGCCACCCTGGAACGCCTTCGGGGCGCGGGGGTCGGCAGCTCGTGACGGTGCCGCCGGTGCGGTCGGTGCGGTCGGTGCCGCCGGAGCCGCCGGTGCGAGTCGGGCGGGCGCCGTCGGTGGTGCGGGAAAAGGGAGTCGGCATCCCGTAACGCCGGACGGCGCCGCCCGGGGGAACCGGGCGGCGCCGTCGGAAGCGGGGCGCGGGGGCCGCGTGCAGCGGCGGCCGTCAGCGCGCCGTCTGCGGGAGCCGCTGGGCCGGGACGGCGGCCCGGGCCGCACGCGGCGCGGAGCCGGAGGCGCCGGCGGCGGCCGCGGGGGAGGCGCCGAGGGCGGTGCCGCGGGTCTCCTCGGCCCACAGGACGCAGACCAGCAGGCCGACGGCGGTGGTCCCGGCGGCGATCAGCATGGTCGGGCCGGTGCCGAGCCCGGTCAGCGACAGCGGCAGCAGGTAGGTGCCGACGGCCGCGCCGATCCGGCTGACCGAGGTGGCGACGCCCACGGCGGTGGCGCGGATCTCGGTGGGGAACAGCTCGTTGGGGTACGTCCAGTCGAGCACGTTCGGCCCGCCGCACAGGAAGGCGTACGCGCACAGCGCCAGCAGCGCGACGGCGGCCGGGGCGGTGGGCCACACGCCCAGCAGCGCCAGCGGGACGGTCATCAGCGCGAAGGACCAGATGATGACGGGCCGTCGGCCGCGGGTGTCGATCAGGCGCAGCGCCGGGTAGCAGCCGAGCAGGAAGACCAGGCTGATCAGGCCGGTGCCGAGGGTCTCCATCACGGTGCCGCCCGGCATGCCGAAGGAGGAGAGGATCTGCGGGCCGAAGGTGAGCATCGCGAACAGCGGGCCGACCTGGCACATGAAGAACAGGCCGCAGAACAGGGTGCGGCGCCGGTAGGGCTGGGTCATCAGCAGGCGCAGCCCGGCGGGGCGGCCGCGTTCGGCCGGATCGGGCATCAGCTCGCGGCCGTCGACCCGGACCCCGAGGTGCTTCTCGACCACGCGCACCGCGTCACCGACCCGCCCGTTGGCGGCGAGCCAGCGCGGGGACTCCGGCGAGCCGCGCCGGATCACCAGGAACACCACGCACAGCACCGTGGAGCTCGCCAGCATCCACCGCCAGCTGCCCGGCCCGGCCAGCTCCAGGAACAGGTAGCCCACCACGTAGGCGAGCACCGAGCCGGCGTACCAGGCGACGATCTGCTGCCCGAGCAGGCGGCCGCGCTTCCTGGCGGGCAGCCACTCGGCGAGCAGCGAGGTGGCGATGGGGTAGTCGGCGGCCACGGCCATGCCGAGCACGAAGCGCAGCACGGCGATCGCCCACACCGCGTCCACCCAGAAGGAGAGCACCGAGCAGGCGACCATCACGAGCAGGTCGGCGGTGTACATCACCTCCCGGCCGATCTTGTCGGTCAGCACGCCGAAGAGCGCGCCGCCGACGAACATCCCCACCAGCGCGGCGGCGCCGATCAGGCTGACCTCGGCGGTGGACAGCCCGAGGTCCGGGCGCATCCCGATCAGGGCGACGCCGACGATGCTCAGGATGTAGCCGTCGAGCAGGGGTCCGCCCGAACAGGCCAGGGCCAGCCTGCGGTGGAACGCGGTATACGGGGCGTTGTCGATGGTCTGGGACATGTGCTGGGGGTCCTCCGGAGCGTACGGCACGCACTGCGCACCGTGCGCCGGGTAGACGGCAGGGGAAGACGCCGCCCACCTCGGACGGCGCCATCGCCCGGTCACAACGGGCGACCGTCCACGGTTGCCCCGGCCCCGCGGGGCCGCCACCGGGCCGAAGGTCGAGGGGATTCACGACCAAGGTCCCGAAGCGGACGGGCCCTTCGCCCGTGCCGGAACGGCGCCCGCCCAGTCCTGCCGGGGGCGGCCGCCGCCGCGGGCCGCGGGAGCGCTCCGGGCGTGACCCTTCTCACCCGCGGCCCCCAACAGCCCTGGAACTGTGACCCGTTCCACACCCGGGCGATGCCCGTCCGTACGGGGGCGACCCCGCTGCGTCACCCTGGACGGGCCGCGGCGGGCCGCCGGCCGGCTCCCCGTGAGCGCTCCGTCAGGCCGGCATCAGGCCGGTATCAGGCCGGTATCAACCCGGCTCGGCTCGGCTCACCTCGGCGTCAGCCCCAGCCGGGCGAGGCCCGAGTCCAGCGCCGCCTCCAGGTGGTCGGTGGAGCCGGTGGTCAGAAGGATCAGCACCCCGCCCTGGACCCCGGCCAGCAGCGCCGCGGCCTCCCGCTCGGCGTCCAGGCCGGCGGCGAGCGCCCCGCCGTCCCGCAGGTGGCGGATGCCCGCGGCGAGCCGGCGCTGCCACTGCCCCAGCAGCTCGGCGGCCACCGTGCGGCCCGCGTCGGTGGCCGTGCCCAGCTGGGACAGGGCCACGTGCAGCGGGCAGTCGACGCCCTGCGCGCGGTAGCGGGCGAGGACCTTGTCGCGCCACTGCCACCAGGCCTCCCGGGAGGTGAGGGAGTCCAGCTCCGGCTGCTGGGCGTCGAGCACCCGGGCCGCCTCCAGGCGGGCCACGGCCAGCAGCAGTTCGTCCTTCCCGCCGGGGAAGTAGTGGAACAGCTGACTCTTGCTGGTCGCGGTGCGGGCCATCACGTCCTCCAGGCGCAGCGCGAACACGCCCGTCCCGCGGATCTCCAGGGCGGCGCCCTCGATGATGCGCTGCCTGGTCGCGGCGCCCTTGCGGGTCGGCGGCACCTGCCCCTTCGGTACGGTCACGGCAGCAGCACCAGCTTGCCGGTGGTGCGCCGGGACTCCAGGTCCGCGTGCGCCCGGGCCGCCTCGGCCAGCGGGTAGCGGCCGGTGATCCGCGGGGTGAGCCGGCCCGACAGGACGAGGTCGAACAGCTCGCCGGCGCGCCGCACCAGCGCCTCGCGGGTGGGGACGTGGTGGTGCACCACCGGGTATGTCAGCAGGATGCTGTTCGGCAGGTCGGTGGGCCGCAGCTCGGGCACGCCCATGAAGGGGCCGTAGTAGGCGTGCACCCCGTGCGGGCGCAGGGCCAGCTGGGAGGAGCGGAAGGTGTCGGCTCCGCCGCCGTCGTAGACGACGTCGGCCCCGCGCCCGCCGGTCAGCTCCCTGATCCGGTCCTCGAAGCCACCACCGGAGTGGACCAGCACGTGGTCGGCGCCCGCCTCCTTCGCGACGGCGGCCTTCTCCTCGCGGGAGACCAGACCGATCACGGTGCCGCCGCGCGCCGTGACCAGCTGGGTCAGCAACCGGCCCACCCCGCCCGCCGCCGCGTGCACCACGGCGGTGTCGCCCGGGGCGATCGGGTAGGTCTCGGTGCTCAGGTGGCTCGCGGTCAGGCCCTGCATCAGCAGGCCGCCCGCGATCTCGTCCGGTACGCCGTCCGGCACCGCGACCAGCGAGGCGGCCGGGACGGCGAGCAACTCGGCGTAGCTGCCCGGGTGGTAGAACCAGGCCACCCGGTCGCCGACGGCCAGGCCGTCCACCCCCTCGCCGAGCGCGACGACGTACCCCATGCCCTCGGCGCCCAGGACCACCGGTGCCGCCCAGCCCGGGCCGCCCTCGGCCCGGGCGCCGACGTCCATGTAGTTGACCCCCGCCGCGCCCAGGCGCACCAGCGCCTCGCCGGGGCCGGGGGCCGGGTCCGGCAGCTCGGTCCAGCGCATGACCTCGGGGCCGCCGTGCTCCTCGATCCGGATCGCGTGCATGGGCTGACACCTTCCTGTGCGGGCTCGTCGAAGCGGGTCGAAGCGCGTCGAAGCGAGGGAGGGGAAGAGGGGAACGAGCAAGCACGCTAGGCAGTCGACAATGGACCCACAAGTCCAGAAATCCTTACGGCGACGGGCGGTTGCCCCGCGGCCAGCGGCACGGCGACGTCCACGACGGGCTCCTGCGGTCCGGCGGTCGCCCGGTTCGGGTAGTGCACCTCCCGGTTCGGCCCGCCCCGCCCGTACCCGCGGGCGGCGGCCCAGGCGCCCACCGCGTCGTGGGCGGCGGCCATCGCGGTGAAGCCCCGCCGGGTCAGGGCGGTGTACGCCTCGCGGTGCGCGGGTTCGATGCGCACCGCGAACGGGCCGTGCGGCCCGACGTCGTTCGGGGTGGGGGCGCAGACCTCGACCAGGGCGTCGCAGTCCTCGCCCACCAGGCCGTGGTACACCGCGAACAGCGGTCCGGACAGGCACGCGCCGACCTCCCGCAGCCGGCCGAGCAGCAACTCGCCGGCCTCGGCGAGGAAGCCGGGCAGCGCGGCGGCGTCCACGTGCCGGCGTACGAACAGCACCCGCTGCTCGGGCACGTCGCGCTCGGCGATCTCGAACACGGTGGTGCTCCTTCCGCTCAGAACCTCCCGGGCGTAGCCCACCGCCTCCCGGCGGGCCGCGTGCTCGGCCTCCCGCTCCCGCCAGTACGCCAGCAGCTCCCGCTCGCCCGCGTTGCCGTCGGCGTCCGCGGTGCCGTCGGCATCCGCGTCGGCGTCGGGGTCTGCGCCGGGGTCCGGGGCGGCCGCGTCCAGCACGGCCGCGATCCGCGCCAGCGGCAGCCCGGCGGCGCGCAGCAGCGCGATCCGCCGGGCCCGCTCGACCTGCGCCGGGCCGTAGCGGCGCACCCCGGTGCGCGCGTCGACCAGGGCGGGCGGCAGCAGCCCCCGCTCGTCGTAGAGCCGCAGGGCCTTGAGGCTGAGCCTGGTCCGGGCGGCGAGTTCGCCGATGGTGATCACGTTCTCCTGCACGCCCGCCACTGTGCCGCCTTCCCCTGGGGGAGGGGCAAACCCCGGAACGCTATGCGGCGGTACGTCGGCATTCGCACCGGAACCGCCCACAGAAGCCCGCGGAACCCGCGGAAGTCCGTGGAAGCCCGCCGGATCCGGCGCCTGTTCGCGGTGCCGGGCGGGGCGGTTCACCGGGCCGTGGACCGGAGGCCGTCCGTGCACGGTCGGCTGCCCGCGACCTGCGCGGAGACGCCCCCGGGTCGCACCGTCCGTGGGCGAACGACGACTCGGGCGCCCCGCACGCCGCCGGAGGGGACCGGGCCCGCCGCCGGCCCGCCGGGGGGCGGGGGCCGGTGATGGCCCGAGCCGAGAGCGGTTCATATGATGGGAATTCAGTAGTTGACTTGCCGGTGTCATGATCCTCGGAGTGCGCCCGGACCAGGGTGCGCCCGGGGAACCGGGCCGGTCCCCGGATCCGCTCCGGTCCTCGGGCTCGATTCAGGGAGATGCATGCGCGGCACCGTGCTCGCCGACCGCTACCGACTGGTGGACTGGCTGGGCGGCGGGTCGATGGGCGATGTGTGGCTCGCCGAGGACGAGGTCCTCGGCCGCCGGGTGGCGGTCAAGGTGGTGAAGCCCGCCCTGCTGGACGAGCCCGGCTTCGCCGAGCGCTTCCACGCCGAGGCCCGGGTCATGGCCCGGCTGCGGCACCCGGGCATCGTCGGCGTGTACGACTACGGGCACGACCGCGGGACCGGCCACGACCACGACTGCGGGCCCGACGCCGGGTCCGGCGACGACCACGGGCCCGACCGCGGGCCTGACGCCGGGTCCGGCGTCGCGAACGGGCGGCGCCCGGTCGGCTACCTGGTCATGGAGCTGATCGAGGGGCAACCGCTGAGCGCCGTCCTGGAGCGCCGGGGAGCCCTGCCGGTGGCGGAGGCCCTGGAGCTGGTCCTGCAGGTGCTGGAGGCGCTGGAGGCCGCGCACGGGTCCGGGGTGGTCCACCGGGACATCAAACCGGCCAACCTGATGGTCCGCGGCGACCGGACGGTGATCGCGGACTTCGGCATCGCCCGGCCCGACTGCGACGCCCGGACGACCGTCCCGGGGATGGTGCTGGGCACCGCCGCCTACCAGGCGCCGGAACAGGCCTCCACCGGGACGGTCACCGCCTCGGCCGACCTCTACGCGCTCGGCGTGGTCCTCTACGAGTGTCTCGCCGGCCGGCTCCCGTACGAGGGGGAGACCGCCCTCGAAGTGATCCTCAAGCACCTGACGGAGCCCGTGCCGCCGCTTCCCGGGGAGGTGCCCGCGCCGGTGTGGGCGCTGGTCGAGCGGGCGATGGCCAAGGAACCCGGTGAGCGCTGGCCCGACGCGGCGACGATGGCCACCGCCGCACGCCGCGCCCTCACCGCGGTGGAGGCGGCGCCGTCGCCGGGCCCGTCCCCGTCCTGGACAGGGAGTGGGACCGGGCCCCGCCCGGTCGCGGCGCGTGCCCCGCGGACCGGACACGCCGCGCGGACCGGACGCGCCCCGCGGACCGGGCACCGCCTGCGAGCGCTGGCCGGGGTGACGGCCCTGACCCTGCTCTGCGTGGCCGGGGCCGCCGGGGCGGCGGTGGTCCGGCCCGACCGGAACGGCGCGCCGCAGGACACCGCCGCCGTCGCCGGGCCCACGGACGGCCCCGCCCGGCCGGACGCCGCCGCGTTCGTGGAGGCCGCCGGCCCGCTCACCGGACAGCCGTCCGCCCCGGCCGCGCTCCCGCTCCCGCCCCCGCCGGCCGTGCCGGGCACGGGTGAGAGTCCCGCCCCCGCCCCGGCCGCCCCCGCGCCGACCACCCGGAGCCCCTTCGCCACGCCCCCCGCCCCGGCCTCCGCCGTGCCCACCCGCGGCTCCGCCCCGCTCCCGGTCCCCGCCTCCACCATCGGGGAGAACCCCGCCGCGCCCGCGCCGACCCCCACCGCCCCGGACCGGCCGGACCCCGGCGAAACGGCCACGCCCACGCCGTCCGCGACGCCGACGCAGCCCACCCGGCAGCCGGTGGCGCCGCTGCCCGAGCTGGCGCGGATCAGCAGCAACGGCGGCACGCTGGACAACTCCTACTCCAAGGACCAGGACGGCAACCAGGTCGACACCTTCGATGCCAACGGCACGCTGGCGCAGGTCTGGCGGCTGGACAAGGTCGACGAGGGGCGGTACTACCTGCGCAACGCCTCCAGCAACTTCACCAAGGGGCTGGACCAGGACAGGGACAGCGGCCGGGTGCAGATCTGGACGAGCCCCCCGTCCAACTGGAACCAGGTCTGGGCCATCACGCCGGTTCCGGGCGGCCACCGGATCGTCAACGCCGACACCAGCCTGTGCCTGACGTCCGACGGCGTGGGCCACTGGGTGCGAGTGGCGCCCTGCTCGGGTGCGGACAACCAGGTGTGGACGTTGAGGTGAGCCGCCGGCCGCCGGCCGGGCCCTGGGAGGGTCACTCCGGCAGCCAGGACGGCCACTGCCGGCGGGGCCGCACGGCGGGCCCGCCCGGGCCGATCAGGGCGCGCAGCCGGTTGGCCTCGGGGGAGCCGAGGGAGGCCAGGATGTCGTAGGCCTCCGACCGGTGGGCCCGGGCCGCCTCCCCGTCGCCGTCCCCGCCGCGCTCGGCGAGTGCGTCGCCGAGCGCCGCCAGGGCCAGCCCCCGTCCCCGGCGGTCGCCGTCGAGCGTCAGCACCTCGACCGCCCGGTCGGCCGCCGCCACGGCCTCCTCGCCGCGGCCGACGGCGCGCAGCGACTCGGTGAGCCGCAGCAGCGTACGGCCCGTGCGGCGCCGGTCGTCCGGCCGCAGCAGCGACAGGGCGTTGCGGTGGTGGTGCAGGGCCTGTTCGAACTCGCCGCGGTCGTGGGCGATCGTCCCCATCGAGTCGAGGGCGAGCGCCTGGAGGTCGTGGTCGGCGAGCCGGTGGCAGATCAGCAGGGACTGGTCGACGACGCGGACGGCCGCGTCGAACCGGCCGAGTTCGGTGAACGCGCGGGCCAGGTTGAGCAGTTCGGCCGCCACCGAGCGCCGGTCGCCGAGCTTCTCCCAGGCCGAGACCGCCGCCGTGAAGCCGGCGACCGCGTCGCCCGGCCGGCCGACCTGGACGAACAGGGCGGCCAGTGAGGCGTGGGCCAGGGCGAGCAGCGGCCCCGGCAGGTCGTGGGCGGTGCACAGGTCGCGGGCCCTGAGCAGTTCGGCGAGGGCCGCGGGTTCGGAGCCGACCTCGGTGAGCAGCCGTCCGAGCACCAGCCGGGCCCTGACCTCGGCCGTGCGGTCGCCCTGCCGGAGGGCGGCCCGGAGCAGGACCTTGGCCGCGTGCCCGAGCGGCCGGGTGGCCTGGCCGGTGTCGCACAACAGGCTGCAGCCGAGCAGTAGTTCGGCGACCAGGTCGAGCCGGGGCGGCTCGGGGAGCCCGGCGTACTGGCCGACCAGTGCGCCGATGCCGTGGTAGTCGACACGGCCGTGGGGCGGCGCCGCCGCACGCAAGGCGGCTCCGGCACCGGCACCGGCTCCGGCACCGCCATCGCCACCGGCACCGCCATCGCCACCGGCACCGCCATCGCCACCGGCACCGCCATCGGCTCCGGCACCGCCGTCGGCAACGGCGCCGGGCAGGGCGGCGCGGGCGGCGGACGGGCCGAGGGCCGCGACGGTCTCGGCGTGGTGGTGGGCCGCCAGCCGGGTGAGTACGGCGGCCGGGAAGTCCTCCTCCGCCGCCTGCGAGCCGGTCCCCGCCTGTGGCCCGGCCTCCGCCTGCGGCCCGGCCTGCGGGGCCGGGGCGAGCTGCTGGGCGAAGGCGCGCAGCAGGTCGTGGTACCGGTAGCGGTCCGGGGGCGCGGTCTCCAGCATCGAGCAGTCGACCAGCGACTCGGCCAGTTCCTCGGCCTCCTCCTCGGGCAGGCCGAGCACCGCCGCGACCGCGCCCGGTGACAGGTCCGGTACCTCCGGCACCGCCAACAGCCGGAAGGCCCGGGCCTGTTCGGGCGTCAGCTGGTCGTAGCCGAAGCGGAACGCCGGTTCGACGGCGAGGTCCCCGGCGCGCAGCACGTCCAGCCGGCGCCCGTCGCCGGCCAGCTTGTCGAGCAGCCGGGCCATGGTCCAGTCCGGCCGGCAGGCGAGGCGGGCGGCGAGGATGCGCACGGCCAGCGGGAGGTGCCCGCAGAGCCGGACGAGTTCCGCGGCCGTCCGCTCCTCGGCCCGCAGCCGCTGCCCGCCGATCACCCGGCCGAGCAGGCCGAGGGCCTCCTGCCGGGCGAAGGCGGAGAGTTCGACGACGTGCGCGTTGGGCAGCGAACCGAGCCTGGCCCGGCTGGTGACGAGCACGGCGCAGCCGGGCCGGCCGGGCAGCAGCGGCCGGATCTGTTCGGCGTCCCGGGCGTTGTCGAGGACGACCAGCACGCGTCGGTCGGTGAGCAGCGAGCGGAACTGGGCGGAGCGTTCGGCGAGCCCGGGGGCCAGTGCGTCCGCCGGTACGCCGAGGGAGCGCAGGAAGGTGCCCACGGCCTCCTCGGGGCGGGTCGGGCGGCCGTCGGCGCCGTGCAGGTCGAGGTAGAGCTGGCCGTCGGGGAAGTCGGCGGCCAGCTCGTGCGCGACGTGGACGGCCAGCGCCGTCTTGCCCACGCCGCCCAGGCCGGAGACGGTGGCCACGGGCACGGTGCGGGGGGCGAGCAGGACGGCCCGCAGGGCCTCGGTCTGCGCCTCGCGGCCGGTGAAGTCGGCGAGGTCGGCCGGGACCTGGGTGGGCCGGACCGCCGCCCGGTACGGCGGGCGGGTCCGGTGGGGCGGGCGGGTCGCGGCGGCGGGCCGGGGCCGCGGGGGCGCCACCAGGCCGGTGTCGGCCACCAGGATCCGGCGCTGCAGTTCGCGCAGTCCGGGCCCCGCGCTGACGCCGAGCTGCTCGCGCAGCCGCTGGTCCGCCGTGCGGAAGAGGCCCAGGGCCTCGGCCTGCCGGCCGGTTCCGTAGAGGGCGAGCATCAGCAGTTCGGAGAACCGTTCCCTGAGCGGGTGTTCGGCCACGACGGCGGTCAGTTCGGCGACGAGCTCGCCGGACGGTCCGGCCTCGATCTCGGCCTCCAGACAGGACTCCAGGACGGTCACCCGGCGTTCGGCCCACTCGCCGCGCTGCCGTTCGGCGTAGGGGCCGGGGAGCGCGGTCATCGGCTCGCCCTGCCACAGGGCCAGCGCCGAGCGGAGCGCGCCGGCGGCGTGGGCGTGCTCGCCGTCGGCGCGCAGTTCCTTCGCCTCGTCGAGGAGCTCCTCGACGCGGTGGGTGTCCAGTGCGCCCGGGTCCAGGGCGAGCAGGTAGCCCCCGCTGAGCGTGGTCGGCGCGTCGGGCCCCAGGACGCGGCGCAGGCGGTGGACGTAGGTGCGGATCACGGCGGAGGGCTTGGCGGGCGGCTCCTCGCCCCACAGGTCGTCGACGAGCTGACCGGTCGACACCGGGTGGTTGGCCCGCAGCAGCAGCGCGAGCAGCAGGCTCCGCTGCTGCGGCGACCCGAGCACGAGCTCGCCGCCGTCCCGCCACCCCCGCAGCGGCCCCAGCACCGCGAACCGCAAACCACCCACCAGCCGTCCCCCTCCGCCCGCGCAACGATCCCCCCGGCGCATGATACCGACCGCATCACCCCTGGTCAGAGGCGCCGTGCCCGGTCCGGGCGGTCGACGGCGCGCTGCTTGTCCATCGCCTGTCAACACATTGTCGACCGCCTGTTGACGGGCGCGGCCGAGGCTTCGAGCAGTCGGACCGCACCGATGCGGTCCGGGAACGAGAGGAGTACTCCATGGCACAGCGGAAGTCCCTGGTCCGTTCGGCCCTGGCCGCGGCGGGCGTCGCCGCCGCGCTGTTCGCGACGGCCGCCCCGGCCGGCGCGGCCACCGCGGACCAGCAGCCGGCGCAGGCGCTGAGTGCGGCGCGCAGCACGCAGGTCGCGGTCGTCAACTGGACGGGCTGCGAACTGCGCCTGCAGAACGCCTGGCTGGACCACGGCATCTGGTCGAGCGGCCTGGCCCCGGACGCCATCGTGCGCGACGGGAACACCGGGCGCTGGCAGTCCGAGAGCAACGGCTTCCTCACCGGGACCGAGGGCCACGTCATCTACGACGCGGAGAACTGCGGCAACCCCGGGCTCAACGGCAAGCGCGTGCAGCTGCACTGGAACAACCCGTACGCCGGCAGCAACGGCTACGACTCCGCCGGCTCCGACCCGATGTTCCGGTTCGCGCAGAGCGGGGGCAGCGGCAACAACGCCGCCGTGTACTGGACGATCACGGGCCCCTGAGCGGCAGCCGGCTGACCGTCGGGCGCCCGGCCGGGACCTTCCCTCCCCGGCCGGGCGCCCCGGGCGCGCGGCGGCTCCGGCGGCTGCTGCCAGGGGAAGCGGACGGGCCGGTTTCGGCCAGTCGCGCCGACGGTGGATACATCCGATCGCATCTTCGGCATGCTGACCGCACCGATTGTTCGAGATGCGACGAAGGAGAAGGCCATGCGTCGAATTGCGGCTCTGGGAACCGGTGCGGCGCTGCTGGTGGCCGCCGGTGTGATGGCGGCGCCGGGGGCGTCGGCGACCTCGTACTGCAGCACCACCCAGGGCACGAACTGGGGGTCGGTGAGCTGCCAGACCACCGCCACCAAGAACCACTGGCAGCTGGTGCTGGTCTGCAACAACGACAACGTCAAGGGCAACCAGACGACGGTCTTCGGCTCCTGGCACATGGGCAACGGGAGCGACACCCTCTACTGTCCGACCGGCTACAGCTCGGCCTACACCAAGGTCAACAACGACAACTGACCCACCGCACACGGGTGTCGGCCGCCGTCGCGGCGACGACGGCCGACACCCCGGCGCCTGCGGGGTCCCGGGGGCCGGTCCGCTCACGTCATCGTGTAGCTGAAGTTCGACTTGAAGGAGTTCATGGAGCCGACCGCGATGGTCTCGCAGGCCGTGTAGAACTGATTCTCGTCGTTGGGGTCGAAGCCGTTCGCGGACACGAGCTGGGCCAGTGACCTGAACTCCTGGAGGATGCGGGCGTTGAGCTCCGCGTCGGGCTCCTTGCTGTCGCGGTGGTACTGCGAGTCCGCCGATCCGCCGCCGGTCTTGGCGAACAGGGTGAACCGGTTCATCGCTTCGTGGAGCGTGGCCGTCTCACCGGTGACCACCTTGTTGAACGCCGCGACGGCCGCGGTCGGGTTGGCGGCGGCCCGGCGGAACTCGGCGCCCTGGATGATGGCCACGATCTTGGCGCAGTACTTCTGCGCGTCCTTGGGCAGATCGTCGAACGGCTTGCTGCCGCTCTCCGACAGCGCCTTGATGAACCGGTTCGCCAACTGCTGCTCCGTGAGCCCCGAGTTGGTCCTGGCCAGGTCGAACAGCTGGGAGTAGTCGCCCTCCTGCACGCTGCCGAGGACGAAGTTCCCGCCGGCGCCGATGGTGTAGGAGGCGCCGTCCTCCACGTCGCTGTACGTGAACGGGTTCACCATCGCCTGCCGGTTGCGGAACGCCTCCAGATCGAGGCCGACCCCGCGCAGGGACAGCCGCCGGCGCACTTCCTTGTGGCGCTTCATCTGCTCCTCGTCGGAGATCGTCAGCGCGTGCTGGAAGCCCCCGGTGGCGATCGCGGCGGGGGTCACCGGCGCCAGGTTCTGCCCGCTCGCCGCCCGCACCCGGGCGTGGGCCGCGTCGATGAGCTTCTCGTACGAGGTGAAGTGTTCGGTCCCGTCCGCCTCGGCCATCCTCCCGATCTCGGCCAGGATCGCCTGCTTGTCCGCCGCCGGCAGTCTTTTGTGACGCTCGGCCTTCCACTGGACCTTCTCGGTCTCCTCCGCCGTGCTGAGGGTTCCCCTGGCGACGGTGACGACCCGCTGCACCGCCGCGGCCGCCCCGCCCGGCACCGCCCCGACCGGGGCACGGTCCGCGCGGCCGGGCGAGTCCGGGACGGCGACGGCCCGCTGCACCGGCGCCGCCATCACCCGGCGCGCGGTCGCCTCCGCCTCGCGCTCGAAGCGGTCGGACGGGTCGCTGACGCGCAGGCCGTTGCCGTGGTCCGTGCCGGCCACCGGGCCGTTGCGCTGCTGGATCACATGGGTCAACTCGTGGGCCAGGGTGTGCTTGTCCGCCCCTCCGGCACCGAGGACGACATGGCTGCCCGAGGTGTAGGCGCGGGCGCCCACCTCCTGCGCCGAACGCTGCGCGGCCGTGCCGGTGTGCACCCGCACGTCGGAGAAGTCCGCCCGCAGCCGCTGCTCCATCTCCTCCCGCAGCCCGGCGTCGAGCGGCCGGCCCGGCGACCCGAGGACCCGGTGCACGGAGGAGCGCTGCACGGGCTCCCCGCCGCCGCCCGGCTCCTGGTGGCCGCAGCCCGGGGCGTGCCGGTGGCGGGCCTCCTCGAACATCCGGGCCACGACGGCGTTGCCGACGGTGCGCTGCAGGGCGGCCACCTCCTGCGGGGACGGAAGGCCCGCCCCCGGCCGCACCGGTACGGCTGCGGTGCGGGCCGTCCGCGCGGAGTCGGCGCCCTGGCGGCCGGAGCGGGCGCCGTCCGGCGTTCTGGCGGCTTCCCGTGCGTGCATGAGGGACCCTTTCGGGGCGGAGGACGGCTCAGCCTCCTGTATACGTGCCACGGTCGGCCCCCGGCCAGGTACGCGGGGGCAGAGTCACTGCCCCCGCGGGGCAGACCCGGCCGGGCCGCCCGGCCGGCCCGGCCGGGGCAGCGCGCCCGTCGAGCCGCGTCACCCGGCCGCGGCAGCGGATCGGTGCGCGGTCCACGCGGCCCGCAGCTGGGACAGGCGCGACCGGAGCTCCGGGTCGTCCGCGCTCGACGCGACCAGGCCCGGCAGGACGATTGCCCGCCCCCGGTGCAGGCGCACCTCCAGGAGACAGTGCTCGATGCCGCGGTTGACCTCCGGCGAGACCCCGAACGACCGCACCTGCGGCCAGGTGACCACACGTGTCCTCAGCAGGGTCCGCGTGGTCAGGCCCGCGGAATCCACCGTGGTACTGCCGCAGAACGGGCCCACGAAGGAGGCGGCGACGACGTAGGCGACGATCAGGCAGAGCGTGAAGGCCGCGATCATCGCGGGATCCCGGCCCTTGGCCCCCGCGGCGAGGACGAAGGCGAGGGCGCAGGCCAGAGCGGTCGGGAAGAGGACCAAGGTCCTCCGGCCCGTCCGCCGGTACCGGATCGGCGCCTTGAAGCGGAGCTGCCCGTCGCGCCGATCGCCCGTCACGTCCTGACCCACGGCATCTCCGTCGACCCGGGCGCGGCGAGGAACCCCTCGATGCCCCACTCGGCGCCCCAGTTCCTGCCCGCCCAGTCGCTCTTGGGAGACCAGAGGGGTCGGGCCGGCTGAGGCCCCCACACCTCGGGGTCCGCGCGCACCAGCAGCTCGTCCTCCGCCGCGTAACCGCCGGTCAGCACGGTTGCCAGGAACTCCGCGAAGCCGCCGTCGAAGTGGTCGAGCCGGTCCTCGTAGAACACCGTCACCGGCCACTGCTCGGGGTCCGGACCGGTCGTCAGCCAGCAGCACTGGTTGTGGTTGCTGTTCCAGCCCCAGGACAGCAGGCCGCCCGGGTCCGGGAACACCGGGGTGGGGCCCGGCTGGTCCCACCACTGCTCCTCGCCCTCGATCTGGTCGCGGAGATCGACGTCGTTCGTGATGCGCCAGTCCGCCAGGCCGCCCGGCGCTTCGTAGAAGGACGGCTTCTCGCTCGGCGTGTACACCCCCCACTCGCCGTTCAGGCTCACCCCGCCGTACAGGTCGACGAACGCGCGGTAGTCCGAGGGCAGCTGGACCCCGAGTTCGGCGGGCGCCAGCTCCCACGGAACGCGTGCCGGGGTGTACACCGGCTCTCCCATGATCGCCCGCAGTCGGGTCCACGCCTCGGTCATCGCCCATCCTCTTGCCGGCCGTCGTCGTCGTACTGGATGCCGCACTCTAGGCGACGGTTCCGACAGGCTGCCGTCCCGCTCAGGACGCGCGCTGTGACTCCTGCCGGCTGTCGTAGTGCTCCTGGGCGGCGAGGAGCTCGTCCCCGTGCCGGCCGAACCACTGGATGAGTTCGGTCAGCGGCCCGGCCAGGCTGACACCGAGTTCCGTCAGGCTGTAGGTGACCTGGGGCGGGGTGGTGGGCGCGACACGGCGGTCGACGAGCCCGGCCCGGGCCAGTGCCTTGAGGTTCTGCGACAGCATCTTCTGGCTGATGCCACCGACTCGTTGGTGCAGCTGCGCGAAGCGGTGCGGGCCGGCGATGAGGGCCGAGACGATCAGTGTCGCCCAGCGGCTCGTCGTCTGATCGATGATCGGCCTGAGCACGCACCTGTTGTCGAAGGTGTCGTGGGCCAGGAGCCGGGCGGCCGTCGCGACGTGCTGAGTTTCCATCACGTCATGAGGTTACAAAAAAGTACGTACTTCCTCGCAGTAACCAGCTTTCCTACGGTGACTTCCGCAGGCACCAACGTTCGAGGAGTCACTGTGATCAGCAGCAACGCACGTACGGCGATCGTCACGGGAGCATCGAAGGGCCTCGGCGCGGGGATCGCCAAGGCGCTGGCCGGGACCGGCGCGGCCGTCGTGGTGAACTACCGGGAGGACGCGAAGGGCGCCGAACGGGTCGTCGCGGGCATCACCGCCGAGGGCGGCCGGGCGATCGCGGTCCGGGCGGACGTGGCCCGCGGCGACGACGTGCGCCATCTGTTCGATCGCGCGCGCGAGGAGTACGGACCGGTCGACGTGCTCGTGAACAACGCGGCCGTCGCCGCCTTCGCGCCGCTGTCGGGCATCACCGAGGAGGAGTTCCAGCGCGAGATGACCACGAACCTGCTCGGGACGATCCTCACGACGCAGGCCCTCGCCGCGCAGGACGACATCGGCGCCGCGTCGATCATCAACGTCTCGACGGCCGGCACGCTCACCCACCCGCCGTACGCCTCGCTCTACGTCGCGTCCAAGAGCGCCGTCAACGCGTTCACCATCGTGGCGGCCAAGGAGCTGGGCCCGCGCGGCATCCGGGTCAACGCGATCATGCCCGGACCGTCGGACACCGAGGGCACCAGGGCCATGGGATTCCCCGGCTCGGCCCAGGAGGCGCAGGCGATCGCCGGTACCCCGCTGGGCCGTACGGGCACCCCGGACGACTACGGCCCGCTGGTGGCCTTCCTGGCCTCCGACGACGCGCGCTGGATCACCGGGGATGTCATCCTCGCTTCCGGTGGCATGCGCTGACGTCCCGTCCGTTCTGCTGCGGGCTCCGTTGTGTGCCTGGGGTCGGCACTTCCCGCGGCCGGATCGGTGAACGTCCGCAGGAGGTGCGTGCGGCCGCCTCGGCGTGGCTCGCGCAGCTGACGGGTGGCCGGCCCTGTCGCCCTCGCGGTAGCCGGTCCGGGGCGGGCGTGGTGTGGCGCCCGTCGTGACGGATCCGTTCTCGAAGGGTGGGTGCCGGGCGCCGCCGCACCGGCCTCGGCGGCACCGTGATGGTGATCCACCGCTTCAAGCGCCACCGCGCGGCAGCCACGGGACGGGACACGACGAACTCGCTGTCCGCCACGAAGCAACGGTGCTGGTCGAAGCCGTCAACGAATGGCTGTGACCAGTGCTTTCGACACCAGCGCTGGTGGCCGAGAGGTCGCTCGGGTGGGGCTGCGCTTGTTCCTGTTTCCGTCGGAACGCGTCCTTGCCGAACGTCAACCGCGTTGATCGGAGCCAGCCTTCGGTGCAACGGGCGCACCTCTCGTGCCCTCGCAGAACGCTCGGTCTGGGCTGGCGTACAGGAAGTCGGCGGGGTCGACTTTTCGTGCGGCGCCGGGGCTTGGGCGTGGGTTGTTCGGGGTGGTGCGGCTCCGACCGGCCCTGTCCTTTCATCGAGCCGGTGCGCAGGAAGTCGGCGGGTCCGACTTCCTGTGCGGGCGGCTGGTCTGCGGGAGGGGTGGGGTGATCGGGTCTCAATCCACCCCAGGCGCGGGAAGTCGCTGGGGCCGACTTCCCGCGCGTGGGGTGGCTGGGTTTTGGGGCGGGGCGATCGGCGTGTGCTGCCGCGCAGGAAGTCGGTGGGTCCGACTTCCTGCGCGGCAAGGGGTGTTGGTCAGGTTCGGGTGGCGGCTTGGGCTTGGGTGCGGCAGTGGGTGAGGGCGTATTTGATGCGGCATTCGGAGGGGAGCACGCCGGCGAGGAGTTCTCCGGCGGTGACGAGGGTGGTCCAGTACAAGGTGGGGTTGCCGGTGCGGGGGAGGGGTCGGGCGGCGGCGAGGGAGAGGTAGGCGGCGGTGAGGTTGCCGGTGGTGAACCAGCGGTGGAGGCCGTGCTGGTGGCCGGGTCGGATGCCGCCCATGGCGTCGATGGCGAGCAGGAAGAGGTCGACGACGGCGTGTTCGGTGTCGGTGAGGGACTTGGGGACGTCGAAGACGCCGAGGGCTTCGAGGAGTTCGCCGGTGTCGGTCTCGGTGCCGGGGCGGGGGTTGGCGAGGAGGGCGTCGTGGCACTCGTCGAGGCGGCGGAGGGTCTCGGCGAGGGGGATGGTGAGGGCGAGGCAGACCGCGCGGGCGGAGGGGACGGGTTTGTGGGTGCGGCGGGCGAGGAGGGCGTAGGTGTCGGCGGGGGTGCGGCCGCGGGAGAGGGCGTGGCCGGCGAGGGTGGTGAGGTGCATGGGGGTGTGCTTTCAGGCGGTGACGAGGGCGGGGCCGGGGGTGGGGGCGATGTGGGCCCAGACGTACTTGCCGATGCCGCCGGGGAGGGAGGTGCAGCCCCAGCGTTCGGCCAACTTGTTGACGAGGAGCAGGCCGCGGCCGTGTTCGTCGTCGGGGGTCGGGGTGTGGAGGGTGGGGTGGTCGGTGCCGGCGTCGTGGACTTCGAGGCGCAGGCGGGAGCCGGTGACGGTGAAGCGGACCTCGATGTGGCAGTCGTCGGGGGCGTCGGAGTGCTGGACGGCGTTGGCGAAGAGTTCGCCGAGCAATAGTTCGGCGGTGTCGGCGTACCGGTCGCCGGAGGGCAGCCCGGAGAGGTAGGCCCGGAGCAAGTACCTGGCCAGCGGCGTGGACTCGGTACGGGAGTCGAGGCGCGCGACGAACATGCGGGGACGGCGGTGGGTTTTGAGCATGGGGGAGTACCTCAAGGGGTTGAACGCGTGCTGCTGAAGGAGGGGCCGGACCGTGCTCACGGAGGTCCGGCCCTGGGATGGTGCTGTCGGGCCGGGCGCTTGGTCAGCCGACCGGGACCGGGACGCCCCGGACGAGGAGGGGGAGGCCGTCGCCGTGCTCCCAGGCGTCCCAGGCGTCCTCGACACGGCGGCACTGATCGTCGGCCATGAGGTCGCGAAGCTGGTGACGGGGGACCCAGTGGAGGGCGCGGAGTTCTTCCGGGGGCTGGTGGTGGGTCACGGCGTTGGCCTGCTGGGCTGTGAGCATCCCGCCCGCGTAGACGAGGTTGAGGCCCTCGGGGAACTCGGCGGCGGGCATGTAGTCGATGGTGAGGACGGTGCGGAGGGGAAGGGCGAGGCCGGTCTCGGTTTCGAGGTGCCGGCGGGCCGCGAGGTGGGGGAGCTCGTCCTGCTCGGCGCTGCCGCCGGGGAGGATCAGGCCGTCCATGTAGACGGGGTCGACGAGGAGGACGAGCAGGTCGCCCGATCCGTCGGGGTTCTCGCGCAGGGCGAAGATCTGCTGACCCGACCGGCGGGCCGGGGGCTTGCTCATGATGCGGGTCCTGCTCAACTCGACTCCATATATGAGGACTTGAGAGTTCGCAGCGGCGCGCTTGGCTCGACTTCCCGTCGGTGCCGGGCGCGAACTCCACGGTCGGGTCGCAGTGGCTCGCACATGGGAAAACCTCGGCGAGCACGGCGATAGATGGATCACCAAGAGTGCCGAACTGGCCACTCTTGGTGAGCGTGCTGCTACAGTCTCGTACTCGGAACGGAATTGCAACATGTGTCATCACCGTCAATTGACGGTGGCGGCTATCTGGCGCCCATCGCTTGTGGGCGGCAGACTTGACGAGACGTCAGTGACTGCTGATAGGGGTGAGGCATGGACGAAGAGGCCACGAACGAAGAGCAGGACGAGCGCCCCTCCGGAGTGCCGTTCCTTCGACATCTCCTTGGCGGCCGGCTCCGCCGGATCCGCGAGCGCAACAAGCTCACCCGGGAACAGCTCGGCGATGCCCTCGGCCTGTCAGCCGCGATCGTCCGCCGCCTGGAGACCGGCCGGAACATCATCAAGGTCCACGATGTGAACTCATGGGTCACGCAGTTCAACCTGGACCAGGCCACCGCCGACTCCCTCAGGGCGATGGCCAAGGAGAGCAAGGAGCACGGCTGGTGGTCGGCGCTCGACGTTCACCCCTCGTTCGGCGCCCTCGTCGAGGCCGAGAAGCTCGCCAGGCTCGTCAGGAACTGGGAGCCGAGCATCATCCCGGGCCTGTTGCAGACCGCGGACTACACCGAGGCGGTCATCGCCAGCGCCCGGTTCCGGTGGAAGGATGACAATCCGCTGCCGATCGACAAGGCCGTTGAGCGCGCGGAGCGGCGCAAGCAGGTGCTTTTCGGGGAAGACCCGCCGAAGGCCTGGTTCATTCTCGGCGAGGCCGCGCTGCGGATGTGCGTCGGTGACGCCGACCTGATGCGCGCCCAAGTCGCGCACCTGATTGAGGTGTGCGCGTTGGACAACATCACGATCCAGGTCCTCACCGATAGCTCCGGCTACCACGTGGGAACCACTGGGCCGTTCGCCGTCTACCTGTTCAGTGACCTACCGGGTGACGGCGTGGCCTACGTCGAGCAGGACCTGACGTTCAAGGATCAACCGGCAAAGCTCGCCCGCCATAGCCGTCAGTTCGAGCTGCTGATGTCCCAAGCGCTCGACCCGCAGGCGACGCGGTCATACTTGCAGGCAACCCTGACGAACAGTGCGAGTTGGGGACAACTGAGAGGATGACCATGCACGACGGCACCGCCCTCGACCAGGGCGGCTACGGCTGGGCCAAGTCCAGCTACAGCAGCAGCGAGAACGGTAACTGCGTCGAGGTTGGGGTGACCCCGGCCGGCACCATCCCGGTGCGCGACACCAAGCAGCACCGGCGCGGCCCTGTCCTGGAGTTCACCCCCGCGGCGTTCCAGGCCTTCCTCGGGGCTGTCAAAGCGGGCGAGTTCCCGATTCAGCTGTAACGGGTGAATGACGGATGGGTGGACCCTGGCGAATCAGCCGCCGGGGTCCACCCATCCTCTTGCATACCACCCAGTTGCGACAATGAACGCAAGTAGCCCCCGCAACAATTCTGGCAAGCCCACCTCAACCGTCAACTGACGCATAGCCATCCTGTTGCGGGCAAGGCTGGCCGACGGCCAGCGCCCCAGCCCACGTGGAGGTGTCATGACCGACAGCACTACCGAGCCGTAGTGGGCAGTGTGTCGAGGTGGCTCCCAGCCTCACCGGCGTAGCTCCTGTCCGGGACTCCAAGGAACTCAGGGGCCCGGCTCTGGTTTTCCCGGCCGAGGCGTGGAAGTTGTTCGTCGCGGCTGTCCGCAGTGGCGAGTTCGGCGATGTCTGAGCCTGAGCTCGGAGGAGGCAGCGCCCGCTTTGGGGCGGCCAGCGGCATGGCGACACGTGGTCGATTGACCAGGGCCAGGCTGTGAAGAGGTAGTCAGGCGCTCGGCTGGGGTTGCCCCAGCCGAGCGTTTTTGTGTGAGCGGGGGAGGGCACGGAAGGGCTGTGAGCGCTATGGAACTCGACCCGGCCGGCGCCAGGTGGCGGAAGAGCACGTACAGCAACGGGCAGGGAGGCTGCATCGAAGTTGCAGACGGCTGCCCAGGTGTCATGCCGGTCCGAGACTCCAAGGACCCGAAGGGGCCTTCGCTCGTCTTCCCGATCGAAGCGTGGGAGTCGTTCGTTGCCGCTGTCCGCAGCGGCGAGTTCAGCGAAGTCTGAGAGGGGCATCATGGCCGACGGCGTAGATCTGTCCGGGGCTCGGTGGTTCAAGAGCAGTTACAGCAACAATGGCGGGTCTTGCGTCGAGGTGGCTCCCGGCTTCCCCGGCCTGGCTCCTGTCCGTGACTCCAAGGACCCCCAGGGCCCGGCGCTTGTCTTCCCGGCCGAGGCCTGGGTGTCGTTCGTCGCCGCTGTCCGCAGCGGCGAGTTCGGCGACATCTGAGGCGGGAGGCGGTCTCCGGAGACGTGGCGGCACGTGGTTGGTTGCCGTCCGATTCGAGGCTGTGGAGAGGTAGTCGGGCGCTCGGCTGGGGGTTGCCCCAGCCGAGCGTTTTTGTGCGCGCGGGGGAGGGCACGGAAAGGGCTGTGAGCGCTATGGAGTTCGACCCGGCCGGCGCCAGGTGGCGGAAGAGCACGTACAGCCAGCAGGGCGGCAACTGTGTCGAGGTGGATGATGCACATCCAGGCAGGGTCCGTGACTCCAAGGATCCTCAGGGCCCGGCGCTTGTCTTCCCGGCGGAGGCCTGGGTGTCCTTCGTCGCGGCTGTCCGCAGTGGCGAGTTCAGTGAAGCCTGAGAGGGGCGTCATGGCCGACGGTGTAGATCTGTCCGGGGCTCGGTGGTTCAAGTCTTCCTACAGCGGCAACGGTGGACAGTGCGTCGAGGTGGCTCCCGGCTTCCCCGGCCTGGCTCCTGTCCGTGACTCGAAGGACCCCGACGGCCCGGCTCTGGTCTTCCCGGCCGAGGCCTGGATGTCGTTCGTCACCGCTGTCCGCAGCGGTGAGTTCGGCGACATCTGAGACGAGGTCGGTTTCGGGGCATGGCGACACCTGGCCGGCGGGCCAGGGGCAGACCGTGAAGAGGTGGTCAGACGCTCGGCCGAGGTTCCTCGGCCGAGCGTCCTTGCCCGAGCGGGGAGGGCGCAGCCACCACGGACGGTTCGTCGTCGGCAGCGCGTAGGTGGCCGGGTCTGTCACGGTCGGCACGATCCGCGACGGACGTCCCTGGCGGGGGAGATCGGCGCCGATCTACCACCTGTCAAGCATCTTTGAGCCTGAGTCACCTCTTCGAGTGAACCGAATCACGCGATGGCAGTACACGGAGGGGCCCGCATTGATCATGAATGCGCGCGACCTACCAAGCCACCGTGAAAGGCGTTCCACAGATGAGCATCTCCGAAGACGGCCCCACCCCCTTCACCGCAAGCCAGTTGACGAAGCTTCAGGACTCCGGCATCTATGCCTCGGGCACGCAGCTCTCGCCCGACGCCGTCAACCTGGCCGAGGCCCTTGTCGCCACGCTGGCGGGCTCCGCCGAGCAGCCGCTGCTGCCCGCCGAGCTGCAGGAACTCGTCACCCAGGTCCAGGCGAAGGCGACCATCGGCCTCCCGAGGATCACCGCGGACGACGGGGTGAGGCTCTCCGCGTTCACCATCCGGCTCAAGACCGACGAGCCGCGCCCGGTGGTCATCGTGCCGGCCGGGTGGACGCCGCTCGGCTGGACGCTCTTCACCTACCTGTACCTGCGCCTCGCACTGCGCGGCTACCACGTACTCGCCTACACCCCGCGCGGCATCGGCCAGACCTTCCCGATCCCCGGCGGCGGGTTCATCGACGCCCCGTTCACCTCCGGTGGCACCGTGGACGTGGCCGGCCCGTCCGACTGGGCCGACGGTTCCACGGTGATCGACTACGCGCAGCAGCACTTCGCCCCGAGCCGCGTCGCCTTCCTCGGCGAGTCCTACGGCTCCGGCATCAGCCAGCTGGTCGCGGCCCACGACCCGGCGGGACGCGTCGACGCGGTGGTGGCGCTCAGCACCTGGGGCGATCTGGCCGATTCGCTGTACCTCAACGAGACCCGGCACCTGGCCGCCGTCGACGCCCTGGTCGCGTTCACCGGCGGGCCGGAGGAGCGCAAGTTCGACCCGGCCACCCGCCAGATTCTCGCGGACTTCCGCGACGGCACCAACCTGGACGAGGTGGTGGCCTGGGGGAAGGAGCGCTCGCCCGCCTCCTACGTCGACCAGACCAACGCCCGCGGCATCCCGACGTTCTACTCCAACACCTGGCACGAGACGCTCTTCCCGGTCAACGAGGCCGTGGAGCACTTCGAGCGGCTGACCGTCCCCAAGCACCTGAACCTGTGGATCGGCGACCACGCCGCCCCCGAGGGTGCCGGGCTGACGGTCCCCGGCCCGAACGCCCCCGTCGACGAGGCCCTCGCCTGGCTCGACCACCACGTCCTCGGCGTCGCCAACGAGGTGCCCGGCTGGGAGCCGGTCAAGAGCCAGGTGATGTTCGAGCCCACCGTCCGCGAAAGCCGTGCGAGCTGGGCCGATGTGACCACGAGCACCGAGAAGCTGTACCTGGGCGGCGCGAAGGGCGGCCAGGACGGGACGCTCGGCACCGCCCCGGCCGCCGGGTGGAAGGCCTCGTTCACCACCGGCGAGCTCACCGAGGCCACGGCCGTCGACGACCTGCTCACCACGGGCCGGCAGGAGTGGAAGGGCAACCCGAAGACCTACGCCACGGGCAAGTTCGACCGCCGCTACCTCGCCACCTGGACCTCCCCCGCCGGAGCCCGGCGCCTGCGCGGCATCCCGCGCGTCCAGCTCACCCTCACCCCCGCGGGGAAGAACGCCACCGTGGTGGCCTACCTCTTCGACCTCGCCCCCGACGGCACCGCCCGCATCATCACCCACGAGCCCTACACCCTCACCGACGCCGAGGCCGGCCAGGCCGTCCAGGTGTCCTGGAACCTCCAGGCGGCCGCCTACGACATCGCGGCCGACCACAAGGTCATGCTCGTGATCAACGCCAAGGACAAGCTCTACTCCGACGCCAACGCGCCCCTCGCCACCCTGACCGTGGGCTCCACCACCGGCACCGAGGCACACCTCGACCTGCCCCTCGGCTGATACCGGGCCCCGCGCACACCCGCCCGCCCCGCCGCGCCCTCGTGCCCGCCCCGCCGCGCCCTGCGGCGGGGCGGGCACGCCGGCTCCGCCCCCACCCCCGCCGGCCCGCCCGGGGCCGAAAACCGGTGCCGTCCGCCCGCCCGATGGAGCAGCATGACCCCTGTGTCTGATACCTCCATCCTCACCCGCACCGAGGCCGCCGAGCGCCACCGCCTGCTCGACGTCCGCACCGTCCGCCTCGACCTCGACCTGACCCGCGGCCGGGAGGTGTTCGGCTCCACCACCGTGATCCGCTTCGGCTGCGCCACCCCGGGCGCCGCCACCTACGTGGACGTCAAACCGGCCGCACTCCACCGGGTGCTGCTGAACGGCCGCGAACTGGACGTCACCGCCCTGCGGGACGGCCGCTTCCCGCTCACCGACCTGGCGGCCGACAACGAACTCACCGTCGAAGCCGACATGGCCTACTCGCACACCGGCGAGGGCATGCACCGCTTCACCGACCCCGCCGACGGCGAGGACTACGCCTACACCCAGTCCTTCCTCGACGACGGCCCCCGGGTGTTCGCCTCCTTCGACCAGCCCGACCTCAAGGCGCGGTACACGGTGTCCGTCACCGCGCCGCAGCAGTGGACCGTGGTCGGCAACAGCCTGGGCCGCCAGACCTCGCCCGGCCGCTGGGAGTTCGACCCCACCCCGGCGATCAGCAGCTACCTCCTCGCCGTCGTCGCCGGCCCGCTGCACTCGGTGCGCGCCGAGCACGACGGGATCCCGCTCGGCCTGCACTGCCGCCGCTCGCTCGCCGCCCACCTGGACGCCGACGCCGACGAACTGCTGGAGATCACCCGGCAGGGCTTCGACCACTACCACCGGGTCTTCCGGCACCGCTACCCCTTCGACAGCTACGACCAGTGCTTCGTCCCGGAGTTCAACGCCGGCGCGATGGAGAACCCGGGCTGCGTCACGCTGCGCGACGAGTACGTCTTCCGCTCCGCCGTGACCGACACCAGGCGCGAGGAACGCGCCATGGTGGTGATCCACGAGATGGCGCACATGTGGTTCGGCGACCTGGTCACCATGAAGTGGTGGGACGACCTGTGGCTGAACGAGTCCTTCGCCGAGTACATGGCCTACAGCGTCACCGCCGCCTCCACCCGCTTCACCGGCGCCTGGACCGGCTTCGCCGCCGACCGCAAGCCCTGGGGCTACGACGCCGACCAGCGCCCCTCCACCCACCCGGTGGCCCCCGAAACGGTCGAGGACACCTCCCAGGCACTGCAGAACTTCGACGGCATCTCCTACGCCAAGGGCGCCGCCGCCCTGCGCCAACTCGTCGCCTGGCTCGGCGAGGAGACCTTCCTGGCCGGGGTCAACGACTACTTCGACGCGCACGCCTTCGGCAACGCCACCCTCGACGACCTGCTCCGGGCCCTGGCCGCCGCCAGCGGCCGCGACGTCCACGCCTGGGCCGACCGCTGGCTGCGCACCAGCGGCGTCGACACCCTGCGGGTGACCGACGGCCGCATCGAGCACACCTCCGCCGACGGCGCGCTGCGCCCGCACCAGCTGACCGCGGGCCACTACCGGCGCACCGCCGACGGCGCCCTGGAACTCGCCGAGCGCGTGCCGCTCGACCTGTCCGGCCACCTGCTGGGCGACCTGCCCGGCGACGGCGCCGTGCCGCTGGACCCGCCGGCCGACGGCACCGAGCTGACCCTGCTCAACGACACCGACCTCAGCTACGTCAAGATCCGCCTCGACCCCGCCTCCTGGCGGACCGCGCGCTCCTCCCTCGGCGCCGTGCCCGAGGAACTCGCCCGGGCGGTGCTCTGGGGCGCCGCCCGCGACCAGGTGCGCGACGGGGAACTCGCACCCGGCGAGTACCTGCGGCTGGTCGCCGACCACCTGCCCGGCGAGACCTCGGTGCACCTGGTGGACGCGGTGCTCTCCTTCGCCCGCGACTTCGTGGCGGACTGCGCCGTGCCGCCCGCCGAACGGCCGGCCGCACTGGCCGAACTGGCCCGGGTCTGCCGCACCCTGCTGCGGCGCACCGAGAACGAGCCGGACCGCACCGGCCTGCGCCTGGTCGCCGTACGCGGCGTGATCGCCACCGCCGCCGACGAGAACGGGGCCGCCGAACTGCGCGACTGGCTGGCCGCCGGCACGGTGCCCGGCGGGCCGGAGCTCGACCCCGACCTGCGCTGGCAGCTGCTGGCGCGGCTGTGCGTGCTCGGCGCGGCGGGCGAACCGGAGATCGCCGCCGAACTCGCCGCCGACCCCAGCGACACCAGCGAGCAGGGCGCCGCCCGCTGCCGCGCCGCCCTGCCCGACCAGGCCGCCAAGGAGGCCGCCTGGCAGGCGCTGTTCCACGGCGAGCTCTCCAACTACCTGGCCGCCGCCACCGCCAAGGGACTGTGGCAGCCCGAGCAGGCCGAACTGCTCGACGACCTGACCACGCGCTACTTCAAGGAACTGGGCCCGGCCGCCGCCCGCCGCGGCCCCGCCCTGGCCCGGGTGCTCACCACGGCGGCCTTCCCCGCCTTCGCCGCCACCGACCGGACCGTACGGGCGGCCGAGGCCTGCCTCGCCGACCCGGACCTCACCGTGGCGACGCGGCGCGGCCTGGTCGACCAACTGGACACCCTGCGCCGCGCCGCCCGGGCCCGCGCACTGACCGGGCAGTAGAGCCCGCCAACCGGGCGGTCACCAGCCCCGCCCGTGACTGCCCCACCACCCGCAAGAACCCGCAGGCCCGGACCGCCACAACGTGCGGTCCGGGCCTGCGGGTTCTTCCGGTCAGGGCTGCTGCCGCTTCCGGTTCCCGTCGCCCTGCTGCCGCCACGACGGCTCACCGAGGACCGGTGCCGGTCGCCGTGCGTGTGCAGTCCTCACGAATGCCGTACCGGGCCGAATGGCTCCGTCCGCATCGGCAGCACGCCGTAGTCCGTCAACTCGATCGGGTTCGAGAACTCCTGTCCGCTGTTCGGCCCGGTCATGTCCTCTCCGCGCAGGTACCGGCAGAACCATTCCGCGAATGTCAGGTCGTAGCGTTGACATCCTCTCCGCCCTAAAGGACGGAGATTCCCGCCTGCCTGCCGGTGGTCACCGGCCGGGGCTTCGAGTGGGTTCCTGTTTCTTCGCGCTGCGCCGGGACGAGTCCCGGTCTTACCCGCGCTCCGCAGGCTGATACCGCCAGTCCGGCGGCCTTGGCGACGTTGACCGCCGCGTTGATGTCCCGGTCCAGAACGGTCCCGCAGGCTCCACATGTCCACTCGCGGACGTTGAGGGGCTTGGGGCCGTCCTGGACGCCGCAGGCCGAGCAGACCTGAGACGTGGGCTCGAACCGTCCGATGCGGTGGAACACGCGCCCGTACAGAGCGGCCTTGTACTCCAGCATCGCGGTGAAGGCCGACCATCCGGCGTCGTGTACGGACTTGGCCATGCGAGTGCGGGCGAGGCCCTTGACCGCAAGGTCTTCCACTGCAACCGCTTGGTTCTCGCGGATCAGCTTGGTGGAGAGCTGGTGGTGGAACTCGCGTCGCGCATCGGCGGTCCGTGCGTGGGTGCGGGCAACCTTGATCTGGGCCTTCGCCCGGTTCGCTGATCCCTTCGCCTTCCGGCTCAGGTTCCGCTGCGCCTTCTTGAGCCTCTTCTCCGCCCGGCGAAGGAAGCGCGGGCTTTCGATCTTCGTGCCGTCGGACAGGATCGCGAAGTGGGTCAGGCCCAGGTCGATGCCGACCACGCCGTCCGTATCCGGCAGCGTCTCGGGGTCGGTCTCGACCACGAACGAGGCGAAGTAGCGGCCTGCACTGTCCTTGACCACGGTCACCGTGGACGGGGTCAAAGGCAGGGAACGGGACCACTTCACGGCCACGTCGCCGACCTTGGGAAGCCGGAGCTTTCCCCCGGTTGTGATCTTCCACCCGGCGTTCGCGGTGAAGCGGATCGCCTGACGGGTGTCCCTCTTGGACTTGAAGCGGGGCGCGCCCATGCGCGGGCGCTTGCCCTTGAGGCCGTCGAAGAAGTTCCGGTAGGCGGTGTCCAGGTCCCGGAGGGACTGCTGCAACACGACCGATGAAACCTCGGCGAGCCATGCCCGCTCGGGGGTCTTCTTCGCGGCGGTGAGCTGCTTGGACAGCTCACCCGACGCAACGAACGGCAGCCCGGCGGCGCGGGCGGTCTCACGGACGCGGAGCGCGTCGTTGAAGACAACCCGAGCACACCCGAACGCCCTCGCCAACTCCATGCGCTGACCGGCGCTCGGGTACACGCGGAAGCTGTACCGAAGCTGCATGTCAATCACCATACCCTTTGGTTTATGTCACCACGATGGAACCCCAATCCCGATGTCCGCACCGGGCGTCACGTCGTCTACAACCTGCATGTCCACTTGGTTTTTGTCACGAAGTACCGACGCAAGGCAATGACCGACGCCATGCTGACGCGATGCGAAGAGATCATGCGGGAGGTATGCGCCGACTTCGAGGCCGAGCTGAAGCAGTTCAACGGCGAGGACGACCACGTGCACCTCCTGGTGCACTATCCGCCGAAGGTCCAGCTCTCCAAGCTGGTCAACTCCCTCAAGGGCGTCTCGGCCCGGCTGCTGCGCAAGGAGTACGACACGCACGTGCGCCGGTACCTGTGGGGCGGACACTTCTGGTCCGGCTCCTACTTCGCCGGGAGCTGCGGCGGCGCACCGCTGACCGTGGTCAAGCAGTACATCGAGAACCAGAAGCGGCCCGTCTGATCGTTACCCCGAGGCGCAGCGAACTCCGGCGCTCCGCGCCTCCGGGCCAAGGATGGCCTTCACCCCCGCCCTGAAGGGCGGAGCACTGGCCAAGATCAGAGGTAGAACTCGTCGTCGTGGCCGACGTAGACCACGATGCACCAGCCGTACCCGGTGCCGGTGCGCAGCAGGAACACCGCTTCCCCGTGCGCGGTCGGCGTGATGGGGATCAGGCCGTCCGGCGCGCCGAACCCCAGGGGTGCGGGGAATCCGGGGAAGTTCTCGTCCGTGAACTCGCAGTCCTGGTAGGCGACCACGGTCTCCCGTATGTACGTGCCCAGGTCCCACCCCTGCGCGGCTGGGCCCCTCAGCGAGATCGACCGGCCGATCTCGATCGGCGCGTAGCGCTCGGCCAGGGTCTTGAAGTCTCCCGGCAGTTCCACGCCCAGCTCGGCTTCCAGCCCGTGCCAGCACTCCGCCGGCACGCCGGGCCCACTGGGCGGCCCGATGATCGCGCGTACTTCTTCCAGAAAGTCGATCACGGGTCGGCTCCTGTCGACTCGGGGCAGTTCGCGGTCCCCTCGGTGGTTCCACCCGTGGGGCTCTGCATGATCACACAGCGCTCGGACACTTCGGTTTCGAGCGGGAATGTCGGCTGCTGGACCATTCGGGCGATGCGCCCCTCCTTGTCCCCCGGCGGCGGGTTTGGGGTGTTCGGGGTGCCGGAATCCTGCACTCCAGGATCCGGCTCTCCGTACGAAGGGAATCGATGCCATGAAGAGCATCACGCAGAGGGTGCTGCTGCTCTCCGCAGCCACCGCCACCGCCGCCGCAATCAGCGTTGTTCCGGTACCCCTCGCCCAGGCCCGCACCGAACTGGTCACCGCCCCTCAGCTCGGCGTCCAGTTCAACCCCGATGGCGACCCCGGCCAGTGCGGTGGAAGAACGGGCGAACAGTGGAAGGACGACTTCGGCGTGACCGAGGCGATCCGCTTCGACACCGACTCCCGCCCCGGCGGCTGTCTGCTCGCATTCGGTATCTACGATCCGGACAATCGACTGGCAGGTTCGTCCGTCACCTACACCTTCAAGGTCACCCCCGGCGGTGATCCCGCCCAGTGCGGAAACCCGGGCACCCACCAGGTGCCGATCCGGACGACCCGGACCTTCGGCCCCAGCATCCGGATCGACACCGACAACCGGCCGGGCGGATGCGATCTCACGTTCGCCCTGTCGAGTTCCACCATGAAGATGGGAATCAACTTCTACTCGGACGGCGACCCCGCCCAGTGCGGGAACGCCGGTCCGGACTACGGCATCTTCAGCTCCGTGGACAACTTCAGCTCACCCACCATCCGCATCGACACCGACGACCGGCCCGGCGGCTGCGGGCTCAAGCTCCGGCTGGAGTAGCTTCCGGCCTCAGGAGGACATCTCATCGCCTTCGCCGGGGTCGCGGCAGCCCCCGTCCGCACCCGCGGGCTCCCCGACATGAGATGTCCTCCACGAGGGCCACAGGTCGGGCTCCAGCGCCCGGCCGATGCACTCGTCGGCGTCGGGGCCTCTCCCGGCAGGACGGCGGCCGGGAACTCGGTCGTGCCGCCGGGCGCAGTTCGGGTGCAGGTGTCTCCCCCGGGCACTAGGGTCGCCTGAGTGTCAGGGAATTACCGGCACTTGACGTCTCATCAGATTCACCGAAAGGGGGCGGGGGTGGCGACGGTCAATGCGGGCCTTCCGCGCGGGTTGCACATCGTGGTGTTCCGGATCCTGCGGATACGCCTGCTGTTGGTCGTCATCGTCGCGCTGGCTCTGTTCCGGGTGCTCTCGGTGGTCCAGGCGCTCATCGCCGCCCTGGCGGTCGCGGTGGTTCTGATCGCCGCGAGGAAGGCGGTGCTGAAGGCGCTCGCCCCGAGGTTCAGTGCCGTGTGCCAGGTCCGGGTGGGCGACCGGCCCTTGCTGGCCTTCGCGGGCTCCCAGCGGGTGATCAGGGTCGGCGACCCGGACACGGGGGACCTGGTCGTCTTCCTGAAGGGGCACGGAGGGTGGGTGAACGCCCTGTGCGAGGTGGAGGTCGGCGGCCGGCCCCTGCTGGCCTCCGGTGGGGACGACCGGACGGTACGGCTCTGGGAGCCGGGCACGGGCAGGCAGGTGTCCGTCCTCAAGGGGTCGCGGGCCGCCGTGCGCGGGGTCTGCCAGGTGCGGGTGGGCGACGGAGTGCTGCTGGCCGCCGGCGGGGACGACGAGGCGCTCCGGCTGTGGGAACCGGGCACGGGCGAGCCGGTCCGGGTCATCTCGCCCGGCGCCGGCGGGGTCATGGCGGTGTGCGCGGTCCGCTCCGAGGGCAGGGACCTGCTCGCCTCCGCCCACGGGGACCGGACGGTACGGCTGTGGGAGCCGGGCACGGGCGAGCAGGTGCGGGTGCTGACGGGCCACGACGGCTGGCCGACGGCCCTGTGCCAGATACGGGCCGCGGACGAGGTCCTGCTCGCTTCGGCCGGCATCGACGAGAAGGTGCGACTGTGGAACCCGGGCACCGGGGAGCAACTCCACGTCATGGAGGACGACTTCGGCTGGCTGCACGCCCTGTGCCAGATCGAGGTGGGGGAGCGGTACCTGCTGGCCTCCGGCGGCGACGGGCCGGGCGTGAAGCTCTGGGACCCGACCACGGGAGAGCGGGTGGGCACGGTGGGCGGCGCCCAGCACTTCCTGGGGCCGTTCGGCTGCGGCTGGGTGCGCGCCCTGTGCCAGATCCAGGTCGACGGTGAGCCGCGGATCGCCACCGGCGGATACGACAAGCGGGTGGAGACCTGGCGCCTCACGGGACAGAACACCTAGGGCGCACCCACCGGCCCCCGAGGGGCCGGGCCCGCCCCCGCGTTTCTCCCCCCGCCGACCCATGGCCGTGCGGGGGATACCTATGCCGGTGGACGCCGGTGGACGCCGGTGGGTCGACTTAGGTCGACGACGCCGGCTTCACATGCAGTCGGATGACTGATGCCTCCGCTGGGCCCTCGCCGCCACAGTGGTGTTGCTCCGCGAGCGGAACGCCGGAGCGCCCCCTGGGCAGTTGAAGAGCAGCAGAGGAGATCATGATGAACCTGCGGAAGACGGCGATGAGGCTCGGCGTGGGTGTCGCCACGGTGGCCGGGGTGCTCGCCGCCACGACGACGAGTGCGAGTGCCGACATCCTCACCTCGATCGAGACCGGCCCCGGCAAGTGCCCCGCCAACTGGGTGTGCCTGTGGAGCGAGAACAACTACATCGTGGGCAACCCCAAGGGCGGGATCGACTACGGGGCGGTGGGCGCGAACCAGAACATCGCGGACCTGGCGCAGTTCAAGTTCGAGAGCAAGCTCTGGCGCTGGAAGGGCATGACGGACGAGGCCTCCTCGGTCGTGAACAACACCGGGAGCAGCATCTGCTTCTACGAGCACACCAACTACGGCGGCCTGGAGTTCAGGATCGGCCCCTGGGAGAAGTGGGCCTCGGTCCCGTCGTGGATCAACGACAGGATCAGCTCCTTCAAGTTCTGCTGACCCCTGCGTTCCCCCTTCCCCTTCCCCTTCCCCCTTCCCCTCTTCGACCTGAACGGATCGTCATGAAGCTTTCCAGGAACCTGGCCAAGCTCGGCCTGAGCGCCGCCGCCGCCGTCGGTTTGATCGTGACCGGGGCGACCTCCGCGAGCGCCACCAATGTCTACGACATCGGCCACGGGGCCGGGTCGTGCCCCAGCGGCTACGTCTGCCTGTGGTCGGAGGCCAACTTCATCAACGGCACGACCGTCAACGACAACAAGTTCGGCTCCTTCGCGTCCAACCAGAACACCGGCGACATGGGCAAGCTCCAGAAGCGCGACTCCGGTGGGGACAAGGGGATGCAGGACATCACCTCGTCGGTGCTGAACAACACCGGGAGCAGCATCTGCTTCTACGAGAACAACTGGTACACCGGCCTGGAGTTCAGGATCGGCCCCGGGGAGCACTGGCCCTACATCCCGTCGTGGATCAACGACAGGATCAGCTCCTTCAAGTACTGCTGACCTCCTCCTTTCCTCGACCTGAACGGATCGTCATGAAGATTTCCCGGAAGATGACCAGGCTCGGCCTGTGTACCGCCGCCGCCGTCGGGCTGGTCGTGACCGTCGCGGGCTCCGCCAGCGCCAACACGATCCTCGGCATCGGGCAGGGCGCCGGAGCGTGCCCCACCAACTACGTCTGCCTGTGGTCCGAGGGCGGTTTCGTCGCCAACACCGGTGCCACCGGCAAGTTCGGTTCGATCGCCTCGGACCAGAACATCAGCGACATGGGCAAGCTGGAGCGGAAGAGCGGCCTGTGGACGGGGATGCAGGACACCACCTCGTCGGTGCTGAACAACACCGGGAGCAGCATCTGCTTCTACGAGAACAACAACTACACCGGCCTGGAGTTCAGGATCGGCCCCCGGGAGCAGTGGCCCTCGGTCCCGTCGTGGATCAACGACAGGATCAGTTCCTTCAAGTACTGCTGACCCGTCGCAGGGCCCGAAGTCCCCGACCGGTTCTCGCATGTGCCTGACGCGCGGGCCCGGACCGCATCCACTGCGGTCCGGGCCCGCGGTCTGTCCCTCAAGGTCCTACGAGCCGGCGGTGGCCGCCTCCAGGGTCGTGGCCATCACCGGGCTGGTGAAGGTGTTCGTCGCGTCGCCCGTGGAGGGGTGGTACGAGCCCCACTTGAGGTAGTTCCGGTCGCCGTCCCAGGTGGTGCCCTTGAACGTGCCCGACCCCGTCGTGAACGTCTGCTTCACGCCGTCGAACCAGAAGTCGATGGTGCCGTCCGTGCGGCCCAGGCGGATCTTCAGCGCGTAGGAGTGCCACGTGTTGTTGGCCGTCTGCGCGGTCCACAGGGAGTGCGACACGTGGGCGGTGTCCCACTCCTGCAGGCGCACGCGCCCGTTCACGATGTCGATCTCGATCGGGTGGTTGGCCGTGTCGGTGCTCGGCGAGCACTTCAGCTGGAACACGTACCGGCTGTTGGTGTCCTGGATGTCCACCTTGGACGACCAGCCCAGGTAGAAGGTGTCGCCCTCCTTCAGGTCCGGGCTGAGCGTCTCGCAGCGCTCCTCCCCGCCGGCCTGGAAGGCGCGCCACACGTTGCCCTTGGCGGAGTCCTTCACCACCCCGAAGTTGCCGGCCGCGCACTGGACCGCCTTGAACGAGGACGGGCCCGTGCTGGTGCTCGGGGTCCACAGGACCTTGCCCGCGGCGGCGGAGCTGCTCGCGGAGGCCTGGCCGCAGGTGATCGCGAACGTGGCGAGGGCGACGGCCGCGGCGGCGGCCTTGCGGCGGTGGGTCAGAAGGGACATGCCTCTCCCGGGGGGATGAGTGGCGGACACGGGCGAGGAGCGATTCGACCAGCAATCGGCCCGCCCGGCCAGCCGAAACGGCCGACGGAAGATCCTTTTCGGACACTTCCGTCGGCCGCCCTGTCGACCTGAACCCGGCCCCGCTCCCGTCCGTTACGGAGTGCGCGGCTCCTCGGCGCCCTGGTCGTACGAGGAGGTGCCCTCGTCCAGCAGCGGCTCCTGCGTCTTGAGGTGCGCCGGGGCCAGCGCCCGCAGCACGTGGTAGCCGGTGATGACGACCAGCGTGCCGAGCGCGATGCCGCTGAGGCTGAAGGTGTCGGTGAACTTCAGCGTCACGTTGCCGATGCCGATGATGATGCCCGCCGCGGCCGGCACCAGGTTGAGCGGATTGCGCAGGTCCACCTGGGACTTGGTCCAGATCTGCGCGCCCAGCAGCCCGATCATGCCGTACAGGATCACGGTGATCCCGCCGAGCACCCCGCCCGGGATCGCGGCCACGATCGCGCCGAACTTCGGGCACAGGCCGAACAGCAGCGCGAAGCCGGCCGCCGCCCAGTACGCCGCCGTCGAGTAGACCCGGGTGGCGGCCATGACGCCGATGTTCTCCGAGTACGTGGTGTTCGGCGGGCCGCCGACCGCGGTGGAGAGCATGGAGCCGACGCCGTCCGCGGAGATCGCGGTGCCCAGCTTGTCGTCCAGGTTGGAGCCCGTCATCTCGCCGACGGCCTTGACGTGCCCGGCGTTCTCCGCGACCAGCGCGATCACCACGGGCAGCGCGACCAGGATCGCCGACCACTGGAAGGACGGGCCGTGGAAGGTCGGCAGGCCGACCCAGTCCGCCTTGCCGACGCCCGACAGGTCCAGGCGCCAGTGGTCGGTCATGTGCCCGCCGCCGTCCACCGAGTGGATCTTCCCGAAGACCCGGTCGAACAGCCAGGAGATCCCGTAGCCGAACAGCAGCCCCAGGAAGATCGCCACCCGCGACCAGAAGCCGCGCAGGCACACCACGGCCAGGCCGGTGAACAGCATCACCAGCAGCGCCGTCCACTGGTCCTGCGGCCAGTACACCGAGGCGGTCACCGGGGCGAGGTTGAAGCCGATCAGCATGACCACCGCGCCGGTGACGATCGGCGGCATCGCGGCGTGGATGATGCGCGCCCCGAACCGCTGGACCGCCACGCCCACCAGGAACAGCGCCACGCCCACCACGAACACCGCGCCGGTCACCGTCGCGCTGGTGCCGCCCTGCGCCCGGATCACCGCGGCCACGCCCACGAAGGACAGCGAGCAGCCCAGGTAGCTGGGCACCCGGCCCTTGGTGGCCAGCAGGAAGATCACGGTCGACACGCCGGACATCATGATCGCGAGGTTGGGGTCGAGCCCCATCAGCACGGGCGCCACGAAACTCGCCCCGAACATCGCCACCACGTGCTGGGCGCCGAGGCCTGCCGTGCGGGGCCAGGAGAGCCGTTCGTCGGGACGGACCACCGCCCCCGGTGCGGGCGTGCGCCCGTCACCGTGCAGCTTCCAGCGCACGCCGAGATCCATGGTGAGGTATCGCTTTCTCTGTACTTCCGGGGAACTGTCCGCACCATTCTCGTGGCCGCCGGATGTCCCGGCGATCACACGGACCCGCGTGAGCTGCGGATACGTGTGACGAGGCCCGACGGGCCCGGTGCTGTCGGGGATCTTACGGCCACCGCCCGCGCACCGCGGATCCGGCCGCACGCCACAGGATCCGGCTGCCGGCCGGATGCCCGTTCGCGGAGTGTCACCCGTGCGGGTGCATCACCGCGTCGCCGCCGCTCGGACGGGCCGGCCGGCCTGAAGACTGGCCGCATCCGTAGGACCTATCGAAGGACGTGCCATGGCGGAAGAGCTGTACGCGACGCTGAAGACCAACAAGGGCGACATCGTGATCCGGCTGCTGCCGAACCACGCCCCCAAGACCGTGAAGAACTTCGTGGAGCTCGCCAACGGCGAGCGGGAGTGGATCGACCCGAACACCGGTCAGCCGAGCAACGAGCCGCTGTACGACGGCACGGTCTTCCACCGGGTCATCGAGGGCTTCATGATCCAGGGCGGCGACCCCCTGGGCAACGGGACCGGCGGCCCCGGGTACAAGTTCGCGGACGAGTTCCACCCGGACCTGGCCTTCACCAAGCCCTACCTGCTGGCCATGGCCAACGCCGGACCGGGCACCAACGGCTCCCAGTTCTTCATCACCGTCGGGGCGACCACCTGGCTCACCGGCAAGCACACCATCTTCGGCGAGGTCGCCGACGAGGCAGGCCGGAAGGTCGTCGACGCCATCGCGACGGCGGAGACCAACCCCCGCAACGACCGCCCGGTCCAGGACGTGGTCATCGAGAAGGTCGTCATCGAGACCCGCTGACCGGAAGACTCTCCCGGGCGCCCGGCCACGGGCGCCCGGCCCCGGCACGGCGTGCGGGACGACCCGTTCCACCGCACCGCCCCGCCGTTTCATCCCCGCGTTTCATCCCCGCGTTCCAGGGCCCCGGCATTCCCCCTGCTCAGAGCCCGTTCCAGCGTCCCGCCGTCCCTGATCGGCCGTTGACCCTTGCGGCCGGGACGGATCACCGCGCAGGCTCCGGTCGTCCGAGCACCGCTCCGACCCGAGCACCGAAGGGGCACGGCCGCACCGGGACGTCACCGGCCGTCCACCTCCAGGGCCCCTCGGGCAACGAGAGTGTCGACGCGGGAAGCAACCCTGCGCAGCCCGTCGGGGGTCTGTACATCGACGACTCGATCAAGGTCGCCCGCTGGCAGCGGATCCATGGACGACGCTCCGCGATCGAAAGATCGCCTGGTGTCATAAGCTTGTCATATACATCTAATCCATCTAAGGGGGGTGCGTGGAGTTCCGACTGCTGGGCTCGGTGGCCGTGGTGGCCGCGGACGGCCGGGAGCTTCCGGCCGGATCGGCGAAGCGCCGCAGCCTGCTCGCCATGCTGCTGCTGAACCCCGGAGCACCGGTCACCGTCGAACGGCTCACCGAGACCCTCTGGGACGAGGAGCCGCCCCGGCACTCGCGCACCGTCATCCACAACCACGTCTCCGGGCTGCGCGCCCTGCTCACCGCCCACGACGCCCCCGCCGCCGGCGTCGAACTCGTCACCGACAACGGCGCCTACCTGCTGCGGGCCCCCGACCACGCGGTGGACACCGTACGGTTCGAACAGCTGGTGGTCCGCGCCCGCGCCCTGGAGGACGCCGCCGAGGCCGCCGCCGCCCTGCGCGAGGCACTCGCCCTGTGGCGGGGCCCCGCCCTCGCCGGCACCATCCCCGGCCTGCCGCTGCAGTGCGCCGCCCAGGCCCTGGAGGAACTGCGGCTGGCCGCCGCCGAGGAACTGGCCCGCGCCCACGGCCGGCTCGGCGACCACGGCGCGGCCGCGAACCTGCTGCACGCCGAGGCCACCGCCAACCCGCTGCGCGAACCGCTGGTCGCCGACCTCATGCACGCGCTCGGCCGCGCGGGGCGCCGCTCGGAGGCCCTGGACTGGTTCCACCGCACCCGCCGCGCCCTGGCCGAGGAACTCGGCATGGACCCCGGACCGGAACTCACCGACGCCCACGACCGCCTGCTGCGCACCGACCTGCCGCAGCGCACCGACGTGCCGCAGCGCGGCGAGGCCCCGCGGCACACCGAGGCCCCGGCGGGCCGGTCCGACCGGGTGCCGCCGCCCCGGCTGCCCGGCGACCAGGAGCAGCCGGCCGTCCGGGCCGCGTCCGACCGGGTCCCGCCCGCGCGGGTCCCCACCGTCGGCGGTCTGACCTCCGTCCCCGACCGGGCCCCCGGCCCCGAACCGCTGCCGGCCGCGGCCCCCGAGCCCGCCCCCGCCGCCGCTGCCTCCTCCTCCGCCGCGTCCGTGCTCGCCCCCGTCCCCGCGCCCGCCCCCGTGCGTCCGGCGCCCTGGCACCAGCCCGCGCCCTGGCCCTTCCCCCGCCGCCCGCGCGGCTTCGCCGGCCGGGAGGACGAACTGGCCGCGCTCGACCGGGCCACCGCCGCCCCCGGCGCCGTCGCCGTGCTCACCGGCGGCGCCGGCGTCGGCAAGACCACCCTCGCCCTGTACTGGGCGCACCGCCGCCAGCAGGACTTCCCCGACGGCCGGCTCTTCGTCGACCTGTGCGGCCACAGCCCGCTGCCGGAACGCGACACCGCCGCCGTCCTGCGCGAACTGCTGCTCGCCCTGGGCCTGCCCGCCGAGCAGATGCCCGCCACCCCCGAGGCGATGGCCGCCCGCTACCGGGAACTGACCGCCACCCGCCGGATGCTGATCGTCCTGGACAACGCCCGCCGCTCCGAGCAGGTCCGCCCGCTGCTGCCCGACGGCGACGACTGCGTCACCCTGGTCACCAGCCGCGACCGGCTCGGCGGGCTGGTCGCCTCCGACGCCGCCCGCCCGGTGCCGCTCGCCGAACTCTCCTCCCCGCAGGCCGTCGGCCTGCTCGCCGCGACCCTCGGCCCCGACCCGGTCGCCGCCGAACCCGAGGCCGCCGCCCGCCTGGCCGGCCTGTGCGACGGCCTGCCGCTGGCCCTGCGGCTGGCCGCCGCCCGCCTCGCCACCGGCCCGGCCCGCGCGCTGGCCGCCCTCGCCGAGGAACTCGCCGTCGAGCAGGACCGCCTGAACCTCCTCGACGTCGAGGACACCAGCGTGGCCGCCGCCCTCGCGCTGACCGTCCAGCACCTGAGCGAACCCGTCCGCCGCACGTTCCGCAGCCTCGGCGCCCACACCGGCGCCACCCTCGACAGCCGCACCGCCGCCGCCCTGGCCGGCTGCCGCCCCGAGGAGGCCGCCGACGCGCTGGCCCAACTGGCCACCGCCCACCTGATCGTGGAGATCGGCCGGGACGCCTACACCCTGCACGACCTGGTCCGCCTCTACGCCCGCAGCCTGCCCGGCGACACCGACACCCAGGTGCTGCCCCGCCTGCTCGACCACCTGCTGAACACCCTGCTCACCGCCTGCTCCGCCGCCGAACCCGGCAGCGAACCGTGCTGCACCCTGCCGCCCGGCACCCGCCGCCCCGCCGAGGTCCGCCCCTTCCCCGACCGGGCGGGCGCGCTCGCCTGGTACGCCGCCGAACGCGACACCCTGCGCGGCGCGGTCGAGGCGGCGGTCGCCGCCGGACTGCACGACCGCGCCTGGCGCCTGGTGCTGCTCCAGTGGCCGCTGATCGTCTGGCAGGTCCGGGACGGCTGGGCGCCGCTGCTCGAACACGGCCTGGCCGCCGCCGAGGCCGACCGCGACCCCGGCGCCCAGTCCCGCGCCCGGGCCCTGCTGGGCTGGGTCCTGCTGGAGGAGGGCCGCCCCGAACAGGCCCTCGTCCACCTGGAACGCGCCCCCGACCTCGCCGCCCGGGCCGGCGACAGCACCGCCCAGGCCGTCGCCCTGATCAACCTCGCCGTCGCCCTCGCCCGCCACGGCGACCGGGCAGGCCGCGCCCGGGCGCGCGGCCTGCTGGTGAAGGCCCTGTCCCTGGCCGAACGGGCCGGGCGCGCCGAACTCGTCGCCCTCGCCCGCCAGCACCTGGCCGGCGAGTGCCTGGCCGCCGGCGCCGCCGAGGAGGCCGCCCACCACGCCTCCCGCGGCCTGGCCGTCGCCGAGCCGCCCTTCCCGGTCGCCCGCCGGGTGGTCCTGCAGACCCTCTACGGCCGCGCCCTGGCCGCCACCGGCCGGCCGGAGGAGGCCGCGCTCCACCTCGGGGCCGCCCTGCGCACCGCCCGCGCCCACCAGTACGGGGAGGGCGAGTCGGAGGCCGGCGCCGCCCTGCGCGCCCTGTCGGCCGGCACCCCCGCGGTGGCGGGCGCCGTCGCGACGGTCACCGCCGGATCGACGGCCACCGCCGGGCGGCACTGACGGCGCGCGGCACCGGCGGCGGGCAGCACCGGCGGCGGGCAGCACCGCCGGCCGCGCAGCACTGACGGGCCGTCCCGCCGGGAAGGATGAACACCACGGGGGGAGCCCGGGCAGCGGGCGAAGCCGGCACACCACCTGCCCGAGGGGGTTTCGCGATGACCACGCCGCCGGAGCCGAACCGTCAGACCGAGCTGCTGGAGCTGTACAAGCTCGCCGTGGAGATGGCCGACCGGGTCTCGGCCCGCCGGGGCAACGCCAACACCTTCTTCCTGTCCGTGCAGACCGCGCTGGTCACCCTGATCGGCTTCGGCATACCGAAGCTGTCGGAGTCCCCGTGGTGGGTGGCGACGGCCGTCGCGCTGGCCGGCATCACGCTCTCCGGCGCCTGGTGGATGCAGCTGCGCAGCTACCGGGACCTCAACGGCGCCAAGTTCCAGGTCATCAACAGCATGGAGGAGAAGCTGTCCGCGCGGATCTACACCGACGAGTGGGACGTCCTGCGCAACGCCGCGGCACCCGGCCGGCGCCACCGGCACTACACCGAACTCGGCACCACCGAACGGCTCGTGCCGATGATATTCGCGGTGGCTCATCTGATCCTGCTCACGGGCACGCTCGCCACCGGCACACTGGCCGTATGAGCCACCTCGATCCCATCGCCGACCTGATCCGCTCCTGCCTGCCCTCGGAGGCCAGACCCCCCGCGGGCTCCGACGACCTCTTCCGCATCTACGCCGTGCTGCTCCAGGCCAAGGGCGAGCAGGTCACCGACGAGGACGTCCACAACGCCTGGACGGCCTGGACCCAGACCACCGACGACACCCACAAGGCACTGGTGGCCTTCGACGACCTCGACGCCCGCACCCGCGCCCTCGACGCCCCGTACACCCTCGCCATCCGCACCGCCGCCCGCCGCCTCCACCACCCCACCGTGCGTTAGGGCGTGTCTGACAATTCCCGCCGGGTGCGCGACGCCGGGGCACGCACCTCGCCGCGTTGTCGTCGGTCGCCAATGCTCCGCAGTGGCTCCCTCCTCCGCCTTGCGATGCACGCACCCCAACGCCGCGCCCTGATCCGACGCGAATGGTCAGACACGCCCTGGCGACCCGGGCCCCGCCGTCTCCGGGGGACCGCGCGGGGCCGTCCTGCGGCCCCGGGTCGTACTGGGCGAGGCCGTGGCCGAGCGACCGGTCGACCGGCGCGTTCTCGGTGAGGGCGACGAACACGTTGCGCGGCTCGGTGCCCGCGTACGCGTGGGCGGATGGCGGTCTCAGGCGCCCGGGGCGGCGGCCGCAAGCTCGTCGACGGTGCCGGACATGACGGTGCGCAGGTGGCGGGTGAGGTGCTCGACGGGCCAGTCCCACCAGGCGATGTCCAGCAGGCGGGCGATGTCGGCCTCGTCGTGGCGCAGCCGGATCACCCTGGCCGGGTTGCCGCCGGCGACGGCGTAGTCGGGGACGTCGGAGGTGACGACGGACCCGGCGGCGACGATCGCGCCGTGGCCGATGCGCACGCCGGGCATCACGGTGGTGCGGTAGCCGAGCCACACGTCGTGGCCGATCACGGTGTCGCCGCGCCCGGGCAGGCCGGTGATCAGGTCGAAGTGCTCGGCCCAGGCGCCGCCCATGACGGGGAAGGGGAAGGACGAGGGCCCGTCCATCCGGTGGTTGGCGCCGTTCATCACGAACCGCACCCCGGTGGCGAAGGCGCAGAACCTTCCGATGACGAGCTTCTCCGGCCCGTAGTGGTACAGCACGTTGCGGGTCTCGAACGCCGTCGGGTCGTCCGGGTCGTCGTAGTACGAGTACTCGCCCACCTCGATCAGCGGCGAGGTGACCAGCGGCTTGAGCAGGACCACCCGCGGCTGTCCGGGGAAGGGGTGCAGCACGGTCGGATCGGGCACGGCGGGGAGGTCGGGCACGGCGGGGGTCACGGGGGCGGCACCGCTTTCACGTCGACGGGGTGTCAGGGGCATCGGGGCGCCGGAGCGCGCCCTGCCATGATCCACCGGACGGCGCCGCGGACCACCGGGTTTTCCGGCCCCCGCCCGGGCGCCCGTCCGGGATTCACGAAACCTCCACGCGGCGTCGCTGCATCGATCGGCCGGGGCGGGGTATCCGGGGCGTTCGACCGTGCCGACAAGAGGAAGGACTCCGATGGTCACGACCACTGGTGAACTGACCGCCTCCGCCGCTTCGCCGACGAAGGACCCCTCCCGCACGGCCGGCTCCGCCACGGCGGGGCTGCGCGACCTGCTGCCACCGGAGCTGGCCGCGGCCGAGGACCTGCGGGAGGTCGCCCCGTCCGACGCCCGTGAGCTGACCCGGGTGCTGCTGCGCCGGCTCGCCGCGCTGGAGGAGGGCACCCGGGAGTACTCGTACGTGCGGGCCACCCTGGTGGAGATGAACCTGTCGCTGGTGAGGTTCGCGATCCGCCGCTTCAACGCCCACCGGGAGCCGCAGGAGGACCTGCTGCAGGTCGGCGCGGTGGGCCTGATCAAGGCCATCGACCGCTTCGACCCGGAGCTGGGCGCCGAGTTCACCACCTTCGCGCTGCCCACCGTGCTCGGCGAGATCCGCCGCCACTTCCGCGACACCACCTGGGCCGTCCACGTGCCCCGCCGCCTCCAGGAGCTGCGGATCGCCCTGGCCAAGGCCCAGGAGCGGCTGGCCCAGGAACTGGACCGGGCGCCCACGGTCGCCGAACTGGCCGACCACCTCCAACTCGCCGAGGAGGAGGTGGTCGAGGGCCTGACCGCCTCGAACGGGCACACCGCGGGCTCCCTGGACACCGGCACCGAGGACGACGACCGCCCCGGCTGCCTGGGCGAGCGCCTCGGCGAGGAGGACCCGGACCTCTCCAGGGTGGAGGACCTGGTGGCGCTCAAGCCGCTGGTCGCCGCCCTGCCGGAACGCGAGCGGCAGATCCTGTCGATGCGCTTCTGCGAGGACCTGACGCAGTCGCAGATCGGCGCCCGCCTGGGGCTGTCCCAGATGCACGTCTCCCGGCTGCTCTCCCGCACCCTGCGGCGCCTGCGCGAGGGACTGGAGGAGGACTGAGGGCGCCCGGGGCCCCGGCACCCGCTTGGCCGCGGCACGCCGCCTACGTAAGGTCGGAGGGCACGGACACGAGGGGACGACGATGATGCCATCCGACAACGACCAGCGGGGCCTCGGGCCGGCGGCCTCCCCCTACCGTGCGGAGCTCGCGGTACGGACCCGACCCGCGGCGGGCGGCGCGGTGGTCTGCGCCCTGGCGGGCGACCTCGACATCGAGACGCTCGCCCCCGCCGCCGACACGCTCACCGCCCTGGTCGCCCGGCGGCCCGGCGCGGTGGTGATCGACCTCGCGGGGGTGGGATTCTGCGACTCCTCCGGACTGAACCTCCTGCTCAAGACCCGCCTCGCGGCGGGGGAGGAGGGCGTGGGGCTGCACCTGGCCGCGGTGCCGCCCACCGTCATGCGGGTCCTCGAACTGACCGGCACCCGGGCGGTGTTCTCCATCCACGGCTCGGCCGAGGAGGCCCTGGCGGCCTGAGCCGGCCGGGCACGCCGCCGCGGGGCGGGTGCCGCGCGTGTCGCGGGTGCCGCGCACCCGGCGCCGGGGAAGGCATAATCCCGGGAGCGCCGGGAAACCGACATGCGAACCGCCGTCGATCCGAAGGGTGCCCTCATATGACGATGAGCCGGGGAACCCTGGACGGCGACGCGCACCGGGCCGGGCCCGCCCTGCCGCCCGGTGGCCAGCGCCGCCGGCTGCCGCTGGCCGGGCTCCCCAAGCCGGTCGCCCGGGCCCGGGCCTTCACCGCCGAGGCGGTCGGCGACTGGTACCCGCCCGCCGGGGCGCCCGGCGCGCCCGGCGCCCACGAGGGCGTCGGCGCGGACGTCGTGCTGCTGGTGGCGGAGCTGGTGGCCAACGCCATGCTGCACGGGGACGGCCCGCTGGAGCTGGTCCTGGACGCCACCGGGCAGCGCCTGCGGGTGGAGGTCAGCGACCGCAGCCCGGCCATGCCGGTGCTGCGCCTGCCGCACGAGCCGGCCCTGCCGGGCGGCCACGGCCTGTTCATCGTGGAGCGCACCGCCGACCGCTGGGGCGCCGAGCCGAACGGCCGGGGCAAGGCGATCTGGGCCGAGTTCGACGCCCACCGGCTGACCCGCCGCTGACCCGCGGCCGCCCCGTCGCTGACCTGCCGTCGAACCGCGGCCGACGCGCGGGCCGCCCCGCCGCCGACCCCGCGGCCCCGCACCCCCGCCGGCCCGTCGATCGGCCGACCGTTTGATCATGGGGCGTCAAGTTGTCTGTACAGCTCGGGGTCTCTTGCCGGTCATCGGCCCGTCATCGGACACCACGGCTGCGTCCACCTCGGTCTCGTACACATAACGGGTCCGGTCCGAACCGCGCGGCCGGCCCCCGTACCGAGGAACCGCGGTCCGTCAGCAAGGAGCCCCACCCTCATGAGTCCGAAGCCCGAACTGTCGCGCCGCAGTGTCCTCGGCGGCGCGGCGGCGGCCGCGGTGCTGTCCGCCCTCCCGCTCAGCGTCCAGCAGGCACTCGCCGCACCGGCCCGGCCCGGACGGCTGGCGGACATCCAGCACGTCGTGGTGCTCATGCAGGAGAACCGCGCCTTCGACCACTACTTCGGCACCCTGGCCGGCGTGCGGGGCTTCGGCGACCGCACCGCCGTGCGCGGCGTCGACGGCCGCTCGGTCTTCCACCAGCCCGACCCCGGCCGCAAGGAGGGCTACCTGCTGCCCTTCCCGATGAACGCCGCCCACACCAACGCCTACCAGCAGGGCGCGCCCGCCTTCGGCTACGGCGACTCCATGAACGCCTGGAACGACGGCCGCGCCGACGGCTCCGTCACCCGCCGCTCCTCCGGCTGGCTCGGCCAGGGCTACTACGAGTCCGCCGACATGCCCTTCTACCACGCCCTCGCCTCGGTGTTCACGGTCTGCGACGCCTACTACGCCTCCGTGCAGTGCAACACCAACACCAACCGCGACCACCTGATGACCGGCACCAGCGGCGGCACCGTCCGCGACACCCCGGTGACCGACAACACCGAGATCCCCGGCGGCTACGAGTGGACCACCTACGCCGAGCGCCTGGAGAAGGCCGGCGTCAGCTGGAAGACCTACCAGGCCCTCGACAACTTCGACGACAACGCCCTCGCCTGGTTCGCCCCCTTCGTCAAGGCCAAGCCCGGTGAGCCGCTCTACGAGCGCGGCATGCGCGCCGTCGGCGACCCGGCCAAGGCCAAGGACCCCTTCGCCATGGGCGACGCCCTGGTCGAGGCCTTCACCGCCGACGTCCAGGCCGACCGCCTCCCGCAGGTCTCCTGGATCGTCGCCCCCGCCGCGCTGTCCGAGCACGCCAACTACGCGCCGCCGAACGGCGAACACCTCACCTCCCGGCTGCTGTCCGCGCTCGCCGCCAAGCCCGAGGTGTTCCAGAAGACCGTCTTCATCCTCAACTACGACGAGCACGGCGGCTTCTTCGACCACCAGCTGCCGCCCGTCCCGCCGCTGGCCGACGGCCGCGGCAAGTCCAACGTCCCGGTCGACGGCGAGGTCGTCGTCCGCGTCTCCAAGGGCTCCTCCACCTACCACCGGGTCGTCGGCCAGGACGGCCGGTACCGGGTCAGGGCCGCCGACGGCACCCTCGCCTGGTCCGACACCCTCCCCGCCGGCGAGACCCTGGTCTCCGGCCCCTACCCGATGGGCCTGGGCGTACGGGTGCCGATGGTCGTCGTCTCCCCGTGGACCCGCGGCGGCGTCGTCGACTCCACCGTCTACGACCACACCTCCGTGCTGCGCTTCCTCGAACAGCGCTTCGGCGTCCAGGAACCCAACATCAGCCCCTGGCGGCGCGCGGTCTGCGGCGACCTCACCAACGTCTTCGACTTCTCCGGCCGCAACCCCGCCTGGCCGCAACTGCCCGACACCAGCGGCAACCGCCAGAAGGTCGTCGACACCGGCAAGCTCCCCGCCCCCACCGTGCCCAGCCCGCAGACCTTCCCGAAGCAGGAACGCGGCACCCGCTCCTCGCGCCCCGCCCCGTACAACCTGCTCGTCAAGCCCCGCCTCAAGGGCGACGAACTGACCCTCGACTTCGTCAACCAGGGCCGCCAGGGCGCCGTCCTCGCCGTCTACCCCGCCCCCGGCGAGGCCCCCAAGCACTACACCGTCGCCGCGAAGAGCCGCCTGTCCGACGTCTGGAAGGTCGGCCCCGCCGGCTACGACCTGCGCGTCCACGGCCCCGACGGCGCCCTGTGGCACCTGCGCGGCGACACCGCCTCCGCCTACGAGGTCTCGCTCTCCGAGGAGAGCGACGGCAAGGTCCTGGAGGTCGACGTCATCAACCGCTCGCGCACCGCCCGGACCTTCCTGGTCGGCGACCTCGCCTACGGCGACGGCCTGCGCGAGGTCCGCGTGGAGGCCGGCGACGACCGCACCGTCAACCTCAAGGTCGGCCCCGAGGGCTGGTACGACGTCGCCGTCGCCGTCCAGGGCGACCTCGGCTTCCGCCGCCGCATCGCCGGCCGCTTCCCCTGGGACGACCGCACCGTCACCGACCCCGCCCTCGGCCTGGCCGACCCGCTCACCGTGAACCTCGCCCTCGGCGCCGCCTCCACCACCATCGACGAACCCGTCCTGCTGCCCGGACACCCCGCCACGATCACCGCCACCCTCACCGCCACCACCGCCCTCACCCGCCTGGAGGCCCAGCCGCTGCTCCCGCCCGGCTGGAGCGCCACCACCGTCACCGCCGCGCCCGACCGGCTCGCCGCCGGCGCCGCCGCCACCGCCGTCTGGCAGGTCACCCCGCCCGCCCAGCTGCCCGCCACCGCCACCCACCGCCTGCTGGTCACCGCCCGCGCCCAGGCCGACAGCCGCTTCGCCCTCGCCGACGGCGAACTCGCCGCCCGCCCCGCCCCGGTGATGACCGGCCACCTCCTCGACGAGGACTTCGAATCCCTCGCCGACACCCTCAAGCCCGAGGCCGGCGTCCTCGGCTGGACCGCCCAGGCCCCCAAGGGCTGGACGGTCGTCAACGCCCCCGCCATGCCGCAGGGCACCGTCCGCCTCCAGGGCTGGACCTTCCACACCAAGCGCGAGTGGTCCGTCCCCGCCGGCCAGGACCGCGGCAACTTCACCCGCGCCCTGGGCGTCGTCGCCGTCGCCGACCCCGACGACTGGGACGACACCGGCTCGCCCTCCCGCAAGGGCGTCTTCGACTCCACCCTGGTCTCGCCCGCCGTCGCCGTCCCGGCCGGCACCGACACCCTCCACCTCGCCTTCGACTCCCACTACCGCCAGGAGGCCCCGCAGAAGGCCTCCGTCACCGCCGTCTTCGACAACGGCACCGAGACCCGCCTGCTCGCCTACAGTTCCGACGCCACCGGCAACGACAACGCCGGCAAGGACGTGCAGAACACCCGGATCACCCGCAGCTTCGCCGTCCCGGCCGGAGCCCGCTCGGTGACCCTCAGGTTCCGCATGTACGACGCCGGCAACAACTGGTACTGGGCCGTCGACCACATCCGCCTCGACACCCGCCCCATCACCGGCTGACACCCCCCGCCCCGCCCCGGGCCCGCCCGAGCCTCAGCGCCCGGGCGGGCCCGGCCCGTACCGGCGGCCCCGCGTGCCAGGTAGAACTACTGCCACGACCACAGGGGAGGAAACCGAAGGTGATCGACACGACGACCCCGGCCGGCCGGGCCGCCCAGCTCCACGACCGCTACCCCAGCCTCGACGAACTCACCGCCACCGCCCACCAGTTGGCCGCCCAGCGGCCCGACCTGTGCCGGGTGCGCACCGTCGGCACCTCCCGCGCCGGACGCCCCCTGACCCTGCTGACCGTCGGCCGCGGCCCGCACGACCTCCTCGTCGTCGCCGGCGCCCACGCCGACGAGTTCGCCGGCCGGGCCGCCGTCACCGACCTCGCCCACCACGCCCTCACGGCCCAAGACCCGGACCTGGCCTGGCACTTCCTGCTCTGCCTCGACCCCGACGGCGCCCACCTCGCCGACGGCAGCCGCACCGCCCGCACCCTGCCCGCCTACTACGACCACTACTACCGCCCCGCCGCCGAGGACCAGCCCGAATGGGCCCCCGCCATCGGCTCCGACCTCCCCGAGAGCCGCACCCTCCTCCACCTCATCGACGAACTGCGCCCCACCCTCCAGTTCTCCCTGCACAGCACCGACGTCGGCGGCACCTTCGTCCAGGCCACCGGCGACCCCGCCGCCCTCGCCCACCCCTTCACCCGCTCCGCCGCCGACCTCGGCATCCCCGTCGAGACCGGCAACTACGACACCTTCCACCTGCACGAATCCGCCCCCGGCCTCTACCTCATGGCCCCCCACCACATCGACCACCAGGAGACCGCCACCGGCATGCTCACCCCCCACCAGGACGCCGGCGGCCGGGCCGGCACCTGGTTCGCCCCCCAGCGCCACGGCGGCCGGACCGTCCTGGTCGAAGTCCCCGCCTGGACCAGCGCCCACCTCGGCGACACCCGCCCCGCCGAAGCCGTCCGCCTCTACCTGCGCACCTGCGCCGACCGCCTGCGCCACCGCGGCACACTCCTCACCGCGCTCCTCGACGCCGCCCTGCCCTACGTGCGAAACCCCGACACCCCCCTGCTGCGCGCCGCCCGCACCCCGCTCACCGCACTGCACCGACTCGCCGACCAATGGGACCCGGACGTCCACGGACAGGACCTCCTGCGCACCCCGCTCACCCGCGCCCGCCTCACCGGCATCGACCTGTGGGCCCACCGCGTCCCGGTCCGCGCCGCCGCCCTGCTGCGCCGCGCCGTCCGCGTCGCCGGCGCCCCCGCCGCACCCCAGGCCGCCCGCCTCGACCACCTCCTGCGCGACTGGTGCGCCCAGTACCAGCGGACCTTCCAGCCCGCCTGGCTCCCCGTCGCCCGCCAGGCCGCCCACCAGGCCAACACCGTCCGCGCCGCCGTCGCCCTGCGCCACCCGCGGCGTTAGGCGTTCGTGCCCTCGGTGTCGATGTGCGGCAGCACCCGGTCCAGGAACCGCGGCGTCCACCAGGCCGCCGCCCCCAGCAGCGTCATCACCGCCGGAACCAGCAGCAGCCGCACCACCGTCGCGTCCACCAGCACGCTCACGGCCAGGCCCAGCCCCATCATCTTGATCACCACGTTGTCGCTGACGATGAACGCGGCGAACACGCTCACCATGATCAGCGCCGCACAGCTGATCACCCGCGCGGTGATCTCCAGCGCGTGCGCCACGGCGTCGTGGCTGCGCCCGGTGCGCAGCCACGCCTCGTGCACCCGCGACAGCAGGAAGATCTCGTAGTCCATGCTCAGCCCGAAGACGATCGCGAACATCATCATCGGCACGTAGCTCTCGATCGGCACCTTCCCCTCCACCCCCAGCGCCGGCCCGCCCCAGCCCCACTGGAAGACCGCCACCACCACCCCGTACGAGGCGGCGATCGACAGCAGGTTGAGCACCGCGGCCTTGACCGCGACCAGCGGGCCGCGGAAGACCAGCAGGATGATCAGGAAGGCCAGCCCGACCACCACCACGATGATCAGCAGCAGCCGGCTCGACACGATGTCCAGGAAGTCGACCTGCGCCGCCGTGTTGCCGGTCACGTACGTCTTCGCGCCCGTGCCGGCCACCGCGTCCGGCAGCACGGTGTCCGCCAGCCGGTTCACCAGATCGGTGGTGGCCCGGTCCTGCGGGGCGCTCGCCGGGATCACGGTGCCGAACAGCACCGCGCCGTCCGGGCTGGTCTGCAGCGGGGTGCTGCTCGCCGCGCCGGGCAGGCCGGTGAGCGCCTGCTGCACCGAGGCCGACAGCCCCGCCCGCGCCTCGGCGGGCACGGCGCTCTGGTCGACCACCACCGTCAGCGGCCCGTTCGAGCCCGGCCCGAAGGCCTGGGACATCAGGTCGTAGGCCCGCCGGTCGGTGAAGTCGGTGGAGTCCGCGCCGTCACCGATGTGGCCCAGCTGGATGGAGAACAGCGGGATCGACAGCACCACGAGCACCGCCACCCCGGCCACCAGGTACCGCCACGGCCGCGCCTGCACCCGCCGGGCGTACCGGTGCCAGGCCCCGCCCTCCACGTCCCCGCCGGCCTCCGCGACCGGACGGCGCACCGCGAACCGGTCCATCCGGCGCCCGATCAGCCCCATCAGCGCCGGCAGCAGGGTCAGCGCCCCGAGCACCGCCGACACCACCGTGATGCCCGCCGCCGCCCCCAGCTTGGCGATGAAGGAGATCCCCGACACCGACAGCCCGGACAACGCGACGATCACGGTGCAGCCGGAGACCAGCACCGCCCGCCCGCTGGTGGCCACCGCCTGCCCGGCGGAGGCCACCGGATCCACCCCGTCCATCAGGTTCTGCCGGTGACGGGTCAGCAGGAACAGCGCGTAGTCGATCCCCACCCCGATGCCGATCATCGTCGCCAGCGTCGGCGCCACCGTCGCGAAGGTGGACAGCGCCGCCACCAGCCCCAGCACCCCCAGGCCCACCACCGCCGCGAACAGCGCCGTCAGCAGCGGCAGCCCGGCCGCGATCGCACTGCCGAACCCCACCAGCAGCACCACGACCGCCACCGCGAAGCCGATCACCTCGCTGGAACGGTCGTCCGGCGCCGGCCGGGCCAGCTCGCCCAGCGGCCCCCCGTACTCCACCTGCACCCCGGCCGCCCGCAGCGGCTCCACCGCCGCGTCCACCCCCGGCAGGTAGTCCTTGCCCAGCAGGGTCGGGTTGGTGTCGAACCGTACGGTGAAGTACCCGGTCAGCCCGTCGGCGGACAGCGGCCCGCCCGGCGGCGGGCTCTGCCCCGGCGGCGGCAGCGGACTCTGCACCGACAGCACGTGCGGCAACTGCTGGAGCGAGGCCGCCGTCTGGGCGATCTGCGGCTGGAACCCCGTCAGCGGCGCCGCGTCGTGCAGCACCACCTGGGAACTGGTGCCCGCCGCGGCCGGCTCGTGCGCCTGCAGGACGTCCCGGCCCTGCTGCGACTGGGTGCCGGGCAGCGAGAAGTCGTCCGAGTAGGCGCCGCCCACCGACTTGTTGGCGGCCTGGATGCCGGCCAGGGCGATCAGCCACAGCACGATCACGATCAGCGAGTGGCGCGCGCACCACTCGCCCAGGCGGCGCAGCGCCGAGCGCCGGGCCGGCGCCGCGGCGGCCGGCGAGGGGGCGGGACGGGCGGACGGCGGCATGGAAGGCTCCCGGGTCTCCTGCACGGCGGTGCGCCGATCGGCGCAGTCTTCCCGGCCGCCCCGCGCCGCCCACCGGTACCGGCGGGTAGTCGCCCCTACGGCCCCGGGAACCGCCGCGATCGCGGCGGCGGCCGCAGCCGCGGGGGCGACGGGGCCGGTCAGGGCCGGTCAGGGCCGGCCGGGGCCGCCGAGGTCCGGGGTCACGACGGGGGCGGCGGCACCGACCAGGAGGACCAGTTCGTGGCCGCCGGGATTGGTCCGCACGGGCACGGTGCGCCAGTTGTTGGCCAGCCACACATTGCCCGACGGGTCGATCCGCAGGCCGGTGTTGCGTTCCAGCCCGTCGCTCGGGTAGCCGGTGTCGGGCGGCGAGATCGGCTGCCCCGTCGCGAAGCCGGGCGGACAGGCGGCGAGGTCGACGCCGCACAGCCGGGCGACGCGGTGGCCGCCGAAGTTGGCGACCCACACGGTGTCGTCGCCGTCGACGGCCACGCCCCAGGGCAGGAACAGGCCGCCGCCGGTGAAGGGTTCGGGGGCCGGGGTCCCGTCGGACCGGATCAGGGTCACCGAGGCGCCCGGGCGCGCACCGGCGTCGCCCGCCGCGGCGGCGTCCGCGAGGTCGCCCGCGGTGCCGTCGCCGCAGGGCACCGGCAGGATGCCGCTGTTGGAGACCCAGGCGTTGCCCCGGCTGTCGGTGGCGACGCCCAGCGGCCGCCGCAGACCGCCGCCGGTCACGGCCCGCTCCACGGTGCCGTCCGGGGCCAGGACCTGCACGCTGTCGCTGCCGTTCCCGCTCACCCACAGCCGCCCGGCGGGGTCGACGGCGGCACCGAAGGGCTTGTGCAGGGCCGGGGTGGGCACCTCCCGGGCCCGGGTGGCGTCACCGTCGGGGATCCGGGCCACGCTGTCCGCACCGCAGTTGGCCACCCACACGGTGCCCGAGCGGTCGGCGGCCAGGCCCTGCGGCTGGACGATGCCGCCGGCCCGCCAGCCCTCGGGCGGGGAGAGCACGGTGCCGTCCGGCGCGAACTGCGAGACGCTGCGCTCCAGCGGGGTCGGGTCGATCGGGCAACCACTGCCCTGGAAACCGAAGTTGGCGACCCAGGCGGAGCCCCGGGCATCCACGGCGACCCCGAAGCCGGCACCGTACAGGCCGCCGCCGCGGTAGGGGGCACCGGGGGCGTCCCGGCCGGTGGGGGTGAACTTCAGGACGCTCTCGCCGCCGCAGACCGGGACGGCGGGATCGGCGTCGTAGCGGTAGTTGTTGCTGACCCAGGCGTTGCCGTCGGCGTCGAAGGCGATGTTGCCCGGCCCGTCGATCTCCCGCCCGTTGCCGCCGTAGCGCAGGGCCACGGTCCAGGCCTCGGGGGCGGCGGGCAGGGCCGGCCGGTAGCGGGGAGTGGTGTCGGCGAGGGCGAACAGCCCGGCGGCGTTGTGCCCGGGGTCGTGGGCGATGTCCACCGCGGCCCGCAGGGTGTCGCGGGGCCGTTCGCGGCCGGGGCGCCGGGCCAGGTCGAACAACTGCTCGCAGGCGCCGCCGGTGACGCAGGCCGCGAGCAGGTTGGCGAGCGTGTTGAACTCCGCCATCGTCGAGGTGAGGGCGCCGTTGGGCGGGTCGGCGAGCGTCGCGGCGATGCCGCCGGTACCGGTGTCGGCCAGGTTGTGGGCGATCCCGGCGGCGTTCTGCAGCCCCGGACGGGGGCCGGCCACGCCCCGCGGGCCGGTGAAACGGGCCAGGGCGTAGGCGACGGCCACCGTGGTGCGCTCGTTGACGACGAGTTCGGGCGGGGCCTGGGCCCCGCTCAGGACGGCGGCCAGCGTCACCGGCCCCTGCGGCGGGCCCTGCCCGTCCCCGCCCCGCGCGCCGGCGGGCCCGGGCAGATCGGCGAGCACGTACAGCACCGCGCGCGGGTCCCCGGGGCGGCGGTAGTCCAGGACGAAGCGCCCGTCCCGCCCGCTGCGGGCGCGGGCCAGCACCCGGGGCGCGGCGCCCGCGCCGTCCCCGGCCCGGTAGAGCGTCACCTCGGCGCCGCCCAGCGGGGCGTCGCCGCTGCGCACCACCCCGCGCTGGCCGTCCGGCTGCCCGCCGTGCGGGGCGGGGGCCGCCGCGTGGGAGGGTCCGGCGGCGAGCTGGGCCAGGAGGGCGGCGGTCAGCAGGACGCCGCGGCGTCGGCGCATGGGGGCTCCGTTCGGCCGTAGGGGGACGACGGCCGCTGGACCGTCGTCCCCCTGCCTGCCACACCGGCGCCCCGCCCGGGCGCATCCGGCCGCGGGACGCGGCGGAAATTGCCCGGTACGGGCGATCCGGTGCGGGGCCCGTGCCCGGTCGGCCGCCGGCGGGGTCAGCTCGCGTTGAACTGGTCCGGGTGCGGGCCGGTGCGCAGGTCGCGGTCGCCGGCGGCGATCGCGGCCATGTCCTGCTCGGTCAGCTCGAAGCCGAAGACGTCGAGGTTCTGCCGGATGCGGGCCGGGGTGACCGACTTGGGGATGACGATGTTGCCGAGCTGCAGGTGCCAGCGCAGCACGACCTGGGCGGGGGACCTGCCGGTGCGCGCGGCGATCGCGGTGATCGCCGGGTCGTCCAGGACGGCGCCCTGGGCGAGCGGGCTCCAGGCCTCGGTGGCGATGCCGTGCCGGGCGTGGAAGGCGCGCAGCTCGGCCTGCTGGAGGCCGGGGTGCAGCTCGACCTGGTTGACGGCGGGCACCAGCGAGCTGTGGTCCAGCAGGCGCTGGAGGTGGGCGGGCTGGAAGTTGGACACGCCGGCGGCGCGGATGCGGCCCTCCTCGGCGAGGCGCTCCAGGGCGCGCCAGGAGTCGGGGTAGAGGTCGCGGGCCGGGGTGGGCCAGTGGATCAGGTAGAGGTCGACGTGGTCCAGGCCGAGCTTGGCGAGGCTGGCGTCGAAGGCGCGCAGGGTGGCGTCGTGGCCCTGGTCGGCGTTCCACAGCTTGGTGGTGACGAACAGGTCCTCGCGGGCCACGCCGGAGGCGGCCAGGGCGCGGCCGACGCCGGTCTCGTTGCCGTAGACGGCGGCGGTGTCGATGCTGCGGTAGCCGGCCTCCAGGGCGGAGGCGACGGCGGCGGTGGTCTGCTCGTCGGGGACCTGGAAGACGCCGAAGCCGAGCTGGGGGATCTCGACGCCGTTGTTCAGCTTCACGGTGGGGATGTCGGGGGTGGTCATGCGCTGTCTCCTTGGGGCGGTGCGGTCGGTGGGGGCGGAGCGGAGGGGCCGGGCGGCGGTGCTCACCGGGCGAGTCGGTCGAGTGCGGCGGCGGCGAAGGAGTGGTCCTGCTCGGGGGCGCCGCCGCCGACGCCGATGGCGCCGATCGGCCGGCCGTCGCGGTGGACGGGGATGCCGCCGGCGATGAACAGCAGCGGGCGGTCCAGCGCGGTGGGCAGGGAGTGGAACGGCCCGTCGGGCTTGACCAGGTCGACCAGGTCGGCGGTCGGGGCGTTCAGCTGGAGGGCGGTGTAGGCCTTGCGGGTGCTGGTCTCGCCGGAGATCAGCACGGCGCGGTCGTCGCGGCGGAAGGCGAGCAGGTGGCCGCCCGCGTCCAGGACGGTGACGCTGACGGTCACGCCCGCGGCCTCGGCGGCGGTCCGGGCGGCGTCGACGAGGAGTTCGGCGTCGGCGGTGGTGAGCGGGGCGACGGCGGTGGTGGTGCTCATGAGGTCTTCTCCGGGGTGGGGGAGCGGGGTCAGTGGTGGGCGGGGACGGGGGCGGCGGCGGGGGCGGCGGCCGCGGTCACCCGCCCGGGGGTGCGGCGCTCCAGGGCGGCGGACCAGAAGGCCAGCAGCAGGGCCGCGCCGGCGAGGACGGCGCCGACCCAGTTCGGGGCGGTGTAGCCGAGACCGGCGGTGATGACCATGCCGCCGAGCCAGGCGGCCAGCGCGTTGCCGAGGTTGAAGGCGCCGATGTTGACGGCGGAGGCCAGGGTGGGGGCGCCGTGGGCCTGGTCCAGGACCCGCTTCTGGAGCGGGGGGACGGTGGCGAAGCCGAGGGCCCCGACCAGCAGGACGGTGACGGCGGCGGCGACCTTGTTGTGGGCGGTGAGGGTGAACAGCGCCAGCACCACGGCGAGCCCGCCGAGGGTGGTGTAGAGCATCGGCATCAGCTTGCGGTCGGCGTAGCGCCCGCCCAGCAGGTTGCCGAGGAACATGCCGACGCCGAACAGCACCAGCAGCCAGGTGACGGAGCCCTCGGCGTAGCCGGTGACGTTGGTCATCATCGGGGCGATGTAGGTGATCGCGGCGAAGACGCCGCCGAAGCCGAGTACGGTCATCGCCATCGCGAGCAGCACCTGCGGGTTGCGGAAGGCGGTGAGCTCGCGGCGCAGGTGGGCGCCCTCGGCGCGGGGCATGGCGGGTACGAGCCGGGCGATGCCGAGCAGGCCGAGCACGCCGAGCGCGGCGACGCCGGCGAAGGTGGCGCGCCAGCCGACGGCCTGGCCGATGAAGGTGCCCAGCGGCACGCCGACGATGTTGGCGACGGTCAGCCCGGTGAACATGGTGGCGATGGCGCCGGCCTTCTTCTGCGGGGCGACCAGGTCGGCGGCGACGACGGAGCCGATGCCGAAGAAGGCGCCGTGGGCGAGTGAGGTGACGATGCGCCCGGCCAGCATCACGGGGAAGGACGGGGCGAACGCGGAGAGCAGGTTCCCGGCCGTGAACAGGCCCATCAGCAGCATGAGCATGGTCTTGCGGCCGATCCGGGTACCGAGGGCGGTCATCAGCGGGGCGCCGACGACCACGCCGAGGGCGTAGCCGGTGACCAGCAGGCCCGCGCTGGGGATGGAGACGCCGTAGTCGCCGGCGATCCGGGGCAGGAGGCCCATGATCACGAACTCGGTGGTCCCGATCCCGAATGCGCCGATGGCCAGGGCGATGAGAGCGAGAGGCATGGGCCCGAACCCTTCTGTGATTGCTTGAGCTAGCGCCTTGCGTGCTTAAACAATAGTTGCAGACGCGCGATAAGTGCAAGCGAGGGTATGGGGCATTCGCCATAGGTTGCACGCGGCACAGGTTGCATGCGCCATGGGTTGCATGCGCAACGGGGTGGGGTGGACGGGAAACGCGACCGGGCCCGGCCCGTCCGAACCGTGGGTGCGGTTCGGACGGGCCGGGCCCGGGGGGAGCGGCGGGTGCGGGGCCGGCCGGGGTCAGCGGGCGGGCGAGGCGGCGTCCACGGCCTCGACCGCGCGGACCAGCGAGGTCAGCTCGGGGTTGCGGGCGGCCTCGTCGAGCGCCTCGCGCAGGGCGGCGTCGTTGGTCGGCCGGGCCCGCTCCAGGAGCTTCAGCCCGTCCTCGCTCACGTTGGTGTAGATGCCGCGGCGGTCGGTCGGGCACAGGTAGCGCGCCAGCAGGCCGCGGTCCTCCAGTCGGGTGACCAGGCGGGTGGTGGCGCTCTGGCTGAGCACGACCGCGTCGGCGGCCTGCTTCATCTGCAGGTGCCCGCCCTCGTCGTCGTGCTGGCGGCTGAGCACGTCGAGCAGCGAGTACTCGCGCACGCTCAGGTCGTGCTCGGCCTGCAGGGCGCGTTCGATGTGGGACTCGATCCGGCCGTGCAGGAGGGACAGGGCGTTCCAGCCGCTGGCGAGGGCGGTGAGCGCGGGGTCCGTGGCGGTCATGGGGCCTGGCCTCCTTGCAGATGTGGCTGGGTCCAGGATAAGCCATGAACTGAAATATCGGCTAGGGCTTGTATAGCGCTTGTGCAAATAATCTTCCAAGAGTGGGCCCCGCGCGGGCCCGGGCGGGTCCGAGTGGGGTGCCGGGTGCGAGACGTCGGGCGGTGCCCAGTGTTCGCAAGGCTTTGGCGTAAATGGTTCAGACCATTGACGCGAGGGGAAGGCAGCTCCTACGGTGTCGGGCAACCGGTCTGGCGCGGGCATGCCATGTCTCGGGCAGGCCGCCGTGCGCACCCCCACGCGCACGCGCACGCCCCGCGCCGGGCGCACACTCCATCCACCCCCACGGAGGAGCACCATGCGCAAGCGCCATCTGATCGCCGCCGCCGCGGCCGCGATCGCCCTGCCGATCGCGGCGGCCCTGCCGGCCCAGTCGCACGGCTTCATCAACCTGCCGCCGAGCCGTTCCGCGCTCTGCGGCGCCAACGCCGTCCCGTGGGACTGCGGCGACATCCAGTGGGAGCCGCAGAGCGTCGAGGGCCCCAAGGGCTTCCCGGGCCGCGGCCCGGCGGACGGCACCATCTGCGCCGGCGGGGACGCCCGCTGGGCCCCGCTGGACAACCCCCGCGGCGGCGCCTGGCCGACCACCAGGGTGACGGCGGGCCAGCAGCTCACCTTCACCTGGGAGATCGAGGCCCGGCACTCCACCACGAACTTCAAGTACTACCTGACCAAGCCCGGCTACAGCGCGAGCCAGCCGATCACCCGGTCCGCCCTGGACCTGACCCCGTTCCTGACCGTCCCCTACAACGGCCGCCAGCCCGCCGCCACCACCACCCACACCGGGACCCTGCCCACCGGCCGCACCGGCCACCAGGTGATCGTCGCCGTCTGGGAGATCGCCGACACCGGCAACGCCTTCTACTCCTGCACCGACGTCCAGTTCTGACCGCCCCCGGGCCGTCCCGACGGCCCTGACCGGTCGCGTCGCACCGGGCCCGACCGGGCCCCACCGCTCCCGACCGCGTCCCGCCGACGCCGCCGCCCGACTCCGGACGGCGCCGGCGGGCCGCCCGACCGCACCGCACCGCAGACCCCGGGCCCGACCGCACCGCAGACCCCCGCCAGAGCCCCGCCCGGGCCGTGCTCGCGCGCCGCAGAAGCCGCAAATAGGTACATTGACGACATTTGGCAGCAGTGCCAGGCTTCGCGCGTCCACGAAAGAAGGCCGACCGCCTTCGGAAAGGGTCTCCATGCGCCCCGACCTCAGCCCCGCCGTCCTCGCCGAGCTGCGCCGGCCGCGGCCCTATCCGGTGGTGTCGATCCTGATGCCCACGCACCGCCGGGAGCCGGACAACACCCAGGACCCGGTCCGGCTGCGCAACCTGCTGGCCGAGGCGAAGGAGCGCGTCCAGGCGGACCCGGAGGTCTCCCGCGCCGACCGGATCGACGTGCTGGAACAGCTCGACCGGGCCCACACGGAGGTCGACCTGGTGCACGCCGAGGACGGCCTGGCGATCTTCGCCGCCCCCGGCGAGCACCAGGTCTGGTCACTCGGGCGCACCGCCCCCGCCCGGGTGGTCCTGTCCGACACCTTCCTCACCCGCAACCTGGTCGCCGCGCACGCCGCCGAGCGCCCGTTCTGGGTGCTCGCGGTCGCCGCCGACAAGGTGGTGCTCTGGGGCGGCACCGAGGAGCGGGTCGCCGAGGAGAAGGGCCGCGGCTTCCCGCTGGTGCGCGTCTTCGACAACCCCGACCCCGAACGCCAGGAGCAGATCGGCGACACGCCCAGCACCTTCCGCGACGAGGCGACCAAGACCTTCCTGCGCCAGGCCGACACCGAGGTCGGCAAGCTGCTGGCCGCCGCCCCCCGCCCGCTGTACGTGGTCGGGGAGGCCGCCGCGCTCGCCCTGCTGGACGCCGTCGGCCCGATCGCCAAGGAGTCCACCGCGCAGCTCCCGCACGGCGGCCTGGCCCAGGCCGACGCCGAGACCGTCCGCAAGGTGGTCGAACCCGCCGTGCGCGCCCACGCCGACCAGGAGGTCGCCGAGCACCTCGCCCAGCTCGACAAGGCCCGCGGCGCCCAGCAGTTCGCGGCCGGCCTGGACGAGGTCTGGCGGACCGTCGGCGAGGGCCGGGTCGCCCGCCTGGTGGTCGAGGAGAACTACCGCGCCACCGTGCGCGACGAGGGCGAGCACCTCGTGCCCGCCGAGGCCGACCAGCCCGGCGCCCGCGAGGACATCGTCGACGAGGTGATCGAGCGCACCCTGGACACCGGCGGCCAGGTCGGCTTCGTCCCCGACGGCACCCTCGCCGACAGCGACCGGATCGCCGCCGTCCTGCGCTACTGACCCGCCCTCGACCGCGGCCGCCCGTCCGGTAGGCCCGGCGGGCGGCCGCGGCGCATCGGAGGCAGCCGCTCCCGTCGCACAGGGCGACCGTCCGGCCGGCCCGCCCCCACCGCGCGTCCCCCCGCCGCACCCGTCCCCCGACCCGCCCACCGCGCCCGTACGGAAACGAACCGGCCGAACGGGGCAAGGAACGCGCCACCTTCGCGAACCGCACGCGCAATGGTCACGAACGGTTTTCGGACTCGTGACGTCCGGTTCGGCAACCGCCCCTAGCCTGCCGCGCATGACACAGAGTCACCGCCCCCGCGCGGGCCGCCGCACCGGCCTGCTCGCCGCCGCCGTCGCCGCCTCGCTCGGCCTCACCGCCGTCGCCCTGAACGCCCCCAGCGCCGTCTCCGCCGAAGCCGCCCCCGCCCCCGCCGCGGCCGGCGCCGCCCCGGCCCCCGGCGAGGTCGTCGTCGACGAGACCTTCACCGCCCCCGCCCTGCCCGCCGGCTGGGCCGCCGTCGAGGGTGACTGGAAGGTCGAGGGCGGCCGCCTGGTCGGCACCTCCGCCAACTCCGGCCAGCAGAGCCGGATCACCTTCGGCCGCCACCTGGACGACTTCCGCATCGAGGCCACCGCCCGCTTCGAGACCGTCCAGGACGGCGCCCGCTGGACCGCCCTGGGCCTCGACGTCCCCGCCTCCGGCGCCACCCCCTGGTCCATCGCCACCATGCGCACCGGCACCACCGCCGCCAACGGCCTCGAATTCGCCCGGCGCACCCCCGCCAACGCCTGGAACGTCACCGACACCGCCGCGGCCCCCACCGCCGCCGGCACCGGCCGCGACGTGCGCATCGCCGTCGAGGTCCACGGCACCACCGCCCGCTGGATCTTCGACGGCAAGGAGGTCATGCGCACCACCCAGGTCGCCCGCAGCGCCGACGGCGGCCAGGCCCTGGTCGTCAACGGCGCCAAGGTCTCCTTCGACGACCTCAAGGTCACCGCCCTCGCCCCCGCCGGCCGGCTGCGCCCGGCCGGCGCCCCGCTGACCGTCTTCGCCCACCGCGGCGCCTCCTCCGCCGCCCCCGAGAACACCCTGGTCTCCGACGAGATCGCCCGCCGCGGCGGCGCCGAGTGGATCGAGAACGACGTCCAGCCCAGCAAGGACGGCGTCCCCTACGTCCTGCACGACGACACCGTCGACCGCACCACCGACGGCAAGGGCCGCATCCGCGACCTGACCGCCGCCCAGCTCGACACCCTGGACGCCGGCTCCTGGTTCGGCCCCGTCTACGCCGGCGCCCGCATCCCCACCCTGGCCGCCCAGCTGGAGGACCTGCGCACCCGCGGCGGCAACCTGCTGCTGGAGATCAAGGGCAAGCACAGCCGCGACGAGGTCGCCCGGATCGTCCAGGAGGTGCGCGACCAGAGGATGACCGGCCGGGTCTTCGTCCAGAGCTTCGAGGTCGACGCCCTGCGGTACACCCGCGAACTGGCCCCCGAACTGCCCCTGGGCCTGCTGCGCGGCGACCTCGACGCCGACCCGGTGGCCGTCGCCAAGGACCTCGGCCTGTCCGCCTACAACCCCTCCGACGGCGGCCTCGCCGCCCGCCCGGCCGTGGTGAAGGACCTGCACGCCGCCGGCGTCGCGGTCAACGTCTGGACGGTCGACTCGGCCACCCGCTGGAAGGCCCTGGAGGCCGCCGGCGTCGACGGCGTCATCACCAACCGCCCGGCGGAGCTGGCCGGTTGGAACAGCGCCTGGCTCCAGGGCGGCAACCCCGTCCGCCCCGTCGCGCCCACCGTGGCGATCACCTCCCCGGCCGCCGGCACCACCCTGGACCGCGCCCAGCAGCCGGTCACCGCCGTCCAGGCCACCGGTGCCGACACCGTCCGCCTCACCCTGGACGGCAAGGAGCTGGCGCCCGGCACCGCCCTGGACACCGCCGCCCTCCCGCTCGGCAGGCACACCCTGCGCGCCGAGGCCACCGGCCCCGGCGGCCGCGCCGAGACCACCACCGAGTTCACCCTCGCCGCCACCCCCACCGGCCTGGCCGCCCTGGTGCTCACCTCCGGCGCCGACCGCAACGCCGTCGCCACCCTGACCGTGATGCTCGGCCAGGGCCAGTACCGGCCGCTCGCCCAGTGGGCCGACGACCAGGCCGGGCGCACCGTCCCCGCCGACCGCGCCCGCCTGATCGCCGCCGACGCCCGCGCCCTGGACACCGCCCCGCGCGGCTGACACCCCGTCGGGGGCGTTCCCGGGGGCGGCCCCTGCCGGCCGGAGCCCGTCCCGGCAGCGCGAGGCCGCGCCCACGCGAGGCGTGGGCGCGGCCGGGGGAGTGCGGTCGTGACGGGGCTCAGCGGGTGCGGCGGGCGCGGCGGATGCGGATCAGCAGGAGCGCGCCCGCGGTGACGGCGCCGAGCGCGGTGAGGCCGACGACGGGCAGCAGCCGGGCCGCGTTGCTACCGGTCTCGGGCAGCTGGCCGCCGTGGCCGTGGTCGGGCGGGGGGACGTGGGTCGGGCTGTGGCCCGGGCTGTGGGTCGGGTGCGGCGAGTGGCTCGGGCTGTGGCTCGGGCCGGGGCTCGGCGACGGCGTCGGGCTGGGGCTGGGGCTGGGTACGGTGACCGGGACCTCGGTGCGGCAGCGCGCGTCCGTCGAGCCCTGCGAGCAGTTGTTGGCGTAGGTGCCGGAGGAGACGGCGTTGCGCAGGACCGCGTCGGCGGCCAGCGGGGAGCGCACGGTGACGGAGTAGGTGATGGTCACGGTGGCCCCGACGGGCAGGTCCCCGCTCCAGGTCAGCGCGGTGCCCGCGAACTGGACCTGACCGCGGTCCGCGGTGGCGTCGTTGTTGTACGCGGCGGAGTTCAGCACGCCCGACAGGTCGTCGGTGAGGGTCACCCCGGGGGCGTCGGTCCGGCTGGTGTTGGTGGCCTGGATCCGGTAGCGGACGGTGTCGCCGGGCTTGGCGGTGGTCGGGTCGGCCGTCTTGACGATGGTGTAGCCGGGCACGGCGGCGACGGTGTTGCGCACGGTGTTGCTGGTGCGCTCCTGGGCCCGCTGGGTCTGGCTGCCCCGGAAGTGGAGCGTGGCCGTGTCGTCGAGGTGGGTGCCGACGGCGGTGGAGGCGTCGACGGTGACCTGGAAGGCGACGTTGGCCTCGGCGCCCGGGGGCAGGTCGGGGACCGTGCAGGTGACGGTCTGTCCACTGGCCTGGCAGGCCGGGTTGGAGGCGGGGACGAAGGTGGTGCCGACCGGGATCGTGTCGGTCACGGTGACGCCGGTCGCGGTGTCGAGGTCGGTGCTGGTGCCGTCCTGGCGCCGGTTGGCCACCGCGAAGGTGTAGGTGATGGTCTCGCCGGGGCCGACCAGCCCGGGCGGGTTGTCGTCGGGGCTGCCGGGCGGGGTGTTGGCCTTGGTGATCCGCAGGTCGGGTTCGAGGGCGTCCAGGGCCAGCCAGGCCGCCTGCGGTTCCAGGGCGTCGCCGGCGCCGCTGATGCGGACCAGCGCCTGCTCGCTGCCGGCCGGGATCTTGCCGGTCACGTCGATGATCCGGGCGTCGTAGCCGTAGTTGTTGACCGGGTCGGGGTCGCGGGTGGTGATGTTGGTGCCGGTGCCGTCCGTCGCGACGTGGTCGATCCGGCTGGTGAACGCGTTGTCCGTGCCGATCCCGGTGGGGCCGGGCATCGGCAGCAGGGTCAGGTCGGTGGGCGTGGAGCCGACGGCCAGGGAGTCCCCGGCGATCGGCGCGTCACCGTCGCCCACGGTGATCCCCATGACGGCCCGCGGGGCCTGGGTGGCGGGGGTGCGGATGCCGCCGAGGGTGAGGGTCGTCGAGTTGTTGGGGTCGCGCAGCAGCTGGTAGCCGTCCCAGACCTGGAGGTAGCGCAGCGGCTCCGCCGTGTCCTCGTACGCGACCACCAGCGACCAGCCGCCCCAGCAGCCCACGTTGTTGCCGCCGAAGTTCTGCGCGGAGGAACGGCCGCTGCACGCCTGGATGTCGGCGACGGTGTAGCTGCCCGCACCGGCCGCCCTGACCTCCGCCGTCACGTCCTTGACCGCCCCGGCGGCCAGCAGCGGCTCCGGCGGGTTCCCGCCCACCATCTGGTCGAACCAGTCGTAGGTGTCCGCGCTCACCTGCTGGTACCCGCTCGCGCCCGGGACCTTCCAGGAGACCCGGTTGCCCAGGTTGATGTCCCCGGACGTGCCGTTGGTGCTCGTCCCGGTCGGGTTGAACTGCCAGTACAGGCGCGCCGACAGGACGTTCGCCCCGGCCGGCAGCAGCAGCTGCGCCGAGGAGGCGTTGGGGCCCGGCGCGTTCGGGTCGACCTTGACGAACTTGGTCCGGCCGTTGTTCGACCCCTCGGTGTCCGAGCAGACCGTGCCGTCACTGTCGTCGCAGGTCAGCACCGAGTTGGAGGCCATCGTGAGGTTGCCGTGCGCCAGCAGGTCGACCACCGGGTCCGGGCCGATCGGGCGCTGCGTCCCGGCCCCGCGCGGCTTCGGCCGCGCCGCCCTGCCCTCCGCCTTCGCCGCGGGTCGCTCCGCCGCGTTCGCCGCCGGCCGGGCCCGCACGGCCTGCGGCGGCCCCGCCGAGGCCGCCGGGGCCGGAACGCTCAGGGCGGCGGCGCCCGCACCGAGCACCACCGCCAGCAACGCGGACAGGACGTGCGGCGGGCGCGGACGCACTCGTCGGACAGGTGACACGGGAACCTCGCTGTCGGGAGGTGACACGAACAGCAGAACCACGTACCTGCGCGGACGGGCGTCGACGCCTGCCGGACGGTTCTTTCACCCGCCTGGGGCAACACCGCTTGACGGTCCGTCCGAGGCGCGCGAGCGGCCGGTACCCAGGATTCGGTACGGGGGATTGGGTAGCGCTACGCATTGTTCCCGCCCCCGCCCAGCCGGTTTCCTGGAGCCCGCCCCACACCGACGACCCTCACCCCCGGAGGTCGCCCCATGACCCGCCGCGAACGTCTCCGGCTCTACGCCGACACCCACTTCACCGCCCCCGACCCCGGGCTGGTCCTGCCCGCCCGCCGCAGCAGCGGCCTGCGCCGGCCCGGCCTGGCCCGGCTGGCCCGGCTCTCCCGGCTCGTCGAACGCGCCGGGCACCACCGGCACGGCTGACCCCGGAGCCGGGCACCACCGGCACGGCCGACCCCGGACCGGGTCCCGCCCCTTGAGGGAGCGGGCGGGACCCCCTTCCCCTCCCTCAGCCGGTGCCCTCCGGGGCCCCGTCCGCGGCGGCCAGCGCCTCGCCCAGCCCCGCCCGGCCCACCCCGAGCTTGCGCAGCGCACTCGCCACGTGGTGCTCGACCGTACGGGTCGACAGGAACAGCGCCCGGGCGATGTCCTGGTTCGCCGCGCCCTGGGCGGCCAGCGCCGCGACCTGACGCTCGCGCGGGGACAGCCGCTCGCCGTAGCCGCGCCGCCCCGGCGAGGCCGCCCGGCCCAGGCCCAGCTCCCGCCGCAGCCGCTGGCAGCGGGCCGCGTCCGAGGCCGCGCCCAGCGCCAGATAGGCCCGCTCGGCGGCGGCGATCCGCTCCCCGGCCGCCGCCCGGTCGCCCCCCGCCGCCACGGTCGCCGCCCGCTCCTCGGCCCGCGCCTGCTCGTACGGGCGCCCGATCCGCTGCCACAGCCCGGCCGAACGCACGAACTCCGCACCCGCGCCCGCCGGATCCCCGCCGACGCCCGCCGGATCCGTACCGGCCAGCAGCAGACCGCCGGCGAAGGCCAGCGCCGCCCGGGCCGCCGGCGCGTCCCGCCCCTCCAGATGCGCCCGCGCCTGCTCGACCAGCTCCGCCGCACCCGCCGCGTCGCCCGCCGCCAGCAGCACCTCGACCGCCACCGGCAGCAACTCGGCGGCCCGCGGCCAGGCCCCGGCCCGGCGCAGCGCGTCCAGCGCCGGCACCAGCGTGGCCGCCGCCCGCGCGACGTCCCCCTCCGCCAGCTGCAGCCCCGCCAGCCCCGCCGCCGCCCGCAGCGCCCCGGTCACCTGCGACTCCCGCTCCCCGTACGGGCCCGCCTCCGTGAAATGGGCGCGCGCCTCCGCGAGCCGGCCGCGCGCGGCCGCCAGCCGTCCCCGCAGCAGGGCCTGCTCGACCCCGGCCATCGCGAGGTCCGGGAACTCCGCGCCCAGCGCGGCCAGCCGCTCCTCCAGCCCGTCCCACTGCCCGGCCAGACCGTCCAGCCGCACCAGCGCGATCCGGCTGTAGCACTCCAGATAGGGGATCGCCGCCCGACGGGCCAGGCGCCGGCTCTCCTCCAACAGCCGTGCCGCCCGCCGGTCGTGGCCCAGCTCCACGGCGATCTCACCCGCGTTGTACAGCGCACGGGCGGTCTGCCGGACGATCTCCGGCCGCCGCGAGCTGCGCGGCAGCGCGTCCAGCTGCTCCCACACCGCGGGGTCGCCCTCGCGCGCCAGGAGCGTCAGCCGGGTGGCCCGCACCGCGGCGGCCACCTCCTCGTCCGGGTCCGCGGCCAGCGTCCGCTCGGCCCGCTCCAGCCACTGCCGGGCGCGCTCGCCGGCGCCGTCGCGCTCGTTCATGGCCAGCGCCACCATCGCCCGGGCCGCCCGGCCCGGACGCTGCTCCAGCTCGTCGAGGGACTCCTCCATCCGGTCGAAACCGGCCCGGTCCCCGCCGTGCACCGCCATCAGGAAGCCCAGCGACAGCCGGATCTCGCCGCGATCGGGCACCGGCAGCCGCGGATCGGCGATGATCGCGGTCAGCACCGCGGCACTGGCCACCGAATCCACACCGTCGGCGGCGATCCGCGCCAGCGCCAGCGCGGCCCGCCCGCGCCGCCGCGGATCGAGGTCGGGCTCGTCCAGCAGCCGGCGCAGCAGCGCGCCGGCACTGCCGCTGTCCCCGAGCGCCACCGCCTGGTCGGCGGCCGCCTCGGCCACCTCCTGCCAGGCCGCCCGGTCGCCGAGCGCCAGCGTGTGGTGCGCGATCTGCACCAGCGGCCTCGGCTCGCGCTCGCCCAGCGCCGCCACCGCCCGCCGGTGCAGCGCGCCGCGCCGCGGCCCCGGCAGCCGGCGGTAGGCCACCTGCTGCGCCAGGACGTGCCGGAACCCGTAGCGGGCCAGCGGCTTCTCGTTGAGCACCGCCGCCCGCAGCGCCTCGGTGAGGCCGTCCGCCGCGGCCTGCGGGTCGAGGCCGGCCACGGCGGCCAGCAGCTCCTCCCCGGCTGGCACGCCCAGCACCGCGGCGGCCGAGGCGATCGCGGAGGCCTCCGGGGACAGCGCCGCGAGCCGCTCGGTCACCGCGTCGCGCAGGCCGCGCGGCACCTCGGACTGCTCCAGGTCGGCGGCCAGGTCCGCGGCGTTGGTCAGCGCGCCGGCACCGCGCTGCTCGCACAGCGTGATCAGGTCCTCCTCGGCGACCAGCGGCAGGCCCTCGCTGCGGTCGAACAGCACCCGGGTGAGCGCCGCCGTCGCGCGCGGGCCCAGCGCCGCCCGGGCCAGCTCGTCGACCTCGGCCTCGGCGAGCGGGGCCAGCCGGATCAGCGCGCCGCCCACCCCGGCCGGGCGCCGGTAGGCCGCGCCGAGCGCGGGGGTGTCCGGCGCCAGGTCCTCGGCCCGGTAGGTGAGCACCAGGGCCAGCCCCGCCGGCACGTCCCGGGCCAGCAGCAGGAGCAGCTCGCGGGTGGCGTCGTCCACCCAGTGCAGGTCCTCCACGACCAGTACCGTCTCGCCGAGCGCGCCGAGCAGGGCGCGCACCGCCTGGACCAGCAGCCGCAGCCCCGGCGTCCCCTCGCCGGCGGCCGCGGGCAGCGGCGGCAGCCGGTCGGCGAGGTCGGGCAGCAGCGGGCGCAGCGCCCCGGCGCTGGCCGGGATGCGGTCGGCGGGCGGCAGGAACGGGCCGACGCCGCGCAGCGCGTCCACCACCGGGCCGAAGGCCAGCGGCTCGCGCAGCGGATGGCAGAAGCCGGTCAGCACCAGGCGGCCCGCCGCCGCGGCACCGGCCGCGGCCTCGGCCACCAGGCGGGACTTGCCCAGGCCGGCCTCGCCCTCGACCAGGACCACGGCGGGCGGGCGGAGCATCGCGTCGGTCAGGCGGTCCAGTTCGGGCCGGCGCCCCACGAACACGAAACCGGCGCCGGGCGATCCCGGCTCGACGGGCCGACTCACGGCCGTCCGGTCGGTTCGGGTGCGCGGCGCTCGCCGAGGAGGGGTGCGAAGGCCATGGGCACATCATGCCGTGACGGCTTGCGGCGGTACCCGCCGGGGCGCCCTCCCCGCGGTGCGTTCCGGTGGCGCGTTCCCGCGGTGTGTTCCCGAGGTGCGGGCGGTGTGTCCGTGCGCGTACGGGCGGTGCGGGCAGTGTGTTCAGGCGGTCCGGGCGCGGACCGGCGGGTGGTGCGGCGGGACGTCCGGGCCGGGCAGTTCGAGTACCGCGCAGCCCAGCGCCTCCAGTCGGCGCACGGTCGCCCGGGCGCTGCGGTCGTCGAGCGAGAAGACGAACGGCCCCGGCACCAGCACCACGTTCACCCAGCCCTGTTCGGCCCGCTCCAGCAGCCGCTCCAGGGCGGGGTGCGGGTCGCCGGAGCGCGCCCCGTCGTCCAGGAAGGCGGAGGGCACCGGCAGGCCGCGGTAGCGGGCCAGGCGCTCCAGCACCGCGCGCTGGTACTCCAGCCCCGCCGCGTCGGCGGGGTAACAGCGGAGGTACAGCGCGGGCCGGGCCGGGAGGCCGGGGTGCGGGGGGCCGGGGTGCGGGGGGCGGTCGGTCATGTCGTTCACCTGCCCGGTGGGTGAGGAGTGCGACGGGGGTGGGGCGCCCGTCCACTCCAGCAGGCCCCGGTGAACAGTGCGGGATCAATAGCGGTCGCCACCCAATCGTGCGACCGCCGAACAGGTCACCGCCCCGCCCCGCAGGCCCCGCGGGCCCCGGGCGGCGCCCGCGTTCCCAGCCGTCCCGGGGGCCCCGCGCGGCGCGCCGGGGCGCTCCAGCCCGTTGACGCGGCGTCAACGGGCTGGAATGAAGCGCACGTTCGCACCGAGGAGGAAATCGGCATGATCGACAGGCGCACCTTCACCAGGGCCGTCGGACTCGGCGCGGGCACCACCGCGCTGTCCCTGGCCGCCCCGCCCCTGCCCCTGCCCCAGGCCCAGGCCCAGGCCCAGGCCCGGGACCGGGACCGGGCCCGGGCCGCCGGGGCCGCACCGGCCGGAACCCCCGTACCGGCCGGGTCGGCCCCGGCCGCCGGTGCCCCCGCCCCTGCACCGGCCGCCGCCCCCGTCGGCGCCCCTGCCCCCGTCGGCGCCCCCGGCCCCGCCGCCCGGACCGGCTTCGCCCGCCTGGCCCAGATCCGGGCCGGCCTGCTCGACGTCGGCTACGCCGAGGACGGCCCGGCCGACGGCCCGGTCGTCGTCTGCCTGCACGGCTGGCCGTACGACATCCACAGCTACGTCGACGTCGCCCCGCTGCTCGCCGCCCGGGGCTACCGGGTCGTCGTGCCGTACCTGCGCGGCCACGGCACCACCCGCTTCCTGTCCGAGCGGACGATGCGCAACGCCCAGCAGGCCGCGGTCGCCCTGGACGTGCTCGCCCTGATGGACGCGCTGGGCATCCGGCGGGCCGTGCTGGCGGGCTTCGACTGGGGCTCGCGCACCGCCGACATCATCGCCGCGCTGTGGCCCGAGCGGGTCGAGGCGCTGGTCTCGGTCAGCGGCTACCTCGTCACCGACGTCGAGATGCAGAAGGAGCCGCTGGCGCCCGCCGCCGAGCACACCTGGTGGTACCAGTTCTACTTCGCCACCGAACGAGGACGGCGTGCCATGGAGGACCGGGACAAGCGCCGCGAGCTGTGCCGCCTGGTCTGGCAGCAGGTCTCGCCGACCTGGGCCTTCGACGACGCCGTCTTCGACCGCACCGCCGCCGCCTTCGACAACCCCGACTACGCGGCGATCGTCATCCACAACTACCGCTGGCGGCTGGGCCTGGCGGAGGGCGAGCACCGCTACGACCAGTTGGAGCGCCGCCTCGCCGCCCGTCCCCGGATCGCCGTGCCGACCGTGACCCTGGACGCGGGCCGCGACCCGTTCACCGCCCCCGGCGACGGCGCCGGCTACCGCGACTTCTTCACCGGCCCCTACCTCCACCGGAGCCTGCCCGAGGTCGGCCACAACGTCCCCCAGGAGGCACCCGAGGCCTTCGCCCGGGCGGTTGTCGACGCCGACCGGCTCTGAGCGCGGACGGGTCGGCGGACGCGCCGCGCGGGGGCGACGGGCGGGGAGGGTCTCGCGGCTCCGTGGGGGAGGAGCCGCGAGACGTCGGTCACCGGGCGCCGGCGGTCGGCCGTGCGGCCGTCACCCGGAAGTCGTCCACCGCTGCTCGGAGCCGCCGGTGCAGGGCCACTGGACGACCGGCGCACCCGGCGTCGTGCTCGAACCGCCGACCGCGGCGCACAGGCCGCTCGCCCGGTTCTTGATCTGCGCGAAGCCCGTGTCCGGGTTCGAGCCGAAGTACCAGGTCTGCTCCCACCCCTTGTCGCAGCCGTACTGGATCAGCTGGACGCCGGCGTTCGGCGAACTCGCCGGATCCGCCAGGCACTTGCCGCTGTTCTTGTTCACGATCTCGTAGCCGCCGCCGGAGTTCGGCATCGGGTAGAGGCCCCAGTACTGCTCGGCGCCGCCGTAACAGGACCACTGGATGATCCCGGCCCCGCCCGCCGTGCTCCCGGCCCCGACCGACAGGCAGTGCTGGCTGTTGTAGTTCCAGAGCTCCACGATCTCCCCGTCCCGGACCGAGGGGGACGCGGTACCGCCGCCCTGCCGCGCCGCGGTCGGCGCCGAGGCCGAGGCCGGTGTCACGTGCTGGGCGGCGGGCTCGGCGGTCCGGGCGGTCGCCGAACCCGCGGTGCCGATGGCGAGGGCTGCCGCCGCGGTCGCGACCGCGGCCAGCTTCCTGTGAATGATCACGGGTCCTGGATTCCTCTCAAGGCCGGGCTGTGCGGTGAATCCAGGAAACGCCAAGCCGATCGACCGGTCGAATGATTCGATTTCTTTCGAAAGGGCCGGCGAAGGGGGAGCGTCTGTGATCCGGATTCGTCTGGGGGCCCGGGGGCTGGGAAACGTCAGGTTCGCGGTCTCGCCGGTGGGCTCCGCCAAGGACCTGCTCCGCCTCGTCGGGTTCAGCCCGGGCACGCTGACCCCGCCGTGGCGGACCAGGGCCGCGGGCGCGCTGTCCCGGCACCGGCTCGGGCTGCTGGCCGTGGTCGGCGGGGGCGGCCCCCTCGGGTACGCCCCCGACTTCCTCCGGCCGGAGCCGCCGGGCTTCCTGACCGACATCGACACGGCGCTGCACCAGATCGCGACGACCCCGCGGGAGCGCGTCCGCTACGAGTTGACCGAGGCCGTCAACGGCCACTCCTGGGACCCCGGCTCCAGCCACCCGCCGCCCAGGCAGCTCCTGCGGGCCCTCGACCGCGGGGAGGACCACTTCGCGCACCGCCTCGCCGACGAGATGGCGCGGTTCTGGCACGAGGCGCTGGAGCCCTCGTGGCCCGCCGTCCGGGCCCGCCTGGAGGCCGACGTCGGCGCCCGGGCCTCCGAGATCGCCCGACGCGGGCTCGCCGAGACCCTCAACCGCCTGGCCCCCAACCTGGAATGGCGCGACGGCGAACTGGTCGTGCACCTGCGCACCGGCGGCATCCACCAGCTGACGCTGGACGCGGACGCGGTGATCCTCACGCCGAGCGTCTTCGTCGACTGGGCCCTCTTCTGCGCGGGGGAGCCGCCCGGTGCGCCGGCCCCGCGCACCCCGCTGATCGTCTACCCCGCGGGGCAGATCGACTGCCGGCCCGCGGCCCGGGACCATCCGCTGATCGGCGCGACACGGCTGAAACTCCTGGCCGAGCTGAGCCAGCCGCGCTCCACGACGGAGCTCGCCCGGCGGCTGTACCTGAGCCCGGCCACCGTCTCCTACCACCTCCAGCTCCTGCACCGGGCCGGACTCGTGACCCGCACCCGACGGTCCCGGCAGGTCCTCTACCAACGGCTCGGCACAGCGGCGCCCGGCCCCGGTTGAACACCGCGTACGGTCGCGCCCCCAACGCTCCTGACGCCAGGAGGCGTACGGGCATGTCCTTTCGGCCAACGTCGGGCGAGCGGACTTTGCCTGCCAGGACAAACCTTCCGGGCAGTCCTGACTGAGAGTCTGGGGCGCATGGCCATCTCAACAACACTGTCCGAGGTCGTGGACTCGGCGACACGCCCGGGTGACCCGGGACTGTCCGTCGGGATCTACACCGACGGGAAGCTGATCCACCAGGCGTCCGCGGGGCTGGCGAGCGTGGAGTTCGAGGCGCCGGTCGACACCCGCACACGGTTCGACATCGCCTCCATGAGCAAGCAGTTCACCGCCGCGGCGGCGTTGCTGCTGTGCCGGGACGGGCGACTGTCGCTGGACGACGACATCCGCACGCACCTGCCCGAGCTGAAGTTGGCGGTGCCGGTGACCGTCGGTCAATGTCTGCGGCACACGGGAGGTCTGCGGGACTGGCTGGCCCTGGCGACGATCGCCGGCCGCCCGCTGACGAGGATCACCCAGGACCAGACGCTGGCCTTCGTGGCAGGGCTGACCGAGGTCGACTTCGAACCGGGGACCGCGTTCTCCTACTCCAACACGGGGTACGTCCTGGTCGCCTCGCTCGTGCGGCGGCTCACCGGTCGCACCCTGGGGGAGTTCACCACGGACCGGATGTTCGCACCGCTGGGCATGAACGAGACCGTGTTCCGCGAGGACAGCCGGGAGCCGTTGCCGCGATTCGCCTACGGGTACGACGTCACCCGCGGTGCCGTCCGGCGCGCCGACACCGAGGAGTCCGCGGTCGGCGACGGCGGCCTGGCCACCAGCGTCGCCGACCTGGCGCCGTGGTTCGGGTTCCTGCAGGACGGCCGGGTCCTGGGCGCCGACATCCGCGACGGGCTGTTGCGGCAGGTCGACTCCGGGGACGGGCAGGAGTGGCCGTACGCGCTGGGTCTCTACCGCACGACGATCGCGGGCCACCCGGCGTTCGGCCATGCCGGCGGTGTCCCCGGATACCGGTCCCAGCTGCTGTTCATGCCGGACGCCGACCTCGGCGTGGCGCTGCTGAGCAACAACTCCTCGATCGACTCCGCGAAACTGGCCACTCGGGTGCTCCGGCTGGCCGCCGGGCTGCCCGAGGACGATCCCGTCGCGCTGACGGCGGACCCGGTGGCCGCCGAGCCCGCCGCCCGGCTGACGGGGGACTGGCTGGATCCGCGATCCGGCCTCACCCTGCGGATCGACGCCGTGGGCAACGGCCGGATCCGCATCCACGACGCGCCGTCCGCCGGCGAGTTCGCCCCGGCCGTCGACGGCAGCTGGCAGGGCCTGGAGGACAGCGCCGGCTTCTGGCTGCGGGTGTCGTCCGGCACGATCAGGATCGGATCGGTGTACCGCCCCGGCCGCGCCACGGAGTACCGGCGCTGTCCCCCCGCGGCGGCCGGTGCCACACTGCCACCGGCCGTCTACCGCAGTCCGGAACTCGGTGTCCTGGCGACGGTCACCCGGGACGGCACGCTCGAACTCGGCCTGGAGTTCGTCGGGACGATCGAACCGGCACCGGACGGCGCGTTCCGCGCGGGCGGCCTGATCAGCCTGCGCCCCAGCGGCGACGACCTCCTGATCAGCACGCACGGTGTCCACCGGATGCGCTTCGTCCGACAGCCCGACGACACCGCCCCCCTGGGACTTCCCCCCGGCCTCAACCTCGTCCCCTGACCGCCCCCGTCCGCTGCTCGCTCTCCGCCGACCGCCCCGAGGCGTCCCTCATCGGCGCCCCCTTCACCCGACCCATCCCCTGACGAGGACTCCCCATGACTCCGACTCCGCCGAGCCGCCGGAAGGCCGCCGGGCCGAGCAACCACTTCACCCCCCTGGCGGGCCGCACCACCCCGCGGCCGGCGGTGGCCGCTCCGCAGGGGCAGCTGCCGCCGACCGGAACGACGCAGGTGTTCCCGGCCGGTGAACGGGTGACCGCCGACGGCGGGTCCACCGGAGAGCGCCACGGCCCGATGCCGCGATCGGAGCGGCGATGACAGCCCCCGCCGGGATCACCCTCGGGGTCGTGCTCGACAGCCTGGGAACCGACCTCCTACGGCCGCTCGCACTGCCGCGAGGACGGGCCGTCACCGTCGGGGCGCCCACGATCCATGACACCGACGCCCCCGGGACAGGGCTGACCGACGCGATCGTCCTGGTACCCGGCCGACTGACCGCCGACGTCCTGGAGTGGGCAGCCGAGCACCACGCCAAGGCGGTGGTCGTGCGAGCCGGCACCACGGACACGGCAGCGCTGACACAGGCGGCCGAACGGACCGGAGTGGCGCTCCTGGAGCGCAGCGCCGAGATCTCCTGGGGGCAGCTCTACACCCTGATCGACGCGCTGCGCGCGATCACGAGCCCGGTGTTCGAGCCGAACAGGCACCGGTCCACCGACCTGTTCGCCCTCGCCAACGACATCGCCGTGCGCGCCGGCGGCGCGGTGGCGATCGAGGACCTGTCCATGCGCGTGCTGGCCTACTCCACGGTCCCGGGCCAACTGGTCGACGACCCGCGTCGTGACGGCATCCTCGGCCGCCGGGTGCCGGACCACCCGACCCACGCCGAGGAGTACGCCGCCGTCCTGCGCTCCGACACCGCGGTCTGGAGCTACGAGCCGAAGGAGTACCGGCCACGCCTCGCCATCGCCATCCGGGACGGTGGCGAGGCGCTGGGCACCATCTGGGTGCTCCAGGGCGACGAGCCCCTGACGGAGGAGGCGGCGGACGTCCTCGCCGAGGGCGCGCGGCTGGCCGCGCCCCACCTGGCCCGGGTCAGCCTCGCGGCGGACGCCGAACGCCGGCAACGAGCCGAGCGCCTGGGCTGGCTGCTCCGCGGCCTGGGAGCGACCCGGGAACTCGCCGATTCGTTCGGGATACGCTTCGACGCCCCGGCGACCGTGCTGGTGATCGGCCGCATCGGCGACCCGGCCGGTCACGCGCGAGGCGTCTCGCCGGACTCCGCCGCCGAATACGTCGGCGACCTGCTGCGGATGGGACTCTCCGCCTACCGGCTGGGAGCCGCCGCCGGAGCGCTGGACGGTCAGGCCGTGGCGGTGGTCGACACGGCGTCCGACGCGCCCGTGATCCAGCTGATCATCGCGACGGTGCTGGCCCGGGCGAGCGACACCCTGGGCGGCGGCTGGCGGGCGGGGATCAGCCGCACCCTCCCCGGCCCCGCCGACGTCCCGACAGGGCTGAGCCAGGCCAGGCAGGCGCTCGACGTGGTGTGCGGACCGTTCGGCAGGACGGAGATCGGACGGCACGACGAACTGGCCGCCCCGATATTCCTGCGGGACGTCCACGAGGCGCTCCGGTACCGTCCCGCCCTGCACGGGGAGCCCCTGTCGACGGTGCTCGACCACGACGCCCGGCACGGAACGGAGTACGAGAAGACACTGCGCCGCTGGATCGCCGGGCACTACGACGTGCCACGGGTCGCCGAGGCCATGACGCTGCACCCCAACACGTTGCGGCACCGGTTGCGCCGGCTCGCCGAGCTGATCGACATCGACGACCCGGACCTGCGGCTGGCACTGGCGCTGCAACTGCGGCTACGGCTGCCGGACATCGGCACGAAGGAGGCCAGGTGAACTCGGGCCCGGACACCAACGGCCCGGAGCGGCCCGCCGAGCAGACTCGTCGCACGGTCGATTCCTCTTCCGCCGGCGCGGAACGGGCGGACGTCCGAATCCGGTCGCTCCGGACCGTCCCCGAACTCCAGCAGGCCGACGCGGTGCTGCGCACCGTGTGGAACACCCCGGACACCGCCGAGCCACCGCTGGCCCTGGACGTGATGTGCGCGCTCGCCCACACCGGTGGCTACGTCGCGGCGGCGTACCTCGGGACGGCGATGGTCGGCGCGACCGCCGGATTCCGCACCGTCGGCGACAGCCTGCACTCGCACGTGGCCGGCGTGCTGCCGGGAATGCACGGGCGCGGGATCGGCGCGGCGATGAAGTCGCACCAGCGGGAGTGGGCCGCCCGTGCGGGCCTGTCGTCGATCTCGTGGACGTACGACCCGCTGATCCGCCGCAACGCCCACTTCAACCTGCGGCGGCTCGGGGCGGTCGCGGAGGCGTACCTGCCCGACTTCTACGGGCCGTTGGCCGACGGCATCAACGACGGCGACGAATCCGACCGGCTGTTCGTCAGCTGGCCGGTGCACGGGACGCCGCACGCACCGGCACCGCTGCCGGACCTGGCCGCGGCGGAACCCGTACTCGAAGCGGACGGCAACGGCGAGCCCGTACCGCGCGCCGCGACCGGCGGCGTACTGCGCTGTGTCACCCCCGTGGACGCGGAGTCCCTGCGGCGAACGGATCCGGCCGCCGCCCGGCGCTGGCGGTCCGCGATGCGCCAGGCGCTCGGCGGCGCCCTGGAGAACGGCTACCGGATCGACGGGTTCGACCGGTCCGGCTGGTACGTCCTGCGACGGAAGGAAACATCGGAATGAAGCTGCAGCAGGTGGAGTTGCGCGAGGTGGCCCTGCCCCTGGTCGCGCCGTTCCGCACCGCACTGGGAACCCAGGAACACCGGAACTCGCTGCTGGTCAAGGTCACCACGGCCGACGGAGCCGTCGGCTGGGGCGAGTGCGTGGCCGACGACGATCCGACGTACAGCGCCGAGTACCTGGCCGGGGCCCGGCAAGTGGTGCGTGAGTTCCTGCTGCCCCGGTTGTCCCGGGCCCCCGGGCTGACCGCGGCACTGGTCCCCGAGCTGCTCCGGCCGGTCAGAGGCAATCCGATGGCCAGGACGGCCGTCGAGATGGCGGTACTGGACGCCGAACTGCGGACCGCCGGCATCAGCCTCGCCCAGTACTTCGGGGCGACGCGCACCGAGCTCGCGGTCGGCGTGTCCGTCGGCATCACGGACACCGTCGACGAGCTGATCAGCGCCGTCGACGGCTACCTCCGCGCGGGCTACGCCCGGATCAAGCTGAAGATCGAACCGGGCTGGGACATCGAGCCGCTGCGAGCGGTCCGGGAGACCTTCGGCCCGGACATCGCCCTGCAGGTGGACGCCAACACCGCCTACGGTCCGGCGGACCAGCCCCACCTGCGCAGGCTCGACGCCTACGGGCTGACACTGATCGAGCAGCCGTTCGCCCCCGACGACCTGCTCTCGCACACCCGGCTGGCGGCCCGCATGGACACCCCGATCTGCCTGGACGAGTCGATCACCTCCGCCCGGGACGCGGCCACCGCCATCCGGCAGGAGGCGTGCTCGATCGTGAACATCAAGCCCGGCCGGGTCGGCGGGTACCTGGAAGCCCGCCGGATCCACGACCTGTGCCTGGCGAACGGCGTACCGGTGTGGTGCGGCGGCATGCTGGAGACCGGGCTGGGGCGGGCGGCCAACCTGGCGCTGGCCGCGCTCCCGGGCTTCACCCTGCCCGGCGACATCTCGGCCTCGGCCCGCTACTACACCCGCGACATCACCGACCCCTTCGTCCTCCACGACGGCCGTCTGACCGTCCCCACCGGCCCGGGGATCGGCATCGTCCCCGACCCCGACGCCCTGCAAGCCGCCACCACCTCCACGGAACTCCTCACCGTCTGACCAGTCGCAGGGCCTCGGGCACCGCCGTGCGGGCCCGGGTCCGTCGGAGCCCGGGCCTGCGAGATCGCCCAACGGCTGTACCTGAGCCCGGCCACGGTCTCCTACCACCTGCAGATCCTCCACCGGGCCGGGCTCGTGACCCGCACCCGACGGTCCCGACACGTTCTCTACCAGCGGCGCGGGGGGAGCGGAGTAGAGGGGGGCACAAAGGAAGCGGGCCCTGGTCCACCACGTCCGTCGCGAGCAGCGCGGTGCCCGGGTCGCCCCGCCCCGCTGCCCGCCCGGATCGAACGCAGCCTGCCGCTCCTCGCCGCCGCCTGCGGGTACCTTGGCATCATGCTCGGCGTCGGCGACCTTCCCGACCCCTCCCGGCGGGGAGGCTTCCCGCGCATCCTCACCGAGGGAGGCGTGCTGCTGCTCGGCGGCGTCGACCTCGCCCTGCTCCAGCGGGCCGAGGGGACGGTCGGCCGCATGACCGAACACCCCACCAACCACGGAAGGGGTATCCGGTGGGCACCGTGATGGGCGAGGTGACACCGCTCGCGCTGGGAATCGCGCTGTCTCCGTTTCCGGTCGTTCCCGCGATCCTGCTGCTGTTCACGCCGCGGCCCAGACCCACCGCCGCGGCCTTCCTGACCGGCTGGACGGCCGGAATCCTCGCGGCGGCGTCCGCGCTCGCCGCGCTCGCCGCCGTCGTCGAGGCCCGCGAGGAGACCCCCACCTGGGCCTCGTGGACCAAAGTGGGCCTCGGCGCGGTCCTCCTGCTCCTCGCCGCCCGGCAGTGGCGCTCCCGAGGGGACAAGGCGACCCCGGCCTGGATGAGGGCCCTGACGGACGCCACCCCGGCCAAGGCCCTGCGGCTGGGGCTGCTGCTGTCGGCGGCCAACCCGAAGGTCGTCCTGCTCTCGGGGGCGGCGGGACTGACGATCGGCTCCGCCGAACTGGAAGCGGCCCCCACCGTCGCCGCCCTGGCAGCGTTCACCGCGATCGCCGCCCTCACCGTCGCGCTCCCCCTGCTGCTCCACATCGCCGCGGGGGAACGTGTCCTGGCCCCGTTGGGCAGAGTGCGGACGTGGCTGGAGACCCACAACAGCACCGTCACCGCACTGGTCCTGGCCGTGATCGGCGCACTCCTGATCGCCGAGGGCGCCACCGCGCTGTGACCGGACCACCGCCCCGCACGGGCGGACGGCGGCACTCGCCCGGCGGGTTGCCGCGCCCGGCCGGGCCCCGCCGCGCGAGGATCACTCCGGCGACGATCCGCCGTACCGACCCGAAGGGCCGTACGGACTCGCGCGCCGAGCTGCCCCGGCGTCCCTCGCCGAGGCCGCACCACCGCCGCACCCCGGAGGGCCAAACGACACGGATCAACCGCGAGACCGTTCTCAGGACGGCGACCTTCTGGCTCCGCCCGGCGTTCGCGCTGCGCGTGGTCAGCCGCTTCCAGCGACTCGTGGGCTTCGACCGCTCCATGGCCCTGGCCTCCGCCGCGCTCACCGCCCTGGTGCCACTGGCCATCGTGTGCGGAGCCCTCGTCGTCCGCCTCGGCGGCAAGGACGTCGCCCAGCGCGTCATCGACCGCTACGGCCTCACCGGGGGCGGCGCCGAAGCCGTGCGAGACATGCTCTCCGCGTCCAACGACTGGGGCGCCACGGGGCTCTTCGGGATCGCCTTCCTCCTCGTCTCGGTGCTGAGCTTCGCGCGGGCCGCCCAGCGGCTGTTCGAACAGGACTGGGAGCTGGAACCGCTGAGCGTCCGCAACACCGTGAACGGCCTCAAATGGATCGCGCTGCTCGCCGGGTACGCCGCGCTGAGCAGCTGGGTCCACGCCACCCTCGACCGCGGGCCGCTGGGACTGGTGGCGGACGTCGTGGAGGCACCGCTGACAGCGGCCTTCCTCATCTGGGGCGGCCGGCTGCTGTCCGCGGGCCGGATCCCCCGGCTCGACCTCGTGCCGTTCGCGTGCATCGCGGCGGTCCTGCTGTCCGGCTACTCCCTGGCCATGGGCGTCTACCTGCCGCGCCTCGTCAACGCCTCCACGGACCGCTACGGCGCGATCGGGGCGGTCTTCGCCATGCTCTCCGCCCTGTTCGGGGCCATGCTCGCCACCGTGGCCTCGGCGGCGCTCGGCCGGGAGGTGCGGGACGAACTCGACAGGATCGGACGCGGCGAACGCCCGCCGGACGACGAGGTCCGCCAGCAGTGGGACACGGTGCTGCGGCTGGCGCGGTCGCGCTGGCAGACCACGCGCGGCCACGGCCTCCTGGGGCGACTGCCCCGGAGACACTGAGCGCCTGGTGCCCCTCGCCCCGGGCGGGCGAGGGGCGTTGCGGGGTCGGGCCGGTCAGGAGCCTCGGTTACCTCTCGACCATGAAGGAGCGGGGGTGCGAGTTGAACCTGACCGAACGGCCGGCGGGGACGTTGAACAGCAGGCTGGTGCAGTCCTCCCGCCAGTAGAAGCGGACCGCGCTGTCTGTCGCGTTGTTCACGCCCGACAACGGCCCCTGCGCCTCCCTCGGCACTTCGTAGCAGCCTGCGGGCGGGTCGACGTACGGCACGCCCGGGCCAAGGCCCGACCCGTCAGGGAAGATCACGTTGTAGAACGTCAAGGTGCCCGTGGCGGCCTGGGCGGACGTGGGGACGGCTACGGCCAACGTCCCTGCAGCGATGAGAGTGCCGAGCGTTGTGACGAGTCGTCGCATGATGAGACCTCCTGTGCGCAGGGGTGCCGGGCGCATTCCGCGATCACTGCCAAACGTAATGGGATGTGCGCGAATCGTCACCGGCGTGAAGAGGTGCGAACGGCGCGAAGGCTGCTGCTGCGGCTGCGCAAGGGCTCGTGCGGCGGGCGGCCACCGGGCTTCGACGAGCAGCGGTACTTCTGCCAGGTGGACTCAGGCATTGTTGTTTTCCGTTTCCTTCCTGGCTGGGGGCCTTTGCCTTCGCGGTGCCGTGGTTGCGCCCCTCGCCCTGGGTGGGCGAGGGGCGTTGCGGGGTTGGGGCGGTCAGGCGTGGTGGTCGAATTCGCCGGCTTTGAGGCCGTGGAGGAGGGTGGCGAGGGTGGTGGGGGTGGTGCGGAGGATGAGGTGGCCCTCGTCGGACTCGCGGAGTTCGATCGCCCCGGTGGTCGAACGGATCTCCACGCACGCGTTGTTTGCGCCGGAGTAGCTGGACTTCTGCCAGGTGGACTCAGGCATTGTTGTCTTCCGCTTCTCGACTTGCGCCCCTCGCCCGGGGTGGGCGAGGGGCGCTGCGGGGTTGGGGCGGTTAGGCGTGGTGGTCGAATTCGCCGGCTTTGAGGCCGTGGAGGAGGGTAGCGAGGGTGGTGGGGGTGGTGCGGAGGATGGTCTGCCCCTCGTCGGACTCGCGGAGTTCGATCGCCCCGGCGACCGTGCGGACCTCCACGCAGTTCTCGACGTTGCCGCTGAAGGAGGACTTCTGCCACTCGGTGTCCGTCATATCGGGCCTTTCATAGGTTCTGTGCGATCTTGTGGATCAAGTTGCGAGAGTCGGTTTCGCCGAGTGCCGAGGCTTCGGTGCGATCGAAGATGTAGCGGTAGCTGTTCAGCTCGCTGACGGCATCGAGGTATTCGGGTCCTTGGGAGGACTCTCGTTCGACCGTGTCGAGTTCAGGGACGGCGCCGAAGGAGTAGGTGAGGTTCTCGGCAGCTCCAGGGAAGGTTTCGACGTCGAAGGGTACGACTCGGACGGTCAGCCAGGGCAACTCGGAGTCTTCGAGCAGAGAGGAGAGCTGCTCCTTGAGGGTTGGAGTGCCACCGAACCGTGTCCAAAGGACTGACTCGTAGATGAAGAACGTCGTCGGCTTCGGGTTGCGGCGCAGGTCTGCCTTGCGTTGCATTCTGAACGCCGTACGCGCTTCCACCTCATGCCGAGGCAGGGGAGGGAAGACGCGCCCAAAGACGGCCGATGCGTAGCTGAGGGTCTGACAAGGTCCGGGCATGTGCGTGAGGAGCCACAGTTTGAGTCCGTGGGAGGTCTTTTCCAGCTCCGCGTTCTCAAGGACGCCATCGGGGACCGTACCCCGATACTCCTCCCACCAGCCCTTGGACCGGTCCAGGACTATGGTTTCCAGCGCGTCGACCAGAGGTTCGTTCATGCACTTGCAGGCAGCAGCGAAGGAGCGGAGCCGGTCAGGGCTCACGCCGACCTTGGCTGCTTCGATCTGGCTGACCTGAGTCCGGTCGATACCGAGAGCTCTGCTCAGGTTGGAAGTCGAGAGTCCGGCAGCCTCGCGCATCTTTCGGAGTTCGGTCCCGATGCGGAGTTGGCGAAGCGTCGGGTGTGCTCGTGGCGGCATTGGCACCTTCCTGGCCCGGTGTGGACCAAGTCTGCCGCGCTGTTGTGCGCAGGGTCCACCTGGGGGTGAATCTATCCGGAACTGGGATCACATGTGATTCCGATGGAGTATGGTCGATCTCACATCGATCCGACGGATCGTCAGTAACGCCTGCTAGCAAGCACCGCAGAGCAGCCAAGCCCTTCTCCACCGGCCTGGCTCACGGCGACACATGTTCCGCCGGTTCCTCCCTCACTCACGCCTCGGGAGAACTCCCATGCGTCACATCAACACCCCCACCATTGCCATCGCCCGTCAGACCCTCCACAACAGCATGACCCGCGTCGGCTGGTCCCCCTCCGTCATCTCCGACGCGCAGCTCGCCCTCTGCGAGCTGCTCGTCAACGCCTGGCGGCACGGGGACACCCCCGCCCCGCTCGTCGAGATCATCTCCATCAACGGCTCCCTGCGGGTCTCCGTCACGGACGGGAGCCCGATCCTCCCCGCGACCCCGCCGCTCTCCCTGCTCGCCGAGTCCGGCCGGGGCCTGCAGTTGGTCGAGGGCCTCACCCACCGCTGGGGCGTCGACCCCCACGAGCGTGCCAAATCCGTCTGGTTCGAGCTGGACGGCGCCGCGTGATGGCCCGCCGTCACCCGATGCTGCCGACCGACCCCCGGATCCGGCACTACACCGACGCCCACATCAGCACGCTCCTCGCCGAAGTCCAGGACCGGGGGCGGAAGTTCGGCCTGATCTTCCCCTCGGCCGGCACCGACCGGACCATCGACGGCCGCGTCCTCGTCCGCTTCAACACCGCGCCGGCCTCGACGCTGTTGAACCTCCTCGTCCTTCTCCTCGACGCGGAGCGGGACTTCTCGTGAGGTTCCTGATCGGGACGGCCTTCGCCGTCCTCCTCGCCGTCGCGGTCTCCATCGTGGCCCTGGGCGTCGTCAACGCCCTCCGCACGACCCCGCCCGACGAGGACGCCTGACCCCGCCGGCCCCCGCCGCCCACGCGCCGGGGGCTGCGGCACTGCTCCGGGCCCCGAAACGTCCACCGGATGGGCGATTCGTCGGGAAACGCCGGACAAGGCGGCATCGGACGCCGGAAGACCGAATGGCTTGCCCCGAGCGAATGATCCTCTTCATCAGGAAGGCTTGCGATGCCATCGAACGTGCCGGACTTCAGGACCCTGCTCCGGGAGACGAAGAAGTCGGCCGTGCATCTGGAGATGCGCGATCAGTACAGCGTCGCCGACGAAGCCGACCAGTTCGCCGCATGGAAGGCCGGGCACCGGTACTCCCTGGAGAACCGGGACGAGTGGTGGCATCCGTTCCACGACTTCGTGATGGAGACCATTGCCCGCGGAGTGACCGTCCGGCGTGCCCGGATCGTGTCCGAGCCCGTCACCGAGTACATCCGCTACGAGCACTCCCACACGTTCACCAACATCGCGGCCGGTGAGCAGATCCGGTGGCTGCCCCGGAGCCGGGCGCTGGACCTTGCGCTGCCGGGGGCCGACTTCTGGCTGTTCGACCGCCGGATCGTGCGGTTCAACCTGTTCACCGGTGACGGCGAGTGGGCTGATCCCCGGAACGTGATGACGCAGGAGCCGGCCACCGTGGAACTGTGCACGAAGGCCTTCGAGGCCGTCTGGGAACGGGCGGTACCCCACATGGAGTACCGTCCCGCCTGATCGGTAGTCGGCCATGGCCAGCTCGGCCATCTTCGAGAGTCCAGTGCCCCCGCCAGCGCCTCGCTGACCGGCTCGGCGGATTCTGTCGCGGCAGGAGATCGGGCCGGCGGTCGCTGCGTGCGGCGGGAGTCTTGACGGCGGTCGTTCAGCGGGGAATTGTCGAGCAAGTCAGAGCAATCCACTGGCAAGAGGGGGCCGGCGTGGCACTACGGTTGATCGGGATTGACCCCAACACGGGGGACGACGAGTGCCCGACCGTCTGGTACGACGACGAAGCTGACGAGATCGTCGTGCAGGGCTGGAAGGCCGCCGAGAAGCTGCGCGCCAAGTGTCTGGAGACCGGCAGCATCCCCGATTCGGAGGATGTGGTCCGGCTGCCGGCGCGGATGGTGCCGATTTTGAGGAAGGCGTGCGATGCCGCCGAAGGTACCGACGTTCGCTGAGCAACTGGCCGCCGCCCGCTCCAGCGCAGTCCACTTGGAGATGCGCGACTCCTACAGTGTGGCCAAGGAGACCGGGCCCTTCGCGGCGTGGCGGGACGGCTTCCGCCACGACCCTGACGACCGTACGTCCTGGTGGCGCCCGTGGCTGACGCTGATCGAGGAGACCGTCGCCCGGGGCGTCGAGGTCCGGCGCGTGCGGATCGTGTCCGAGCCGGTGTCGGAGTACATCAGGTTCGAGTACTTCGGCACCTTCACCAACATCGCCGCGGGCGAGCAGATCCGGTGGCTGCCCCGGCGGCAGGCCTCGCACATCGCCTTGCCGGGCAATGACTTCTGGCTGTTCGACAGCGAGTCGGTGCGGTTCAACCACTTCACCGGTGATGGGGAGTCCGCCGGGCCGTCGTTCAGCGACGACCCGGCGGTGGCCCTGCTGTGCGCCACCGCGTTCGAGGCGGCCTGGGAACGGGCCGTGCCGCACGAGAACTACACAGTCTGACCACGTCAAGACCAGCCACGGCAGCATGATGTCGATCTCCCCGTCATCCAGCGTCCAGGCCGCCCGCAGGGCCCTCGCCGCACGCCTTGGCGAGCTGATGCGCGACGCCGGGCTGAAGGGTGGGGAACTGTCGGCCCGCTGCGGTTGGCACCCGGCCAAGACCTCTCGCATCCTCAACGCCAAGGTCGCCCCGTCGGACTCCGATATCCGCGCCTGGTGCGAGGCCTGCGGAGTCGACGACCAGGCGCCCGACCTGATTGCCTCCAACCGGGCGGTGGACTCCCTGTACGTCGAGTGGCGACGCATCACCCGTACGGGCCTGCGCCAGGCGCAGGAAGCCCGGGTGCCGCTCTACACCCGCACCCGCCATTTCCGCGCCTACTCCTCCCGGGTCGTCCCCGGCGTCCTGCAGACGCGGGAGTACGCAGACGCCCTGCTGCGCACCGTGGCCGATGTCCGTCATACCCCGGACGACGTGGAGGCCGCAGTCGAGGCCCGGCTCGCCCGTTCCAGAATCGTCCTCGAGGGAGGGCGCCGCTTCGTCGCGGTCATCGAGGAGTCCGTCCTGCGATACCGGATCGGCGACGACGAGGTGATGGCCAGCCAACTCGGCCACCTGCTGCGGGCCATGTCGATGCCGTCGGTGTCGCTGGGCATCATCCCGTTCACGGCCGCCCGCACCATGTGGCCGACGGAGACCTTCAACCTCTTCGACGATCGGCAGGCGGGGGTGGAGCTGTTGTCGGCCCAGGTCACCGTGACCGCACCCAGCGACCTCGCCCTCTACGCGCGGACGTTCGCCCGCTTCGCCGGGTTGGCTGTGCACGGCAGCGCGGCCCGTGAGCTGATCACCGCCGCGATCGACACGCTGAGGTGAAGCGGCCGCAAGTTTTTGCAACTTCCTTGAGTGTCAGAGGGGTTGGTCCGTAGCTTTCACAGGGCCGCCGGGCAGTGCCCGGCGCCACCAGGTGCCCCAACAGCAGTCGGAGGAACCATGGCAACCGCAGTTGCGCCCACCGACCCGACCGTCGGACCGCTCCGGAACGTGCGCGACCACATCCCCGCCGATCTGTGGGAAAAGCAGATCGGCCTGCTGATGCGCGACTACCCGTACGACTCCGTCATGGCCGCCCGCGTCCTCGGCCAGGGCTACGCCTACCTGCTGACCGCGATGGCCCACCGTGGCGAGCGCCTGAGCCTCGGCCCCAGCGCGCTGGTGGACATCGGCGTCCACACGATCATCCTGGACACCGTCGCCTACGCCGAGCTGTGCCGGACCCACAACGACGGTTACTTCCTGCACCACGTGCCGGCCGTCGAGTTCAAGGACGACGGTACGGTGCTGCGCACCGCCCGGCTCATCGCGGCTGACAGCTGGGACGTGGACCTGCCGTTGTGGGCCGACGCCGCCAACTGCAGCCCCTGCCACCCCGGCAACGACTCGCACTGACCGGCCGGCTGCGGTGGTCCCGGCCCGGCCGGGGCCACCGCCACGCGGACGGGTGGTCTTCGCCCGAATCCCTGCGCCCGGGCGCGCCGGGCACCAGGATGGCCCGGGTGACGACCACCTCACCCGCCCAGGCCGCCATGCCGGACCTCTGGCACCACTACGGCCGCACCCGCGCCGACGCGGACCGGGCCGTCCCCGGCTCCTTCCGCTGGGTCTGGGCCCAGGACGGCGGGCCGGGGAGCGAGGTGCTGGGCGACGTCACCGGCCTCGTACTGGCCGACCTCGGCGCGGGCGCCGCCCGACACGCCGCCCACCTCGTCGCCCACCACGCCCCGGCCCGGGTCGACGCCATCGACGCCTCTCCCGCCCAGCACGCGATGGCCTGCGACCTCTACGGTCACCTCGCGCCGCGCCTGCATCCTCTGCGCGCCGGCGTGGTCGAGCACTTGGAGGCGCACCCGGATGCGTACGACGTCCTCTACTCCGTCTTCGGCGGCCTCGACTTCGCCGACCCCCGCCGGCTGCTGCCCGCCGCTGCCCGCGCCCTGCGTCCCGGCGGGCTGTTCGCCGCCTCCACCCTGGGTCACTACCTCGGCGGAGCGCCCGCCGAGCCGGACGTCCGGCACGCCGACATCCCGGCCCGCACCCCGGACGGCACTGCGACGACGATGCGTCGCTGGGTCCTCCAGGAGCACGTCTGGACGAAGTTGCTGGACGAGGCCGGGTTCACCGCGATCAGCATCGATCGGCTCCCCCCTGCCACTTCGGGCGCACGCTCGGCCGACACCCTGCTCGTCAGGGCCTACACGCTCCAGAAAGGCCGTGACACATGAGCACATCGGCTGAACTCCGCGCCTCTCTGGCCGACAGGCTCACCGGGAACGGTGCGCTGACCGAACACGAGTGGGAGAGCGCCGCGAGGGCCGTTCCACGGGAACTCTTCGTCGGAACCCACTTCGCCCCGGTCACCGGCAGCGTTCCGACCAGCTACCGGTCCGTCCGCGAGGGCGAGCCCGGATGGCTGGAGGGGATCTACGACGACCGGACGCTGGTCACCCAACTCGACGGCCGCATCGGGCCCGAGGACACGGCCGGGGAAGCCGTGACCGGTATCCCGTCCTCGTCGTCCACCCTCCCGTCCGTGGTGTTGCGCATGTGGCAGCAACTCGACGCCGAGGCCGGGCACCGGGTGCTGGAGATCGGCACCGGGACCGGATACTCGACCGCCCTCGGCGCCCACCGCCTCGGGGACGCCAACCTCACCAGCATCGAGTACGACCCCCTGGTCGCCGCGGCAGCCGCGGCAGCGATCAGGACCGCGGGATTCTCCCCTCGGCTGATCGTCGGAGACGGGCTGCGCGGCGACCCGGACGGGGGCCGGTACGACCGGCTCATCGCCACCTGTTCGGTTCGGTACATCCCCCTCCCATGGCTCCACCAGGTCAAGCCCGGCGGTCGAATCCTGGTCACCCTCTCCGGGTGGAGCAGTGCGAACGCCCTCGCGCTGCTCGACGTCACCGGACCCGGCGAGGCCACCGGCCGGTTCCTCACCGACCAGACCAGCTTCATGATCGCCCGCCCGCACGACCGGCCGCCCCGTCCAACGCTGGACCTGCTGCCCGGCGACGAGTCCCCGACCCTCATCGACCCGGCGACACTCGACAGCTGGACGGGCGGCTGGGTGGCCCAACTCGCCGCGCCCGCAGCCGTCCGCACGGGTGTGGGGGCCCGGCAGATCCTCTGGGACCTGTCCACCGGATCGCAGGCACGGACGGCACCCGGCCCCGGCGGCGGGTGGACCGTGACGCAGCGCGGGCCCGTCCGCCTGTGGGACCGGGTCGAGCGCGCGGTCCAGTGCTGGCAGGCGGCCGGTGAGCCGCACCAGGACGGTTTCGGGATCACCGTGTCGGCGGCCGCACAGCGCGTCTGGCTCGGCACCGAGGACGGACCGGGCTGGGACCTTCCTGTCTGAGCCGGGTGCGAGGTACGAGAGGACCCGGCGCTACTTCACGTTCAAGGCTCACGAAGCCATCGCGGCTACGTGGCTCGACTTCTACAACAGGTGAGATCCCTTGGCCATCACGGCAGACCACATCAGCACCACGCTCACGGCGTACCTCTCCCGCTTCCCCGAGGACGAGGCGAACCTCGCCGTCGCCCTGGAACTGCTGGCCTCCGGCGGCGACGCGGACGTGACCAGCCGGAAGGAGTTCCGGGGCCACGTCACCGCCGGGGCCCTCCTGGCCAACGACAAGCGGGAGGTTCTGTTCATCCACCACCGTGTCCTGGACACGTGGGTCCCCCCGGGCGGGCACCTGGAGCCCGAGGACACCACCCTGGTCGGCGCGGCCCTGCGCGAACTGACCGAGGAGACCGGTGTCGGCGCCGAGGGGCTCGCCGCCGACGGTCCCCTTCACATCGACGTGCACACCATCCCGGAGAACCCCGCCAAGGGCGAACCGGAGCACCGGCACATCGACGTGCGGTTCCTCTTCCGGACCGGCGGCGCGGTGCCGGTCACCCTGCAGGAGGAAGAGGTCACCGGGTACGCCTGGCGGCCCGTCGAGGGCATCGCCGACGAGACCCTGCGGGCCCGAGTCCTGGCCGCGCTGTAGCGCTCGGTCGCCCCGCCCGCCCGCACCCCGTGCGGACGGGCGGGACCTCAACTGCCGTCGACTCGCACTGAGCGGCCGGCTGCGGTGGTCGCGGCCCGGCCGGGGCCACCGCCACGCGGACGGGTGGTCTTCGCCCGGGCCCCTGGACCCTGTGCCCGGCCCGGCCGGGGTGCCGGACACCCCGTGGCGCAGGAAGTCGGCCGGTCCGACTTCCTGCGCCGAACCCGTGACGTGGGCTACGCGCTGCCGCCCCTGCCGCGCAGGAGGTCCGCGATGCGTGCGTCGACCTGCTCGCGGTCGTAGCCGCGCCACCTGATCGGGAAATCTGGCCGCGGCGGCGGTGAACCGGCTTCGGACAGGGCGCTGAGATAGCGGTCGACCTCAGGGCGGTCGTAGCCGCGCCGCACCAGGTCGAAGCCGCGGAACTCCGGTGATGTCGACACCTTGCGGGTCCTCCGATCCGGCCTGCCCGAGGCAGGCCACTGGGGTCGAGCCCGGTCCGCAGGGCCCACCGGACCGGTTGGCGCGTGAAAGGCGTCAGGCTTCTTGATCTTGTCATATGGATTGCGTCGGGAGCCGCGGGACGGAGAATTCCGCTGCCTAGCATCCAACTTCTCCGAGAAGAAGGATGGTTCCGACGTACAACCCCTGTCCCGCCTGAAACGCGCCCTGGCCTGCGGGGTCGCCGCGGTCGCCGTGGTCTCCGGCCTGACCGCGCAGGCCCAGGCCGCGCCTGCGGCAGCCCCCGCGGCGGCCCCCGTGGACAAGACCTGCGGGACCCCGGCCTCGCCGGGCGGCGGCAACTGCATGACCGCGCTGATCAACTCCGCCTTCGACACGATCAGGCTCATGCACAACGCCGCCAACCTCAACAAGCTGGACAACGCGGAGTTCATCCGGAGCACCGCGACGAAGTTGAGTGCGAAGCTCCCGGGATTCAACGTCATGGTGTTCAAGACCGTGGGTACCGACCTGTACGACACCGAGTGGTTCAGGAACGAGTACAAGGCCGACATGAAGGGGGTGCTGCTCGACACCACCTACAAGCTCAACCACTTCATGGACAAGGAGAAGAAGGAACCGTCCGGCTACGACGTGTTCCGGATCTGGGTCTTCCAGGGGGACTCGACCTTCCGCAACCGGGGCGACGGCGGCTACCTGAACTGGGCGTTCACCGGCAACGACGGCGACACCGTCAAGAAGCAGCCGTGGACCTGCCGGTCCGGCGCCGCGCGGCCCTACAAGTGCGACGGTGACGTGCGCACCGTCCACTTCCCCGCCCGGTCCGGCTACGGCACCAGGACCGGCAGCCTGACCCCCGAAAGGACGGCGGGCCGCCACCCGGCGAGGAGGCCGGCACGGACCGTGGCAGGGCTGTTGCACACGAAGTGACGCGGCTCACTGCCGTCCGGCGCGGGGCGTGATCGACTCGGCCGATGCGCCAGCCCTCCATGCCCCGACCTTCGCTGATGGTCCGTCACTTCGCCGCCGCCGGCGCCGCCCTGCTGCTCGCGGGCTGCGGCACCGCGGTCTCCGGCGGCACCGCGACGACCGCGGCCTCCGGCGGCGGGCCGGAGGCCTCCGGCAGCCCCGGGTCGTGCGGCACCCCGCTGCCGGGCGCGCCCGGCGCGGCGCAGCCGACGGCGCTCGCCCAGGGCGGGGTGCGGATCACCGCCGTCGGCCGCACCTGCTTCGAGTACGAGGTGACCAACTCGAACAGCGAACCCTACGACTACACCGTGGTGTTCAACGGCCCCGATCCGAGCCGCGGCGCGGCGGTGTTCGGCAGTCCCGGGTCGGGCGGGGGAGGGAGCCTCACCCGGACCGTCACCGGGCTCGCCCCCGGCGCCACCGAGAAGGGGCGGATCGACCTGGCCGCGCCCGGCCCGACCGGGTCGGGCTCCCGTCCGGGCGCGCCCACCCCGGGACAGCCCGACAACCCCCGCCCGCCGAAGCCGGAGCTCCTCAAGGTCCGCAGCGTGCCCACCGCCGAGGCGCCCGGCGCCGGCGGCCCCTGCCCGCCCTCCGGCCTGCGGCTGTACGCCGACGAGGGCGACGCCGCCATGGGCCTGCGCGTGGTCGGCCTGCACCTGCGCAACTGCGGCACCGCCGTCGTCACCCTCGACGGCTACCCGCAGGTGCAGCCGCTCGACCTCGACCACAAGCCCCTCGACGGCGTGCGGATCCTGCGCGGCGGCGCCGAGATCGCCTCCGGCACCGGCGCCGACGACCCGCCGCGGAAGATCGCCCTGCGCCCGGGAGAGGGCGCCCGCACCACCCTGGTGTGGCGCAACACCACCGAGGCCGGTGCCGGGGAACCGCTCAACGCCCCCTACGCGCGGGTGCGCGCCACCCCCGACGCGGCCCCCGTCACGGTCGTCCCGGAACTCGACCTCGGCACCACCGGACGCCTCGGCGCCGGCGCCTGGACCAGGGAGGACACGAACGACACGCCGTCACCGCGCCCGGCACCGTGACCGCACTGTGATCGAACCGTCGTCAAGCGCCGCAATCAAGATCACTACGGTACGGCGGTATGTTCCCCACCGATCCTGACCAGCGGCCCGACGACTCCTCGCCCCGCCCCCAGCGGGTCTGGCCGCGCAACCTCGCGTTCGCCCTCGCCGCCGCCGCGGTGACCGTCGGCGCCTTCACCCTGCTGCGGCCCTCCGGCGAGGAGGGCGGGGGATCGGCGGCCCCGTCCGCTGCCCCGGCCGTTTCCGAGTCACCGGCCCCGTCCGCGTCGGCGACGGCGTCCGCGTCCGCGTCTGCGTCCGTTTCCGTCACGGCTTCCGCCGCCGCGGCCCGGGCCTCCGCCACCCCGGACGCCTCCCTGCTGCCGCTCGACCAGCTGTTCCCCGCCCAGGTGACGGCGGCCGGCGGCGAGGTCTACACCAGGGTCGGATCGACCGTCATGAAGTCCTGCGTCGAACCGGACTCGGTCGGCCCGCGGCTGATCGGGATGATCCGCGCGTCCAAGGGCTGCCTGGGCGAGCAGATCGCCCTGTACACCGACAGCGCCAAGAACCAGTACAACCTGGCCGTCTTCACCATGGCCGACCCCAAGGACACCGTCCACCTGGTCACCACCCTCAGCATGGCCTTCGACGACTACCAGGTCGGCGCCCAGGCCCCGCCGCCCGCCTCGGGTCTGACCACCCTGCCCCCGGACAGCGGCATGGTGCAGGCGTTCTCCGGCGCCGGCCGGGCCATGGTCGCGGGCCTGGGCCAGTGGGCCGACGGCCGTGCCGGTGACTACCAGACCCTCGTCGACAAGCACCTGAGCCCGCTGCAGAAGGCGGTCGCCCAGGCCGTCTTCGCCCACGAGTCCGGCCGCTGAGTCGCTGAGTCGCTGAGTCGCTGAGTCCGATGACCGGCCGAGCCCGCCGAGCCCGCCGAGCCCCGCCGAGCCCGCCGAGTCCGGCCGGCCGTCCGGTCGGGCCGGGCGGTGCGGGACCCGGCGGCCCGGCACGCTCCCCCGTGGCGTGCCGGGCCGCCGGCGCGGAACGGAACTCGACGTTCCGCTGCGCGGTGTCCCTCAGGGAGGATGCCAGGGCGTCACCCCCGCCGTGTTGGCGCTGAGTGGACAGTCCTTGGCATTGCGTGCACTGATCCGGGATTCCCGCCCGCTCGTGCGCACCTGGTGCTCACGATGCGGGGTTTTCGCGCCCGTGGGCCCGGTCCGTACGGGCCGCGCCGCCCGTACGGCTGCCCTTGCCCGTACGGCTACCCGCCGACGGCCCCGATCCCGTTCCCGCTTCCGGCCCCGCTCCCGGTCCCGCCCTCGCCACCGCCCCCGGTCAGGGCGCGGTGGCGGTGCTCGCGGGGGGAGAGGCCGTACGCGGCCTTGAAGGCGCGGCTGAACTCGGCGGCGCGGGGCAGGCCGCAGCGGGTGGCGACGGCGTGGACGGGCAGGGCGCGCAGCGCGGGGTCGGCCAGTTCGCGGCGGGCCCGCTCCAGCCGGCGGCGGCGGATGAAGGCGGCGACGGTCTCGCCGCCGGACTCCCGGCCGAAGAGGCGGTGCAGGTAGCTGACGGAGATGTGGTGGGCGGCGGCGATCACGGCGGGCGTCAGCTCGGGGTCGTGCAGGTTGCGTCCGATGAAGGCCCGGACGTGCTCGACCAGGGCCCGCTGCCGGCTGTCGTCGGGCACGGCGGCCTCGGCGTCCACCTCCCGGGCGAGCCAGGCGGCCACCAGGTCGACCACGACGCCGCCCAGGCGGGGGGCGTCGGCGGGGCCCAGGAGGGCGGCCTGCCGGTCGAGGTTGAGCAGGAAGTCCGAGAGCAGCGCGCAGGTGCCCTCCCGGGAGGAGAAGCCGCGGCCCAGCAGGTCCTCCAGCCGGTGCGGCGGCACCGGCAGTAGGGCGGAGGGGAAGTCGACGCCGACGGCCTCGATCCGCAGGTCCCCGGGGGAGCGGGCGGCGCGGGAGCCGAAGGCCCGCAGGTCGAACGGGTGGGAGCTGTCGAGCATGTGCAGGTTGCCGGGCCCGAAGGTCTCGGTGCGCCCGGTGTCGCGGGTCAGGGTGAAGCCGCCGTCGAGCAGCAGGGTGAGGTGGAACACCTCCGGGTCCGAGCGCCGCACCCGGCGCGCGGTGCGGTGGAAGCGGGTCGGCTGGAAGGAGCTGCGCAGGAGGGTCACCGGGCCCAGCTCCAGGCGCCGCATCTCCGCCCGGAAGTCGTCGCAGTGGACGCTGGTCACCTCGCTGTCCCGGGTGCGGCTGACCAACTCCCGCCAGCAGTCGAACCGTTCCGTCACGGGTACGCCCTCGCTGCGGAACACGCTCTGCGTGCTCGTGGCCACTGTCCGCCCTTTCCTTCCGGGGTCCGTCCCCTTCCTGCCCGGCCGGGCTCCCCTCCCCACCAGGTGTCACCGGCTCCTTGCAGCCGGTGACACCGAAACCTACAAGGTCGGGCCCGGTGGCCTCCGCCCGGCCCCCGGTCCGGCGGCCGGCCGCGGGAATCCCGGTGAACCGGCCGCCGCCCGCATCCCGTTGCCATGGACGCAGGGGTCGAGAGGCCCCGCTCCCACCGCACGACGGCGGGCGGGCCCCGGGTCCGTACGGCCGTCCACGACACCGTGCCGCGGCCGGTCAGGAACCGCGCCGCAGCAGAAACGAGGGGAACGATGAGGAACACCGGAACGGTCAAGCGAACCCTGTCCCTGGTCGGCGCCGCCCTGGCACTGGCCTCGGTCACCGGACTGACGACCGCCACCAGCGCCTCCGCCGACGTCAACAGCGAGTGGAACTGCTCGCGCAACCCGAGCGGCTGGGACCACATGAACTGGGGCAACTGCCTGCTGCCCGGCGACTCGCTCGTCTCCGGCAACGGCGACTACCGGCTGCTCTACCAGAACGACGGCAACCTCGTGGAGTACGACACCAACACCGGCTACGCGCTGTGGGCCAGCGGCACCAACAGCGGCGGCCCGGGCAAGGTGATCATGCAGTACGACGGCAACTTCGTCGTCTACGACACCTTCAAGAAGGCCAAGTGGTGGTCCGGCACCGCCCTCGGCTGCAACCCCAGCGCCAACTGGGCGCGCATGCAGAACGACGGCAACTTCGTCGTCTACCGCCCGCACGACAACAACAGCCCCTGGGTGCCGGTCTGGTCCTCGTACAACGGCCGCGTCGGCACCTGCTGACACCCGTACGCCCCGGACGCTTCGTACGCCCTGCACGCCCCGTACGCCCTGCCGGCGGCGGCCGGACCCGCGGCCGCCGGACGGTCAGTTCGCGTCCGGGGCGCCCAGGGCGAGGGTGAAACTGAACCGGTCCCCGCGGTAGAGGGTGCGCACCTGCTCCAGCGGGCGCCCCGCCGCGTCCAGGCTGCGGCGGTGCAGCAGCAGCATCGGCAGCGCCGGCGGGGTGCCGATCAGCAGGGCCTCGCGCGGGCTGGCCAGCACCGTCTCGATCCGCTCGTCGGCGGCGCCGAGCCGCACCCCCTGCTCGCGCAGATAGCCGTAGAAGGACCCCTCGGGGTCGAAGTCCCCTGCCAGCGCGGGTACCCGGGCGACGGGCACGTACGTGGACTCCAGTCCGACGCGCTCCTCGTCCGCGCGCAGCACCCGCTCCAGGTGCCACAGCGGCTCGCCCTCGGGGACCTCCAGCAGCCGGGCCATCGCCGCGTCGGCGGGCAGCCGGTCCAGGGCGATCAGGGTGCGGCCCGGGCGCAGGCCCTGGCGCGAGACGCCCTCGGTGTAGCTGCTCAGGGACAGCGGCTGCTCGATCTTCGGCCCGGCCACGACCGTGCCCCGGCCCTGCCGCCGCAACCGGCCCTCCAGCAGCAGCTCGCGCAGCGCCTGGCGCACCGTCGCCCGCGCGACCCCGTGACGCTGCGCCAGATCGACCTCGGTGGGCAGCCGCCCGCCCGGGCCCAGCTCGGCGATCAGCTCCTCCAGGCGGGCCTTGACCAGGTAGTACTTGGGCACCCGGCCGTGCTCGGGGACGCCGGCGCGGGCGGGCTCGGGGACGGCCCTGGGGATGGGGTGGTTCACCGCGCAAGCCTATCGAGCGCCGTCCGGGCCGGGCGGGCACCCCGGGGTGAGGGATCACGGAAGCATAACGGGTCTGGTCTGAATTTCTGCGGTTGTTCATACAACCGTGGATTCGCGGAGGGCCCGTCCTCGCCCGCCCGGCCCATCCTCACTTCCGGTGCAACTGCACCGTGCTGCCGACCAGTTGGGAGTCATCCGTTGCGCACCCCGCGCTCCACCCGCACCGCAGCCCTGGCCGTCACCCTCGCCGCCGCCACCACCGTCGCCGGGCTGATCGTGCCGACCGCCACCGCCACCGCCGCCACTGCCGCGACCGCCGCGACCGCCGCGACCGCCGCCACTGCCGCGACCGCCGCGACCGCCACCGCCACCGCCGGCGGTCCGTACCAGGGCCTGCCGAACGGCACCAAGCAGGCCAAGACCCTCGTCATCGGCGTCGACGGCACCCGCTACGACAAGCTGCTCACCGCCGACGCCCCCAACCTCAAGGCCCTGATGGCCGGCGGCATGACCGCCACCGGCGACCTCTACGCCAACCCGCTGGCCCCCACCCTCTCCGGCCCCGGCTGGTCGACCATCGCCACCGGCGTGTGGCCAGACAAGCACCAGGTGAAGGACAACAGCTTCACCGGCTCCCGCTTCGACCTGTACCCCGACTTCGCCACCCGCCTGGAGAACGCCGACCCCGCCAACTCCACCCTGGTGATCGGCTCCTGGAACCCGATCGCCGGCAACGTCTTCAACGGCCGTGCCGACCTGCGCCTGCAGGAGAGCGAGAACGACACGAAGACCGCCGCCGACGCCGTCGACCACCTCTCCCACGGCAACCCCGACGCCACCTTCCTGCACTTCGACCAGGTCGACGAGGCCGGCCACAACCACGGCGGCGCCAGCCCCGAGTACGCGGCCGCCCTCCACTCCGCCGACGCCCTGGTCGGCCAGGTCCTCCAGGCCGTCAGGTCCCGCCCCACGTACGCCTCGGAGGACTGGCTGATCCTCGTCACCACCGACCACGGCCACACCGACGCCGGCGGCCACGGCGGCAACAGCGCCAACGAGCGCCAGACCTTCCTGATCGCCGGCGGCACCGGCTACGCCCCCGGCATGCGCCGCTACGACGTCAAGCCGGTCGACATCGCCCCCACCGTCCTCAAGCACGAGGGCGTCCCCGTCGACCCCGCCTGGCAGCTCGACGGCCGCCCGATCGACGAGATCGTCCCCGACGCCTTCGACGCGCTGCGCCCGGGCCTGCAGGCCCGCGCCGACGAGAGCGGCATCCCGGCCGCGGTCAAGGGCTGGACCCACACCCCGCCGGCCGGCTGGAGCATCGACAACTCCCGCATGCCCACCGGCGGCGTCACCGAGTGGCGCGGCTGGACCTTCGCCACCGACGAGTTCTGGACCGCCGCCCAGCTCGGCCAGTCCCGCGAGACCAATGTGCGCGCCCGCAACGTCTTCGCCGTCGCCGACTCCGACGAGTGGGACGACAAGGCGCACGGCGCCGGCCAGTTCGACTCCACCCTGGTCAGCCCGGCCTACCCGGTCTCCGGCGCGAGCCGCGGCGTGCTGTCCTTCGCGACGAACTACAAGATCGACGGGCCGCAGACCGGTGACGTCTACGTGGTCTTCGACAACGGCGCCCCGCAGCCGGTGAAGTCCTACCGCAGCGACCTCAACACCGTCGAGAACCTCCCCGTCGCCGTCCCCGCCGGCGCCACCACCGCCCGCTTCCAGTTCCGCTACACCGGTACGAACAGCGCCTTCTGGACCGTCGACCAGGTCGCCTTCACGGCTTCCTGAGCCGGACGGCGCGCGGGCGGGGGAGGGGCGCCGGGCCCCGCCCCCGCCCGCGGCCGTGCTGGCCCGCCCCTGCCCGTCGCCCGGGCCCGCTGTCGCCCGTCGCCCCGGCCCGCTGCTGCCCCGGGGCGGCCCACCCCTTGCATTGCAGCGCGCGTGCAACTATTGTTCCTGCATGTAAGGCGCGTCTGCATCGATCACTCGGTGCAGGCGCAACCCCCGGCGGGCACCCCCTTCCCACGGGCCCCCGCCCGCTCCGCAAAGGCACTGACATGTCCCTCAAGGAACTCCTCCCCGGCACGCTCGGCTTCGGCACCGCCCCCCTCGGCAACATGTTCCGCGCGATCCCCGACGCCGAGGCCCTGGCCACCGTCGAAGCGGCCTGGGGGCACGGCATCCGCTACTACGACACCGCCCCCTTCTACGGCGCCGGCCTCTCCGAGCAGCGCCTGGGCGAGGTCCTCTCCGCCAAGCCCCGCGACGCCTACGTGCTGTCCACCAAGGTCGGCCGCGTCATCCTCGACGAACCGGAGGAGGGCGACCGCGACCTCGGCGAGAAGGGCGGCCTGTTCGAGCACGGCAACCCCAACAAGATGCTCCACGTGTGGACCGCCGAGGCCACCGAACGCTCCATCGAGGACAGCCTGAAGCGCCTGCGCACCGACCGCCTGGACATCGTCTGGGTCCACGACATCGCTCAGGACTTCCACGGCGACCAGTGGCTGGCCAAGTTCGAGGAGGCCCGCACCGGCGCCTTCCGCGTCCTGTCCCGCCTGCGCGACGAGGGCGTCATCAAGGCCTGGGGCCTGGGCGTCAACAAGGCCGAGCCCATCGAGCTCACCCTCGCCCTCGACGAGCCCAAGCCCGACGGCTTCCTCCTGGCCGGCCGCTACACCCTGCTCGATCACGAGTACGCGCTGCAGCGCCTGCTCCCGATGGCCCAGGAGCAGGGCGTCGACATGGTCGTCGGCGGCCCCTACAGCTCCGGCATCCTCGCCGGCGGAGCCCACTTCGAGTACCAGGCCGCCCCGGCGCACATCATCGAGAAGGTCGCCCGCCTCAAGGCCGTCGCCGCCCGGCACGGCGTGTCCGTCAAGGCCGCCGCCCTGCAGTTCTCCCTCGCCCACCCGGTGACCGCCGCCGTCGTCCCCGGCGCCACCAGGCCCAGCCGCATCGCCGAGGACCTCGCCGCGCTGAACGAGACCGTCCCGGCGGCGTTCTGGCAGGAACTGCGCGCCGCCGGCCTGGTCGGCCCGGCCGCCCCGCTGCCCAACGGCGCCTGAACCCCGCCCCTCACCCCCACCCCTCGCCCCGCCGCAGTACAGGAGAAACGATCATGGCCTCCACCTCCGTCAGCCGCATCGTCCCCGCCCCGCCCGACCAGGTCTGGAACCTCATCGGCGGCTTCGACGCCCTGCCCGACTGGCTCCCCTACATCCCCGAGAGCACCACGTCCGAAGGCGGCCGCGTCCGCAGCCTGAAGAACCCCGAGGGCGAGGTCATCGTCGAGCGCCTCGTGGACTTCAACGAGACCGAGCGGCAGTACAGCTACGCCATCCTCCGGGCCCCCTTCCCGGTCACCGGCTACGTCTCGACCCTGCGCGTCCACGCCGTCCCCGGCCGTGACGACATCGCCGAGGTCCAGTGGTCCGGCCGCTTCAACCCCGACAACGCCACCGAACAGGAGGTCGTCGACCTGTTCGCCGGCATCTACGCCGAGGGCCTCGACGCCCTCGCCAAGACCCTCGCCCAGGCCCTCGCGGGCTGAGCCGGGCGCCGCGGCCCCGCGCCGGCGCCGTCATGCACCGCATGGTCGATCTCGCCCTCCCGCACACCGGGATCCCGCCGGCGCCGTGATCCGGCGTCCGCCCGTGCGGCGAGGGTGCCGGTGTCGGTGCTGGTCAGGGCTCCTCGGCGCTGTATAGCCTGACGGGGCGTCGGGCCGGACCGGGAAACGGAAGTTCGATGACGAACTCCCTCGGCGGCGGAAGCGGCACCTTTCCGGTGTCGAACAGTGCGCGGACAGGCGAGCCGCGCGGCCGGAAGGGGCAGTGGCGTGGACTACGGACTGATGTCGTTCGGATCGGCCCTCGGGGAGCCCGTCGCCGTCGCGGACGTGGCGTCGGAGTACACCAAGGACGTCGAACGCGTCCTGGCGTACGGCTACCGCACCGTCCACCGCAGCCCGGCCGGGGTCGGGCTCACCGACCTGGCCGTCGACGCCGCCCGGGCGGCCCTGGACGAAGCGGGCACCGACCCCGCCGAGCTGGACCTGGTGGTCCTCGCGATCACCGACATCCCCGAGTACCTGTACTGGGACGCGGCCGCGAGCCTCCAGGACCGGCTGGGCGCCCGCCGTGCCGAGGCGGTCCTCGTCGGCCAGGGCTGCGTCAGCGGCATCACCTGCTTCGACCTGCTCGCCGGCCGCTTCGCCACTCACCCCGAGTACCAGCGGGCGCTGGTGGTCGGGGCGAACCGGACGTGCGAGCCGTACTGGAACCGGATGCACACCAACTCGCTGCTGTTCTCCGACGGCGCCGGCGCCGCGGTGGCCGGGCGCGGCCACCCCGAACTGCGCTGGCGGGCCAGCGAGACGATCAGCGACGGCCGCTACGCCGACCTGTTCCGGATGGACCAGGGCGGGGCGGCCGATCCCTTCCGCGGCGGTCGGACGCCCCCGCCGGCCCGCGACGCCTGGGGCCTGATGGAGTTCTTCGACTACGACGCCGAGCGCTTCCAGGAGTTCGCCGGCCTGATGGGCGAGCGGGTGCACGAGGTGGTGGCCCGGGCCTGCAAGCGGATCGGCGCGTCCGTCCCGGACCTGGCCAGGGTGGTGCTGCTCAACGACAACCTCGGCACGCTGACGAAGCTGGCCGACCGGCTCGGCGTCCCGGTGGAGCGCACCAACCTCGAAATCTCCCTGGAGCGGGGCCACTTCGGGGCCGCGGACCACCTCCTCGACCTCCATCACCACCGCGCGTCCGGGCACTTCGGCGACGGCGACCTGATCGCCCTGGCCGGCATGGGGCGCGGCATGCACTGGAGCTGCACCCTCCTGGAGTGCTGACGAAGGAGAGCCGCCGGGCCGTCGGCCCGGAGCGGTCACGAACTGACGTGAACAGCCGGAAGGTTGGCCGTGCACACAGGCTGTTGCGGGTGGCCGAACCGTCCCTATACTGCCGTTGCCCGTCGACCAGAACCGGCCACGGGCATCCGCTGCCGCGCCCGGTCAGGGCGGCCGGCCCGGCCCGTACGAGGGAGAACCGATCATGGTCAAGCACTACCTCAAGTACGCCTTCAGCACCCTCACCGCCGCCATGTTCCTCCACATGGTCTGACCTGATCGGGGCCTGATCCGATCGACCCCGGCCGGGGCCGGGTGGCGTACCGTCCGACCCTGGCCTGGGGAGCCCGCTTGTTCGCGACCGCGCTGAGCCAACTGCGTTACGGCGCAGCAATTCTGACGAACCGTCGAATACGCCCGAGCGACCTGGAACGCCTCGCGCGGGACCTGGTCGCCACCATCGCCGAGTTCGGCGAGCCCGGCGAGGACTCCGCCCTGCTGCCCGGCCGGGCCGGACACGTCGACCCGCAGGTGCGGCGCGAGGTGGCCCGGCGCAGCCTGCGCGCCACCGCCCGCGCCGCCGCCCGGCACACCGCCCACTACCGCCGGCTGTTCGCCGAACTCGACCTCGACCCGGCCCGGTTGGAGCCCGAGGACTGGTCGCGCGTCCCCGTCACCCCCAAACAGGCGCTGCGCGCCCTGCCCGCCGCCTTCGTCTCGGACGCCGCCACCCCCGTCCTGATGGCGCTCACCACCGGCACCAGCGGCACCCCCACCGCGGTGTGGTTCTCCCGCGCCGAACTCGAGTGCGCCGTCGCCTTCAGCACCATCTCCGCCGTGCTCGGCCTCGGCCTGCGCCCCCGCCACACCGTCGCCTACGCCGGCTGCTCCCGCGCCACCCTGCCGCTCGTCAACGCCGAGGAGTCGGCCACCCGCGCCGGCGCCGGGTTCGTCCAGTTCGGCACCGTCGGCCCCGCCGTGGCCCTCGACCGCCTCGCCGCCCCGCTCGGCCTGCCCGGCAAGGACCCCCGGATCACCCACCTGACCACCTCCGCCTCCTACCTGGCCGCCCTCGTCCAGGAAGCCGAACAACGCAAGTGGCGTAGCGCCGACTTCGGCCTGCGGTCGATCAGCGTCGGCGGTGAGGTGCTCTCCGCGCCCCTGCGCCGCCGCGCCGAGGAGGTGTTCGGCGCCACCGCCACCTCCGCCTACCTGATGACCGAGATCCTGCCCTCCGGCGCCACCCCCTGCACCCGGGGCCACCTCCACCACACCACCGAGTTCGGACACCTCGAAGTCCTCGACCCGCTCACCTGGGAACCCACCGCCCCCGGCGCCACCGGCACCGTCGTGCACACCCCCTACGTGCCCTACCGCGACTGCACCCTGCTGCTGCGCTACGCCACCGGCGACCTCGTCCGCCTCCCCGCCGAGCCGCCCACCTGCGAACTCGCCCACCTCCCCGCCACCTCCGAGATCCTCGGCCGCTGGAACGGGCCGCTCAGCCGCACCGTCACCACCCGCGAGGTGCTCGACCTGGTCGAGGCCGAACCGGAGGTCCCGCTGCCCGCCCGCCACGCCCTCACCGAAGGCCCCGACGGCCCCCACGGACCCGCCCGCCTGCACCTGCTGGTCGACCGCCTGCCCGCCACCGCCCTGCGCGGCCGCCTGGAGGAGCGCGCCCACGCCGCCGGCCTGCGGCTGTCCGACATCGTGCTGTACGAGGACCGCGCCGCCATGCCGCCCACCGCACCCCTGCGCGCCGACCTGCGCGAGCACACCTTCGACACCCTCGACACTCCCGGCACCGCCGGCGGCCCCGGCGCCCTCGGCACACCACCGGCACCCCCGTCGCCGTCGACGGTCCCGGCCGGGGGAGGAACCGCATGACCGTCAGCCCCGCCGCCCTGGCCGCACTGAGCGCCGCCGTCGCCGCCGAACTGGCCCTGGCCGCCTGGTACCTCGCCCGGATCCGGATGCCCCGCCCCCCGGTCGGCGTCTACACCGGCGGCGACATCGCCGTCCTGTGCGCCGGCGTCGTCCTCGCCCCGCTGCTCTACACCGCCCTGCCCGGCGCCGCCGTCTCCGCCGTCTTCGGCCTCGTCGGCTGCCTGGCCGTCCAGTTCACCCTCGCCCCGCTGCTCGCCGCCGCCCGGCTGCGCGCCGCCCCCTGGTCCTGGGCCGCCGCCCTCACCGCCACCGCCGCCACCACGCTCGCCGCCCTCACCGGCCACCCCGGCGCCGCCCGGGCCGGCAGCGACCTGATGATCGCCGCCGCCGTCGTCGGCGTCGCCAACCTCTGGACCCAGAGCGGCCTGCGCTCCGTCCACACCGCCGCCCTGGCCGCCGTCCTCACCGCCTACGACCTCACCGCCACCACCCTCACCGACACCACCGCCCGCTTCTTCGAGCAGGTCCAGGACCGCCCCTTCGCCCCGATGCTCGCCCTCACCGGCGGCCCGGCCCCCGTCGCCGTCGGCCTCGGCGACCTGCTGCTGCTCGTCCTGTACCCGCTGGTCGCCGCCAAGGCCCACGGCCGCACCGCCGCCGCCGTCGCCGCCCTCGTCGGCCTGCTGACCACCAGCGCCGTCAGCGCCTGCTTCGCCCTCAACTGGCTCAGCACCGGATTCCCGCTGCTCACCGCGCTGGGCCCGCTGATCGTCGCCCAGCACCTGTACTGGCAGCGCCGCTCGGGCGGCGAGCGGACCACCGCCCAGTGGCGCGAGGGCCACCCGCTCCCGTTTCCTTCCGGTGCCGGACCCGGCACCGAGCCGGACGCGGCCCTCGCCGCCCCCGTCCCCGAGGGCGCACCCCCGGGTACTTAGTACGGCAACGGTGCTTACCGTGAAGCTTGTTGGGTTCGCTCGTTGGGCTGTTCACGGGTGGGGACATGTCCGATGTCGATGCTCGTTGCTGGTCGGACGGGCTCGCCGAACTGCATGAGCGGTTCGGTCACCGGTTCGCGCGGAGCGAGGCGCGGGATTCGGCGTTGGCCTACATGCGGGGTCTGCTGGCGCCGTTGGAACGCAAGAACGGCTGGACGGTGGCCGAGGAGGCCGGTCACGGCGGGCCGGACCGGATCCAGCGGCTGCTGAACCGGATCGACCGGGACGCGGACGGGGTGCTCGACGGCGTGCGCGAGTACGTCGTCGAGCACCTGGCCGATCCCGGTGGCGTGCTGATCGTGGACGACACCGGATTCCTGAAGAAGGGCGTGCGGTCGGCCGGGGTCCGGCGGCAGTACTCCGGCACCGCCGGGGCTTGTATCTGAATAACTGTCAGACTTGATCTCCCGTGTCGGCGGACTCGGGCAGAAGGGCTCGGAGCTGTTCCAGGGTGCGGGCGGGCGCCCCGGGCAACGGTGTGACGACGACGCGGTGCAGGTCCAACAGGCGGTGGCCGTCCTGGAACTGGTTGGAGAGATTGGTGCGGGTGACGCCCAGCAGCTGGGCCAGGAGGGTGCCGGTGATCACCCCGCGTCGGTGTAAGAGCGCTGCCAGGAGGCGGTGGTAGTGGTCGAGGCTGCTGGTCTGCGGGTGGAGGTAGCTGCGTGGACGGTGGAATCGCCGCTGGAAGGCCGCTTCGGCCAGGGCATCCCAGTACGGTTCGGAGACTGCGACCAGGCGTTCGAAGTCGGTCCGTGGCATTCCGGTCAGGGCGGGGTCGCTGAGCGTCGCGGTCAGGGCGGGGTCGATCCGCCGGGCGGCCGCCGGCGCCTCCGGAGGTCGGGGTGGAACGGGGGCGAGGGTGTAGTTCCAGTCGCCGTGGAACGTGGCGGGTGTGATCGGCAGGGCCTGGAACTCGGCAGCGGTCACCGTGGAGCCCAGGCGGTAGCTGCCGGTGTCCAGCTCGGCGCCGATGGTCAGCCCGGTGCGGGTGGTTGTCGCGGCGATCGTCTCGATCACGACCTCGTAGCTGGTGAGCGGTCGGCCGCGCCAGTTCGCGGTGATGTGGCAGAACATCCGGTGTTCGATCTTGTTCCATTTCGATGTGCCCGGCGGGAAGTGGCAGACCGTGATCTCCAGGCCGCTCTCCAGGGCGAAGGCGGCCAGGTGCTTCTTCCAGGTCCAGCGGCGTGGATCGTTGGAGCCGCCGGCGTCGGCGGTGATCAGCAGCCGGGTGGCGTTCGGGTGGTGCACCCGCCCGCGGCGCTGCCACCAGCGGCGTATGGACTCGACCGCGAACTCGGCGGTGTCGTGGTCGGTCCCGACGTTGACCCAGCCGGTGTTGGTGGCGATGTCGTAGATCCCGTAGGGGATGGCGACGGGCTGGTCGCTGGTGGTGAAGGTGTGGCAGTCGACCTTGATCGGGTCGTTGCCCGGCCGCCAGGTGCGGCCGGGTCGGTCGCGGTTGCCGAGCCATTCCTTGGCTTTGGTGTCGACGCTGATCACCGGCTGCCGGTCGTCGAGGAAGGCGGTGGCTGTGGCGTTGAGGTGGGCGAACTGGGCGTCGCGGTCCGGATGGCCGGCGCCTTCGGTGGTCTTGACGGTGCCCTGCAGGCTGTAGCCCAGGCCGTGCAGCAGGCGCCCGACGGTTGCGGCGCTGACCGGATGGCCCTGCGATGTGAGGGTCGAGGCCAGAGCCCGCAACGACAAGGTGGTCCATCGCAGCGGGGAGACCGGATCGCCCCGGGTGTGCGGCTCGATCAGTGCCTCGAGGGCCGGCACCAGGCCGGGATCGGTGACCGTCAACGGCTTGCGGCCGGCTCCCGGAGCTCGAACCCTCCTCGCCGCCGGCGGGTTTCCGGCCAGCTCGGTGACACCGCGCGAGATGGTGGACACGCCGGCCCCGGAGGCGGCAGCCACCAGCGCTATCCCACCGTGGCCGATCGCTGCGGCCTCACTGGCCAGGTAGAGCCGACGACGGCGCTCGTCGAGATGAGGCAGGATCCGATCGAACTTGGCCCGTAAGGCGGTGACAGGCGGACGCACAGGCATGGTCCACCATCCCACCAACTCCACCAGAGCAAGCAGTAATTGAAATACAAGCCCCCGGCCGCACCGAGAACTGCCAGGTCGGCGTCTTCCTCGCCTACTCCGGACCGCTCGGCCGGACCCTGATCGACCGGGCACTCTACCTGCCGAAGTCCTGGACCGACGACCGCGAGCGCTGCCGGGCCGCCGGGATCGGCGACGAGGTCGAGTCGCCCAGCGCGGTCCTGCCGTGCCCACCACACCGACCGGCTGCACCACGGCACCGCCCTCCACGCCCTGTCCCCCGGCGGTCGTCGCTTCCCTGCCCGCCGGGCGGGCAGGCGGGCGCCAGGTCAGTGTCAACTCCCGTTCTGCATAACACACTTGCCACTTGCTCGGCGGTCGTCGCGGGCCACACACTGGGGCTGGCTCGACGGGGAGAGGGGACGTCATGTGGGTGGTCCTGGTGCTTCTGCTGGGAGTGTCGGCGGCGGTGGCCGTGGCCGCCGTGCGCTGCTACGTCGGGCTGCGGGAGCTGCGCCGGGCGGAACAGCTGGCGACCGGGCGGGAGTTCGACCTGACACGGGTCGACCTCGCCTTCCTGGCCGGGAACCTGGGGGTGATGACCGTGACGGAGATGTACGAGCGCGGCCGATTGGTTGCCTCCCGCTCCGGTGACGTCACGCTGACCACGCCCGCCGCAGCCGGCACCGGCGCGGGAGCGGAGGGCGGTGCCGGAGACGAGTTCGAGGCGGCGGCCGTGCGCTCACTCGGGTCCGCGCGCACCGGCGATCTCACCACGCTGCGCTGGGCGGTGGAGAAGTCCCCGGAGGCGAAGGCCCTGCGCGCGCGGCTCGCGGCGCGGGGCCTGGCCGACGACGAGGACCTCGTCGAACGCGTATGCCGGGTGAACCGGCGGATGGAGGTGCTGATCGGCGCGGTGGTCCTCGCGTTCCTGGTCGCAGGGGCGTGGACGGGCGCGCACCGAGGGCTCTGGCCCGCCCCGCTGGCGGCCTTCCTGCTCGCGGCCTTCCTGCTGCCCTTCGCGGCCGCTCTGTGGATCAACCACGTATCGCTTCCGCTGCTACGCAACGCCACCGAGACGGGAGCCCGGGTACTGAAAGCCGCCCGAGCGGCCGAACCCCACAGCGGGACGGCAGCCGTGGCCCTGCGGGGACTCACCGCCCTGCCCGCCGACCACGAACTGCGTACCTGCGACGCCGCCTCCGACCGCCGGATGGCCGCCCAGGTGGAAGCCTCGATGCAGCAGCGCCTCTACACGTGCTCCGGCGAGGGGGGTTAGCTACGGGGCCTGGTACTCCAGCAGGACTTTCGACGTTTTGCCTGTTCAGAGGGCTGCGCGGTGGAGTGTAGTGGGTTGGTGCTCCATCAGGGGCGGTCTTCATGGGACCGCCCCTCGATCGTGTGCAGCCGACGTTGATAGTGGCAGCGGCGGGCGACGGCCTGGCGTTCCCGTCGCCAGATGGACCAGTTCAAGGCATGAGTGCGGGGCGAGCACCGTGGCGGACGCGGGCCGTGCGGACGGCCGGTTGCCAGGAGCCGCCGGATCTTCGCCACGGTGAGGTCGACCATGGGGCGGGAACCGTTTCTGCAGCCCCCTTTGACGCCGCTGCCGCCATCGCGGCCAGGAAGGCGTGGGCGAGCATGGCCAGGGTGATGTGTCGCATCCAGCCGGTGCAGCGGCGGACCTCGCACAAGACACGCCCTGCTCGCCCTCGCCGACGGCCGCGTCCTCGGCACCGGCCCCACCCCCGGCCACGCCCGCCGCCACGCCCGCAGCGACGCCCGCCGCCACGGCGCCGACACCCCCACCACCGCCCGGATGGTCCGACCGCTCCGGGCGCCGATGTCAGTGCCGGCCGTCATGATTCCCGCATGATCGAGACCGCAGCACCGCTCGCCTCCCCGTCCGCGTACGCCGACGCCGTCGCCACCGCCGTCCGGGCCGCCGCCGCGTACTACGGCGACGGCTCCACCCCGCTCGGGGACGACGAGTACGACGCCCTGCTGCGGGCCATCGCCGCCTACGAGAGCGCCCACCCCGGCCAGGCCCTGCCCGACTCGCCGACCGGAAAGGTGGCCGGCGGCGCCGCCACCGGCGACGTCCCGCACAGCGCGCCGATGCTCTCCCTGGACAACGTCTTCTCCGCCGAGGAACTGGAGTCCTGGGCCGCCGGCCTCGAACGGCGCCTGGGCCGGCCGGTCGCCGCCTGGTGCGTGGAGCCCAAGCTCGACGGCCTCGCCGTCGCCGCCCGCTACCGCGCCGGGCGCCTGCAGCAGCTGATCACCCGCGGCGACGGCCTCGCCGGCGAGGACATCACCCACGCCGCCGACGCCGTCCTCGGCCTGCCCGCCGAGCTCGCCGAGCCCGCCGACATCGAACTGCGCGGCGAAGTCCTGCTCACCCAGGAGCAGTTCGAGCACGCCAACCGGGTGCGCGCCGAGCACGGCGCCACCCCCTTCGCCCACCCCCGCAGCGGCGCCGCCGGCACCCTGCGGGCCAAGGACCGCCCCTACCGGATCGAACTGACCTTCTTCGGCTACGACGCCGTCGGCCCCGAGGGCCTCGACCACAGCGCCCTGCTGGACCACCTCGCCGTCCTCGGCGCCAACACCGCCGCCACCACCGACGCCCGCCCGCGGCACTGCGCGGGCATCACCGAGGTCCAGCGGCGGATCGAGGAGATCGCCGCGCTGCGCGCCGAACTGCCCTTCGGGATCGACGGCGTGGTGGTCAAGGCCGACCTGGCCGCCGACCGCGCCGAGGCCGGCCTGGGCTCGCGCGCCCCGCGCTGGGCGGTGGCCCGCAAACTGGCCGCCCAGCACAAGGTCACCCGGCTGCTCGGGGTGGAGTGGAACGTCGGCCGCACCGGGATCATCGCCCCGCGCGCCGTCCTCGAACCCGTCGTCATCGACGGCGTCACCGTCACCTTCGCCACCCTCCACAACCCCGCCGACATCGAACGGCGCGGGCTGATGATCGGCGACCAGGTCTTCGTCTACCGCGCCGGCGACGTGATCCCCCGGGTGGAGGCCCCGGTGCTCGACGCCCGCACCGGCGCCGAGCAGCCGATCGCCTTCCCCGAGGCGTGCCCGCGCTGCGGCGACGCCATCGACACCACCGAACAGCGCTGGCGCTGCACCCGCGGCCGCAACTGCCAGGCCGTGGCCTCCGTCCTCTACGCGGCCGGCCGCGACCAGCTCGACATCGAGGGCCTCGGCGGCACCCGCGCCGTCCAGCTCGTCGAAGCCGGACTGGTCGCCGACCTCGCCGACCTGTTCACCCTCACCCGCGAGCAACTGCTCACCCTGGAGCGGATGGGGGAGACCAGCGCCGACAACCTGCTCGCCGCGATCGCCACCGCCCGCACCCAGCCGCTCAACCGGGTCTTCTGCGCCCTCGGCATCCGCGGCACCGGACGGACCATGTCCCGCCGCATCGCCGCGCACTTCGGCAGCATGACGGCGATCCGCGCCGCCGACGCCGAAACCCTGGCCGGCGTCGACGGCATCGGCACCGAGAAGGCCCGCGTCGTCGCCGCCGAACTCGTCGACCTCGCCCCGCTGCTGGACCGCCTCGCCGCCCTCGGCGTGGGCACCGCCGTCACCGCCCCGACCGCCCCCGCCGTCGCGGCGGGGGAGAGCGGCACCGGCGAGGGGAGCGACGGCGGTGGCGACGGCGGACCGCTGGCCGGCGAGGCCGTCGTCGTCACCGGCAGCATGACCGGCGCCCTCGCCGACCTCTCCCGCAACCAGATGAACGAACTGATCGAACGCGCCGGGGGCAAGGCCTCCTCCTCGGTCTCCAAGCGCACCACCCTCCTGGTCGCGGGCGAGAAGGCCGGCTCCAAGCGCGCCAAGGCCGAGGAACTCGGCATCCGCATCCTCACCCCCGAGGAGTTCGCCACCCTGGTGGCCACCCACCTGGAGGCCTGACGACCGGCCGGCCACCGTCCGGGCCCCGAGCGGCCCCCGACCACGACCCCCGACCACGACCCCCGACCGCGACCGCCTCCGCCGGGTCCTCCCGAGGACCCGCCGGGGGCGGCGTCGTTCGCGGGGGTTGCGCACGGGCGGCGCGGGGAGCGCGACGGGCCGCCGGCGCTACGGGGAGTTGCCGTTGGCGGCGAGGCGGGCGCTCATGTCCGCGTGGGCGCGCTCGGAGCGGGTGTTGGCCGGGTCGTGGACGAGGCGCAGGTAGTCGTAGAGGATCCGCACGCACGCGTCGCGGGTGGAGCAGGGCGCGTCGGGGGCCAGGTCGAGGCCCCGGGTGATCTCCATCAGCCGGCCGTCGGCCGCGGCGTACACCGGGTGCCAGACGAGCCGCACCGCCGGGTCGAGCGCCATGACCACCCGCAGCTGCGGCACCTCCTGTGCGATCAGGACGCTCTCGGGGTCGTAGGCCCGCAGGAAGATGTGGACGGGGCCGCGGGCGCGGCTCACGAAGGCTTTGGACAGGACGTTCCACATCGGCGTCTTGAGCATCCAGTCCGGGGTCAGGGCCAGCCGGTCGACCACGCCGCCGAAGGCGGTGGCCTCCAGCGGGGTGTGGCCCTTGGCGAGGGCGTAGTCGCTGATCTCCCGGCCGCCCGACCACAGGGCCAGCGTCGGCGTGTCGATCTCCAGGTGGTCGCCGACGACCTTCACCAGCTCCTGGTACCAGCTGTTCGACGCGCGGTGGTCGCGCTGGTCCTGGCGTTCGGTGAACCGCGCCATGGCCTCGTCGTTGAGCCCTCCCTGGTCGGCGATGCCGCCGAGGACGAGCTGCCAGGCGATCTCCGTGACGTCCCCGGAGAAGCCCGCCCGGGCCATGTCCTCGCGGAACGTGCCCCACTCGCCGTGCCCGGTCGGGTCGGCGGCGTCGCGCCGCGCCTGCTCCCTGACCCCGGGGGCCTCCTGGCGCTGCAGCCGGCGCGTCACGGCCGCGTTGCCCACCGTCCGCTGGAGGGCCGCGAGTTCGGCCGGGTGCGGCGCCCTGCCGGGGGCGGCCGGCACCGCGGCCGGGCCCGGCGTCGTACGCCTCCTCGGCGCGGCCCCGGGCACCGGCGGCACCGAGTGTGTCACGGCCTTGCGCACGCTTCCCGGCCCTCCCGTTTCGCCGTCCGGCCCCCGGCCGTCGAGACTACGGCCCCGGCGCGGGCGTCCACGAGGGCCGAAAGGGCAGAGCGGGGGCAGCGCCCGGGGGCGGTGCCGACCCGTGGCCGCGCACGGCCGTCCGGGTGGACGTAGGACCAAGAGCCGATGCCCCCGCGCCCCGCACCCCGGTGGAATGGCCGGATGGATCACGTGCCACACCCCGAGCAGCCCCCCGCCGGCCTCACCGCCGCCCAGCGGTCCGCCTACCTCGACCGCATCGCCCTCCCCGACCCCGGAGCGCCCTCCCCGCAGGCCCTCGCCCGGCTCCAGCTCGCGCACCTGCGCACCGTCCCCTTCGAGAACCTGAGCATCCACCTCGGCGAGGGCGTCGACCTCGACCCCGCCGCCCTGCGGACCAAGGTCGTGACCCGCCGCCGAGGCGGCTTCTGCTACGAACTCAACGGCTCCTTCGCCGAGTTGCTCACCTCACTCGGCTACCGGGTCAGCCTGCTGGCCGCCCGTGTCTTCGACGGCGAACGGCTCGGCCCGCCGCTCGACCACCTCGCCCTGCGGGTGGACCTCGACGAGCCGTGGCTGGTCGACGTCGGCTTCGGCCGCTTCAGCCGCCACCCGCTGCGCCTGGACGAGCGCGGCGAACAGACCGACGCCGAGGGCGCGTTCACCCTCGTCCCGACCGGCGGGCACGGCGACCTGGACGTCCTGCTGGACGGCGCGCCGCAGTACCGCCTGGGCCCGCGCCCGTACGAACTCGCCGACTTCGCCCCGACCTGCTGGTGGCAGGCCACCTCGCCGCACTCCCACTTCACCCGCTCGACGACCTGCTCGCTGCCCACCGCGGACGGCGGGCGGGTGACCATCAGCGGAAACCGCCTGATCACCACCACCCCGGACGGCGGGCGCACCGAGCGGACCCTCGCCGACGACGAGGCCCTCGCCGCCTACCGCACCCGCTTCGGGATCGCGCTGGACCGCCTCCCGGCCCTGCCGGTCCTGCCGGTCTCCTCGGGCTGAGCGCTCGGCGGCCGCTGAGCCCTCAGCAGGAGCAGGCCGCGGCCGGCCCCGCCCGCCGGCTCGGCGAGCCGACCGCCCGAGCGGGACCGCCCCTCAGCCGTCGCCCCGCCCCGAGGGCCGAGGGCCGGTGATGCGGACCAGGTCCGGCCAGTACCGCGGCCCGTCGCTCTCGATCCGCCGCACGACGGGATCGATGGCGCCCAGGGTCGCACGGAGCCCGTCGACGACCTCCGCCAGCACCGTGTCGGCCTCGCCCGGCTGCTCCTCGCGGTCGCGGTCCATGACCTGCGCGCAGTGCTCCCCGGCCCGTCGGGTCTGCTCCAGCGCCGCCCACCACGGCCGGTCCAGGCCGGAGTCGGGGATGTGGAGGTGTCCCAGGGCGGTCCCGGCGGCGCGGTGGAGCGTGGTGCAGATCCCGGCGAAGCGGCTGCCGTCGAACCGCACCTGCTCGCCCGGATGCTCCCGCGCCGTCCGTTCGAGCACCTGGACCTCGTCGGAGAAGGCCTGGTACCCGTCGATGAGCGCCAGGATGTCCTGCTTACCACCGACCAGGTACCACATCAGCAGCTGGAAGACGCGCACCCGTTCGGACCGGGCGTCGGCCGGACGCTGCACCGCGAGCCCGCCCACCGAACCCGAACCCGAACCCGACGCCTGCACGGCGACGGGCCCCAGCGCCAGCGCCCCGACGAGGACCCCGGCGAGCACCGCCCGCCGGGGGCCGGAGCGCGCCACCCGGTCGGCGGTCTGCGGCCCGTCGCCCCGCCGCCGGACGAGCGCGAGCGGCAACCGCACCAGCGCCGCGGCCATCGCCGCCCCGAACAGCGCCGGCAGCACCGGGCCGGCCAGCACCTGCACCAGCGGCCAACTGCCCCGCGGTACCCACAGACAGCTGTCGCCCATGGTCCGCAACGGCCCGAGGCAGCCGTCCACCGACATCAGCAGGAACACCGCCACCAGCGCGCACGCCTGGGCGACCCCCGCCGCCACCAGCGCCCCGACGAGCCACAGCCGCCGGGACACCAGTGCCACGACCACCGCCGTGACCACCATCCCCGCCCAGATCGCGACCGTCAGCCACCACACGTACCGCAGCGCGAACCCGCTCCCGCGCTCACCCAGCGGCGGCCGGTCCGCGTGCAGCGCCGCCTTGACCGCCAGCACCCCGACCACGCACAAGGCACCGCCCAGCAGCCCGCGGCGCAGCGCCCGGCCGAGCCCCCGGTGCCCGCCGAGCAGCCACAGCAGGTACGGCAGCGCCCACAGCGCCCCCGCGGCCGCGGCGAAGGCTACGGTGCGCCCGTCCGTACCGAGACGCGGCAGCACGGCGGCGATCCACCCCAGCTCGGCCCGGTGCCGCTCCCACCCGTCGGGGAACTGCTGGAGCAGCACCTCCCGGATCCCGCCCTGGACCAGGAAGTCCCCGGCGGTGTACAGGTGGCCGCCCTTCGACCACCAGGTCAGCCCGGCCGCGGCGACCAGCACCGCCGCCGCCAGCGCCATCACCGCGGCCACCCGCCCGCGCCCCGGATCCAGCCCCAGCCGGGCGCACTGCACCAGCCACGGGACGTACGCCAACGCGCCGAGCAGCGGCACCAGCAGGGCGATCGGATGCTCCGGGAGCCAACCGCCGCCGGCGGTGATGTCCACGGTCAGCTCGCCGACCACCAGGCCGGCGCCCAGCCACAGCCCCGCCCGCAGCCCGTCCGGCCCGGCCGTCCCGCGGTGCGCCGCGTACGCCGTCGACCGCCAGGCCGCCACCGCGAGGATCGTCGCCGTCGGCACGGTGGCCAGCCACACCCCGACCGTCCCGTCGGCAAAGGGGGGCAGCAGCAGGGGGACGGCGATACCGGCCGCGCCCACCAGGAACGTCTGCAACGGCGCCAGGGTGAACAGCGCCGCCGGGTCGTCCAGCGCCCGGCGCCGCTGCGCCCAGGTCGGATGCGACCGCCAGAGGCGGCCGAGCCGGGCGGCCGGGCCCGCGGGGTCGCGCACGTCCCACACCCGCCGGTCGGCGCCGAGGGCGACGGCGTCCGCGTCCGCGTACAGCTCCCGGTGGCGCAGCGTGTCGGCGCGGGCCAGGACCACCAGCAGCGCCATCCCCAGCGCGGTGGCCGTCTGCCGCACCAGCGGCGCCCGCCCGGCCGGCCAGAACACCCGGTCGGCGCCCACGAAGAGCCCGAACTCCGCGCCCACCAGCGTCCCGCCGACCACCAGCACGAACGGCAGGGCCACCAGCAGTGCGAACACCCGCCACAGGGCGGTGACCGCGTACCCCAGGTCCACGTCCCGGTTGCGGATGTGTGCGAACTCGTGGAGCACCACGGCCCGGAACCCGGCCGGATCGCTGTGCCGGCTCACCGAGAGCCCCGCGTACAGGCACACGGTGCGCCGGCGCGCGTGGCCGAACGCCACCGCCCCCGGGCCGAGCCGGCGCGGGTCCACCACGAACTCCGGTACCACGGGCAGCCGGGCCTGCCCTGCCAGGCGCTCCAGCTCCTCCCGCAGCTGCCCGTCCACGGGCACCAGCCGGCGCGAGCGCCGGCGCCAGCGGGGCAGCAGCAGGTACAGCGTCGCGGCCGCGGCCAGCACCAGCGCCAGCGCGACGGGCACCGGCCACGACGGGTCGTCCGGTCCGGCGGCCAGGCAGGCGCGCAGGGCCGGGTCCGTTCCCGGGGCGACTCCCAGTTGCGCCAGGAAGTCCCCGTTGGGGTCGAGCCCGGCGGCCAGCTTGCAGGCGTACTCCGTCGCCCTGCCCTTGCGGACCAGCTCCAGCATGGTCGTCAGCATGTGGTGGCCGGCGACGACCATGGACAGCAGCAGCAGGCCGAAGCGCAGGGCGGTTCCGGCGGGCAGTACCCGTGGGTCGAGGGCCGGCGGGACGGCGGGCGGCTCCGGTGGCATCGGTGGCACCGGCGGCGCGGCGGGTGCGCTCACGCCGGTGGCTCCGGGAGGAGCGGTGCGCCGGACCCGCGCCCGGCCCCGGAGCCGGGTTCCGCCGGGGGAGCGGGCGCGCCCGGCTCCATGGCCAGCCGGGCCACCACGCAGTCCGCGAGCGCGCCGGCGGCCGGCTCGTCGAACCCGGCCTCGCGGGCACCCGTGCGCACCCGGGCGTGGACGGCCGCCAACTGCCGTTCGTCCAAGGGCGGTACGGGCGGCTCCACCGCGGGCCGGGCGCGCCCGCGCCGCCACAGCCGCCGCAGCCCGCCGCCCGCGCGCCTCACGCCGGCACCGACCGCGGCCCGGCACGCCTCGTCCACCGCCATCCACACCACCGGGGTGGCCAGCGCGGCCGCCTCGGCCAGCCCGAACCCCAGCGGCTCGCCGCGCTGCCGGCGTCCGAACAGCGCCACCACCTCCTCGGAGGACAGCCCGTCCAGCCCCCGCAGCAACGGCAGTTCCTCCGGCGCCAGCCGTGTCACCACATCCACGACGACGTCCCGAACCGATCCGGCCATCCGCCCGACCTCCCAGCTGATCTTTCGTCAACTGATGGTGTGCTGGCGGAACTTACCCCAGTCGGAGCTTCGTCATCCAGGAAGTTTTCCGACCGTGCCCTGCGGACGGGCCCCGGGTCCGGCGGCGCGGCGGGGCGCCGGCCCGCTCTGCCCTCGGCGAATCCGCCGCGGGCAGAGCGGCCGCATCCGGGGGCCCTCCCGGGTCGAGAGTGGAGTGGACGGCGAGTTCCGCCCCCCGCCTCGACAAGGAGACCCGATGGCCCCGCTCACCACGCCCCCGCCCCGCGCGGCGGAGGGCGACACCCCGCCCAGCGCCTTCGACGACCACCTCGCGGCGCAGCTGCTCGCCCAGCGGATCGTGCTGCTCGGCACGCAGGTCGACGACGTGTCGGCGAACCGGGTGTGCGCGCAGCTGCTGCTGCTGTCGGCGGAGGACCCGCGCACCGACATCAGCCTGTACATCAACAGCCCCGGCGGCTCGGTCACCGCGGGGCTGGCCGTCTACGACACCATGCGGCTCGTCCCGAACGACGTCTCGACGCTGGCGATGGGCTTCGCCGCCAGCATGGGCCAGTTCCTGCTCACCGTGGGGGCGCCCGGCAAGCGCTTCGCCCTGCCGAACGCGCGGATCATGATGCACCAGCCCTCGGCGGGCATCGGCGGCACCGCCGCGGACATCGAGATCCAGGCGGAGAACCTCCAGTTCACCAAGCGGGCCATCGAGCGGATCACCGCCGAGCACACCGGGCAGAGCGAGGAGACCATCGCGCGCGACGGCGACCGGGACCGCTGGTTCACCGCCGAGCAGGCCAGGGAGTACGGGCTCGTGGACCGGGTGGTGGAGTCGGTCGCCGACATCCGCCCGGCCGCCTCCCGCCGACGGATCGGACTGTGACATGGGCTCGTACACGGTTCCCTACGTCGTCGAGCGCACCGCGCAGGGCGAACGCACCTACGACGTCTTCAGCCGGCTGCTGAACGAGCGGATCGTCTTCCTCGGCACCGAGATCGACGACTCGGTCGCCAACGTGGTCATCGCCCAACTCCTGCACCTGGAGTCGGAGAACCCGGAGCGGGAGATCTCGATCTACCTCAACTCGCCCGGCGGATCGTTCACTTCACTGATGGCGATCTACGACACGATGACCTTCGTGCAGGCGCCGATCTCCACCTTCTGCGTCGGCCAGGCCGCCTCCACGGCGGCGGTGCTGCTGGCCGGCGGGGACCCGGGGCGGCGGTTCGTGCTCCGGCACGCCCGGGTGCTGCTCGGTCAGCCGGCCAGCGGCGGCCGGCGGGGGACGGTCTCCGACCTCAGCCTCGCGGCCAAGGAGATGGTCCGCATCCGCGCGCAGGTGGAGGAGGTCCTGTCCCGGCACACCCACCACGACGCGGCGACGCTGCGCGCGGACATGGACCGGGACAAGGTGCTCTCCGCCGAGGAGGCCGTCGCCTACGGGATCGCCGACCAGGTGCTGAGCCGGCGCTTCGCGTCCGGGTGAGCCGCGCGCGGCCGGGCGACGGCAACGGCAGGGGGCGAGCCCCTGCCGTACCCCGTACCCGGCCGCCGCGGTGCCGCGCCGCGGTCAGGCGACGAGGCAGAGTCCGTCGTACCGCCCCGTGGGCGAGGTGCGGCCCCGGCCCGCGAGGCCCCGGTCGACCCGGCTCGGGGCGTAGCGGGCCAGTTCGTCCTGGGCGAGCGAGAGCAGGTCCGCGAGGCCGAGCCCCAGCGCCCGGGCGGCCGCCGCGAGCACCTCGGAGGAGGCCTCCTTGCGCCCGCGCTCCAGCTCCGACAGGTACGGCATCGAGATCCGGGCCGCCTCTGCGACGTCCTTCAGCGTGCGCTCCTGGGCGAGCCGCTCGCGCCGCAGCACGTCGCCGACGACGTCGCGCCACAGCGGCTCCCTGCGCGCGGGCGTCCGCGGGGGGCGGGACTCCCCGCCGGACGCGGGCGGCGAGGCGTGCGGGCGCAGGGGGATGACGCGGGCTTCGTTCGGCGCTTGAGTGCTCACCCCTTCAGCCTAGGGACCGGGGGCCCGGGGGGAAGAGCACGGCGTTCTGCCCTGGGTGAATCCGCCCCTCCCCGCCCGCCTCGCCCGTCCCGCGCGGGCGCCGCCCGGCGGCCGGGTGCTCACCCGCAGGACACCGGACTGTCGCAGGCCCGTGGTAACCATGGGGCCGTGGACACCACGGAGCCGTCGCCGCTGCCCCTGCCGCCCCTGTCGCCCGCCGCCGAAGCCGCGTTCGGGCGCGGGCGCGAGGCCGCGGACGAGGGGGAGTGGGAGCGCGCCCGCGACCTGTTCGAGGAGGCGGTCCGCGGCGCGGGGCCGGAGCTGCTGTGGCATGTCGTCGAGGCCTGCGGCGAGAGCGACGAGGCCGCGTTCTGGATGCGGCGGGCGGCCGTCTCGGAGAGCGAGCCGGGCGGCATCACGGTGGATCCGCACACGCTGCCCATCGAGCGGACCCGCCCCGGCGCTGTTCCCTGCCAGGTCTTCGGAGTGGCCGTCAGGTCCGACGACCCGGCGCGCGCGGTCGCGGCGCTCACCGCCGCCGAGCCCCGGCTCATGCTGGTCTTCGAGGACGGCCGCGAACTCTCGCCGGAGGAGGCCGAGGACGCCTGGGACGAGGAGATGCCGCCCTACAGCCCCAACCACGCCGCCGTCGACGCCTCGATCCCGTACGTGCGGCTGGACTGCAAGGGCCTGGTCCTCCCGCACATGGCCCGCACCGTCCTGCGCATCGTCGCGGACGAGCTGCGCAGGGCCGGGGTGCGGCGGGCGCACCTGTTCAGCCCGGAGCTCCCGGACGGCCGGGAGGGGTCCTGAGGCGTCGTCCCGGGCCCGGAGCCGCCCGTGGACCGCGGCGTCGGGGCCGGTGCCGGGCCCCTGTATGTTGATCACTCGCCGATCCTGTCGGCGTCCCGTCCCAGGGGGTTGACGCGCGGGCCCGGCACGAGGTGGCGGCCGTTTCGCGCGGGGCGGGTCGCCGCCGCCGGGGAGCCGGGAACGACCCGGACGACCCGGAGGACCCGGGGGCGCCCCGGAAGGACCCCGGAGGAACCCGGGAAGGACCCCGCCCCGGGGCCGGACGGCAGCAGCTCATCGTCTCGACGTTTCCGAAGGATCCCGCATGACCGTTCCCGTCCCGCCCGACAGCAGCCCGCAGTCCGCCGAGGAACCGGCTGCCACCGACCCGTGGGCGCCGCTGACCCCGGGCCAGGGCGAGACTCCGGCCCCCGCGTCCGTCACCGCTCCCGCTCCCGCCCCCGCCGGGGCACCCGGCGTGCCGCCCGCCCCGGGCGCGGCGCCCGCGCCCGGCGTGCCGTACTGGCCGCCGTACCCGATGCCGATGCCCGCCCCGCAGCCCCGCAACGGCCTGGGCATCGCCGCCCTGGTGCTCGGCATCGTCGGTGTCGTCCTCGGCCTGGTCGTCATCCTGTTCTGGCTGTCCTGGCTGCCGGCCCTGCTCGCCGTCGTGTTCGGCGCCATCGGCCTGGGCTACGCGCGCAAGGGCACGGCGACCAACCGGGGGATGGCCCTGGCGGGCGTGATCCTGGGCGTCACCGGCCTGCTGGTCTCGGTCGGCGCCGGGGTGTTCGTCGTCTCCCGGGTGCAGGCGGTCAACGAGGAGCGGCGGGCCGAGGCGGACGCCGCGCGCGCCCGCTCGGAGGCCGCGACCAAGGCCGCCCAGGAACGGGCCGCCCAGGAGAAGCAGCGGATCGACGCGGAGCTGAAGCGGATCGAGGCCGAGAAGGAGAAGGCGGCCGCGGAGGAGCGGGCCCGGCACCTGTCGTTCGGCCAGACCTACACCTACGGGGACGGGCTGAAGGTCACGACGGCCGCGCCGGAGCCGTACTCCCCGCTCCTGACCGTGTACCAGCCGCCCAAGGACGCCACGATCGTCCAGCTGAGGATCACCGTCGTCAACACCGGATCCCAGGAGCTCCCGCTCAACGGATCGGGACTGCCCACGGTCAGGGACGCCAAGGGTGCCCTGCTCTTCTCGCTGAGCGACGGGAGCGACAAGCTGAAGCTCATCACCGGCTCGCTGGCCCCGGGCCAGGAGGCCACCGGCGTGTACGCGTACGCCCTGCCGAACGGCACGGACCGGATCTCGGTCGAGTTCACCTACGGCCTCCTGCTCCAGCGCAAGACCGTCGCCTGGACCGGCCCCATCGGCTGACCCGGCGCCGCCCCCGTCCCACCGGCACCACGGGCACCACGGGCGACGCCACGGGAAACACCGTTCCCACCAGCCCGCCCCCGCAGGAAAACTGACGGATTATCAGGCGAGTCACGAATTGGCAACCGAGGTCCGGGTCCGCGGCGATACACCTGTGGCGGACCGACCGGTTCCCCTATTCTCCATCCGGCGCGGCGCACTCCCGCCGCGCCGGAGGACAGGGGGGTCGCGGTGGTTCTGGACGGACGGGCGGCTGTGTTCAAGGCCGTCGTTCCCTCGCTGGTCGGCCTCGAACTGTCGGGGCCCGAACCCGGGGGCGGCACCCGGCTGCGCATCCCGGCCGGGATCCCGCTGCTGATCGAGTGCTCCGGCGGGCGCCTGACCGGCAGGACCACCCTCCTGAAGACCCTGGAGGTGCGGTACGCCGAGCGCCTGCCCCAGGCCTACGCGGACCTCGGGCGCGCGGACTTCGGCCGCCCCGGCCTCGCCCTGCCCGCCGAGAACGAGGCCCCCCGGCTGAGCAACGCCTCCCACACCTCGGACCTGCTCTTCCACCTGCGGTACGAGCTGAGCCGGCGGGCGAGCAGGTTCGGCGCGGGCCTGTCCTTCCCCCGGCTCACCCAGGGCCTGCTGGCGGTCACCAGCTGGCAGGCCGTCGGGCCCGGCGAACTGGAGGCCGCCGGGCGGCGCCTGGAGAGCCTGCTGCGCGAGAGCCAGCCCGACGCCCAGGCGCGCCGGGACAAGGTGGCGGGCTGGACCAGACAGGTGGCCCCGAACCTCGGCACCGTCGTCGGGCTGGGCCCCGGGGTCAACGAACTCGTCGCCTCGCTCGCCGACATCGTCGCCACCGAACTGCTCGGCGCCCGCGCCAACAACAAAGGCCTGCGCTGGTGGGCCGAACGGCGGGTCAGCGCCCAGGGCGAGGCGAACGTCCAGCTCTCCGAGCTCGCCCGCGGCTTCCGCGGCAACCCGCACGACCGCGGGCGCGCCGAGCGCCACCTGATGGCCGCCCTCCTGGCGGACATCGACGACCACTACACCTGGGCGCGACTGAAGAACCGGGTGCCGCGCCCGCTGCTGCTCCTGGACAACGCCCACACCCCGCTCGGCCGCCCGGTCCTGGACATGCTGACCGAGGTCTGGCACGAGGAGACGGTCCGGACGCGGCCGGGCGTGGTCGTCACCGTCCTGGCACCGGAACCGGCCACCCCCGACCCCGAGAGCACCACCGCGACGACACGCAACGCCACCGGCCCGTTCTGGCGCGCGGACCGGCCGCAGACACCGGCCGGCTGGGCCCTGCGGCTGCCGCTGGCCCGGCTGACCCTCGACGAGGTCACGTGGATGTTCGGCACGGACCACCCCGGGCCCGACATCGCCCAGTTGATCCACCGCCTCAGCGCGGGCCGGGCCGGCATCGCCCACGTCCTGGTCCGGGCCGTCCGACGGGCCGTGCGCCTCGGGCAGAGCCCCGACCCGCGCACCCTGTTCGACCTGCCCGCCGAGGACGAGCCCGGCACGCCGGCGCACGAGCGGCTGCTGCGCCTCCTGGTCCCCGACGACACCGCCCGGGAGCGCCTGACCAACTTCGCCCCGGCGCTCGACGAGGACGCCGCCCACGCGCTCGACGCCCACTACCCGCCCGGCGACAACGGGACCCTGCGCGTCCAGACGACCAGAGGGCTGCTGCAGCACGACCACTGGGGCGCCCACCCGTGGCCGGGCATCGGCGCGCCGTTCGTCGGCGACCCCACCCTGCGCGCCCTGCTCGGCCACCGCCTGGTCACCGCGCTCGACGCGACCCCCGGGGCCGAGCGGTGGCACGACATCCACGAGACCCTCTGCAACCGCTACGCCCCGCAGACCGCCGCCCCGCAGGCCGCCGCCCCGCAGGCCGCGGCCCCGCGCAACGCCGCCCCGCCCGACGACCGCTTCCTGCACCACTCCCTCGCCGTCCTCGACACGGGCACCGTCGTGCGCGCCCTCCACCGGCGCCTGGCCGGCCACGACACGGCCGGCTGGCTCACCGCCCTCAACCTGGTCTGCGCCGCGCCGCACCCGCCCCGGAACCTGACCGCCCTCGCGGCCCAGCCCGAGGACCGCCCGGCCTGCGGGGGCGCCGGCACCCCCGTGCACCAGGCGGTCGAGTTCCTCGTCGACGCGCTGTGGCAGCAGTCGCACCCGCTCGCCCCGCCCGACGAGCGGCTGATCGGGAGCGTCCAGCTGCAGCTGCTCACCCTGGCCCAGCTCGCCGGGGCCGCCCACCAGACGGTGTTCTTCCACGCGTACGAGACCTGGCCGCAGCTCCTGCGGCGCTGGGTCCAGGCCCCCCACCTCCCGATCTGAGGAGACCCCCGACCATGAGCGTTCTGCCCGACGGTCCCCTGAACCGCGCGCTGGCGGCCGTCCTCGCCGCCGCCGTCCTGGCCGCCGGGGGCTATCTGGGATACGAGTACCTGCTGGTCGACGACCCCTCCTGCGCCCCCGGCGTGGAGCGGCGCGGGGACCGGCACGAGTGCGTGGGCGTCACCGACGGCGCCTACGTCTTCACCGACGAGCTGAAGCAGGTCACCGCCCGCATCAAGGCCGAGAACGACCGCGTGGCCGACAGCTCGCCCGTCACCGTCGCCCTGATGATCCCCATGACCTCCGCCGCGCCCGCCGAACGGCGCGAACTGGTCGAACAGGTGCAGGGCGCCTACCTGGCCCAGCACTGGGCCAACGACGACCGGAACAAGAACAAGCGGCAGCCCCCGATCCGGCTGGTGCTGGCCAACCCCGGCCGCGGCTACCTGCAGTGGCGCGCCGTCGCCGACCAGCTGGCGCAGGCCGCGGCCGACGGGAAGCAGAACCTGCGGGCCGTCACGGGCATCAACATCAGCATCGCCGAGACCGAACAGGCCGTGCGCTACCTCACCGCGGACAAGCACATCCCGGTCGTCGCCGGCCCCATGACCGCGGACGACATCAAGAACACCGCCGCCGACCCGCGCCGCTACCCGGGACTGGCGCGCATCGCCCCCGGCAACGCCGACCAGGCGGGCGCCCTCACCTCGTACGGGGCGGCCATCAAGCCCGAAGAGGCCCTGGTGATCGAGGACACCCGCGACAACGACAACTACCTCGCCACCCTGCGCCAGACCTTCGAGAAGCTCACCAAGGGCGCCCCCAACGCCCCGGAGACCTACCAGTCGCCGCCCGACTTCAACGACGAGGGCAACCTCGCCAACGACTTCCACCAGATGGTGCCGAGCATCTGCACCTCCGCCGCCACGACCCTCTACTTCGCCGGCCGCCCGGTCCAACTGCGCCAGTTCCTGGTCGAACTGGGCAACCGGAAGTGCAACAAGCACTACACCGTCGTCACCGGCTCGCACGCCTCCACCCTGATGGTCGACGAGAAGTTCGCCGACAAGTGGGACGCCCTCAGCACGGGCGCCGGCATCACCGTGCGCTACACCGCCCTCGCCCACCCCGACACCTTCGGGGAGAAGAGCACCGAGGGCCCCGGCGGCTCCAAGGCCGCCTCGAAGGAGCTGGCCGACCTGCTGGGCGAGCCCGACACCAAGGCACCCGACGCGATCGGCCCCGCCGACCTGCGCGACGGCCGCGTGATCATCACCTACGACTCGGTCTCCACCGCCGTCGCGGGCATCCGCAACCAGACGGTGGGGAACGTGAGGACGCCCTCGACGGACGACGTCGTCCAGAGCTGGCGACGGCTGCACGGCGACAACCGGGTCGACGGCGCGAGCGGCTGGATCTGCCTCGACCAGTACGGCAACCCGTACAACAAGGCCGTGCCCGTCGTCCACCTCGACCCGGTCACCAGGAACGCCGTCCTGGACACCCTCGCCTGGCCCCTCGGCCACGCCCCCGACCCCAACTGCTCGATCGGCAGCGACGGCTGACCGGGCCGCGGCGCCGCGGCCCGGCCTGCGCCCGACGGCCCGGGCCCGCCGGTAGCCTGCCCGCGTGGACCCCGCTACGCCGCCACCCGCGGCACAGGAACCCGCAGAACCGCAGCCCGCGACACCGCAGCCCACGGCACCGCAGCCCGCGACGGACCGGCCCGTGCTCTACGAGCGGGCCGGCCACGTCGCACGCGTCACCCTGAACCGGCCCCACGTCCTCAACGCGATGGACCGGCGGATGCACGCCGAACTCGGCGCGGTCTGGGACGAGGTCGAACGCGACGACGAGGTGCGGCTGGTCGTGCTGACCGGCGCGGGCGAGCGCGCCTTCTCCGTCGGACAGGACCTCAAGGAACGGGCCCGGCTCGACCGCGAGGGACACCCGCCGACGAGCTTCGGCTCCCGGGGCCAGCCGGGCTCGCCCCGCCTGACCGACCGCTTCACACTGTCCAAACCCGTCCTGGCCCGGGTCCGCGGCCACGCCCTCGGCGGCGGCTTCGAACTCGTCCTCGCCTGCGACCTGGTGATCGCCGCACAGAGCGCCGTCTTCGCCCTGCCCGAAGCCGCCCTCGGCCTGATCCCCGGCGCGGGCGGGGCCTTCCGGCTGGCCCGGCAGATCCCGCTCAAGGCCGCGATGGGCTACCTGCTGACCGGCCGCCGGATGCCGGCCCACGAGGCACTGGCCCTCGGACTGGTCAACGAGGTCGTCCCGGACGACCAGCTGGACGCCTGCGTCGAGCGGTGGACGGCCGACCTGCTGCGCTGCGCCCCCCTGTCCCAACGCGCCCTGAAGGAGGCCGTGCTGCGCTCGGTCGACCTGCCGCTGGAGCAGGCCTTCACCACCCGCTACCACTGGGAGCAGGTCCGCCGGGCCAGCGAGGACGCCCGGGAGGGGCCGCGCGCCTTCGCCGAGAAACGCGCACCCGTGTGGCGCGGGCGCTGAACCGGCCCCCTCCGGGGCCGCTCCGACGCCCGCGCCGGCGCGACCCGCTCAGCCCCCGCCCCCACCCCGGCCCTCGTCCCGGCCTTCGCCCTCACCGCCGAAGGCCGACTCGAACTCGTCGATGTCCTCCTGCCCCAGCGAGATCAGCGAGAAGTCCGACGGGGTGTGGCCCCCGGACCCCTCGGCGGCGTGCCGCACCAGGCCCTCCAGCACCGCCCGCCAGCGCCCGGCGAGATCGCCCAGCTCCGCCCCGGTGAGCAGCCCGCCCGGCGACTCCAGGACGAAGCCCAGCTCGGGCCCCCCGGGCAGGTCCCGCGCCGAACCGTTGATCTCCAGCACGTGCCGCAGCGGCGTCGACGGGTCCACGCCGCCGTCGGGCACCGGGCGCTCACCCGCCGGCGTCCACGCCCGCGCGGACACCCCGGCCGGCGCCCCGGCCGGCACCCCGTCGGCACCGGGGACGTCCGCCTCCCCGCCGGCCCCGCCGAACCGGCCCAGGTAGTTGAACCCGATCTGCGGCTGCGCCAGCGGCTCCAGCACCGCCCGCGTGGCCGGGTTCACGTACCGCAGCAGCCCGTACCCCAGACCGTCGCCCGGCACCTGCCGCAGCTGCTCCTTGACCCGCTTGATCAGCCGCGCCGCGTCCGCCCCGCCCGCCCGGACCTCGGCCGTGTCGACCGGACCGGGCTCCAGCCGCACCGGATGGACGGCGGTGAACCAGCCGACCGTGCGCGTCAGGTCCATGTCCTCGGCCAGCGGCACCCGGCCGTGCGCCTCCCGGTCGATCAGGAAGCCCTCCGGGGCCCGCCCGCCGCGCGCCCGCAGCCACTCGTCGAGCGCCGCCGTCAGCCCGGACAGCAGCACGTCGTCGACCCCCGCGTGGTAGGCCGCGGGCAGGGCCGCCAGCAGCGCTCCCGCCATCGGCGCCGGAACGGTCAGCTCGGCGCGGGACACCCCGCCCCCCACGGTGTCGGTCCGCGGGTCCAGCGCACGCCCGGCGATCGGCGGCTCGACCCGGTCGAGCACCCGCCGCCAGGCCGGCAGCTCGTCCACCGTCCGCTGCGCCCTGGCCCGCTCCGCCAGGGCGCCCGCCCAGCGGCGGAACGAGGTCGGCTCGGGGGCGACGGCCGACCGCGCCGCGTCCGCGCCCCCGGCGGCCAGGGCCGTGTGGGCGAGCGCCAGATCGGGCATCAGCACCCGCCAGGAGACCCCGTCGATCACCAGGTGGTGGGCCGTCAGCAGCACCAGGGCGTCCTGCGCGGGGCCGCGGTCGACGAGCACGGCCCGCAGCATCACGCCGTCCCGCGGCGCGAGCGCGGCCTCGGCGGCCGCGGCCTGCTCGTCGAGCAGCGCGTCCAGCCGCGCCCCGTCCAGGCCCGCGGCCTCCACCCGGGTCACCAGGTCCGCCGCGGCGACGGCCGGGGCCGCGCCGGGCTCGGGGACCACCAGCCGGCCGTCCGCCTCCTCCAGCCGCGCCCGCAGCACGTCGTGCCGGTCGAGGACGGCCCGCAGCACGGCGGCCAGCAATCCGGGCGTCAGACCGGGCGGGGCGGTCAGCACCATCGACTGGCTGCCCGCGCGCGCGGCCGAACCCGTGCGGGCCGCGATCTCGTGCATCACCGGGGTCAGCGGCACCGGGCCCCAGGGGACGTCCTCGGGGCGCGCCGCCCGCTCGGCGTCGACCGGCTCGGCCACCCGCGCGAGCTCCGCGGGCGTGCGCAGCTCGAAGACCTGGCGCGGCGTGATCGCCAGCCCGGCCTTGCGGGCCCGCCCCGCCAGCAGCATCGAGGTGATCGAGTCGCCGCCGAGGCCGAAGAACGAGTCCTCCGCGCCCACCCGTTCCAGGTTCAGCACCTCGGCGAAGAGCCGGCACAGCAGCTCCTCCGCGTCGGTGGCCGCGGCGCGCCCCTGCGCCGGGCCGGCGAAGACGGGCCGCGGCAGGGCGGCCCGGTCGACCTTGCCGTTCGCCGTCACCGGCAGCGCCTCCAGCACGGTCACCGAGGCCGGGACCAGGTAGTCCGGCAGCTTCCCGGCGAGGTACTCCACCAGCGCCCGCGGCTCGGGCGGGGCCTCCCCGCCGCCGGCCGGCACCGCGTACCCGGCCAGCCGCTTGCGGCCGTCCGCGTCCTCGACCGCGACCACCAGCGCCTGCGCGACGCCCGGGTGGGCGGCGAGCACGGCCTCGATCTCGGCCGGCTCGACGCGGAACCCGCGGATCTTGAGCTGCTTGTCGGAGCGGCCGAGGAAGAGCAGCTGCCCGTCCCGGGTCCACTGCGCCAGGTCGCCGGTGCGGTACATCCGCGCGCCCTCGGGCTCGCCCTCGGCGGGGAAGGGGCAGGCGACGAAGCGCTCCGCGGTGAGCGAGGCGCGCCCCAGGTAGCCGCGCGCCAGCCCGGCCCCGGCGAGGTAGAGCTCGCCCGTCATGCCGACCGGCACGGGCCGCAGGAACGCGTCCAGGACGAACGCCCTGGTGTTGTCCATCGGCAGGCCCAGCGGCACCGCGTCGGGCACCGCGTCCGGGTCGGTGAAGGGCAGCTGGGTGGCGAAGGCGGTGGACTCGGTCGGGCCGTAGGTGGTGCGCACCACCAGGCCCGGGTGGGAGCGCAGCAGCGTCCGTACGGCGTGCGCGGAGACCACGTCGCCGCCGGTGGACACCTCGCGCACCCCGGCGAAGATGTGCGGGGCCTGCTCCGCGAGCACCCGGAAGTGCCCGGCCGTGGCGTGCACGCTGGTCACCTTCTGGTCCGCGATCAGCCGGCCGCGCTCGACCGTGTCGATGTCCCCGGGCGGCACCAGCACCAGCCGGCCGCCGTGCAGCAGCGTCGTCCAGATCTCGTAGGTGGAGGCGTCGAAGGCGTGGTTGGCCTGCACCAGCACCCGTTCGAGGGTCTCGGCGGACCAGCACCCGTCCAGGCAGAACGCCAGGACGCTGCCGTACGTCACCGCGACGCCCTTGGGCAGGCCGGTGGAACCCGAGGTGTAGACGACGTACATGAGGTTCTCCGGGCGCACCGGCACGGCGGGGAAGGCCGCGCCGTCCCCGTTCGCGGCGGGCGAGCCGGGCGGGCCGGGGGCGTCCGGGCCCGCGGGGGCCGGCTCCAGGAGGAGCACCTCGGCGCCCTCGAACAGCGCGGCGTCGGCCAGGCCCCGCCGTGCGTTCGGCCCGTCGACCAGGACGACGGCCGCACCCGCCTGCGCCGCCGTCGCGGCGAGCCGGGCGGCCGGGTGCCGGCCGTCCATCGGCAGGTACGCCGCACCGGCCTTCACCACCGCCAGCAGCGCGGCGATCAGCTCGGGCGAACGCTCGGCGACCACGCCCACCAGCGTCTCCGGGCGCACGCCGAGCGCGGCCAGCCGGCGCGCCAGCCGGTTCGCCCGCCGGTCCAGCCCGGCGTACGTCAGCTCGGTGTCCCCGGCGACCACGGCCACGGCCCCGGGGGTGCGGCGCGCCTGCTGCTCGAAGAGCTCGGCGAGGGTCGCGCCGGGCAGCTCGCGGCGGGTCCGGTACCCGGAGCCGTCCAGTTCGTGCCGCTCCTCGCCGGTCAGCACGTCGAGCCGGCCCAGGGGCACGTCCGGGTCGTCCGCGACCTGGCGCAGCACCAGGAGCATCCGGTCGACCAGGCCCCGGGCGGTGCGCTCGTCGAACAGGTCGGGCCGGTAGTCCAGCCGGACCTCGATGTCGTCGGTCGGCGTGACCACGATGGTCAGCGGGTAGTGGGCGGCCTCCTCGCCGCCGCCGGCCGAGACCCGGATGCCGGCCGGGCCCCGCAGGCCGATCCCGGACGGACCGCCCGGCGGCTCCCGCCCGTCGCCCGGCGGCGGCCCCGGAGGCTCCCGCCCGTCGCCGGGCGGCGGCCCCAGCGGGCCGCCGGCCTGCTCCCCGCTGCGCAGCGCCGTGCCGCCCAGGCCCTCGCCCGGGGGCGAGCCGTCGGCGGGCCGCGGCGCCCGGCCCGGCCCGGCGGGCGCCGCCGGTCCGGCCGAGGGGGCCGCCATCGGCCCGCGCGGATAGTTCTGGAAGACCATCAGGGTGTCGAAGACCGCGCCGGGACCGCCGGCGCGCTGGATCTCCGGCAGGCTCAGCTGCTGGTGGTCGAGCAGGGCGGTCTGCTGGTCCTGCAGCGCCGCCATGGCCCGGCGGAAGGGCAGGGCCGGGTCCAGCGGCACCCGCACCGGCACGGTGTTGATGAACAGCCCGACCATCCGGTCCGCCTGCGGCACCTCGGCGGGCCGGCCGGAGACGGTCGCGCCGAAGACGGTGTCCAGCCGGCCGGACAGCTTGCCCACCAGCAGCGCCCAGGCGACCTGGAAGACCCGGTTGAAGGTGACCCCGGCGGAGCGCGCCGTCTCCCGCAGCCGCTCGGCGAGGTCGTCGCCGAGCCGTTCGACCACGTGCCGCAGCATCACCGGCGGGCCGCCGCGGTCGGCCGGGCCCACTAGGGTGGGCTCCTCCGTCCCGGCCAGCATCGCGCGCCAGGCCGCGCGCGAGGCGTCGGTGTCCCGGCGCACCAGCCAGGCGAGGTAGTCGCGGTACTGCGGCACCTTGGGGAGCACCGAGGCGTCGCCGCCGTTGCCGTAGACCTCCCACAGCTCGCCGAACAGGATCGGCAGCGACCAGCCGTCCATCAGGATGTGGTGCATCGTCACCACCATCCGGTGCCGGCCGGGGCCGGCGCGCAGCAGCAGCACCCGCAGCAGCGGCGGCACGCCGAGGTCGAAGCGCCGCGCGTCGACCTCGGCCAGGCGCGCGGCCTCCCGCTCGGCCTCCTCCGCGCCCAGCCCGCCGAGGTCGGCGTACGTCCAGGGGATCCGCACGCCCCTGGCGATCACCTGGACGGTGTCGCCGGACGCGCGCGAGCGGAAGGCGGCGCGCAGGCTCGCGTGCCGGTCCAGCACCGCCTGCCAGGACGCCTCCAGCACCTCGGGGCGCAGGTCCCCGTCGAGGTTGAGGATCCGCTGCCCCACGTACACGTCCCGGGGCGCGTCCTGGTCGTACGAGGCGTGGAACAGCAGTCCCTCCTGCAGCGGGGAAAGCGGCCACACGTCCTCGACCGTCAGCTGGCTCATCGTGCTCTCCGTTCGGGTCGGCCGGGCTCGGGCGCCGTCTGGGGCGGCGGCAGCCGGCGCAGGGGCCCTCCGCCGCGCGGCAGCGGGGGCAGGTCGCCGTAGCCGTTCGCCGAGTGCTGCTCGGCTTCCGGGCGCGGCGCGGGCGGTTCGGCGAACTGGGTGCGGTAGAGCTCCGCGTACAGGCCGTCGGCGTCGACGAGGTCGGTGTGCCGGCCGCGTTCGACCACGCGCCCGTCCTGGACCACGAGGATCTGGTCGGCCTCGCGGACGGTGGACAGGCGGTGGGCGATCACCAGGGCGGTGCGGCCGGCCAGGGCGGTCCACAGCGCTTTCTGCAGGGCCGCCTCGGACTCGGAGTCCAGGTGGGCGGTGGCCTCGTCGAGCACGACCACGGTCGGTTTCTTGAGCAGCAGCCGGGCGATCGACAGGCGCTGCTTCTCGCCGCCGGAGAAGCGGTAGCCGCGGTCGCCCACGACGGTGTCGAGCCCGTCGGGCAGCGCGGAGACCAGGTCCCAGACCTGCGCGGCCCGGCAGGCCTCGACGAGCTGCGTCTCGGTGGCGTCCGGCTCGGCGTAGAGCAGGTTGGCGCGGATGGTGTCGTGGAACATGTGCGCGTCCTGGGTCACCATGCCGACGGTGTCGTGCAGCGAGGCCAGGGACAGGTCGCGCACGTCGTGGCCGCCGATCCGCACGGTGCCCGCGGTGGGTTCGTAGAGCCGCGCGACCAGCTGGCTGATCGTGGTCTTGCCGGCGCCGGAGGGCCCGACGAGCGCGGTCAGCCGGCCCGCCGGGGCGCGGAAGCTCACCCCGCGCAGCGCCGCGGCGTCGCCGGAGCGTTCCGGGGCCGGCAGCGACAGCGTCTCCAGCGAGGGGAGGGAGACGTCCTTCGCCGCGGGGTAGCGGAAGGAGACGTCCTCGAACTCGATCTCCGGGGCCGGGGCCCGGGCCGCGGCGGGCAGCACGACCGGGTCGGGCCGTTCCGCGATCAGCGGCTCGAGATCCAGCACCTCGAAGAGCCGGTCGAAGGAGACGAGGGCGGTCAGGTAGTTCGACTGCAGGTTGGAGAGCTGGTTGATCGGGCCGAAGAGCCGTGCCAGCAGGGTGGCCAGGGCCACCAGCGAGCCGATCTGGATGGCCCCGTCGATCACCAGTTCGCCGCCGACGCCGTAGACCACCGCGGTGGCGAGCGAGGCCAGCAGCGTCACCGTCACCAGCAGCATCCGCGAGTAGACGGAGGTGACCACGCCGACGTCCCGCACCCGCGCCGCGGTGCCGGCGAACCGCCGGGCCTCGCCCTTCGGCCGGCCGTAGAGCTTGACCAGCAGCGCGCCGGCCACGTTGAAGCGCTCCTGCATGAACGAGCCGAGTTCGGCGTCCAGTTGCATCGACGTGCGCAGGTTGCGCTGCAGCCGGCGCCCCACGACGCGGCCGGGCAGCACGAACAGCGGCACCGTGACGAGCACGACCAGGCCCACGAACCAGGACAGGAGGAAGATCGTGACGAGCACCAGGCCCAGCACCACCAGGCTGGAGAGCACGTTGGACAGCAGCACGGTCACCGCCTGCTGGGCCTCCATCACGTCGGTGTTGAGCCGGCTCACCAGCGAACCGGTCTGGGTGCGGGTGAAGAACGCCAGCGGCTGGCGCTGCACGTGCCGGAAGACCTCGGTGCGCAGGTCGTAGACGAGCCCCTCGCCGATGCGCGCCGAACTGCGGCTGACGAAGAAGCCCACCAGCGCCTGCAGCAGCGCCAGGCCCGCCACCGCGGCGGCGGCGGCCGCCACCACGCCCCGGTCGTGGGGCACGATGCCGTGGTCGATGAGCACCTTGAACAGCAGCGGCGTGGAGACGGTGATGACGGCGTCGACCACGGTCAGGCTCAGCAGCGCGGCGATCTGCCGCCGGTAGGGCCGCAGGTAGGGCCGGATCCGCCGCGCGGTGCCGGGCCTGACCCGGCCCCGGGCCGGGTCGGGCCCGTCGCCGCCGGTGGCCCGTACCGTGATCAGCGGGCCCGGGCCGGCCATCATGGCGCGGCGACCTCCTTGCCGTTCGTGGCCGTGACCGGGCCCGGCGGCCGCTGGTCGCTCCAGACCCGGTCGATGTACTCCAGGCACTCGTCGCGCGCGCCCGGGCCGTGGGCGATCCGCCACCCGGCGGGTGTCCGCGCGAACGCCGGCCACAGCGAGTACTGGCCCAGGGTGTTGACCAGGACGAGGTAGGAGGCGTCCGGGTCGTCGAAGGGGCTGGTCATCTCGGTCTCCTCAATCGTTCGGGGGCCGCCCGCCGGGGCGGCGGGGGAGGGGCCCGGGGGCCTCAGCCGGGCGGCCGGGCCGTGAAGCGGCCCGCCTTGCCGAGCACGTCCGCCGCGTGGACGCGCAGCGCCTGCTGGACGGCGAACTCCGCCATGTACGCGCGGAAGCCGTCCGCCGGCTCCAGGGCGAGGTTCACCATGCGGCGGTTGGCGGTGACGGCCGGGTCGCGCAGCAGCTGCACGGCGTGCTCGACGGCCCCGTCGAGCTCCGCCGGGTCGACGACCCGGTCGACGAGCGTGCGGGCCTCCGGATCGCTCGCGCGCACCCGCCGCCCGCCGAGGATGATCTGCCGGGCCAGCCGGGGGCCGGTCACCGCGGGCAGGCGGAAGTCCGCCGCGCCCGGGACGATCCCCTCCTGCGCGGCCGGCAGGCTCAGATAGGCGTCGGAGGCCGCCAGGACGTGGTCCACCGCGAGCAGCAGCTGCATGCCGCCGCCGATCGCGAAGCCGTCCACCGCGGCCACCCACGGCATGTCGGTGAGCGGGTAGCGCCAGGACGCCTCGTCCGTGCGCAGCCCGAGCAGCAGCTTCCTGAGGTAGCCGAGCTCGCGGCGCAGCAGGAAGCCGACCAGCGTGATCTCGCCCGCGTGCAGGCGCTTGAGGTTGATCCCGGCGCTGAACACCCGGCGGCCCGCGTAGCGCGGGTGCGTCATCTCGCCGCCCCGGATGAGCCCGATCTCGCACTGCCCGTCCAGCAGCGCGAGGTCGACCGCGGTCTCCATGTCGTCGACCTGCTGCTCGTCCTCGGCGTTGAGGCGGTCCCCGGCGCACATGGTGATCCGGGCCACCCCCGCGCGCCGCTCCAGCCGGGTGCTCTCCATCCGCACCACCCCGGTGGCCCGGAACTCCCCGAGCAGGGCCAGCGCGCGCCCGGTGGGCCGCAGCATGGAGTCCATCAGGTGGTGGCCGGCGGCCGGGCAGCGCAGCAGCCCGCGCAGGAGGACGCCCAGGTCGATCTCGTAGCCCAGGCGCCGTGCGACCGGCAGGGCCCGTTCCGCCCGCAGCTGCGCGGGCGTGGGCACCAGGTGGGGCACGGCGAACGCGGCGCCCTCCACCAGGGCCTCCAGCCGCGGGCGCAGCGTGCGGCCCTCGGTGAGCCGGTCGTACAGCGCCTCGGCGTGCAGGTCCAGGAAGGCGGTGCGCCGCGCGCGGCCGTCCTCCAGCGCCCGCTCGGTGCCGGCGGGCGGGCCGCCGGTGCGCGGCCCGGGCTCGGGGAACGGCGGCAGCCGCCGGGCCGCCCGGTCGAAGCCGTCCGCGGCGCGCTCCCGTACGGCGGCGGGCGCCCGCCCGTTCGGGGTGCTCACGCCGTCACCCCGTCCGCCGCCCGGGCGCGCCGCAGCGAGCGGTCGCAGGCGGCCAGGTGCGGGCCGAGCGCGTCCTCGAAGCTCATCCACTGGGCGTCGAAGGCCAGTTGGCGGCGGATCGCGAGTTCGGGGCCGGACAGCCGGCGCAGCAGCCGGGCCGCGGCCGCCAGGGTGCGCCCGGGGTCCGTGCTCACCCGGTCCACCAGACAGTGCTCCAGGGCCTCACGGGCGGTGATCGGCATCCCGAAGAGCACCGTGCGGCGCGCCGGGGCCGGCCCGAGCTGCTGGACCAGCCGGAAGCCGGCCATGCCGGGCCACACGGCCTGCCCGTGGAAGGTCACCCGCAGCCGCAGGTCGGGTGCCGCCACCCGCACGTCGGTGGCGAGCAGCAGGTCCAGTGCCGCGCCGCCGCACTCCCCGCTCGCCGCCGCCAGGGTGGGCAGCCGCAGCCGTTCGAAGCGCCGTACGGCCCGCTCCCACTTCGTCACGGTGGCCACGTCGGCCGGCTTCGCCACCGCCTCGCCCGTCGGGGCGCCGGAGAGGTACAGGGTCGCGAAGTCGGCTCCGGCGGACTCCGCCTCGTCGCACAGCGCGCCGACGGCCTCGGTCAGTCCGGCCGAGATCTCCCGGCCGCCGTCCACGTGCAGCACGGGGCCTTCGGGCAGGGCGTTGACGGGCATCGCGGTCTCCCTCGCGTCGGTTCACCACTGGATGAGCGCGGATTCGATCGTCGAACCCGGCCCCATGGTCATGAGCACGCCGTAGTCGCCGTCGCGGACCACGCCCTCCTGCAGGAGCCGGTCGTAGGAGAAGAGGAACGAGCCGCTGGAGACGTTGCCGAAGTCGCGCAGCACGGTGATGGTGTGGCGCAGGTCGTGGCGGGTCAGCCCGAGGTTGACGGCGACCGCGTCGATGACCTTCTTGCCGCCCGAGTGCACCAGCCAGTGCGTCACGTCGTCGCGGCGCAGCGACGTGCCGGCCAGCAGCCGGTCGACGACGCCCTCCACGTGCGCGCCCACCAGGTAGGGGATCTGCGGATCCAGGAAGAAGCTGAAGCGGTCCTGGTCGCGGTCCCAGTCGTAGCGCATCGCGTCGATGGCGTCGACGATCGTGACGCTCGCCGTCCGCAGGATCCGCGGGCCCTCCGGGCGCGGGCCGGACCCCTCCTCCTCGGCCCCCTCGCCGCCCCGCGGGTCGGCCATCACCGCCACCGCCGCCGCGCCGTCGCCGAAGAGGCTGTTGACCACGGCCGTACGCATCGTGGAGTCCATCGTGTACGCGGCCGAGCAGGCCTCCGAGCAGACCATCACGGCCAGCCGGCCCGGATTGGCCGCGGCCCAGTTGCCCACCACGGCCAGCGCGTTGAGCCCCGCGTTGCAGCCCATGCCGACGATGTCGGCCCGCGCCGTGTGCCAGTCCATGCCCAGCTCGCGGATCAGCAGCGCGCTCAGACCCGGGGTGAGGAAGCCGGTCGACGTCACGCAGCACAGGTAGCCCACCTCGGACAGGTCGGCCCCGATCCGCTTGAGGCACACCGACATCGCGTCCGACCCCATGCTCACGGCCCACGCCTTGTGCTTGTCCAGGAGATCGCCCTGGCTCTCGCGCACCCGCGTGCCGTCGGGCGCCGCCGGGGGCAGCACCAGCGAACGCTGCCGGATGGAGCCCAGCAGGAAGACCGAGCGCACCTTGCGGTCGGTGATCCCGAACAGGTCGAGCAGCTCCTCCTGGGAATAGTGCTCGGGCGGCACGGCGGTGCCCACGCTCAGGATGCGCGGGGCCGTGGCGACCATCGCTCGCTCCAGGGCCGCGGTCATGATGCGTCACTCTCCGTTCCGGTGCCGGGCACGTCGCCGCCGTGCGCCGCGGCTCTGTACGTCCCGGCTCTGTGCGTCCCGCCCGGGTACCGCTCGCCGCTGAGCGCCTCCACGAACCGCGCGAGCCGCTCGACGCCCTCGGCCACCTGCCCGGGCGTCAGATAACTGATCGAGAGCCGGATGTCCTGCTCGCCCCCGCCGTACGGATGGAAGAACTCCATCGGCGTCCAGATCACACCGAAGTCCCGGGCCGAACGCTCCAGGGCCGCGGCGCCGGTCCGGAAACCGGTGCGCAGGGTGAGGAAGAACCCGCCCTCGGGACGGTTCCACCCCACCCCCAGCTCCCGGCGCCGCCCCTCGGGCAGCCACCGCTCCAACTGCGCCAGCGTCGCGGCCATGCTGCGCCGGTAGTGCTCGGCGGCCCTGGCGTTCAGCACGGAGAGCCGGCCGTCCGCACCCAGCAGCGCACCCGCCGCGGCCGCCTGGCTGAGCGAGGACGTGTTCACCGTGACCATGCTCTTCACCCTCGCCAGGTCCCGCGCGAGCAGCCGCACCCCGCCCCGCCCGCCCCGCACCTCCTGGTCGGCCACGACGTAGCCGATCCGCGCGCCGGGGAACAGCGTCTTGGAGAAGCTGCCGAGCTGGACGACGCTCCTCGACCGGTCGAGCGCCTTGAGCATCGGCTGCCGCGGCCCCGGGCCGCTCAGCCGGTAGGGACTGTCCTCCAGGACGAGCAGCCCGTGGCGCTCGGCCAGCTCCAGCAGCGCGGTCCGCGTCGCCAGGTCCAGCGTGGACCCGGTCGGATTGGCGTGGTCCGGCACCACGTACACCGCCCGTGGCCGCCGGCCCGCCGCGCGCTGCGCCCGCACCGCCCCGTCCACGTCGGCCACCACCAGCCGCCCGTCACGCTCCGGCACCGCGACCACCGGGACGTCCAGCAGCCGCGCGGCCCCGATGATCCCGACATAACAGGGGGTCACCAGCAGCAGGACGTCCTCGGGCGTCGCGAACAGCGCGCGCAGCACCAGGAACATCGCCTCCTGCGCACCGACCGTCACCACGATCGCCTCGGGCGCGACCTCCAGCCCCTCGTCCTGCCGCAGCCAGTACGCGATCAGCTCGCGGATCCGCCCCGCGGCCGGCCCGTACTGGTAGAAGCCGTCGCGCACTTCGGCCGGCCCCGCGCCCCGGCTCTCCAGGTACTTCGCGTACCGGCGCAGGTGGGCGTGGATCTCCTCGACCTCGAAGAAGCCGTCATAGGGCCGCCCCGGCGCGAAGGACACCGCGTCCGGGTAGCTGGACGTGATCTCGTTCAGGAAGTTCATCCGGTCGAGAACCGGGTCCTCGATGCTCGAGTGCAGGGTTGTCGAATCGAGCACCATGGTGCCCGCCTTTCCGTCGACGAGCCGCAGGACGGCAGTCCGTCGGAAGGGCGGATGCCGGGGCTCGCGTGAAGGACGCGCGGCAGAGCGGCGATGCGGCGGCGTCCCGCCGGCGGTGCGCCGGCGGCGTCCTCCCGCGTTCGAACATCGGCCGTTTTCGACTTCGACCTCATGGCGGCCCCTCGGACCCGGCCCACGGGCTCCGGCCCCCGGCGGCGTCACCGCCCGTGCACCGTCCGGTGGTGCGGGCGCGGTACCGGCACACGAAAGGGCCCGTCGAAGGCACCGGGCCGAGCACGACGCGGGGGTGCGGAGCATCCCGACGCCCTGTCGCCGCTTCGCACCGGCCGCGGAGATCGAACGGAATCCTGGAGCACAGGGCCCTGTCTGCTGTTTGTCCTTGTTCCAGTACGCGCCTCGGGGCAAGAGACTGTCAAGTGCTGAGGGTTCCCGTCCCGTCACGGTCCGCTACCGGCGGGCCCGGCGGCGGCCGCCGGACCCGGCGGGCCCGGCCGGTGCCCGCCCCGGCCCCGGCGCGGGAGCCCGGGCCCCCGCAGGCGGCGCCCGGGCCGCCGGGAGCGCGGCCCGGGAGAGGCCGCCGGACGGCAAACCCCTTGGGCGGGCCCATGGTTGGCCGTGCGATATCCCGGCGGCCGGGGCGGTGCGGCGCGTACCATCGGACGCCCGCCGTCAGGTCGCGGACCGGCGCGCGGGGCAGCGGGCGGCCGGGGCGGGGACAGGGGTGGCGTGTGACGAAGAGTGATGTCCGGCGGGGCGTGGTGCGGCGCGGGCTGACGGCGCTGGTCGTCTGGTGGCTGTGGATGCCGCTGGTCGCGCTGCTGGTACGGCTGGTCAAGCACACCGTGTTCGGCGGGTTCGGGCAGCAGGACCAGAGCTACCTGCTGCTGATCGAGCGGGAGTTCCTCCCGCACGGCGGCGTGCTGGACGCGGCGCCGCTGTTCTGGCTCTGGGTCGCGATCGGGCTGTGCGGCACGGTGGGCGTGGTCGCGTACGTCGCGCAGGAGTCCGGGGCCGGCTACGGCGGGTGGCGGGTGCGCCTGGCACTGGCGGCGGTGCTGCTGGCGGTGGCCGGCTCGCTGGTGCGCACGGGCACCGGACTGTGGGACGACGACAAGGACGAGGGCCGCTTCTACGCGGCGGCCACCGTGCTCGACGTCCCCGCCGGCGGGGCCGGCACACCGCGCTCGGTCCTGCCGGTGACCGAGCACACCCGCGCCGGCGACGGCACCCGCTGCGACCTGGTCGGCACCGCGGACGTGCCGGCCTGCGTGAAGACCGCGCCGATGCCGGACTTCGACTTCGAGGCCCGCACCGCCTCCTACGCGGCGGCCACCAAGGCGCTCACCGACAGTGCCGGCCTGACCTCCGGGGTCCACCTGATGGGCCACAGCCTGCACTACCTGCCCGACGCCTCGCCGGGCGGCGGCGTGTGGACGGCCGTCCTGGACGGCTCCGGCGAGCAGCCGATGGAGGGCGTCGCCGTCTGGGACGGCCGCTCCAACTCCGTCACCACCTGCGCCTTCCGCGGCGAGCACGCCTTCGGCCGGGCCTTCGCCGGCACCGGGGCCGTCAGCCTGCGCAACCTGCTCGCCGAGCGCTTCCCGGACCTCGTCCACAGCGACCAGGACATCTGGGGCTACTGCGACGGCGCCGACCCCCGCACCGCCCAGCCGGTGGTGGTGATCTCGGTGGCCCGGCAGACCGGCTGGCACCAGCGCACCGTCCTGGAACCCGCCGGGGTGCTGGTGCTGCGCGGCTCGCCCGACGGCCGCCCGAGCATGACGTACCGGGCGGACGTGGCCCCGGGCGAACTGCCGGGGGCCGTCTACCCGGCCTCGGTGGTCCGCTCGCAGATCCACGAGATCCAGTGGCTCGGCGGCCGCGGTGCGAAGGACGACCGCGGCTTCGGCTACGCGCACACCTCGGCGTCGACCAACGCCGTCAACCCGGGCGAGTTCCTGCTGCGCTCCAGGGCGGACGGCCACCTGTACTACGTGACGCCGCTGGTGCCGCGGGAGAGCTCCTCGCAACTGGTGGTGGCCTTCGCCGTCCTGCAGGCCGACCGGGTCGGAGGCGGCCTCAACGACCTGCACGTGTACGTGCGCGGCGACGACAGCCCGTCGGTGAACCTGGACGTGCTGGCCAGCCGGATGGTGTCGTACATGGCGCAGCAGACCTCGATCACCATCAGCGCCGGGCAGGGCGGCGCGCTGCAGGAGATCGTCCCGTTCGGCCGGGACATGTGGCGCGGCTTCGTGGACTTCAACGGGCAGACCCAGGACTACATCGACCTGTCGGGCGACGCCACGGTGACCCCCAACCTGGTGTCGCTGAGCGGCGACATCACCGCGCCCGGCGGACGCCCGACACCGGCCCCGACTCCGGCCCCGACGGCGGCCCCGACGCCGGCCGCACCGGCGGCCGGGTGCGGCGGCGACCCGGGGCAGCTGACGACCGGACAACTCGCCTCCTGCGTCGCCGAACTGTCCAAGGCCCTGCAGGGGCGCGTCCAGGACCCGGCACCCGCCCGGCCCTGACGGCCGGTCCCGCCACCGCCCGTCCGATCGCTCTCCGTCACCCCTGACGTGGTCTCAACCACCTCGGGAAAAGCCCAGCTTGACGCAGGCCCGCCCCTGCGGGCTTGACGGAATTTGCCAACCCGGCGCCTCACGCGCACCAGCCATTGACCCGGCCATGACGCCGTGTGAGGGTTCGGGCACCCGAGCGCGGACGGCCCGCACGGCCGTCCCCTCCAGAGGCGGCCCCGCGACGCCTCCCCAGCCTGCCGTCCGCGGTCGAGGACCCCCACACGCGAGGAGCCCCGATGCAACGCAGGATTTCCGCAGGAAGGTTGCTGACCGCGGCGACCGCCCTGACCGTGCTGGCCGGCATGATCGCCGCCACCGCGGGGCCGGCCACCGCCGCACCCGACACCACCCCGGCCCCGCCCAGCGGGCTGGCCGCCGCGGTGAGCGCCGCCGACGCCGCCGTGACGGCCGGTCTGGACGCGCTGGCCAAGGGCAGCGACGAGACCTACGAGCGCAAGGCCGTCACCCCCTGGGTGGACGGCCTCTACTCCGTCGCCTACGAGCGCAGCTACCGCGGGCTGCCCGTGGTCGGCGGCGACGCCGTCGTCCTCGCCGACTCCCGGGGCACGGTCCGCGCCCTGCAGTCCGCCGCCACCGGCCCCGTCGGCACCTCCACCACCGCCCGGATCAGTGCGGAACAGGCGGAGCGGACCGCCCGCAGCAAGGCGGCCTCCGTCGACACCGTCGAGTCCCGCCGCCTGGTGGTGCGGGTCAAGGACGGCACCAGCCGCCTGGCCTGGGAGACCGTCCTCGCCGGCCACAAGGGCCCGGCCCCCAGCCGCCTGCACGTGTTCGTCGACGCCACCACCGGCGAGGTGCTCGACAGCTACGACGACGTCCACGCGGGCACCCTGAACAGCGAGTGGAACGGCCCCTCGCCGACGATCGCCACCACGGCCTCCGGCGGCTCCTACACGCTGCGCGACCCCAACCGCCCCGGCCTGTCCTGCGCCGACTACGGCACCGGCCAGGTCTTCTCCAAGTCGAGCGACTCCTGGGGCACCGGCAGCGCCTCCAGCAAGGAGACCGGCTGCGGCGACGCGATGTTCGCGGCCCAGAAGGAATGGGACATGCTCCGCGACTGGCTCGGTCGCAACGGCCACAACGGCAACGGCGGCAGCTGGCCCGTCAAGGTCGGCCTCAGTGACGTCAACGCCTACTGGGACGGCAGCACCATATCCATCGGCCACAGCCAGGCCAACAAGTGGATCGCCTCCATCGACGTCGTCGGCCACGAGTTCGGCCACGGCATCGACCAGTACACCCCCGGCGGCGCCAACAACGAGTCCGGCCTGGGCGAGGCCACCGGCGACATCATGGGCGCCCTCACCGAGGCCTACGCCAACGAACCCGCCCCCTACGACACCCCCGACTACACCGTCGGCGAGATGATCAACCTGGTCGGCAACGGCCCGATCCGCAACATGTACAACCCCTCGCTGGTGAGCAACAACCCCAACTGCTACTCGGCGTCCATCCCGAACACCGAGGAGCACGCGGCGGCCGGCCCGCTGAACCACTGGTTCTACCTGCTCGCCGAGGGCTCCAACCCCGGCGGCGGCAAGCCCACCAGCCCCACCTGCAACAACTCCTCCGTCACCGGCATCGGCATCAAGGACGCCGGCCGGGTCTTCTACGGCGGCATGCTCCTCAAGACCAGCGGCATGACCTACAAGCGCTACCGCACCGCCACCCTGACCGCCGCCAAGAACCTCGACCCGACCTGCACCTTCTTCAACCGCGCCAAGGCCGCCTGGGATGCCGTCAGCGTCCCCGCCCAGACCGGCGACCCCACCTGCACCAACAACGGCAGCAACGACTTCTCGCTCTCCCTCGGCCCGGCCTCCGGCTCCGTCCAGCCCGGCGCCTCCACCACGGCCACGGTGAGCACCGCGGTGACCTCCGGCACCGCCCAGACCGTCGCCCTGACCGCCTCCGGCCTGCCGTCCGGCGTCACCGCGAGCTTCAACCCCTCCTCGGTCCAGGCCGGCTCCTCCGCCACCCTCACCCTGAACGCCTCCGCGAGCGCGGCGAACGGGACCTACCAGATCACCGTCACCGGCACCGCCGGCACCACCACCCACACCGCCCAGTACAGCCTGACGGTGGGCAAGGACTCGCCCAACCCCGGCGGCACCTGGACCGCCGGCACCACCTACCAGGCCGGCGACGTCGTGACCTACAACGGCGTCGGCTACCGCTGCCTCCAGGGCCACACCGCCCTGGTCGGCTGGGAGCCGCCGAACGTCCCCGCGCTCTGGCAGCAGGTGTGACCGGCTCGCGCTGACACCCCGTGAAGCCGCTGCGCCGCGGCCCGTCGAGGGGGACGGACCGCGGCGCGGCCGTGCGCGCCGACGGATGCCGGAGGGGTCCCGGGGAGAGGGCCCCGGGATGCCGCGGTGCGCACCGAAGCCCCGGGGGCGGCCCGGACAGTGGGCCGCCCCCGGGGCGCGTCGGCGCGCCGTGCCCACGGCGCGGCGGTCGGTTGCTGCGGTGGTCAGGTGCTGCGGTCGAAGAGCTTGACGCGCAGCGGCTCCCGGGCCGGGGTGTCGACCGGTTCCGGCGGGGAGAGGGTGAGGACGAACCCGCCGATCGCGATGACGGCCATGATGGCGACGGCCAGCGGCACGACGAACTGGGAGGCGGGCAGGCCGTCGGCCCGGAACCGCTCGTCCAGTCGGACGGAGACGGCGGCCATCCCGGTGTAGTGCATGGCGGTGACCGCGACCCCGGCGACGAGGGAGGCGGCCAGCGAGGCCGCGAAGCCGGTGATGTTGAGGGTCATCCACAGCGCCGCGGTGGCGGCGGCCACGGCGATGGCGATGGAGACGGCCACCAGCACGGGGTCGTAGGAGACCTCGCCCTCGACCTGCATGGCGGACATGCCGAGGTAGTGCATGGCCGCGACACCGCAGCCGGTGACGGTGCCGCCGATCAGCAGGGACGCCGTCGTCCTGCGGCGGTAGCCGACGTACAGGACGCCGGCGCCGACGACCACGACGGCCAGCAGCAGGCTGCCGAGGGTCTCGGGGACGCGGTAGACGACGGTCGAGCCAGTGACGGCGAAGCCCATCATCGCCATGAAGTGCATGGTCCAGATGCCGCAGCCGAGTTCGACCGCGGACAGCAGCAGCCACCCCAGGCGGCGGGCCGGCGGCAGGGTCAGGGCCCGTACGGTGCAGCGCAGTCCGAGCGCCGCGCCGGTGCAGGCGATGAGGTAGGACAGGAGCGGGTTGATCCAGCCGTAGTGGAACCCGTCGATGTGGGCGGTGTGGGGATGCATGGCCACCTGGGGTGCGTTCTTGCGGAGGGGGGCGGAGTGCTCTCCTGCCCGGGGCGCCGGCGGCTGTGGGGTTGCCGTTCCGGCGGGGGATCAGGATCCGATTCCCGATGGATCGTATAGCGATCAATTTGATTCCGCGAAATCGGCGGCCGGCGGAATTGCTGAGGGGTTTTCAGGGGAATCCGCCGATGGCGGTGGTTCATGATCGACATTGCGCCGGGTCAGGCCGTTTTCGCGATGGGGGCGTCAATTTCCCTTTTGTGAAACACCTTGAACAATTCCGTCCGACGGCGGGGGTGCCCCCGCCGAACGGCGGGGTGCACGGAAAACGCCGCGGAATTCACCCGCGCGGAAAATCCGGCCCGCGGCGCGCCGGGGACGGGGCCGCCCGCTACCGCCCGAGCGCGGCCTGCGCGATGACGGCCCGCAGGCGGGCCTGGACGGCCTCGGCGGCCTCGCGGGTGACCGGGTCCTCGCTCTCCAGCTGCGGGGCGATCAGCTCCGCGGCGGCCACCAGGAGCGGCAGGGGCACCTCCACGCTGCGCAGATGGAGGAGCTGGGAGGCCGCCCGCTCACCGGGCGAGGCCGGTGCGGGGGCGACGGGGATCAGGGCGGTGAGGCCCCGGGGGAGCGGCTGAGTGCTGGTCACCCGGCCCATTCTCCCGTGCGGGCCCGGGCGGTCCGCGCCGGCGGGCCCGCACCGGCCGGCGACGGCGTTCGAAGGCCCGCCCCTACCGGGGCCCCGGAACGGGCGGCCGCCGGCGCGGACCGGCGCCCGGGGCCTCCCCGCCTCCCGACGGCCCCGGGCGGGCGGCGAAGACCCAGCGGTTGGCCGCCAGCGCGTCGTTCGGCTCCGGCAGCGGGCCGCGGCCGTGCACGGCGGTGAAGTCGTACGGGCTGCGCACGGTCACCGTCCAGCCCCGGCGGGCGAGTCGGGCGGCGGAGTCGGGGCGGGGGTCGGCGTCGAAGAGGGCGCGCAGGTCGATGCCGAGCCGCTGCCGGGCCGCGACGTACACGGGGGACGTGCGCACGGCCGGCGGCTCGGCGGCCACGTCCTTGAGCTCGTAGGCGAGGGTGCTGCCGGGCGCGCTGAGCCGGTGCACGGTGGCCATCAGGCGCCGCTCGGCCTCGGCGGGGAGGTAGAGCAGCAGCCCCTCGGCGAGCCACGCGGTCGGCGCCGCCGGGTCGAAGCCGCCCGCCAGCAGCGGCCCGGCCCAGTCGGCGCGCAGGTCGGCGGCCAGGGGGCGGCGCTCGGCGGCGGGAGCCGCGCCGGCCGCGTCGAGGACGGTCCGTTTGAAGGCCAGCACCTCGTCGGTGTCGATCTCGTGGAGGACGCAGCCGGGCGGCCAGTCGAGCCGGTAGGCCCGGGAGTCCAGGCCCGCGCCCAGCAGGACGATCTGGCGGGCGCCGCCCCGTACAGCGGCCAGCAGGTGGTCGTCCAGGACCCGGGTGCGCAGCCCGAAGTAGCGCCCGAGGCGCCCCCACAGCGGGTCGGCGTCCCCGCCGGGGACCTGCTCGGGGCGCAGCGGCCAGTGCGCCGAGGCGGGGGCGGCGCGGACGAAGAGCTCGGCGAGCGGGTCGCGGGCCAGGGCGTCGGGGCGGTGGGTCTCGACGGCGCGGGCGGCCGCCACCAGCAGGGCGGTACGGCCCACCCCGGAGGCCACGCCGCGGGCCGGGGCCGCGGCGGTGGCCCGCCCGGTTTCGGCGTGCCCGGCCACGGCCTGCGCGGCTACGGCGTGCACGGTTCCTCCTCGTGCGCGGGCGCCGTCCAGGCCGCGGGGTCGTCACCGGTGGTGGTGCGGGCGCCGTACAGGACGCGCATGAACCGCAGGACGTCGTCGCAGGGCAGGTGCAGGGAGGTGGTGCAGTCCGTCAGGACGGTGAGGTGGAAGCCCTTCTGGAAGGCGGTGCGGGCGGTGGAGTCCACGCAGACGTCGGCGTAGAGCCCGGCGAGCACGAGGTGCCCGGTGCCGCCCGCGCGCAGGTGCTCCTCCAGGTCCTCGCCCGGGCCCTCGCCGAGGAAGGCGTCGAAACGGGCCCGTTTGGTGAAGACCCGTTCGCCCGGCGCCGGGGCCACCCCGTGGAACTCCGCCCCCCAGGTGCCCTCCAGGCACTTCGGCTCCTTGCCGAGGCGCCGGTCCCGCGCGCGCCAGGCCGCGCCCTGGTGGACGGTGTCGCCGAGGAAGCGGACGAACACCACCTCCACGCCCGCGCGCCGGGCCCGGTCCACCGCCCGGACGCTGTTGGCGACCACGGCCTCCAGGACGGCGCCGTCGCCGCCGAAACGGGCCCGGGCCACCGGCCCGGCGCAGAAGTCGTTCTGCAGGTCCACCACCACCAGGGCGGTTCCCGCCGGGCCGGTCACGGCTCGCCCACCAGGGCCGTGGAACCCGCGGCGGCACCGGGCGGGTCGAGGACGTCGACCAGCGCGTCGACCACCGCGGTGGTGGAGTGCCGGCCGCCGAGGTCCGGGGTGCGCACGTCCTTGTCGTCCAGGGCGGTGAGGGCGGCCTCGACCGCCCGGACGGCGCCGGGGACGCCGGCGTGCCGCTCGGCGACCAGGGCGGCGGCGCGGACCGTGGCCACCGGGTTGACCAGGTCGCGCCCGGCCAGGTCGTCGGCGGAGCCGTGCACGGTCTGGTACTCGACCAGCCCGGCCGCGCCGGGGTCGAGGCAGACGTTCTCCGTGCAGCGGCTCTCCTGCCGCTGGGCGCCGAAGCGGTCCAGCAGGACCACGTGCATGATGTCCGCCCACTCGTTCCCGGCGATCAGCAGCGTGCGCTCCGGCAGGCCGTGGGTGATCAGGTTGCGGTTGACGGTGTCGGGCTGGAACACCTCGATCCGTACGCCCAACCGCTCGGCGATCCCGGCGACCCAGGTGTCGAACGCGCCGTCCAGGAGGTGGAACTTGTAGGCCATGACGATGCGGTCGATCCGCCCGTCGGGCCATTCGCGCCGGGCCCGCTCCAGGGCGTGGCGCACGACGGTCCCGGTGGTCTCCCGGCTGAAGGACAGGGTGCGGGTGACCGCTCCCGGGGTGTGCAGGTTCTCCCCGGTGTAGAAGCCCTGGGCCTGGTCGCGGACGAGCAGCAGGGACGTTTCTCCGGCCCGTAACAGGTCCACCTTGACGGCGCACAGGCGACGGCGCACCAGGTACAGGGACTGGGCGTTGATCGCGGTGCGGAAGACCGCGGTGGTGCCGCCGGCGGCCAGGTCGCGGCAGAACCGCTCGTAGTGCTCCGCGTCCTGCCCGGTCAGCTCCTGGACGTCGGCGGGGCCGCCGTGCGCGCGCAGCGAGACGTAGGAGTGGTACAGGCGCGGGGAGCGCACGATCCGCACCCCCGTCGGGTGGTCGGCGGTGAGCACCCGCAGGACGCGTTCGAAGACGGCGGCGAGCTCCGGGCCGGTGCCCCGGCCCACCGCCAGCCCGACCGCGGGCCGCCCGGCGGCGGGCGCCGGCACCGGGCCGGCGCCCTGGTGGGCGACCGGGGTCACCGGGCCGCCCCGGGAACCAGGTGGTCGCCGGGGATGCCGGTCTTCTCGGGGCGGTAGTAGTCGCGGATGCCCTCCGCCCAGACCGCGACCGGGACGCGGTCGCCGTCCACCGGGCCGAACGCGTCGAACAGCGCCGTGATGTTCCGGTCGTCGAACCCGATCGCGGTCATCAGGGCGAGGAAGTCCGGGCGGGTGACCAGGCCGTCGCCGTCCGGGTCGCCCAGCGTGGACAGCGCGCGGGCGAACTCGTCGATGGTGGCGTCGAAGCGCTGCGGGTCCAGCACCACGGCGGTGAACTCCTCGGGGCTGATCCGCCCGTCGCCGTCGGTGTCCAGCTCGGTCACCAGCGTGTGCCAGTAGTGCCGCAGGGCGTCGAGCAGCCGGTTCTTGGCGTCCTCGCCGGCCCGGGGGAGCGCCGCGACGACGCGGCTGCCCATCAGGTCGAAGTCGGCGGGTTCGAGGACACCGTTCCCGTCGGCGTCGAACAGTGAGAACACGAGCCCGACACGGTCGGTGGCTGCGGACGTGGGCATGGCGGTACACCTCGGGTTTCCCGGACGAAGGGACGCCGGGCCCGTGCCTCGGCGACCGCTCCACTATCCGGCCCCGCCCGGGCCACCGGCGCGCGAAGCACGGCCGGACCACCCGATCGGGGGCAATGCGCCCCCTCGCGCATGACGCCCCGGTCGGCTGGACAGGTAGTGAGGCTGACCCGCGCGCCCCCGACCGGGCCGTCCCGGGGGAATCCGTCCGTGATTGTGCACAGCGTCGCAGGCTCTTGGCACCGCGTCCGCTCGCCCGCGCGGAACCGTTCACCGGGGAGTGCGCCGTTCTAGCCTCGTTCACGACGCAGCCGCCTTCGCCCGAAAGCGGACTGCCCTGTCCGGGAGGGGAATTCGATGCTCAAGATGCGCAAATTCGCGGCAACGGCCGTCGCCGCGGCCTCGCTCACGCTCGGAATCGCTGCCGCCACGCCGGCGTCGGCGACCACGACGAACACTTCCTGTTCCACCTGGAGCGACAGCAACACGTTCGGTGCGTACTGCTCCGAGGGCGCCACCTACTTCCGGGCCGTCGCCCTGTGCAACAGCGGCCAGACCGTGTACGGAGACCTGCGCCGGGTCGGTGGCGGCTCCTGGAGCTACGCGTACTGCACCAGCGTGGGTTCCTCGCTCTACCGCGGGTCGGTTTCCCTGGCCTGACCGGCCCGGACCGTTCGCCCCTGAGTGGCCCGCAGGCCGAGAAGCCGCCCCCAGCCACCAGGGAGCCCTGGAGGACTGCCGGGATTCCCGCCGTGCGGGGATCCCGGCAGTCCGCGTCGAGGGCCGCCGACGTGCGCGGCCCATGATCCCCGGTCGCCCGAACTCTCCCCGAACTCGGCGGAGTCCGGGGAGAGTTCGGGCGACCGGGCCGTGCCGCCCGGCAGCGGTCACCGCCCGCGGGCCGGGCACCCGTCCCGCGCCCCGCGGCTACTCCCGCGCCGCCGCCGACAGCGCCCGCTGCCGGTGCTCGCGGGGCGAGAGGCCGTACGCCGCCTTGAACGCGCGGCTGAACTCGCAGGCGCCGGGGATGCCGCAGCGTGCGGCGACGCCCTGGATCGACAGGGCGTGCAGGGCGGGGTCGGCGAGGTCGCGGTGGGCCTTGCGCAGCCGCTGGCCGCGGATGAACGCGGCGAGGGTCTCGCCCTGGGAGTGCCGGGTGAACAGCCGGTGCAGGTGGCTGACGGAGATGTGGTGGGCGGCGGCGACCACCGGCGGGGTCAGGCCGGGGTCGTGGAGGTGGTGCCGGACGAAGGCCCGGACGCTCTCCACCACGGTCCGCTGCCGGGAGTCCTGCGGAAGCGCGTTCACGGCGTCGAGCTCCCCGGCGATCCAGGCCCCCACCAGGTCGACCACGACCGTCCCGAGGCGGCACGCCTCCGCCGGTGTCAGCTCGGCGGCCCGGCCGTCCAGGCCGAGGAGGAACTCCGCCAGCAGCGCCCCCGTCCCCTCCCGCCGGGACAGCCCGCGCCCGAGCAGGTCGCGCAGCCGGTCCGGGGGCACCGGCAGCAGCGAGGCGGGCAGGTCGACGCCCACGCCGGCGGCCCCGAACCGCTCCTGGCCGGGGTCGCCGGCGCCGAAGCACCGCACGTCGTACGGGTGCGAGCTGTCGACGATCGTCAGGTCCCCGACCCCGATCGTCTCCCGCTGGTCGTCGGCGCGGCTCAGGGCCTGGCCGCCGGCCGTCAGCAGCGTCAGGTGGTACAGCTCCTCGTCCGACTGGCGCACCATGCGCTCGGTCCGCCGGAACCTCGCCGACGGGAACGACGTCCCCAGCAGCGCCACCGGCCCCAGCTCGACCCGACGCACCTGCGCCGTGAAGCTGTCGACGTGCGCGCTGGTCGCGTCGCAGACCCGCGTCCGTCCGACCAGGTCCCGCCAGTGCTCGAAACGCTCCTCCGCCGACGGACCGTCGCCCCCGGCCGTGCTCTCCGTTCCCACGGAAACTTCCACCCCCACGGAAACTTCCACCCCCATGGACACTTCCACCCCCACGGACAACTCCGTCCTCTCTCACGCGATTTACCCTGTCGGGCCGGCAGGTCCCCCCCCCCGCGGCCCCGCACTTGACGGACTCCTCGGCGTCCGGCGGCGTGGCTGCCGCCCCGCCCCGTCGTTCCTCCTCCTCGCGGCAGTTCGACACGGCGGGGGCGGTTCGGGTTGTACGGGAAGGACCGTGACCTGATTGGTACAGACCACTGATGGTTCGTTGTGATAGAACCTCAGCTCTGGGCCGCAAGTGGTCCCGTGACGTGCGCCCCGGAGTCGAGCGGAGGGCGCCGAGGGGAGTGGCGGATGGTGCTGGCGGGGGTCGGGCGCCGGATCGGGCGGCACGGTGCGGTGCTGGCGGCCGTGGCCGTGAGCATCCTGGTGGCGACGGCGGTGCTGGCCGCGGTGGCCGGGCTGGCGCAGTCGGCCGCCGCGGCCGGGGTGCGCCAGCGCCTCGCCGCCGACGCCGGCCGCTCGGTGGAGGTGTCCGCGCGCTGGACGGCGCAGGGCCTGCCCGCGGCCGACCGGGCGGTGCACGCGGCACTGGTCCGGGCGATGGCCGGCGTCCCCTTCCGCTCCGAGACCGCGCTGCGGGCCGGTATCACCGTGGACCTGCCGCTGCCGCTCGCCGCGCGCCGGCAGGCCACCGAAACCGGGCTGCCCGGGCTCCCGGTGGCACTGCCCGACCCGGGCCGCTACGCCCGGTTGAGCAGCGGCAGTTGGCCGGACGCCGCCACCGCCACCGCGTCCCCCGCCGCGTCCTCCGCCGCCCCCGCCGACGCCCCCGGGAACGCCCTGCGCGTCGCCCTCCCCGAGACCGTCGCCGACCGCCTCGGCCTGGCGAGCGGCAGCACCGCGGTCGTCCCGGACCCCGCCACCGGCGGCCCGCTCACGCTCACCGTGACCGGCGTCTACCGCCCCGACCCGGCCGCCGACGCCTTCTGGAACGGCCTGGCCGGCGCCGACGGCGCGGACCGCGCCCTGCTGCTGGCCGACGGCGCCCAGCTGACGGCCCTGCCCACGTTCGGCAGCCGCACCCAGGCCGTGTGGCTGGCCCTGCCCGACACCGGCCGGTCGAGCCTGCCCGAACTCGCCGCGCTGCGCGACCGGGTGGCCGTCCTCGCCGGCTCCGACACCGCCCGCTCGGTCTACCGCGGCGCAGCCCCGCCCCTGGCCGACACCAGGGTGCGCAGCGCGCTGCCCGCCGCGGTCGACGGCCAGGCGGTGCCGGCCCTGGCCGCCAGGGCCGAGATCGCCGTTCCGCTCGCCCTGCTCGCCGTACTCGCCTCGGTGGTCCTGGTTCTGACGGCCCGTCGGCTGGCCGACGCGGTCGCCGTCGAGCAGGCGCTCCAGCGTTCCCGGGGAGCCGGCCTGGCGCGGCTGCTCGCGGTGGCGGCCGGCGAGTGGGCGGTGGCCGCCGTGCCGGCGGCGGCCTGCGGGCTGCTGCTGGTCGAGCCGCTGCTCGCCGCCGTCCTGCGCGGCGCCGGGGCGCACGGCCTGACCGCGGCCGACGGCCGAACCGCCTGGTGGGCCGCCGGGTTCGCGCTCGCGGTGCACGGCACGGCCCTGCTGCTGCCGCTCGCCCGGCAGGCCTGGGACCCGCACGCCCGGCAGGCGCTGCGCCGGCGCCGCCCGCTTCGGCCGGGCCTGCAGCGGGCCGGAGCGGACCTGGCGCTGCTCGCCGTGGCGGTCCTCGGCTTCCTCCAACTGCGCCACTACCAGGGCGTGGTGGTGCCCGGCGCGGGTGCTGGCTTCGACACCGGGGTCGACCCGGTCCTGGTGCTCGCCCCGGCGGCGATGGCGGTGGCCGGCGCGGTGCTGGCGCTGCGGGTGCTGCCGCCGGCCGGACGGCTGCTGGAACGGGCGGCCGCCCGCTCCCGCGGCCTGGTCGCGCCACTGGGCGCCTGGCGGCTGAGCCGCGACGCCGGCCGCCAGGCGGTCCCGGTCCTGGTCACGCTCCTGGCCGTGGCCTGCGCCGGCCTGGCCGCCGGGGTCCTGGCCGCACTGCCGGCCGGCGACCGCGACCGGGCCGCCTTCACCGTCGGCGCCGACCTGCGGCTGTCCGGGGTGACCGGCGCGGCGGCGCAGCGGCACAGCGCGCTGGCCGCGCTGCCGGGCGTCACGGCCCTCACCCCGGTCGCCGACCAGTCGGCCTACGTGGGCAGCGCCGTGGTCCGGACGGTCGCCGTCGACACCGCCGCCGCCGCGGCCTCCGGCGCCCTGCCGGCCCTGCGCCCCGACCAGGCCGACCGCCCGGCACCGGCGCTGCTGGCCCCGCTGACCGCCGCGCCCGCCCAGGGGCTCGCGATCCCCGGCGAGCCCACCGCCCTGGAGCTGACCGTCCAGGCCACCGCCGACCCCGCACCGCCGGACCGGGGCCCGAGCCTGCTGCTGTGGATCCAGGACGCCGACGGGCTGACCGAGCAGCTGACCCTCCCGCTGACGGCCGACGGCCGCCCCCACCCGCTGACCGTGAACCTGGCCGACGGCGGCCGGCGCAGCTACCCGCTGACCCTCGCCCGCGTCGGCGTCCGCTTCCCCGGCCCCCTGGCCCGGCGCACCACCCTGGAGCTGGACCTGCCACGGATCAGCGCCGTCACCGGCGACCGGCGAACCGACCTCGCCCTCGGACCGGACCGGTCCTGGGTCCGCTCCGGCGCGCCCTTCGTCAGCCCCACCGCACTCGGCTGCCCCACCGGCGACCCGGCCCCGGACGCCCGGCCCGCCTCGGTGCTCGACGGCGGCGCCCAGGACGACCGGGCCACCGCCTGCACCTGGCACAGCCGCGGACCCGGCCTCCTGCACGCGGTGCTGCGCTCCCAGAACCCCGCGAACGCCCTGGACCCGGCCGCCCTGGACACGTACCTCGCCGTGCGCACCCCGACCGGCACCCCGACCGGCACCCCGGACGGGAGCGCCCCGCCCGTCCTGTCCGCGATCGCCGACCGCACCCTGCTCGACGCGGTGAACGCCAAGGTCGGTGACACCATCCGGCTCACCTGGGACCGCGACCGCGACAGCGACCAGAAGGTCCGCATCACCGGGGAGGTCGACGCCCTGCCCGGCTACGGCCGCGGCCAGGGCCACCTGCTGCTGGACCTGCCCGCGCTCGCCGCCAACCGCGCGCTCACCGGCGCGCCGCCGCCCGTCGACACCCACTGGTGGCTGGCCAGCGACGACCCCGCCGCCACCTGGGCCGCCGTCGACGGCCACAGCGCGTTCGGCCGCGCCCAGAGCGCACAGCGGCTCGCCGCCTACCTGGCCGACGACCCGTTCCGGGCCGGACTGCGCTGCGCCTGGCTGCTGGTCATGGCCACCGCCCCGCTCTTCGCGGTGACCGCCCTGACCCTGCACGCGGTCGGCGCGGCCCGCTCCCGGCAACGGGAGTTCGCCGTACTGCGCGCACTGGGCGCACGGACCGGCGAACTGACGGCGATGCTGCGCGCCGAACAGGTGGCGGTGACGGTGCCCCCGGTGCTGCTCGGCGGCCTGCTGGGCCTGCTCCTGACGGCCCTGCTGCTGCCGCTCACCGTGCTCGACGACAGCTCCGGCCCGGTCTTCCCTGCCCTGGCCACCGCCCCGGGCCGGCCGGCCGCCGCGCTCACCACGCTCGCCAGCGGCCTGCTGCTGGCCCTCACGGTCCTGGTCCTCACCCGGCTGCTGGCCAGGGTCGACCTGGTCCGGGCCCTGCGCGCGGGGGAGGACGGATGAGCCCGACGCCAGGACGGCGGCCCGGCAGCGGGCGCGCCCCCGCGCCCGGCCTCGCGCCCGGCACCCCGCCCCGCAACGGACGCTTCGACGGCGGGAGCCCCGCATGCTGACACTGCGCCTGATCCGACGGGAGGCGCGGATCGCCTGGCCGGTGGCGGCCGGGCTGGCGCTGCTCTCCGTCCTGCTCACGGCGATCCCGCTGAGCTGGCCGCCGCGCTTCGACCGCCTCGCCGCCGGCGCGCTCGCGGACCGGGTCGCCCGCGCCCAGCTGTCCGGCCCGCTGATCACCGCCACGTCCACCACCGTCCCGCTGCCGTCCAGGCCCCGGATCGCCCCCGGCGCACTCGACCGCGACCTCGACCAGGCCGGCCACGCGGTGCGCGCCGCCGCCGGACCGCGACTGGCCGCCGCGCTCGGCACACCGAAGGGCCGCGTGAGCGCCCCCTCCGCCGCGGCGCAAGGGCCCGGAGTCCCCACCCCCTACGGCCGGCCCCCGGGGCTCAGCCTGGTCCACGCCCAGCCCGACGACGCCCACGGCCCGGTCGAGTACGTCCAGGGCCGCGCACCCCGGCAACCCGCACCCGACCCGACGGACCCGCCCGGACAGCCGCCCGCCGTCGAGGTCGCGGTCTCCGAAGCCACCAGGGACCGCCTCGGCCTGACGACGGGTCAGCGATTCGGCCTGGCCGGCACCGGCTGGTCCACCCCGGTGCTCCTGGTCGGCGTCTTCCGCACCGACCACGGCGCCGACCGCCTCTGGCAGCAGTTCCCGATGCTCGTCGCCCCCTGGACCGTCCCGGCCGAGACCGGCCAGCAACTGGTCGGCCAACTCCTCACCAGCGCCGAAGGGATCGAACAGGTCGCGGGCCGCGGCACCGTACCGCTCGAACTGGCCTGGGACCTGCCCGTGGCCACCGACCGGTCCGGGCCCGCCGCCACCGCCACGGGGACCGCCGAACTGCGCGCCGCCCTCGCCGGGCTGCGCGCCGCCGACACCGCCCAGCGCTGCGGGGACGAAACCGGCGGCCTCTGCACACTCGCCGGCCAGATCGTGCCCAAGATCGCCGTCACCGACCGGCTCACGCCCGAACTGGACGCCTACGCCGCCCAACGCGGACGCGCCCAACAGCTCCAGGGCTTCGCGCTCGTCGGACTTCTCGCCGTGGTCGTGGCCACCGCCGTCGCCACCGCACGGCTCGGCGCCCGCCGCCGGGCCGGCGCCATCGCCCTCCAGCTCTCCCGCGGCGCCGGGACCGCCGGGATCGCCGGCCGCCTGCTGGCCGAGGCCGCGGTCGCGGTCGGCACCGGCGCCGCCGCGGGCTGGGCGATCGCCCGCGCCACCACGCCCCAGGGCACCGCCCTGGGATCCGCCCTGCCGGCGGCCGTCGCCGCCCTGCTGGTCTGGTGCGCACCGGCCGCCACCCTGCTCACCACCGCCCCGCGCACCCGGCCCCCGGCACGCTCGCGCCGCCTCGTCCTGGAAGCCCTGGCCCTGCTGCTGGCCGCGGGCGCGCTGACCGCGCTGCGCACCCGCGGCGCCCTCGCCGGCTCCGGCCTCGACCTCCCGCTCGCCCTGACCCCGGTCCTGCTCGCCCTGGTCGCGGCGCTCGTCCTGCTCCGCCTGCTGCCCCCGCTGCTGCGCCGGGCCGCCCACTGGGCGCGCCGCTCGCGCGGCCCGGTCCCGCTGGTGGCACTCGCCCAGGCCGGCCGGCACACCGGCACGGCCGCACTCGCCCTGCTGGTCCTGACGCTGGCCATGGGCTACGGCGTCTTCGGCGCCGGGATCTCGCGCACCGTCACCGACAGCCGCGCCCAGAGCGCCGACTGGCGCACCGGCGGAGCACCGCTCGCCCTGGTCGGACCGCGCGACCGACTGCCCGAGGACCTCTCCCACGTCCCCACCGTCGGCCACCAGGTGACCGTCACCGGCGCGAGCGGCGAACTCACCTCGCAGGACGACGGCACCACCTTCCCCGGCGCCCAACTCGTCGGACTGGACGCCGCCGCCCTGTCCGCCGCCCGCCCCTCCTCCCCGCTCGCCCGCGCCCTGCTGGCCGCCGACGGGGCCGACGCACCGGTGCGGCAGACCGGCGAGAACGGCGCCGAACCGGTGCTCACCGCCCTGGCCGACCCCGCCCTGGCCGCCCGCTTCCCCGACGGCACCTTCGAACTGTCCGCCCTGGGCACCAGCCGCGTCCTGGTCCACGTGATCGGAGCCCTGCCCGAGGACGCCCTGCGCGACCCGGTCCTCGGACCGGTCCTCGGCAACGGGCCGCGCCCCGGCGCCCTGCTGCTGTTCACCGGCCCCTCCGCACAACGCCTGCCCGCACAGCCCGGCCACCCCTCCGCACTCCTGCTCCACCCGGCCGCCGGCGCCCCACCGCTGGACCGGGCCGCCGTGCGCACCGCGGCCACCCCGCAGCTCGCCCCCACCGGCAGGACCGGCCCGCGGGTCGAACTGCTCGACCACGCCGCGGAGTTCGAGGCCCTGCGCACCGACGGACTGGTCCGCTCGGTCCAGCTCGCCTTCCAGGTCACCACCGCACTCGCCCTGCTGCTCGCCCTCGGCGCCTTCGTCCTGGACCTCCTCCTCAGCGCCACCGAACGCGCCCGCGTCACCTCCTACCTGCGCACCCTGGGGCTCACCGGCCGCTCGGTACTCGCCCTGCAACTGCTGCACCCGCTGCCGCTGCTGCTCACCGCCGCGGCCGGCGGCACCGCCCTGGGCCTGCTGCTGCCCGGGGCACTCGGCCCCGGCCTGCGGCTGCAAGCGCTCACCGGAGCGCCCTTCGAACCCGCCGCACACACCGACTGGACCACCACCACGGCGCTCGGCCTCGCCCTGACCGTGCTGGTGACGGCGGCCGGCGCCCTGGAGACGGCGATCGCCCGCCGCCGCGCCCTGGGCGCCGTCCTACGACTGGGGGAGGCCCTGTGACCACCCGTGAGAACGAACGACCCGCCGCCGGGACCGACCGGCCCATGGTCCACTGCGAGAGCCTCGTACGGATCTACCGCACCGGCACCACCGCCCGCGGCGGCGTCGAGGTCCAGGCCCTGCAAGGACTCGACCTGACCGTGCGCGAGGGCGAACTGACCGCCCTGGTCGGGGCCTCCGGCTCCGGCAAATCCACCCTGCTCGGCATCCTCGCCGGCCTGGACACCCCCAGCGCCGGCACCGCCACCGTCGACGGCACCGACCTGGGCGCGCTCAAGCGGCGCGAACGCACCGCCTACCGCCGCCGCACCGTCGGAACGATCCAGCAGCAGACCGCCGCCAACCTGCTGCCCTACCTGACCGCCCGCGAGAACGTCCAACTGCCCATGGGCTACGCCGGCGTACCGCGCCGCCGCCGCGCCGCCCGGGCCACCGAACTGCTCGACCTGATGGGCATCGCCCAGGCGGCCGACCGCACCCCCGCCGCGCTCTCCGGCGGCGAACAGCAGCGGGTGGCCATCGCCGTCGCCCTCGCCAACGAACCCCGCCTGCTGCTCGCCGACGAACCCACCGGCGAACTGGACACCGCCACCTCGCAGGAGATCTTCACCGCCCTGCGCACCGCCAACAGCGAACTGGGCACCACCGTCCTGATCGTCACCCACGACGCCCTGGTGGCCGACCAGGTCCGCCGCACGGTACGGATCCGCGACGGGCGCACCTCCACCGAAGTGCTGCGGGGCCCTGCGGCCGCCGACGGCGACGGTGACGGCGCACCCGTCGAGTACACGGTGCTGGACCGGGTCGGCCGGCTCCAACTGCCGCGCGACTTCACGGAATCCCTCGGCCTGGCGCACCGCGTGCGACTGGTCCTCGAACACGACCACATCACCGTGTGGCCCGACCGCGACCGCCCGCCGGGCGCCGGACCCACCGCGGACGGCGGCTGACCTCCGCCCGCCGCCCGACCCGCCGTCCGCCCGCCCGCCGGCCGACAGGAACACCCGTTCCCCCGGCCCTGTCAGGGAGCTGGACAGCGGTGCGGGAGTCGACCAGTCTCACCACCATGACGTTCCCCCAACACTCTCCCTCCGCCACACGCACAGCGCTCCTCCAGGCCGTCACCGCGGTCGGCGACGAAGCCGTCCCCCTGCTCGCCGACTGCCGCGGCGACATCCGCATCCCCGGCGCCGAGTGGACGGTCGCCGAGGCCGCCGCCCACCTCGCGATGGCCAACGAACTGATGGCCGCCCTCGCCGCCGGGGAGGAACGCCCGTACGGGGACGGCACCCCGGGCGCGCTGGCCGCGGCCAACGAGGTCTCGCTGGCCGCGCGACCCGAACGCGACCCGGCCGTACTCGCCGAGGAAATCGCCCGCCAGGCAGGGGAGTTCGCGGCGGCGGCCGGCCCGCGCACGGGCACCGAGCCGATGCTGACCCCGCTCGGCCCGATGGATCTGGACACCCTCGGCGCCTACCTGCTGACCCACATGCTGGCCCACCTCTACGACGTCGCCGTCGCGCTCGGCCGGCCCCACCCGATCGACCGGCAACGCGTCGGGCTGACCATGCCGTTCCTGCGAACGGCCATGCCCCTGGTGGCGGACGCCCGCACCGCGGCCGGCCACAGCGCCTGCTACCGGCTGCGGCTGCGCGGCGCGGGCGGATTCGCGGTCACCTTCACCGACGGCGCCGTCGCGGTCAGCCAGGAGCCGCCCCGGCGCCCCGACTGCACGATCCTCGTCGAGCCGGTGGCGTTCTTCCTCCTCGCCCTGGGCCGCTGCTCCACCGCCGGCGCCATCGCCCGCGGCAAGGTGCTCGCCTGGGGCCGCCGGCCCTGGCTGGCCCCGTCCTTCCCCGGACTGTTCACAGCCCCCTGAACCCGCGCGCCGGCCCGGCACCGGCGGCCACCGCGCCCCCCTCGGCCTCACGGCACGCCCCGCAGGCGTTCCACTGGGGCCCGCCGGGCGCGGGGGAGCGGCGAGGGGCCAGGGTCATGTCGGAGGTGCTCAGGCCGCACAGCGTCAGGGGGCCGCAGGCGCCGGAGGCCTCCGCGGGGGCGCAGTGCGCCAGACGCACCGGGTTCCCGGGGTCCGCCGGCCCGCGGTCGGGGCCGAGGATCCGCACATTGGTCGGCGTATCGGGTTCGAGCACGATGACGGTGTCCATCTCCACAACCTCGCCGCCCGACCCGTCCGCTGCACCCGCACCGTGGCATCCGGCCCAGCCACCCCCACCCCTGACACCCCCGCCCCCGGCGCCCTCCCGGCGACGGGGCCCGGCCGCCGGGGCCGCTAGCATCGCGCGCATGCTGGCGCTGCTCCACACCTCCCCGGTCCACGTCCCGGTCTTCGACGCGCTCCGCGACCGCGAGCACCCCGGGCTGTCCCTGCGGCACGTCGTGTCGCAGGGGCTGCTGGCCAGGGCCCTGGCGGAGGGGCCGGAGGCCGTCGCGGGGGACATCGACCGGGTTCTCGCCCCGGCGATCGCCGCCGGGGCCGCGGCGGTGCTGTGCACCTGTTCGACGATCGGGGGCGTCGCGGAGGCCCGGGCCGCGGCGCTGGGAGTGCCCGTGCTGCGCGTCGACCGTCCGATGGCGGCGGCCGCCGTCGCCGTCGCGCCCGGCGGCGGCCGAGCGGCGACACGCATCGCCGTGATCGCCGCACTGCCCGGCACCCTGGGCCCGACCACGGCCCTCGTCGACGAGGAGGCCGCCCGATCCGGCCGGCCGGTCACGGTGACGGCCACGGTGGTCGACGGTGCCTGGGAGCGGTTCGAGAGCGGTGACCGCGCCGGCTACCTGACGGCGATCGCCACCGCCGTCGATGCCGTGGTCGACGCGGACGCCGTCGTCCTCGCCCAGGCGTCCATGGCGGACGCCGTGCAGCGGACCGCGACCGCGACCGCGGTACCGGTCCTGTCCAGCCCGGCCCTCGGGCTGCGCGCCGCTGCCGCCGCCGCGGTGTCACGGCCCGCGCAGGCGGCGCCTGAGTATCCGTACTCAGGCGGCGCTGTCGGTGCCGGATGACACTGTGCGGGTGCGTCGGGACGCCCGGGCCCGGCACCACGGAGGGGATGACCATGAGGCGTGCGAGTTTCGCCTGGACGACGGCGGTCGCGGCGGTGGCGGCGATCGCGGTGACGGCGGTCCCGGCGTCCGCCGGACAGGCCGGGGAGATCGGACAGGTCGGGGAGATCGGGGAGATCGGGCACGGGACGCCGGGGACGGGCGAGATCCTGCCCTACCCCGGGCAGGAGGGGCTGATCTGGATCCCGGACTGGATCGGTGACGGCGGGGCGGTCACCGGCGGCGCGTACGCGGCCGGTCCGCCCGTCACCGTGACGGTCGGCTGCCGGGGCGGCAGCGGCGGCGCGGGCGAGGTGCGGGTCACCTTCACGCCGTACTACGGCGACACCACCCCGGTGGAGTTCACCGTGCCCTGTCCGGCCGAGGCCGTCGACAGGGGCTCGGCGGTGGTGACGGCCGAGCAGGGCCGGTCCTTCCACGTCGGGGTGAAGGCGTCGGCTCCCGACGTGCACTGGGGGCTGACGGTCACCCAGCCGGACGCCTGACCGACCGGGGACGGGAACAGCCCGCCCGCCGGCCGCAGCCCTCGCGGGTGCGGCCGGTTCCCCCGGCCCCGCCGCCGGGGCCCGCCGCCGGGGCCCGCCTCGCTATACACACCATGTATACATGGTGTGTATAGTCCTTGATCATGTCACTCGGACAGATGCTCCTCGGGTTCCTGGAAGCCCAGCCCCGCCACGGATACGACATCAAACGCCTCTACGACGAGCACTTCGGGCGCGACCGCTCCCTGCACTACGGGCAGGTGTACGCGACGCTCTCCCGGCTGCTGAAGAACGGCCTGGTCGTCGTGGAGGGCGTGGAGGCCGGCGGCGGCCCGGACCGCAAGCGGTACGCGATCACCGACGCCGGAGTCACCGACCTCGCCGACTGGCTCAACCAGCCCGAGGACCCGCAGCCGTACCTGCAGAGCACCCTCTACCACAAGGTCGTGCTCGCCATCCTGACCGGACGCTCCGCCGCCGACGTCCTGGACACCCAGCGGGCCGAACACCTGCGGACCATGCGCGAACTGACCCGCCGCAAGCTCGCCGGCGACCTCGCCGACGAACTGATCTGCGACCACGCGCTGTTCCACCTGGAGGCCGACCTGCGCTGGCTGGAACTGACCGCCGCCCGCCTCGACGACCTCACCGCCCGCCTCACGGAGACCCCACGTTGACCAGCGCCGGACCCCTGCTCACCGCCCAGGACCTGCACAAGTCCTTCGGCCTCACCCCGGCCCTCGCCGGCGCCTCGCTCACCGTCGCCGCCGGCGAACTCGTCGCCGTCATGGGCCCCTCCGGCTCGGGGAAGTCCACCCTGCTGCACTGCCTCGCCGGCATCACCCGCCCCGACCGCGGCACCATCGGCTACCAGGGCCGTGACCTCACCACCTGCACCGACGCCGAGCTCAGCGCCCTGCGGCGCACCGAATTCGGCTTCCTGTTCCAGTTCGGCCAGCTCGTCCCGGAACTCTCCTGCCTGGAGAACGTCGCACTGCCGCTGCGCCTGAACGGCATGCGCCGCAAGGCCGCCGAGGCCCGCGCCGGCGAGTGGCTGGAACGACTGGAGGTCGCCGACGTCGCCGCCAAGCGCCCCGGCGAGGTGTCCGGCGGCCAGGGCCAGCGGGTGGGGGCCGCCCGCGCCCTGATCACCGGCCCCAAGGCGGTGTTCGCGGACGAGCCGACCGGCGCCCTCGACACCCTCAACGGCGAACGCGTCATGAAGCTGCTGACCCTCGCCGCGCGCGAGACCGGCGCGGCCGTCCTCCTGGTCACCCACGAGACGCGGGTCGCCGCCTACGCGGACCGCGAGGTCGTCGTCCGCGACGGCCGCACCCGCGACCTGGCGGGCGCCCGGTGAGCGCCGCCGACCCGAAGGTCCGCCGGCCCGCCCTGGACCAGCTCGCCCTCGGCGCCCGACTGGCCGTCACCAGCGGACAGGACGGCTGGGGCCGACTGCTGCTCACCGCCTGCGGCGTCGGCCTGGGAGTGGCCCTGCTGCTCTTCACCGCCTCCTTCCCCGGCATCGTGCACCACCGCGACCAGCGCCTGTACACGCAGAACGACACCTTCCGGGACGAGGACCTGCCCGCCCCCGGCGACCGGACGGTCCTCGTGGCCGTCGCCGACACCACCTTCCACGGCACGCCCGTGCGCGGCCGGATCGTCCAGCCCGAGGGCCCGAACGCGGCGCTGCCGCCCGGGGTGGCCGCCTACCCGAAGCCCGGCGAGATGGCCGTCTCCCCGGCCCTGGCCGACCTGCTCAAGGACCCCGCCAACCAGCTGCTGCGCGAGCGCCTGCCCCACCCCGTGGTCGGCACCATCGGCCCGGCCGGGCTGCTCGGACCCGGCCAGGCCGACTTCGTGCTCGGCGGCGACCGCCTCTCGGTGGACACCGGCGCCGTCCGGATCACCGGGTTCGGCCACTTCTCACCGCCCAAATCCATGGACCCGAAGCTGATCCTGCTCAACGCCGTGGGCCTGACGGTGATGCTGGCCCCGGTCGGGGTCTTCCTCGCCGCCGCCGCGCGCTTCGGCGGCGAACGGCGCGACCGCCGGCTCGCCGCCCTGCGGCTCGGCGGCGCGGACCGCCGGATGACCGCCCGGATCGCCGCCGGGGAGTCCCTGGTGGGCGCGGTGCTGGGCCTGGCCGCCGGCGCGGCGCTCTTCCTGATCGGCCGACAGGCGATCGGACGGATCCGGCTCGCCGGATTCAGCTTCTACCCCGAGGACGTCGCACCGCAGCCCGCCGTCGCCGCCGCGATCGCCGTGGTCGTGCCGCTCATGGGCATCGGCGTCACCCTGCTCGCGATGCGCCGGGCGACCGTCGACCCGCTCGGCGTGGTCCGCCGCTCCGGCCCCGGCCGCCGCCGGATCGGATGGCGCCTGATGCTGCCGCTGGCCGGCCTGGCCCTGACGGTGTTCGCCCTCGCGCTCTTCGACCCGGTGAACGGCACGCGCGGATCGCTCCTCGTGGCGGCCGGCGTGATGCTGACGCTGATCGGCCTCTGCACCCTCCTGCCGTGGCTGGTGGAGGCCGTCACCCGACGGGCCGGCGGCGGCGGCCTGTCCTGGCAACTGGCCACCCGCCGACTGCAGTTGGGCTCGGGACCGGCCGCCGCGGCGGTCAGCGGCGTCGTGGTGGCGATCGCCGGGGCGATCGCCCTGCAGACGCTCTTCCTCGGCATCAGCACACAGTACGAGGGCATCACCCGGGGCGTGCCCGCCGCCGGGCCGTACCAGCAGTCGGTGTCCTTCCCCGGCGGCGCGCCCACCGCCGACGGCATCGCCGAACGCCTGGCGCGCAGCACCGGGGTCAAGGCCACCGCGGCGTACACCGAGTTCTCCCTGGAGAGCGGGACGGCCAGGTCCTGGCAGCTGCCCTCGGTCCGGATCGCCTCCTGCACGGTGCTGCGCGGCTTCGCGACCCTGCCCGACTGCAAGAACGGCGACGCCTTCGCGGTCCAGGGCCCGGCCGGGCGGCCGGGCGCCGAACCGGTCCGGCCCGGGACGACCGTCCACGCCGCCTACTTCCGGGGCACCGGCGAGCCGGCCCCCTTCCCGCTGCCCGCCGTGACGGCCACCGTCACCGCCGTCGAGGGCGCGGACCCCAACGGGCGGCTCGGATCCGGCCTGCTGCTGCTCACCCCCGCCGCCGTGCCGGCCGAGGCGCTGCGCGGACAGCCGGCGACCGTCCTGGTGTCGCTCGCCGACGGCCTGACGGACCCCGAGGAGCAGCTGACCACCGCCGTGATGGCGATCGACCCGCAGGCCCGCACCGGGTTCCCGCTCGACAACACGCTCGACCCCACCTACCTCGCGGTCAAGCGCCTGCTGACGGCGGGATCGGCGATCACCCTCCTGCTGGTCTCCCTCAGCCTGCTGGTCGGCCAACTGGAGCGCTTCCGGGAACAGCGCCGCGTGCTCGGCGTGCTGAACGCCGTCGGCACCCGCCGCCGCGTCCTGGGCCTGTCGGTGCTCTGGCAGACGCTGCTCCCGATGGCCCTGGGCCTGGTACTGGCGGCCGTCGGCGGCCTGCTGATGGGGGCTGTGCTGCAGTACGCGGCGGGCGTCCCGTGGAACGTGGACTGGAGCTCGATGCTGGCCATGTCGGGAATCGCGGCCGGCGCGGTCCTCCTCACCACCGCCCTCGGACTGCCGCGACTCCTGCGGCTGATGCGGCCCGACGCGCTGCGCTACGAGTAGCCCGGATCCCGCGCGGCGCCCCGACGCACCCCGGCCGGTCCCCGCGAGGGGCCGTCTCCCGCGCCGGGGCGGGAGACGGCGGCACGGGGGACGGCCGTACGGGAGACGGCGGCACGGGGACGGCGGCACGGGAGACGGCCGGGGAGGCGGCCCGGGACGGTCAGCCGCCGACGGCCGATCCGTCCGCGACGGGCCGCCAGGGGGAGAGGTCGACGGCGCTTTGGACGTAGCCGGCCCGGTCCCAACTGCCGTTCGCGTGACGGATGGTGTGGTAGAGCGAGCCGTTGTTGGCGCAGGTCTCGAAGAGCAGCTGCAGCTCGTTGTTCACATTGGCGCCGTCGGCGCCGCACACGTAGAAGGGCTGGGTGAGGATCTGCTGGCCGATGGGCCCCCAACCGGCCCAGTTCCCGTCGGAGTTGCGGATCGTGTGGTAGACGGCGATCTGGCTGTTGTTCACCACGGCGACCTGCAGCGCGCCGTTGATGCCCACCGCGACCACGTCGTGCGGCCAGCCCCAGGGGGAGGGGGTCCCGGCCGCGCCCATGATGTTGCCCCAGCCGGCCCAGGTGCCGTCCGCGTGCCGGATGGTGTGGAGCACGCTGCCGTCGTTCCACATGGTGGCCACGATGTGCAGTTCGCCGTTCACCTCGGCCGTCGCCAGGCTGAAGTACTTGTCCGAGCCGAGTCCCGGAGGGGCGCTGATCGCTCCCCAGGGCTGCCAGCTCCCGTCCGGGTTCTCGACGGTGTGGACGAGCCGGCCCGAGGGGTCGACCGCCGCCAGCTGGACCCGGCCGTCCACCATGGCCGCGCCGGCCGTGCCCAGCTGGAAGTACTCGCTGGAGACGGGCAGTTCCGCCAGGCCCCGCATCGGGGTCGGCGCGGACCAGCTGCCGTCGGGCTGCTGCGTCGACTGGACGAACTGCACGCTCATCGGGCCGGAGCTCCGGAGCCCGAACAGCCGCAGCCGCCCGGAGTCGACGACGGTCGTCCAGTACCGGAAGCCGCCGAACTGCGGGATCTCCCTGGCGGCGTCCCAGGTGCCGTCCGGTGCCCGGCGGGTCTGGACGACCTTCCACGGATCGGCGCGCAGCATCAGGTTCAGCCCGGCCGTCGGGGCGGCGTCGCTCCCGGTCGAGCGGGGCGCGGCCCCGGCCGGCGCGGCCGTCATCACGGTGGCGAGCGCCACCGAGGCGGCCAGCAGCGAAGCGACGCGTACCCGGCGTCGGCGGGTGGTCCTCAGCACGACAGAATCCCCCTGTTCAGGTGGCCCCGATCGGGCCAGGTGCTGTCATACCAGAGCCAGGAGAGCAAGGGGAAGCGGAAATTCCGCCGGCCGCGGCCGCCGGCGGTGGCGCTGGCGGGGGAGGGCGGCCGGGCCGGCGGACGTCACCCCAGCGCGGCCGCCTTGCGCAGCAGCACCGACCGCTCGCGGGAGTTGCGGCACAGGCGGGCGGCGAGTTCCAGCTCGGCACGGGCCTCGGCGGTGCGGTCGAGGCGGAGCAGCAGTTCGCCGCGCACGCCGGGGAGCAGGTGCGACCCGGACAGGCGGCCGGTGGCGGCCAGGTCGTCGACGATGGACAGCGCCTCCCGCGGTCCGCCCGCCATCGCGACCGCCACCGCGCGGTTGAGGTCGACGACGGGGGAGGGGGCCACCCGGCCGAGCGCCTCGTACAGGAGCACGATGCGGTCCCAGTCGGTCTCCGGCACCGAGGGCGCCGTCGCGTGGCAGGCGGCGATCGAGGCCTGCAGACCGTACGGTCCGAGGCCCCGCCCGAGGGCGGCGGCGCGGCCGAGCGCGGCCAGACCGCGCCGGATCGCGGAGCGGTCCCACCGGCGCCGGTCCTGGTCCTCCAGGAGCACCGCCTCGCCGTCGGGCCCGGTGCGGGCCGGGAAGCGCGCGGCGGTGAGCTCGAACAGCGCGAGCTGGCCGTGCACCTCGGGCTCCCCGGGCAGCAGGGCGGCCAGGACCCGTGCCAGCCGTACGGCCTCGTAGGCGAGGTCGGGGCGCAGCAGGTGGTCGCCGGCCGTCGCCGTCGAGCCCTCCGTGAAGACCACGTACAGGACGCTCAGGACGGCGCCGAGCCGCCCCGGCCGTTCCTCGGGAGGCGGCAGCTCGAACGGCACGCGGGCGGCGGCGATCGTCTTCTTCGCCCGGGTGATGCGGGCCTGCACGGTCGGTACCGGCACGAGGAAGGCGCGGGCGATCTCCTCGCTGGACAGGCCGCCCACCACGCGCAGCGTGAGTGCCACCTTGGCCTCGGGCGACAGCACCGGGTGGCACGCGACGAACATGAGGGACAGGACGTCGTCGTCGACCCGGTCCGGGTCCCAGGGCAGATCGTCGGGCGGCCCGGGCGGGCCGTCCGCGCCCGAGCTGGACTGGCCGTCGGCGAGCCGGCCGGCGAGCACGGCGTACCGCTCGTCGAGGGCCGACCCGCGGCGGAAGGCGTCGATGGCCCGCCGCCGCGCGGTCGCCAGCAGCCAGCCCACCGGGTTGGCCGGCGCACCGTCGCGCGTCCAGGTGACGAGTGCCTCCGCCAGCGCCTCCTGCGCGACGTCCTCGGCCAGCGCGAAGTCCCCGGTGTAGCGGGCCAGCGCCCCGACGATCCGTGCCGACTCGATCCGCCAGACGGCCTCGACGGCCCGCCGCGCCGACTCGGCGACCGGCGGGCCGTCGGTGGCCCCGGCTGTCACAGCTGGCCGGTCCGCTCGCGCCACGCCCGCTCCTTGACGATCCACTCGTTGTCCTGCGGGAACTCCTCGATGCCCGGCACGCGGCGGACCTCGCACTTCGAGCCGGGCAGCGCCGGGAGGCGCTTGGCCCACTCGACGGCCTCCTCCTTCGAGGCGACATCGATCAGGTAGAAGCCGCCGAACAGCTCCTTCGTCTCGCCGTACGGTCCGTCGGTGACCACCGGGGTCTCCCCGCCGAAGTCCACCACCACGCCCTGCGAGGGGTCGTCCAGCCCCTCGGCGGCGACGAGCACGCCCGCCCGGATCAGCTCCTCGTTGAAACGGCCCACCGTTTCGAGCATCTCCTCGAACGGCGTCTCCATCATCTTCGCGACGGACTCGTCGGTGCCCCGCATGATCAGCATGTACTTCGCCATCTCCGGCCTCCTCGTTCGGGGGTCGCCTCTCGACCCTTCCGGTCCCAGGTCGAACGGCGCGGCCGCGGATCGACACGGTGGACGGACCAGGATCATTTTCTTCGTGTTTCTTTGCGACGGGGGCCCGCGCCGCACGCCGGGGAGCCGGGGCCCGGCCGGCGTCCGGCCGGATCAGGGCTGCCGGCGGGCGCGTTCGGTGATGTTGCGGGCCATGCCCCCGAACACCACGGTGTGGAACGGCGCGGCGGCCCACCAGTACGCGTGTCCGGCCAGGCCGTGCGGGTGGAACAGGGCCCGCTGCCGGTACCGGGTCCCGCGGTCCCCGTCCGGTGCGACGGAGAGTTCGAGCCAGGCCGGCCCGGGCAGGCGCATCTCGGCCCGCAGGCGCAGCAGCCGGCCGGGTTCGATCTCCTCGACGCGCCAGAAGTCCAGGGAGTCCCCGACCCGCAGCCGGGCCGGGTCGCGGCGGCCCCGGCGCAGTCCGACGCCGCCGACCAGGCGGTCCAGCCGGCCGCGCACGGCCCAGGCGAGCGGGAAGGAGTACCAGCCGTTGTCGCCGCCGATGCTCTCGATCACCCGCCAGACGGCGGCGGGGGGCGCGGCCACGACGCGTTCCCGGACGTCCTGGTAGAGGCTGCCGCCGGCCCAGTCGGGATCGGTGGGCAACGGGTCGCTGGGCACACCGGGCAGCGAGGCGGAGGACCAGCGGGTGGCGACGTCGGCGTCCTTGATCCGGCGCAGGGCGAGCGTGACGGCCCGGTCGAAGCCGGTCAGGCCCTCCGGCGGGTCGGGCACCCAGCGGGCGATGTCGTGCTCGCCGCGGACGACCTCGTGGCGCAGGGACTCGACGAGGGGCCGGGCGATGGACCCCGGCACCGGGGTCACCAGGCCGACCCAGTAGCTGGAGAGGCGGGGGGTGAGGACCGGCACGGGGACGACGAGGCGCCGGCGCAGCCCGGCGACGCGGGCGTAGCGCTGCATCATCTGCTCGTAGGTGAGGACGTCGGGGCCGCCGATGTCGAAGGTGCGGTTCAGCCCGGGCGGCAGGTGGGCGGCGCCGACCAGGAAGCGCAGGACGTCCCGGACGGCGATCGGCTGGATCCGGGTGGACACCCAGCGCGGGGTGATCATCGCGGGCAGGCGTTCGGTGAGGTGGCGCAGCATCTCGAAGGAGGCGCTGCCGGAGCCGATGATCACGGCGGCGCGCAGTTCGGCCGTGGGGACACCGCCGGCGCGCAGGACGCGGCCGACCTCGGCGCGCGAGCGCAGGTGGGGGGAGAGGTCCGCCTCGGGCACCCCGGCGGGGACGAGGCCGCCGAGGTAGACGATCCGGGTGACGCCGGCGGCCGCCGCGGCGGCCGCGAAGGCGCGGGCGGCGTCGCGGTCGGTCGCCTCGAAGGACGGTCCGGTGCCGAGCGAGTGGACGAGGTAGTAGGCGACGTCGATGCCGTCGAAGGCCCCGGCGAGGGTGGCGGGGCGGGTGACGTCACCGGTGGCGGTCTCCACCCGGGCCCGCCAGGGCTGGTCGCGCAGCCGCCGGGGATCGCGCACCAGGCAGCGCACGGCGTGCCCGCGGGCGAGCAGTTCGGGCACGAGCCGGCCGCCGATGTAGCCGGTAGCCCCGGTCACCAGGCAGCGCAGCGGGCCGGGCCGCAACGGATCCATGTCGACTCCTCTCCGGAGGCAGCACCCGCGGGCTTCCGCCGGGCCGGGAAGTCCTCGTCCGGTTCCACGTTCCCGCACCGGAAGGCCCGGCGCGCCCGCTGCCGCGCCCGCGGTCGCCCGAGCCGGGCCTCGGCCGGGCCACACGGCCGGGCCTCGCGCGGCCGGCCGCGGCCCGCATGCCCGGCCCGCATGCCCCGGGCCGTACGGCCGGTCGCCGTCCGTCTCCCGGCCGCCCTCGCGGCCCCGCCCGCCGCCCGCCGCCCGCCGCCCGCCGAGCCGATCCCGGGCCGGCCGTCCACCCGCACGCACTTGACGGAATGTCACGATCCGATCTTCATCCTGTCCTGATGATTGTGACGCTGTGCATGCCACCAAAAGCCGTCGACCGACCGTCCTGTGAGGTGTCCACGCAAGTCAGCACGCACCGCTATCGGGGAGCCACCATGTCCGTCCGCCACCGTCACCAGCTGCTCGCCTCCGCCGCCCTCGTCGTCGGAGCCGGCCTCGCGCTGACCGCCTGCGGGCCCGACAACACCGACACGGCCGGCGGCCCGGGGGCCTCCGCGGCCGCCACGGTGGCCGTCACGCCCCCGACGGCGGGCGGCCCGGCCTCCGGCGCCCCCACGGGCGCACCGGCCACGGGAGCGGCGACGAAGCCCGCCCCGCAGAAGCCGTCCGGCGCGAGCACCCCGGGCGGCACCAAGTCCGACGGGGGCAGTGCCGGCGCCGCCGCCCACCCGTGCGACATCAAGAACCTCTCGATCAAGGTGACGGCCCGAGCCGGGGCGGCCGGCCAGCGGGTGATCGAGGTGCGCAACACCGGTGCGAGCGCCTGCAGCCTGAGCTCCTCCCCGGGGGTCGACCTCGGCGACTCCGTCTCGCCCGACCAGAGCAAGAACGTCAAGCCGATACTCGCCAGCGGCACCGAGCGCTTCACGGTCCCTGCGGGGCAGAACGCCTACGCGGTGATCGACCTCGACCCGAGCGGCGCCACCACCGGCACCACCCCCGGCATCAACGAGATCAACGTGCTCGCCGACGACGAGGGCACCAACATGCCCCTCGCGAACACCCAGAACTTCCCGCTCGACAGCGGCGTGCGGGTGCTGAACCCCAAGATGGGCAACTACCGCTCCAGCGTGGCGGACGCCGTCGCCTCCATGACGGCCGCCCCCAAGTAGTCCCGGAACCGGCCCGCCCGCCCCGGCGGCACCCGCCCCGACTCCCGCTCCGGCATCCGGGTGAAATGAAGCGGAGTCGCCTGGCGCGAATGGAAGCGGGGTCCGACGCTGCCAGAATGCAATTTCCTCGGGTCCACCTGCACAGGCGGTGCCACCGGACAGCTGGAGCGGAACATGCAAATCATTCGACCACGCAATAGTCCGGAAAGGGAGACCGGCGCAGGCGCGGGAAGCCTCCCGTGGACACTCATGTATCACTCGGTGACGTCGACGGTCGAGGACCCCTATCTGATCACCGTCGGCCCCGCGCGGTTCCGCCGCCAGCTGCGCTGGCTGTCCGCCCGCGGGCTGCGCGGGGTGTCGGTGGGCGAGCTGATGCGTTCCCACCGGGACGGCACCGCGGCGGGCCTGGTCGGGCTCAGCTTCGACGACGGGTACCGCGACTTCCTGGAGGAGGCCATGCCCGCACTGGCGGAGTACGGCTTCACCGCGACGGTCTACGTGGTGGCCGGCCGGCTCGGCGGATACAACGACTGGGACCGGCAGGGCCCGCGCAAGCCGCTGATGACGGCGGACGAGGTCCGTGAAGCCGCTGCCGCCGGGGTGGAGATCGGCTCGCACGGGCTGACCCACCGGCGGCTGGCGGGCCTGGGCGCGCGGGACCTCGCCGCCCAGGTCACCGACAGCCGCCACGTGCTGGAGGACCTCACGGGCCGGGAGGTCGGCGGGTTCTGCTACCCGTACGGCTCGCTCGACGACGCCGCGGTGGAGGCGGTGGAGCAGGCCGGCTACGAGTACGGGTGCGCGGTCAGCCCCGGGCCCCACAGCGGGGTGTACGCGCTTCCCCGATGTTACGTCGGAGACCGGGACGGACCGCTGCACCTGACCGCGAAACTGGTGCGCGACCGCTGGCGGCGCTGACGGCCGCTCAGCGGCCGGCGGCGGAGGGTTCCGCGGCGGGTTCCAGGCGCAGCCAGGACTCGTGCCACAGCAGGGCGCAGCGGCGGTCGCAGCCGGTGGGGGCCGGCTCGCCGCCGCAGCGCAGGCCCTGGAGGATGAACCAGCGCCCCCCGGTGGGGTGCTGCCACCAGGCCAGGGACCGGTGACGCAGCTCGGAGGCGCCGTGACGGGTGCCGGCGTGGCGCTCCATCCCCGGCTGGAAGGGGACGCCGTGCAGGCGCCCGTCGGAGCCGAGGGTCGCGTGGATCTCCGCGAGGCTGCGCACCGTCGCCCACAGGGCGACCGGCCGGGCGGCGGGGACCGGCGCGGGGGCGGGCTCCAGCCATTCGTCGCGGAACAGCAGCGCGCATTCCATGCCGCAGCCCTGGGTCCCGTCGGCGCCGTGGCAGGTGGCGCCGGCCAGGGCGACGGTGCCCGACAGGCGCCGCACGCGGTAGTGGTCGTCGATCATGCGGCGCACGACGCGTTCGACCTGGTGGACGCCGCCGCAGAACGACCACTGGCTCCGGGTGAACCACAGGCCGCGATGGCGGTCCTTGGCGTCCAGGGTGGCGCGCACCACGGCCTCGTCCTTCACCCGGACCCAGTCCCCCTCGGCGAAGCGGGAGGGACGGCCGGGCGCCGGAATGTCGGCGCGGCGCTCACGCAGGCCTTCGCGGGCGATCCGCGCGCGACGCACGACACCGAGCGGCGGAAGGTCGCGCAGGGGCAGACTCTTGTACTGGCACCGGTTCGTGGCGGATTCGCCACGCAGCTCCGTGATACGGGTGAACCGTGATTCCTCGACGGCCATCAATGAAATCCCATCGGGTTGGAGATATCGGCACAGGCTAGCGCAACATGACTTTCCCCGTGTCGGCCTCCGGGCCCTTTCGGCGCCATGTCGAGAGAAATAACACTAGAAGCATTAAGAGCCTTCCGGAGTGAAAATCCAGCACTTCCGGAGAGTTCCGGTTCATACGTGTGTAATGTTTCCACCGTTGTCGAGGTGGAGTGGCCGAGTGGCGAGGCGACGGTTTGCAGGACCGTTCAGACGGGTTCGATTCCTGTCTCCACCTTTTCTCCTGTCCGCCGGTGCCGGGGTGTGTCCCGCCGGTCGGCCCCGCGTCGGCCGGCGGTCCGTCAACCCACCGCAGGAACAGCCCGGCTGCCGCCCCCGACCGGACGGCGAGGCCCGGGCCGGGGGCCTCCCCGGGAGTACTGACCCGGCATCAGCCCCGGCGACCCCGGGCCGCCGCCCGCGCGACCGCCCGCCGCGCACGGCAGGCCCCGCTCACCGGCGCGCAAGGCCCGCCGACCCGCGGTGGGAGCCCGGCGCCGACGGCGGTCCCCGACCGTGGCATGCTGCCCGGCATGACCGACAGCCCGGACACCGGAGCCCCGGACGGGACCCGACCCTTCGCCACCGCGCGCGAGCCGGCCGAGTTCCCCGCCGTCGGGCTCCAGGGGGTGCCCGGTGTCCTGCACGCCGGGGACCTGAGCCGCGGCAGGCCCCGCACCCTGTGCGGGCTCCGCTGCTTCAAGGTCTTCCTGTGCCACTTCGAGCCCGGGGACCCGGCCTCGTGCCGGAAGTGCCGGGCCCTGGTCGGGGCCGCGCCGTCCCGGTAGGGCGGGCAGGAACACCCGCACGACCTGCTCCCGCGCGAGGCCGGTGACGGGCCGCTGCGCACGGACCTGCTCGCCGCGCCGGGGCGTGCCGGGGCGTGCGGATCGCGATCCGGAACACCGGCCCGGGCCGAGGGCGCCGACCACCAGGAACTCGTCCGGCGCCCCGTCGCCCGACCGCGGCCCCGGCGGCATCTGCGGCACCGAAAACCGGACCGCCCGGGTGCCGGCTCGGTGGAGCCGGCACCCGGGCGGTCCGGGGCGTACGGGGGTTCGCGCCGTGCGGTCAGACGGTGACCCGCTCGGTGCGCTCCGCCGGGACGTCGGCGGGCTGCTCGGCGGTGGTGGCGGCAGGGGTGTTCTCCCGGGGCGCGGGGAGCACGGCCATGATCGCGCCGGAGATCACGATGGTCGCCGCCCAGGCGAGCCCGTACTTGCCGATCGGGGTGTCGGAGAACGGGCCGGCGAACCAGTCGCACTTGGTGAAGGCGAGCCCGATCAGCAGCGCGAGCACCCAGGAGACCATCGCCTGCCAGCAGAAGCCGGCCTTGTACCAGTACGGGCTGTTCCTGCTGGTGTCCATCAGCGCGGCGGCGTCGTAGCGCACCGCACGCGACCGACGGCGGAACATGTCCACCGCGTAGACGCCGATCCAGGCCGAGAAGGAGACGGCGAGCAGGATCAGGAAGGTGATGAAGGAGCCCAGGAAGCTCTTGGCGACCAGCATCAGCAGCAGGCCGCCGACCAGCGAGATCACGGCGTTGATGCTGACGGCCGTGGCGCGCGGCAGCTTCACGCCCATGGTCTGCGCGGTGAAGCCGGCCGAGTACATGGAGAGGCTGTTGATCAGCAGCATGCCCACGATCGCGGTCAGCAGGTAGGGCACGGCCAGCCAGGTCGGCAGCAGGTCGCCGAGGAAGGAGACCGGGTCCGCGGCCTGCGCCAGGCCGGGCGAGGCCACCGCCATCACGGCGCCCATCAGCACCATCGGCACCATCACCAGGCCGGCGCCGGAGACCGTCACGCCGACGATCTTCCGGCCGGAGGCGGAGTGCGGCAGGTAGCGGGCGAAGTCCGGGCCGGTGGGGACCCAGCTGATGCCGCCGGCGGCGATGGTCCCGATGCCGGCGATCATCATCGCGGTGGTGCCCGCGGGCTTGGAGAAGACCTCGCTCCAGTTCATGGTCGCGATCAGGTAGCCCAGGACCAGGACGCTGAAGACGCCGAAGAGGTACGTCGACCAGGTGTTGCAGACGTTCAGCGCCTTGCGGCCCATGCCGGAGACCAGGAAGGTGCAGGCGACGAAGGCGAACAGCGTGATGACGATCAGCGCGGTGTTGCTCTTGACGCCGAACATCAGGTCGAGGACGGTCAGCACGGCGTAGGCGCCGGTGACGGCGTTGATCGTCTCCCAGCCGAACCGGGCGACCCAGAGGATCGCGCCGGGGAAGAGGTTGCCGCGCACCCCGAAGGTGGCCCGGGAGAGCGTGGCGCCCGGGGCGCCGCCCCACTTCCCGGAGACCGACAGCACGCCGACCATGCCGAAGGAGGCGAGTGCGGCGCACGCGGCGACGATCAGGACCTGCCAGAAGTTCAACTGGTTGAACACCACCAGGGCCGCGCCCATGGTGAGGAGCAGGACGCTGATGTTCGCCGCGACCCAGGTCGGGAAGAGCTCGCGGACTCTGCCCCGGCGCTCGTGGTCCGGGACGGGTTCGATACCGCGGGTCTCTATCGCGCCGTCGACGTCGACGGTGGACAGGTTGTCCATGAGGGTGGCTCCGTGCGTGTGAAGCGGGAGAATGAAACGGGCAAATAGAACATTTATGGAACTCTTCGCGCGTAGCGCGGGAGTTCAGCCATCCTACTTTGTCCACTTCGTTACGGGTTCGGCCCAGCAGCCCAGCAGCCCAGCGGCCCGGCGCCCGCGCCCACCTCGGCGCCGCCGCTTCCGCCGCGGCCTGTTCACCGCCCGCCGGGGTCGGCAGACTGACAGCCGGGAGAGAGGAGCCGAGATGGCTGTCACGTTCGCGGGGGCCGACACCCGCCCGATCGGCACCATGACCTGCGACCGCGGGTGCGGTGCCGTCTTCCACGACGGCAGGGCCGAGACCGACGGCCCGCTGATCCACCAACGGGCCGCTCTCGCGGGCTGGTTCTACCCCTGCCCCGCACCCGGCGTGCAGATCGACGTCTGCCCCGGCTGCCAGCCGTACGACGGCTACTGACCCGGTGCGGGCGGCGGGGGGATCCCGCACCGCCCGGCGCTGCGCGCCGTCCTGGGGGCGCGCCCCGGTCGTGCGTACGCCCCCGGCGCCGCCCCCGGAGGCCGGAAGCGCCGGTCACCCACCCAGGCGGGCCGGATTCTCCCCCGCGCAGGGAAGTTGACCCGTTCCCCCCACATCGCGGTGCGTCGTGGTGCATGATCGCAACGTGAGCACCTGGTGGGACAAGCGCCGCAACGCCCGGCTGGCAGAACTGGCGTCCGTGCTGGAGTTCTTCGGCGCCGAACCCGTCGAAGACCCCGGCGTCGGCGAACTCGCCCATGCCGCCGCGGCCCTCGCCGAGGAGTACCGCGCCAGCGACCGCGGCCAGGCCATACACCGCGCCGGCGAGCTGCTGGAACAGGCCGCCGCCGCACTGCACACCGCCGACCGCCTGCGCGGTACCCTGCTCCCCGTCGTCAACCACCACCTGCGCGGCGCCGCCGCGGCCCTGTCGCACGCCCGCGCCTGCCTGCACGCCCAGGCGATGGCGGGCACCGCCCGCCCCGGCCCGGCACCGGAAGCCGGCTGACCTCGGCACGGGCCGCCCGCGCCCGGCCGCGGACGACGGCCGGACCGCTCAGTCCCACGGGCTGGTGGGCACCGGGCCGGGTGCGACGATCGCCGCGATCCCGCCGTCGCGGGCCAGGCCCTCCCAGACCTGCCCCCAGCCTTCCGGGACGCCGAAGGTCAGCAGGTCGGCCCGGTGCTCCTCGTCGCGGAGGAGCTCGAAGTGGCCCTCGCAGAGGTCCTCGGTGCCCCGTTCGGCCGCCGGACCCTGGCGGAAGGGCCCGGTCAGCGCCTGCCAGGCGGTGGCGTCGGCGAAGCAGCCCATCGCCTCCTCCGCGTCGTACCCCGCGCCGGCGGAGCGCAGCGCCGGGTCCTCGCCCACGCCGAGGGCGAGCTGCCAGGTGGCCACCGGTTCGTCGCGCACGCGCAGGCGCGTCGCGGCACACATCCGGTGCTCGGTGTAGTAGCCGTCGGCGAGGCGGGGCCAGTCGGCCCAGGAGACGTCCACCGGGTACTCGCCGGGCGGCACGCGGACCGCGAGCTCGCGCGGCGCCCCGGTGCTCCAGGGCGAGTCCACGACCAGCCGCCCGCTCGGCAGCCGGATCGTGGTGACCTCCTTCAGCTCGGCGATCTCGATCCAGCTGTACGGGGTGTGCGGATCGCCGCCGATCCGCACACCCGGAGTGAACAGCCCGTCGAGGTACTCGCGGGTCTCCTGCCGGACCTCGTTCATGCCCGCCCCTTTCCTTCTCACGTCCGTGGTGCCTGCCGCCCCGGACGATACGCACCCCCAGGGACAACCCCGGCGCCCCCGGGGCACCGGCGGTTCAGGCCGCTGAAGCGGGTGCCTAACGGCTTTCCGTGCCGCGGCCGTGGCGGCGGACCGCGAGGACGGCCGTCCCGGTGGCGGCCGCGAGAGCGAGCAACGCGGCCACGGCCGCCGTGTCGGGGGCGGTGAGCGGCCGGGCGCGCAGCGCCTGCCGGAGGAGGAGGAGAACCAGGCCCAGGTAGGCCAGCGCGGCGATCCACATCAGCGCGACGCGGTGGCGCGCGGACACCCCGCGCGGCCTGGTGGTGAGGAGGAAGCCGATCAGCGGCAGCACCTGGAGTGCGTGGAGGCCGACGAAGTGGGGGATCCGCAGATCGCCCCCGAGGGTGCTCCAGTCGGTCACCGGAAGTCCCGGGCCGCCGTCGGCGAGCCCGACGGTGTGCGCGCCGACGACGGGCAGACCGTGGCCCTGCGCGGCGGCCGCGCGCTGCCGGGAGGTGGGCAGCGTCATCAGGAACGCGACGGCCATGCCCAGAGCGGACACCGTCATGCCCAGGCGGAGCCCCCACGCGAACACCGGCGGCCGCACCCGCTGGCGCAGCAGCAGGACGACGGTCGCCAGGGCCATCGCCCAGGTGGCGACGATGAAGGCGGCCATCGTCATCCAGACCGCCGTCGCCGTCGCCGTACCGAAGTTGAAGTGGCTGGTGGTGCCGGACGCCGCCGCGGCGGCGATCAGGGCCATCTCGACGGTCAGCGACACGGCCGTCGTCCAGGAGACCACCCGCACGGGACGATCGTGGCCGCGGACGAAGGTGAGCAGCCACAGCAGGGTGAGGGAGTAGACGGCGATCGACAGCGCGAAGCGGGCCGGTTTCGCCCAGGCGGGCTGCCCCGTGACCGACCGGGGATCGGCGACGAGGCCCACCAGGGCGATGACCAGCATCAGGGCCATCAGGCCGGCGGTGACGGCCAGCGGCCGGTTCACCGTCCATGCCCGCCGCACCAGCTCCGAGGACCTGCCGACCCACACCATGCGACGTCCTTCTCCGCGGCCGCTCCGGTACCTCCTGCGGAAGAACACCATGGCCCGCAGTCGGCGGACGGGCACGCCGCCGGGCCGCGTGCCGGCGCCCCGTAACGCCCACGGGCGAATCCCCGGACGACCGGGAGCAGGGGCTGCTCGGCGACGTCCGGCACCGGGTCCGCCTCCGGGCCGCCGGGACGAGCCCGCGCGCCATAGCCCAGGCCCTCGCCGCCGCCCGGAGGATCCAGCGCACCGCCTACCGGCACACCGACGCCGGGGAGGAGGAGGCCGCCCTCCACGCGGCCACCGCCCGCGACGAATGGCAGCGCATCCACGACCACGTCGCCGCCACCGCCTCCGCGCTCTACGACCCGGACGACGACCCCGAACTCCAGCGGGCCCTGCGCCGTGAGCGCCACCGACGGGAGATCGCCGCCCGCGCCCGCGAGGCCGCCGGCCCCGACCGCCTCACCGACGGCGACCACCGGCCGTCCGCGACCGCCCCACCGGCACCCTCGGCCCGGCCCTGCTGCTGCACCGGGTCGTGCCGCACCGGGTCATGAGCCGGCCGGGGTGCTACGGCGCGGGTCAGGCCGGGACGAGGTCCCACAGCTGGTCGGGGGTGCCGGCGGCGGGTGCCTGGGTGACCGATCCTCCGGCCCGGGCGGGGGAGGTGAGGGCGAGGCCGGAATTGGCGTTGGTGATGGTGTAGCCGCCGGTGCGGTCGCCGCGGACGCGGAAGGCCTGGTTGGGGCTGGACATCAGTGACACGTCGGCGGGGCCGACGGTGACGGCGGTGCAGTGGAACTGGATCAGGGGGGTGCCGGTGGTGGTGCTCGACCCGGTCACGTCCAGGCACTGGTCGCTGTGCACCGGGCGCAGGTTCCAGCCGCCCAGGGCGGCCCTGAAGGTGAAGGCCTGGTTGGGGTTCCCGGTGGGGGAGAAGCCGAGCAGGGGGGCCTGGTCGGCGACCGAGGAGCCGGAGACGTCGAGGTAGAGGCCGGTGGAGCGGTTCACGACGCGGTAGCGCTGGTCGAGCTTCGGGTCCTCGACGCCGTAGGACATGGGCAGGATGTAGGAGCCCCGCCACGTCGAGTCGGCGTAGTACTGGCGCCGGTACCAGTCGGCGTAGTCCGGTCGGCAGGTGCCGCCGCGGTGGATCTCGTCGTCGTACGGGCAGTAGGCCTCGAAGACCTGCTGTTTGCGGGCCTGCGCCGGGCCGTCCAGGTTGGGGGCCGACTCCCGGGCCAGGTAGTCCCGGTAGTAGGTCATGCGCGGCCAGGTCCCGCCGCGACGGTTCAGGGCGCCGAGCAGCAGCCTGGTCGTCGCGACGTGGTCGGGGTGGAAGTTCCCGTCCATGGAGCTCCGCTGGTGGTCCGCCGACGGATCCTCGGTGTTGATCACGGTCGGCCCGTAGTCGTCGATGACGCCCTGGACGAAGGCGAGGACCTGCTCGCGGCTCAGCCGCTGCTGCACCGGCGCGTCCGCGCCCGGGACGGGCCAGGCCTCCCGGCCGTCCGCGTACAGCGCCCACAGCTGGCCCTTGAACATCGTGCCGGCGTCGTTGGACGCGGCGGCGTCGGGCACGCGCAGCTCGACCGTGGAGATCCGGCCGCCCAGCGACCAGGTCGTCGCCCGCACGCCCGCCGCCGAGTAGGGCGCGTGCTGCCAGTCGCCGGGGAGGCCGGCGGCCGCCCGGTAGGCCTCGCGGTCGCCGGCCTCACGGCTTTCCATGTAGGCGTACTTGTCGGCGTCCGTGGGATGCGCCGCGACGCCGTCCCGGCTGTAGTACGAGCCGACCAGGAACAGGGTCCGCACGCAGACGTCGGGGTTCGCCAGGTCGTGGATCAGGTCGGGGGCCAGGAAGAGCAGGTCGTCGTCGTGGTGGGCGACCACGTCCAGCACCCGGCCGCCCGAGCACGGTGCGGCGGGCGCCGCGCCGGCCTGCGGGGCGGCCACGGCTCCCGCTGCCAGCAGGACGGTCGACAGGACGCCGGGGACCCGGCCGGTGAATCGCACAATCTCCCCCTCGGTGCCTCGGTGCCTCGGTGCCGCAGGGCACCGGGCCGGGATGCTCCCGGCAGCACCACGCATCATCCGTCAACGCACGGACCGGCGGGGGCACGTCTGCGGGGTGTGGCGGGGGTCTCAACGGTGGCCGGTCGGTGGTGACCCGGTGTGACGGTGGTGGGCCCGTCAGCGATGCCGTCGGATCCCGGCCGGTGAGGGCGCTCACACACGGATGCGATGAACGACGACGGCTAGCAGTGCCCGTTTTGCCCGTCCTGCGCCACGGGGTGGAAGGTGTTCGCGCAGGCGGGGAGGGGTCGGGGCGTGCGGGGCGGCGGTTCCTTGGAATCGGAGCCGGGCGCGCGGCTACGACGGCGGATCGTAGCGAGGGGGTCTTGGCGGGGGCCGATCCGGTCTGGCAACTTGGCATTCGTCGCCAGCCACACCGGCTCCTGTCCCGCCGGTGGACGGCTTCCCGCCGCGTCACACCCCGCGACCGTTCGGCCCCTGTCCGGCCACGGTCGACACGGGGCGTGACACCGGCCCAACCCGAACGAGGTCTTGCTCTACATGCCCGCTTTCAAGCTCCGTATGCGTACCTCTGCCGCGATTCTCGCCGGCGCCGCCGGTGTGACCGCCCTGGGTGCCGCCGTGGTCCCCGCCGTCGCCTCCGCCGCCGAGGCCTCCCCGCAGGCCATCGCCGCCCAGATCGTCCCGGCGGACCAGCTGGCCTCGTTCAGCCAGATCATCTCCCACGAGTCGGGCTGGAACGTGACCGCGACCAACCCGAGCTCCGGCTCCTACGGACTGGGCCAGGCCCTGCCCGCCTCCAAGATGGCCTCGGCCGGCGCGGACTGGAAGACCAACCCCTCCACCCAGATCAAGTGGGCGCTGGACTACATGAACACCCGCTACGGCAGCCCGAACGCCGCCTGGAACTTCTGGCAGTCCCACCACTGGTACTAAGCCGACACACCGGCTTCCCCCCTCACCCCGGGGGCCGGACAGGGACCACCGGAGTGACCCACGAGGGCCTGCGCCCGCGCGATACGCGCGAGCACAGGCCCTCGCGCCGTCTCCACCACCCCCGACAGGTTCACCGGGCACCACGCCCGCCGCCGTCCCGGTCGTCCCGGTCGTGCCCGACCGGCGTCAGTGGCCGCACCCGCAGCGCCGGAAACCGAAGTCGAGGGTGTGGTCGTTCTCGCCCGGCCCGCCGGTGGTCAGCGCCCGCTCGGGATACCTTCCCCCGGGCGGGACGACGCCCTTGGAGTTGACGAAGGGGTCCTCGCCGCCGTCGTGCCTGGTGGGCACCCACCGGTACAGCGGACCGCCCTCGGCGTAGTCGGACGGGTTGTCCAGCCGGATCGTGTACCCGGTGTGCGGCCGGAGGCCGCCGTCCACGTTCGAGTCGTCGAAGTAGTACTCGCCGCGCGCCGTCGTCCCCGCCGTGCCGACCAGCCGGCCCACCCCGTCGTACAGGTGGACGGTGACGCCCGCCGCGGGGAGCTGGCCCGGCTGCTGCAGGCCCGTGCGCTCGGGGTCGTACCAGACCCGGTTGCCGATCTGCAGCGGCGCCCGGTCGCAGAGCACCTCCAGGTCGCCCATCGAGGCGCCCTTGCCGAACGGCGCGGGGACGTTCGCCGGGTTGAGCCGCAGCCCGACCCTCGGGTCCTGCCGGCCGTCCGCCCGCTGGACGAAGGCCGTGCCGTAGCCGAAGGCCGTGTCGTTGGGGTCGAACCCGGAGGTCCCGATGGTGGTCTCGACCTTGGACAGCGCCATGCCGGCGTAGGCCGCGTTGTGGTGGAAGCCCATCCGGCTGGTGTCGAAGAAGCGGGTGCCCCGGGGCGAGAGACCGCAGCCGTTGTTGGTGTCCAGCACGTAGGCGCCGTTCGCCGGGCAGGCCTTGTTCAGGTCGCCGCCCGACAGCACCTCGCCGACCGCGGCGCCCGCCGCCGCCTGGCCCGTCGCCCGGTCGGCGAGGCGGTCGCGGAAGGCCAGCAGCATCGAGCCGTCCGCCTCGAAGCCGACCTCGCCCAGCTCCGGCTCCGGCTGGGCGCGGTAGCCGGAGCAGGCCTGGCCGTTCTGCGTGGTCGGGTAGGTGTCCGTCCACGGGAACCAGCCCGCGCCGTCGCACGGGCCCGCGCCGACGGTCGACCGGCGCGGGTAGTCCAGCGGCTGGTCCAGCACGGCCGGCCCGAACCGGCCGGTGGCCGGGTCGAAGGGCAGCACGACCGCCCGCAGGTCCGACACCGCGCCCGTCGACTCGCCCGAGCAGACGCCGCCGAGGTAGCCGGTCCCGTCCTGCAGGCCCAGACCGAAGGGTCGCCAGTCCGCCGCCGAGGCACAGCCCGGTTCCGGGACGGGGTAGACGGCCTTCGGCGCCGCCGCGGTCGCCGCGGTGGCGTCGTAGCGGTACAGCCGACGGTCGTTGAGGTTGACGACGAACAGGTCCCTGCCGTCGTCCGTCACCTTGAGCCCGCCGAGGCTCTCCTTGCCCGGCACCGCCAGGAACGCGTCGTCCGCGCCCGGCCCGTGCGCGGTGCCCCCGGCGTCCGGGACGGTGGTGAACAGCGTGGTGCTGTTCCTCGCCAGGTCGGTCACGTAGATCCCGCCGGAGCCGCCCGGGCCGTAGCCCGTGGTGCGCTTGGCCGCCGCCGAGGAGAACACCCGCCGGTCGGCCCGGTTCCACGCGATGCCGAACAGGGTGCCGGTCTGCGCGTCGGTGGCGATGTCCGTGACGTTCACGTCCACGCCGTCCTGGCCGCGCGCACCGTACGGGAACGACACCAGCGTGCGCTGCGCACCGCCTCCCCACGTGGTGTTCTGGCAGGTCGTCACCAGGGGGGCGTTCCTCTGGCAGTAGTCGCCGGGGCTCCACAGCCCGGTGGTGTACGAGACGTTCGCGCCGTCGGAGAGGTCGACGAACTCCTCGTTGGAGCTCAGCAGGTTGGGCGCGCCGTCCAGCCCCTGCCGCGAGGCGAAGGCGGGGAACAGCACGCCCGGCTTCGGATTCACCACCCGCACCCGGTACTTGCCGCCGTGGTCCCGGCGCGGCGGCGGCGCCAGCGTCACCGTCCCGTCGGCCGCCGTGGTGCCCTCGACCCGGACCCGGTCCCCGCCGGTGAGCGTCACCCGCACACCCGCCAGCCCCGGCTCCAGCGCGGGCGTCCACGCGCCCGAGGCGTCCACGGCCCGGACCACCCGGACCGTCACCGCCCCGTCCGCGCCCTGCGGGAACGCCGGCGGTGCCGTCAGCAGCCCGCTGCCGGTCAGCGCGACGGCGAGCACCGCGGCCCGCGCGATCCACGTCCTTCGTCCTCTCGTCCCCACCTGGGCCCCACTCTCATGATCGGCGGGCAGACGCCCGATCCCGACGGGGCCCCCAGGAGAGCGGCAACCGGTCGTGCACGTCCCGGTTTCGGGGCACGTTCACCGGCGCGTGTGACGCGGAACGGGCCGGAAATCGCATCAAGTTCGGATACCGCTCCGTGAGTTCGCATGCGACCCGAGGCGGCGGGGGCGTGTGCCGGTGTCGCCGGGGGAGTGCGGCGGGTCACCCGAGGTCGAAGGTGTTCGGCAGGCCGAGGCGGTAGCGGGCCTCGTCGACCAGCTTGAGCGGCTCCAGCTCCGGGGGCCGGAAGAGCCCCCAGACCCGGCAGCGGCCGGCGCTCGAACCGTCCGCGTCCAGCAGGGCGTTGACGGCGCGCCGCGCGGACTCGTTGGCGCCCTCCATGGTCGCCAGGTCGACGTCGGTGCGGACGTAGTCGCCGGCCAGGAAGAAGTTGCCCACCGCGGTCGCGGCGGAGGGCCGGTCGTAGAGCGTTCCGGCCGGGTGGACCAGCAACTGCTCGCGGTTGGCCGGCGCCGGCCCGCCCAGACCGGTGACGGCCGGGTCGAGGAACCACCCGTGCACGTCCGCGTCCGCCGGCCACCCGCCGCCCGGCCGCTCGAAGGCCCGCCGGCACTGCGCCCAGACCTCGCGGGCCACCTCCTCGCGAGTGCACTCCTTGGCCGTCCGGCCGTACAGGATCCCGGGCCGGTCCCACTCCGAGACGCAGACCGAGAGGCAGTCGCGCACCGTACCGTCGCCGTACGCGGCCGCGAAGTCCCGGTCCCAGAACTGCGCCTGGCCGACCGCGGTGAGCGACCACGGGGAGTCCAGGCAGACGGCGTGGCCGTGCACCAGCCGCACCGGGCGGCGCAGGTAGAACTGGATGCCCGTCATCCAGTCCGTGCCGATCGCGTCGCAGCGCGCCAGCCGGGGATCGGCGGCGCGCAGCCCCGGGCCCCAGGTGGCGCGGGCGTGCTCGACCGGCAGCGCGCTCAGGTAGTAGTCGGCCCGCACCGTCCCGGGGGCGCCGCCGCCGGCCGGCGCCACCCGGACCCCGGTGATCCGGCCCTCGGCGTACAGCACCTCCCGGACCTCGGTCCCGGTGCGGAACTCGACGCCCAGCGAGGCCAGATGGGCCGCCCACGGGTCGATCCAGGCCTCGCTGGTCGGGCCGTTGAGCACCCGGTCGGGCTGCCCGTCACCGCCGCGCCCGAGCAGACCGTTCAGCAGGAAGGCCTCGACGACCGTGCGGGCCACCGTACGGGTGCTGGCCCGCTCGGCCCGGGTCGCGACCAGGTCCCGGGTCAGGCCGACCCCGAGGAGGCGCTGGTAGTCGTGGGACATCCGCCCCGCCCTGATGAAGTCCCACCACGGCACCCGCTCCCACTGCTCCTCGCGGCGCACGTCGCAGCTGGTCAGGTGGACCAGGAGCCGGTCCACGAAGTAGGCCAGCTCGCCGGCGGGCAGGTGCAGCACCTCGTCCAGCGCGCCGGCCAGGGTCCGCCGCAGGGCGTCCGGGGCGAGGTCGCCCAGGTCGAGCGGGCGGGTGAGGGACCGGAACGGGAGGAGCAGTCCCGGGCGCGGGGCGTCGAAGGCCAGCAGCGCCTGGGTGGCGTCGCGCAGGTTGTCGTGGACGCCACCGGGGTTGCCGGCGCACGGGATGCGGCGCAGGGTGTCCGGCAGGTTGCGGTAGAAGCCGGGGAAGAACCGGAAGCCGTGCTCGCCCGGCAGCGCCCGACGGCCACCGGCCGCGCTGCCCGGCACGTCCATGCTGCGGGCCTTGCCGCCGAGCGCGTCGTAGTACTCGTACACCGTCACCCGGTAGCCGCGCTCGGCCAGTTCGTGCGCCGCGCTCAGCCCGGAGACCCCGCCGCCGAGGACCGCCACGGTCCGCCCCGGGCCACCGCGGGCACCGGCGCCCGCGCCCCGCGGGAGCGCGGCCGCGCCCGCCACCGGCCCGACGGCCAGAGCACCGCCCAACGAGGCGGCACCGGCCAGGAACTGACGCCTCGTCCGACCTTCCACCGCACCCTCCCACGAACCCTCGCCCGACCCCACGACGCGCACACCTCCACCCTCCTGGTCGCCCGAGCGGCGAGGACGACCCCCGGGTGTGCAACGACCGGGCCCGGCACCGGTCACCCACCGCGCGCCTCGCGTCCACACCCCGGCCCGTACGGCCCGTGGCCCGTACGGCCCGCCGGGCCCGCCGAAAATCCAGGTGCGCCCGGCCGACTCCCCCCGCACACTGGGCCGGTCACGCACCGTTGTCGCGAAGGAGCCCCGTGCAGGGAGCAGTCAGCGTCTCGCCCGCCCAGATCCCCGAGCTGCTGCTCGGCCTGGCCACCGTCCGCCCGGTGTTCCTCTGGGGCGCCCCCGGGATCGGAAAGTCCTCCCTGGTCAGGGCGTTCGCCGAGTCGCTCGGCCTGGAGTGCGTGAGCCTGGTCGGCACCCAGCTCGCCCCCGAGGACCTGATCGGCGTCCCGCAGCTCACCCCCGAGGGCCGCTCCCGGTTCTGCCCGCCCGAGCAGATCGCCCGCGACCAGCCGTACTGCCTGTTCCTGGACGAACTCAACGCGGCCTCGCCGGACGTCCAGAAGGCCTTCTACTCGCTGATCCTGGACCGCAGGATCGGCTCGTACGAGCTGCCGCCCGGCTCGATCGTGATCGGCGCCGGGAACCGCGCCACCGACGGCGCGCTCGCCCGCCCGATGGCATCCGCACTGGTCAACCGCATGGTCCACGTCCATCTGCGGGCCAGCGCCGAGGACTGGCTGCGCTGGGCGGCCGGCGCCGGCATCCACCCCTGGATCGTCGACCACCTCACCGACCGGCCCGACCACCTGTGGTCCGCCCCGCCCAAGACCGAGGAGCCGTTCTCCACCCCGCGCGCCTGGCACATGCTCTCCGACGCGCTGCACTCCTTCGGCCCCACCCTGGACGAGACGACCCTCAAGGTCGTCGCCCACGGGCTGCTCACCGCGCAGCACGCGGTCGCCTTCTGCGGCTACGCGAAGATCGTCCGCAACTCCTACGGCCTGGAGGCGATCCTCAAGGGCGACGCCCGCTGGCCGCACCGGCTGGAGGACCGCGACCTGCTCTACTACCTGGCCGACGCCTTCCGCGGCCGGCTGGTCAAGGAACTGCCAGCCCGCAAGGAGCACGCCTCCGGGGCGCAACGGCAGACCGCCTTCCGGGCCAAGTCGCTGCTGGTGCAGCTGGCCGAGATCTCGGTGGAGGTCGCCCAGACGGTGATCGCCGACGGCTCGGACGGCAACCCGGTGCTGCCCGCCTGGTTCCTGATCGAGGCCGCCCGGGACATGCCCCGCCTGGTCGAGGCCCGCCGGTGAAGCACGCCCCGGCCGACCGGAAGAAGCCGGACCCGGGCGCCGAGGCCTTCGCCGAGGGCCTCCGACTGCTCCGCCGCAACCCGGCCCTCGCCGCCCTGCGCGCCGACGTCTGCCGCACCGAGACCTGCACCACCGCCCCGCCGAACGGCTGGGCGGTGGCCGACTCCAACGGCACCCTGCACGTCAACCCGCGCCGCCGGGCCGAACCCGAGGAATGGGCCTGGGTGCTGGCGCACTGCCTGCTGCACCTCGGCTTCGGCCACCTCCCGGGCGCCCGCGGCACCCGGACCCAGCCCGACGCCCACCAGGCCGCCGCCCGCTGCGCGGTGGTCAACCGCTTCCTCGCCACCTTCCCGGTCGGCCGCGCCCCGGTCGTCCTCCCGCAGGAGTACCCGGGCGGCGACGAGGAGGAGCTGGCCGACCGCTGGCGCCGCGACGGCCTGCCCGCGCCCGACACCGCCGGGACGGCCGGCACCGCCGAACGCGACCAACTGCTGGTCGAATGGCGCGGCCACGGCCGGGCCCGCGAGGACTGGCCCACGGCCTTCGCCGCCGCGCTCACCCGCACCATGTCCGCCGCGATGGACCGGGCCGGCGGCCGGATCGACACCGAGACCGGCGAACGCCTGCCCGAACGGCCCTGGAACAGGGCACTCAACTGGTTCGTCTCCTCCTACCCCCTGCTCGGCGGCATCGCGGCCGGCCTCACCGTCGTGGCCGACGCCGAACTCGCCCGCGCCCACGACATCGCCGTCGCCGCCGTCAACGCCGAGGCCGGCGAGATCTACGTCAACCCGCTGCGCCACCACAGCGACGAGGAATGGCGGTTCATCCTCGGCCACGAGATCCTGCACGCCGCCCTGCGGCACGGCGAGCGCCGCGGCGGACGGGACCCGTTCCTGTTCAACGTCGCCGCCGACTACGTCATCAACGGCTGGCTGCTGGAGATGGGCGTCGGCGAGATGCCCGACGGGCTGCTGCACGACCCGCAGCTGAACGGCCTGTCGGCCGAGGAGGTGTACGACCGGATCGCCCGCGACCAGCGCCGCATCCGCCGCCTCGCCACCCTGGCCGGGAAGAACCGCCCGGACGTCCTCGGCGAACCGCTGGGAACGCCCCGGGACTACGTCGACCTCGACGACTTCTACCGCCGCGGACTCCAGCAGGGCCTCGAACTGCACCGGCGCCAACGCGGCCTGCTCCCGGCCGGGCTGGTCGAGGAGATCCGCGCACTCGCCCACCCCCCACTGCCCTGGGACGCCCGACTGGCCCGCTGGTTCGACGAGTTCGTGCCGAGCCCGGAACCGGTGCGCAGCTACTCCCGCCCCGCCCGCCGGCAGTCCGCCACCCCGGACATCCCCCGGGCCGGCCGCTACCGCCCCGAGGAGGAGGTGCCGCGCTGCACCTTCGGAGTCGTCCTGGACACCTCGGGCTCGATGGACCGGGCGCTGCTCGGCAAGGCGCTCGGCGCGATCGCCTCCTACGCCGCCGCCCGGGACGTCCCGGCCGCCCGGGTGGTGCACTGCGACGCCGCCCCGCACGACGCCGGGTACCTCCCGGTCGAGGAGATCGCCGGGCGCCTGCGGGTGCACGGGCGCGGCGGCACCGTCCTCCAGCCGGGCATCGACCTGCTGGAACGGGCCGAGGACTTCCCGCCCGGGGCACCCGTCCTGGTCATCACCGACGGCGAGTGCGACGTCCTGCGGCTGCGCCGCGAGCACGCCTTCCTCGTCCCGCGCGGCGCCGCACTCCCGTTCACCCCGCGCGGGCCGGTCTTCCGGATGAGCTAGGCGTTCCGTCCCGTGAGGAAGGGGACGCGGCCCCCGCCGGGCACCGACGTCCCGCTCCCGGCCCCGGCCGGTGGCGCGGAACCGGGCCCCGGGCGCGGGCGTCCGTCCTTCTCGACGGCGGCCGATGATCAAGGCTGTCGGCCGTCCCCCGGAAGGAGCACCGTGACGGACCGTACGGCGAAGAGCACGCGGAAGAGCGCGGCGAAGAGCGCGGGGAAGGGCGCGGGGAAGAGTACGGCGAAGAGCACGCGGAAGGGCGCGTCGCCCGCCGGCAGGGGCCGTTGGCGTCGCGCCGCGCTGATCGGGTGCGGGGTGCTGCTGCTGGGCCCGGCCGTGCTCGCGGCGGTGCGGGTCCTCGGATGGGACGACGGCACGGTGTGGGCCCTGCCGATGGCCGGGCTGCCCTACGCGGCGCTGCTCAGCGTGCTGCTGCTGGTCGCGGCGGCGGTGCTGCGCGGGCGGTGGCTGACCGGGGTCGCGGCGGCGCTGGTGGTGCTGCAACTGTGGTGGCTGATACCCCGGCTCGTCCCGGGCGGGGCCGACGCCCCGGCCGACGCGCCCCGGCTGCGGGTGGCGACCAGCAACAACTTCATGGGGCAGGTCTCGCCGAAGTCCCTGGTCGACCTGGTGCGCGACCAGCGGATCGACGTGCTCGCGGTCGAGGAGCAGAGCGACTCCGCCGCCGACGCGCTGGACGCGGCCGGCATCCGCGCCCTGCTGCCGCACCGCGAGCGGCCGGCCGGCACCGACACCGCGCTCTACACCCGGCTTCCCGTCAGCTCCGCCGCCGACCCGGCCTGGCCGACCACCAACCTGACCGTCGACGTCGGCGGCCGTCCGGTGCAGCTGGTCGCCGTGCACACCTACTACCCGGTCGGCGACGCCCGCCGCTGGGCCGAGGGACTGCACGCCCTGCGCGCCGCCGCGCCCGGGCGCGCCCGCAACGCGGTCCTGCTGGGGGACTTCAACGCCACCCTCGACCACAAGCCGATGCGCGACCTGATCGGCACCGGCCTGACCGACACCCACGAGGAACTCGGCGCGGGCCTCCTCCCGACCTGGCCCCAGGACCACCCCGACTACCCGGTCCCGGCCGCGATCCAGATCGACCACGTCCTGCACGGGCCCGCGCTGACCGCCGTCGACGTCTCCGAGCACTCCCTGCCGCGCAGCGACCACCGCGCCGTGGTCGCCGAACTCGCCGTCCTGCGCTGAACGCGGAACCCGAACGCGAGGGGCCGGGGACGGCTCCCGCACCGTCCCCGGCCCCTCACCGGGCCGCGGCCCCCGTCGCGGGGGCGGTCACCGGCGGCGTCGCCGGAACCGGGGGAGCAGAAGGCCCAGGACGGCGAAGGCGAGGGTCGACAGCACGGCGACCACGGGGGTGGGGAAGTACCCCGGCTGGACGGTCGACGCCTCGGCCGCCCCGGAGCTGCCGGGAGCCGTCGGGAAGGTGACGGTGACGCGCGTGCTGCGCTCGACCAGGCCGCTCCTGAGCGTGAGCTCCGCGTTCCACCGGCCGTCCGGCAGCTGCACGTCGAGCGGGACGACCGCCTCCGCGAGGCTTCCCGGAGCCACGGTGGTGCCCGACCTGGCAGGGAAGGGGCCGGCGCGCAGCCCGCCGGGTCCGTCGGCGAGGGAGAGTGACCCGCCGATGTCCAGGGCGCGGCCGCCCGTGTTGCGGATCCGGGCGTGCACCTCCTTCCGCCCGTCGCGGGCCCTGGTCGGAGTGACCTGCTCGATCGTGAAGTCGGAGGGCGGCTCACCGCCGGGACCGACGTCGATGTACATCCGGACCCCGACCCGGCCCAGGAACGCCAGGTTGTGCGAGCGGTCCGCCGGGTTGCCCGTCTGGGCCCAGACGACGCCGTAGCGCTCGCCGGCGGAGGCGTTCTTGGGCACGCGGACGGTGGTGCGCACCTGCGCCGTCCCGGAGGGCGCGAGGTCGAGCTCGGTCGTGTCCAGCGACGTCCAGCCGGTCAGCTCGTTGGGGGTGCGGTCCGCCGCGAAGGTGAACCGTCCCTTCGTGATGGTGGCCGCCGCCGCGTACACGCTGACGTGCATCGGCGTGGACGACTCGTTGGTGACCTCCACCCGCCGTTCGACGGTCGTGCCCGGGGCGACGTGGTCGACGATGTAGGCCTGCGCCCGGGGGTCGTCACGGCGGTTCTCCGGGGCGTCGAGCAGCCTGATGCCGATGGTCTTCTTCGCGGGGGTCGGCTGGTGGGAGGGCGTCCCTGATGTCCCGGATGTCCCGGATGTCCCGGAGGTTTCGGATGATTCGGACGTCCCGGTGACCCCGGGCCGCCCGGACGCCCCGGTGACCTCGGGCCCGGGCATCCCGTCCGCCGTCGCCGGCAGCACACCGATCGTCTGGACGACGGCCAGCAGTGTCAGCAGGACCCAGTAGCGGCGCGCACGCTTCATCCGCTCAGGCAACGGAGTGGGTCAGCGTTCCGGTGTACGCCCCGCTGATGGCGGCGGCCGGCAGGGCGACGCTGACCGTCGGGTCCCAGCTCGCGGTGTTGTCCCCGACACCGGCGCTCCCGGTGACCACCACCTGCGAGGAGTTGCTCAGCGTCACGTTCGTCGGAGTGGCGGTGATGGTGCCGGTCGTCGTCACCGCCCCGACCGTGTAGGCGGCATTGGTGGCGGCCACCGTCGACGAACCGTTGGTGAAGTCCGTCTCCGACACGGTCACCGTCCAGGAGGCCGAGAGGAGAGCGCGGTTGTCGGTGACGGTCACGGGGCCGATCGGGGAGCTGATCTGAGTACCGGGCGCTCCCGAGCCGAGGGCGGCGCTGGCCGGCACCGACATCGACAGAGCGCCCGACGTGACGGTGAACGTGACCGTGGTGCTGGGATCGGCCGCCGCGTCGGCGAGGCCCGGTTGGACCAGAACGAGGGCGACGGACGCGGCCGCGGCGGGCAGGATTCGCAAGCGCACAACAACTCCTGGAGTAGCCGTCCGTGGATGGACATGCCGGGTGACGTGATGTCAGGCAAACCGGCGCGGCCCCTTCGCGCAAGCCGACGACGGCCGCACTCCGCCACCGGAATGACCACATTTCAGCCGGATCGAAGACCGGCCCGCCCCGCCCCGTCACGTGGGTGACCACCCGGACGCGGTGACGAAGCGGCGGCGAACCGGCGCCGGTGCGCCTCGCCGCTCCCCAGGCCTGTTCCAGGGGCCCCCTCGTCCCGCCGCGGCGTTCCAGGAGGCAACAAAAGCGCAGGTCACGGGGTGTTTCACCGTTCCAGCGTCCCGAACCGCCGGGCAGTGCTGGCGGGCGGGACGGATCCCGGGCCACTCTGTGGTCCGGCGGCGACCGGCACCGAGCCCGAGGGGCCGCCCGACCCGCCGGCCTCCGCGGAGGCGGCGGCCACGGCGGCCGACGCCGTCCGCCCGCCGCCGGGCGCGACCACCGCGCCGGACGCCTCCCACCACGCACCACCCGACCCAGAAGGAAGCCCTGCCATGCGCACCTCGAACCGACGCCCGATCGCCGTCCTGCTGGCCACCGCCGGGCTGCTGGCCGCCGGGGCCGTCCCGGCCGCCGCCGTCCACGGCGGAGCGGACACCACGACCAGGTCCCACCCGTTCGTCGTGGCCCTGGAGACCGCCACGGGCGAGCAGTGGTGCACCGGCGCGCTGATCGCGCCGACCAAGGTGCTCACCGCGGGCCACTGCGTCGCCGAGGCGGCCGACCCGACCTCACTGCGGGTGATCGCCGGGCGGACCGACCTGACCGGCCCCGGCGGCCAGGTCCGCCGGGTGAAGGGCTACCGGGTGGACCCGCGCTACACCTCCGGCCTGGCCCACGACTCCGCCGTCCTCACCCTGGACCGCCGGCTGCCGCAGACACCGGTCCGGGTCGCGCGGCAGGGGGACGAGGCGCTGTACCGGTACGGCCGCACGGCCACGCTGCTGGGGTTCGGGCGCACCGGCTCGGACGGGCGGCCCGGCACCCACCTCAAGCAGGCGGAGCTGACGCTGGCTCCGCCGGCCTCCTGCGACCCGTACACCTCGCCCGGCGATTCGCCGCTGCTCAAGGTCTGCGGCCTGCCGCGGGCCGGAACGACGGACAGCGTCTGCAAGGGCGACTCGGGCGGGCCGCTGGTGGCCGGCGGCGTGGTGATCGGCGTGGTCTCCACCGGCAACAAGTACTGCGACACCCAGTACCCGGTCTCGGTGTTCACCCGGGCCACCGACGTCCCCGCGCAGCTGCTGTCCTAGCCGGTGGCCCATCGGGCAGTGCTTCCCCGGCCGAGGCACTCGTTCTCCGCCGCCGGGCGCGCCAGTGCGCCCGGAGGCGGACGCCCTAACCGCCGCAGGTCAGGTCCTTCGCGGGCAGCCGGCCCGTGGTCAGGTAGCGGGTGACGCTGCCGTCCGCGCAGGAGGGGCCGGCCACCACCACGCCGTGGCCCTCGCCGCCGGCCACCGTGACCAGCCGTGCACCGTGCAGCGCCCGCCGCATGCCCTGGGCCATGGACAGCGTCGCCTGCGGATCCCACTGGTTCTGCACGATCAGCGCCTTGACGTCGTTGTTCACCACGGTGGCCGGCTCGCCGCCCGCCGGCTTCCAGAACGCGCACGGCAGGATGTTCGCCCCCAGGTCGCCGGCCAGCGGGTACCGGGCCCGGTCACGGACCGCGTCCCGGCGGTACTGCTCGGGGTCGCGCGGCCAGTTGCGGGTGTCGCCGCAGAGGACGGCCCACGCGACGGAGACCGTGTTGTCCGCCGGAACGACCGACGGCACCGCCGGTGCGGCCGGCCCGCCCGCGGCGGCGGCCTTCAGCGCGACGATCCAGGGGGTGACGGCCTCGACGTGGACGAACGCCGCGTAGCCGGACCGGACGGCGTCGCCGTCGAGCGACCCGTCCCCGGTCGGGACGGGCGTGCGGTCGGCGTGGGCGACCAGGTCCCAGTACGTCCTGCGGACCTCCGCCGCCGTCGCCCCCAGTCCGTACGCCGCGTCGCGGGCGGCGGCCCACTCGGTCCAGCGGGTGAAGGCGAGTTCGGCCCCCGCCGACGCCTCCCGGAGCCCCCCGCGCCACACGAGCGACGGGTCGAGCGCGCTGTCGAGCACGAAGCGGTCCGAGCGCTGGGGGAACATCTGGGCGTAGACGGCGCCCAGGTAGGTGCCGTACGAATGCCCGAAGTAGGAGATCCTCCGCTCGCCCAGTGCCGCCCGGACGACGTCCATGTCCCGCGCCGTGTTGCGGGTGGTGATGTGCGGCAGCACGTCCCCCGCCTTGGCCCAGCACTTGTCGGCCACCGTCCGGGCCCAGGCCACGTCCTTCGCGAACGTCCCTGCCGAGTACGGGTGTTGGAAGGTCCGCTCGTCGGCCTTCAGGTCGCAGCCGATCGGCGAGCTCTGCCCGGCGCCGCGCGGGTCGAACCCGATCAGGTCGAACCGGTCCCGCACCTCCGCCGGCAGCAGCGGCTCCATCTCCACGGGCATGGTCAGCCCCGGGCCGCCCGGGCCCCCGGGATTCATCAGCAGCGCGCCGTGCCGCTGCTTCGCGCTGCCCGCCCTGACCCGCGACATCGCGATGTCGATCGTCCGGCCGCCGGGGTCGGCGTAGTCCAGCGGCACCTCGACCTTCGCGCACTCGAACGCCGCCGGGCGGTCCGCATCGCAACGCTCCCAACGGAGTTGCTGCTGCGCGTACCGCTGGAGCGGATCGCCCGCCGCGAACGCCGTCACGGGGGTGAGCGCCGCCAGCGCGGTCGTCACCGCGCCGGCGGTCAGCGCGGAAATCGTCCGTCCGTCTCGCAGAACCATGCCAGTCCTCTGTGCAGAATCGGTGCCTCGGAATTGCTTCCAGTCTCCGTTCCGCCGCCCCCGCACCCCGTACGGCGCCAGGATGGGTTCATGATCCAACCTGCGGCGTACGCCGCCGCGCCGACGTAGGGCCGCAGGCCCATGCCCCGTCATCCACCGGTCCGGACGGACGGACGGCCGGACCGGGGTGCCGGTGTCCACGGGGGGCGGTCACCCGGCGGAGTGGAGAACGGGCGAATCCCGGGCGGGGGCGCTCCGGCGGGCAGTACGGTGCCCGCATGACCGTGCTCGTCCGCCGTCGTCACATCGACTTCGGCCGCATCCACTCCACAGGCTGTCCGGTCATCGTCTGATCGCCCGCTCCGCCCGGCCGCGTCGTTCCGCGCCGTTCCGTTCCGCGCCGTTCCGTTTCGAACGGCACCGCCGCCGCTCCGTGCTGCCCGCTGCCCGCCCCTCGGCGTACGCGGCCCGCACCCGTGCGTGCAGGACGGAGGGCTCCCGCACGTCCCGGCCGACCACGATCCGACCGCACCGAAAGGACAGCCGTCCACCATGACCGAAACCGTCACCGACCACTACCTGCGCAACAACGCCGACTACGCCGCGGCCTTCGACGGGCCGCTCCCGCTCCCGCCGGCCCGCCGCACGGCCGTCCTGGCCTGCATGGACGCCCGGCTCAACGTCTACGGCGCGCTCGGCCTCGCCGAGGGCGACTCGCACGTGATCCGCAACGCCGGCGGGGTGGCGACCGACGACGCCATCCGCTCGCTGGCGATCAGCCAGCGGCTGCTCGGGACGCGGGAGATCATCCTCATCCACCACACCGACTGCGGCATGCTCACCTTCGGCGACGACGCCTTCCGCGAGTCGATCCGGGAGGAGACCGGCGTCAAGCCCCCGTGGGCCGCCGAGGCCTTCGCCGACCTGGAGACGGACGTCCGCCAGTCGGCCGCCCGGATCCGCACCAGCCCCTTCGTCCCGCACACGGACGCCGTGCGCGGCTTCGTCCTCGACGTCGCGACCGGCCTCCTCAAGGAGGTCGTGCTCTGACCCGACGGCGTCCCGGTGCGGCGGCCGGACGAGGCCGCCGCACCGGGACGCCCGGCCGTCGATCGTCGGCCGTCGGCCGTCGTCGGCGCCGACAACCCGACCGGCTCGACCCTTCGTGAGCCCCCTACTGTGCTCGACGCCCAGGTGATTCGACGCCTGCGTGCAACCCTTGTGGCGGCGCGGCGGTGAGTAGGGCAGAGCGACGGTCCGGTCGGGTCGTCGCGTGGACGAAGAGGAATCGGATGACCGCGAGCGCATTGCACATCCCGGTGGAGGACCGGCCCCGGCCCGGCACGGCACCGGCTTCCGCGGGCGGCCCCGGCCTGCGGGAGCTCGACTTCGAGGGGTTCGCCGCCACCCGCTGGCGGCGCCTGGTACGCACCGCCTACCTGCTCACGGGCGACTACCACGAGGCCGAGGACGTGGTGCAGGCGACGTTCGCGAAGGTCTTCAGGAACTGGTCCCGGATCAGCCGCCTGGAGGAGCCGGACGCCTACGTCCACCGGGCCCTGGTGAACAACAACCTGAGCCGTCACCGGCGGCGCCGGGTCAGGCAGCTGCTCGTGCCCGTCCTCCCCGATCGGGCGCACACCGCGGGCGGCGGCCACCGCGACGTCGAGGAGCGCTCGGTGCTGCTCCAGGCGCTGGCCGAACTGCCGCAGCGCCAGCGGGCCGTGGTCGTCCTGCGCTACTGGGAGGACATGAGCGAGTACCAGGTCGCCGAAGTGCTCGGCTGCTCGCTCGGCAACGTGAAGAGCCAGGCCAGCCGAGGCCTGGCGAAACTGCGCAGCCACCCGGTGCTGGCCCCGTACGCGGCGGGCACCGGTTCGACGATCGACGGCACGGACGGAGGCAACAGGTGATGGACACCGAGGACATGGTGCGCGGCGCCCTGCGGGACGAGGCGGCCCGGGTCGCGGTGGCGGACTGGTCCGCCGGGCCCGTGCAGGTCCACGTGCGCCGGCAGCGGCGGGGGCGCCGGATGGCGGTGGGCGCGTCGGCCGTGGTGGCCGCGCTCGCGCTGGTGGCCGGTACGGGGGCCGTCCTGTCCGCGCAGGGCGGGGACCGGGCCGTCGGGCCCGCCTCGCAGGCCCCGCCGGCACCGGCGGGGCCGGCCCCCGAGGCCCTGGTGGTGGAACCCGGCCAGCAGCTGCCGCTGGGCCGCCCGGACTGGTGGATGCAGCTGAAGGACCAGGAGATCTGCATCCACGACGCCCCCGCGTACAAGAGCGGCCCGGGGTGCTCCGGACACTCCTGGGCGGGGGGCACGACCGAGATCACCATGCAGTACTACGGGAACCCCCCGCAGCACCAGGAGGGCCTGTACAACCTCGTCTACCACGGTCCCGGGCAGGTCGCCCGGATGGCCATCGAGGTGGACGGCCAGGCGTACTGGGCCACCGTCGCCTCGCTCCCCGGCGAACCGGGCTACGCCACCGGCTACGTCTGGGGGCCCAGTCAGAAGGCCGCCGACGGCCCGGGCGCGCACCCGCTGGAGGGCATCAGGCTCGCCGCGTACGACGCCCAGGGGAAGGTGCTGGCGAGCAAGACGCTGCCGTCCTGACCGGACCGGCGGCGCGGTGGTGGAGCCGGCCGCTCGTCGAGCGGCCGGCTCCGCACGCTTCGGCGCGGCTCTGCGCGGCTCCGCGCGGTTCAGTGCGGTTCGGCATGGTTCCGCATGGTTTCGTACGGTGGAGTCGAGGGCGCCGCCGACCCTCGGCTACCCTCCCCCCTCGTGGACGATCACCCCGCACCCCCGACCCTGCGCGTCTTCGTGGCGCTCGCCCCGCCCGACGACGCCAAGGACGAACTGGCCCGGGCCCTGCGGCCCGCATATGCCGGGTACCCGCGGCTGCGGTGGAACCGGATCGAGGACTGGCACATCACCCTGGCCTTCCTCGGCGAACAGCCGTCCACGGCGGTGCCGCTGCTGCGATCGGCACTGGCCGACGCGGCCGCGTCGCACCCCGCCCTGCACCTGGGCCTGCGCGGCGGCGGCCACTTCGACCAGCGACTCCTGTGGACCGGCATCGACGGGGACCTGGAAGGACTGCACCGGCTCGCCACCGACGTCCGGGACGTGGTCGGGTCCTGCGGAATCGCCTTCAGGGACCGGCCGCTGCGCCCCCACCTGACCCTGGCACGCGCCCGCCGTGACGACCCCGCCAGCGTGCCGCAGGCCGCGGCCGGGCTCGCGGGATTCGTGGGCCGGCCGTGGCGGACCGAACGCCTCCACCTCGTCGGCAGCAACATCGGCCGCGGCCCCGGGCCGATCCACTACCGCGACATCGAGGCGTGGCGGTTGGGCGCCGCCGTCCAGGCCCTCGGCGGCGGCTCCCTCGCCGAGCCGTAGCCCGCAGGCCCGCAGGCCCGCGGGCCCGCAGGTCCGCGCCCCGCGAGTCGCGACTCGCGGCGCGGCTGTCGGAGGTGCGCAGTACGGTCCTGTCATGGCAGCCAGAATCGATCTGACCCTCGACTGCGCGAACGCACCGCTCCTCGCCGCGTTCTGGAAGACGGCACTGGGCTATGTCGACGAGCCGCCGCCCGCTCCCTTCAAGACCCGCGAGGAGTGGCTCGCGCAGTTCGACCTGCCGGAGGACGACTCCGCGGACGACGGGGCGTGGCTCTGCGACCCCGATGGCGTCGGCCCCCGCCTGTCCATCCTCAAGGTCCCCGAACCGAAGACGGCGAAGAACCGGCTCCACATCGACGTCCGGGTGCCGGGACACGGCAGCCCCGGTGAGCGGTGGGCGCGGATCAAGGCGGAGTCCGAGCGGCTGGTGAAGGCGGGCGGGGCCGTCCTGCAGGAGTTCGACGGGCACCACGTCGTGATGGCCGACCCGGAGGGCAACGAGTTCTGCGTCGCCGCAGCCGCAGCCTCGGCCTGAGGCCCGCAGGGCCGGGGAGCCGGGCACGCGCGCCGAGGACGGTGGATCCGACGCGGCGCCCGACGGTCACGGCCGGCCGGCTCCGGCGGTGCGCAGTGGGGGAGTGCGGTCAGCGGCCGGCCAGGTGGCGGGAGATGAGATCGACCTCCTCCAGCTGGGCGGTGGTCAGGCGCCGGGCTTCCCGGACGACCGCGGCCACGTCCGCGGCCCGGGAGTGGAGCGGCGGCAGGTCGTCCGGCAGGCGCATGCCGCCGACCGCCGCCAGGTCGGGCGCGGGGATGCCGAGCACTCCCGCGAAGCCGGCCACCAGCTCGGGGGTCGCTTCGGTGGTGCCGCGGCCCACCCCGCCGATCGTGGACGGCGACAGATATATCCGCCCGTCGGTCACCGCGTACAGGGCCTTCGCCGTGCACGTCCACTTGAGGTTCCGACTGTGCGCGAGCTCAAGGAGCACCGCCCCGAACCCCGGTTCGTACCGGTGGTACGGCCGGTCGATCCCGCCCCGCCCCTCCCGCCGCACCAGGGGCTGCGCCCGGATCGCGTCCAGTAGCGGACGCCGGTTCTCGGCGGGCATGACCATCGTGTTGTGAACGACGGGGCCGACCGACCAGTGCGGATTGCGGGTGACCGGCGTCAGGTCGTCGGGCACCGGCTGCCGGGCAAGGACGAACAGGTCGGCGGCGTGCAGCCCGAGCACCGGCGCCAGGCCCCTGAGCAGCTGTCCGGTCGGCACCCGCCCGTCGAGTACGGCCCGCAGCTCCGTCGGGTCGGCGCCGGCCGCCGCCGAGAGCGCGGCGGCGTCGATCGCCCGACGGTCCGTCAGGTGCGCCAGCAGCGCGCCGAACTCCAGTACTCCGGTCATTCCGCCAGCGTATCCACCTGCGCGGAGCCCGCCCGGCGCGCGCCCGCTGCGGTCGCTCCGGCGGCACACCGTGGTTGCCGGCACGTGCCTACGGCCTACGGCCGGTACCGCTCGGCGAGGTCGCCGTAGCCGCCCGCTGTCCAGACCGCCTTGCGGAACTCCGCGAGGCCGAGCGGCCCGGTGCCCTGTCCGGCGGTGGGCGGGAAGTGCGCGGTGCCGCAACGGGCGCAGTACCAGGCCTGCTGTCGGCCCGTCCCCCTGATCACCCGTCGGCCTGCGCGGCGGCCAGCACCTCGCGGACGGTGGTGACCCACTCGTGGTCCTCACCGACCCGGGACGTCAGCGCGTCCAGGGTGTGTTCGAACGCCACCACCGCCTCCTCGCGTCGGAGCAGGCCGAGGCCGAGCCGGCACTGGTCCCGTCGGAAGGCCGTCATCAGGGCTTCCGGGTGGTCCGGGCCGTACTCCGCGCTCTCCCCGGCGAGCACGGTCTCGTACAGCCGCAGGGCCTCGGCGCGGTCACCGTGCAGTCGTGTCAGCCGTGCCAGGCACAGGGCCGCCTCGCGGCTCTGCTTGTCCGCCGGGCCGAGGACGTCGGCGTACGCGTCGGCCACCTGCCGCAGCTCGTCGATCGCCTCGGTGTGCCGCTGCTGCTTCTCGAACAGGTGGGCCAGGCAGTGGCGCTCGGACAGGACGACGGAGTCCATGCCGTCCACGGACTCCAGGCGGATCGCGAGCACCGCACGGATCTCCCGTTCGGCCTCCTCCCTCCGGCCGCCCTTGCTCAGCAGGTCGGCCCGCTCGTGCCGGAGCCGGAGCGCACTCGTGAGGACCGGCGCCGGCACCGGGCCCCTGCCGTCCAACGACGACAGGGCCCCTTCGTACTCGGCGAGCGCGTCGTCCCGCCGCCCCTGGTGGACGAGGTTCTTCGCCAGGCAGCTCGTCATGTTCCAGTACAGCTCGTATTCCTGGGCACCGGCACGTTCGAGGTCCTGCAGCACCGACCGGTACTCCATCTCCGCCTCGGCCCACCGCTGGGCGGCGTCCAGGGCGTGGGCCATGTGATGCCGGTCCTGCAGCGGCAGGAAGTGGTGGTCCGACGCCGACCGGCTCCGGGTGTGCTCGATCAGCTGCCGGTACTCCTCGTCGGCGCCGCTCTCGCCGTGGCCGCGTTCCGCGATCAGATGGGCGAGCGTCCCGTGCACCAGCAGCGTGTACGGATCGGTGGCACCGAGCGCCCGGCGGCAGTCCGTCAGGAGCTCGCGCAGCTCGGCCTCGACCTGGGCGTCCTCCTCGGGCCGGCAGGAACGCCGGGCGGTCGCGACGTCGTGCCGGGTGATCAGCGTCTCGATGTGGTCCGCGCCGAGCTGCGCCGTCTGCTCGGCCAGCAGCCGCTCGAACTCGCCCAGGTGTTCCTCGTCGTACCCGCGGGCCGTGGTCAGCTGGGACAGCGCTCTCTGGGTGAGCAGCGTGTACGGGTCGTGCGGGCCGAGTACCCGACTGCGCAGCAGCCGGATGGCGTGCAGTTCGGTCACCAGCTCCGCCTCGGACAGCATGCCCAGGGAGAATCGGTGACCGGCCAGGTCGAAGCGGGTGATCAGGGTCTCGGGACTGTCGGCCCCGAGCGTCTGCGCCTGCCGGGTGACGATGTGTTCCAGCTCCCGCAGCTGTTCCTCGCCCCGGAGTGCCCGGTTCCTGTCGGCGAGCACCGCGCGGTGACGGATCGACAGCCGGAGCGGGTGGTCCGGGGGCAGGAAGGCCGCGCGCCGTTCGAGGAGGCCGGCCAGTTCCTGGTCGGCCTCCGCCCCCGCGAAGACCTTGAAGGCGAAGCCGCCGAGCCCGACCCGCAGCAGGGGTAGCAGCACGGCGTCCTCGTCACCGCCCGGTGCCGCGGCCAGCGCGGCGACGACGTGGGGGAAGAGCAGCCGCCACCAGAGCCAGTTCCCGGGCTGCTCCGGGGCGCGGGCCGCGCCCCGTTCGAGGATTTCCGCGGCCGCCCGCCACACGGCTGTCCGGTCCTCGGCCGGGCCTTCGGCCAGCCGCAGGGCGTTGGCCTCCAGCACCAGCCGGTGGCTGGCCAGGCACGGTATGGGGTCGTGCCCGTCGGACGAGCCGCCCGACCCGATGTCCACCACGTCGAGCAGGCCCAGGTCGATCAGCGCCTCGATCGCCCGGTCCACCCGCTCCGCGTCGGCTCCCCGGGCCGTCGCGCCCGGGAGCGGCAGCGGGTCGATGTCGAGCAGTCCCACCGGGAAGGGGGTCAGGGCGCAGCACGACAGCAGGCGCATCAGGGACCGGGCCTCGGGCAGCCGTTGCTCCTCCAGCAGGTCGAGGGAGAGTTCCCAGGTGCGTCCGATCAGCCGGCGGTGGAACTGCTCGGTCCCGGCGTCGTCGCCGCGCCACGTCCCGCCCTGGTCCAGGAAGCCGGCCCCCGCCTCGCCCAACGCCTCCGCGTAGGCGGTGAAGCCGCGGACCCGGCCGCCGGGACGGCCGTCCCGGTGCCGCAGCAGCCCGGCGCCCCGCGCCGACCTGGCCAGGTACGATCCGGCGAGCTTGAGCGCCAGCGGCAGCCCGTCGAGCCGCTGGGCCAGGACCATCGCCTCGTCCGGATCCCCGGCCTCCCCCGCGAGGTCCAGCAGGACGTCCCGGCCGTCGGCCGGGACGAGCACGCCGACCCGGTGGGTGTCGGCCTCGTGCCCCCAGATCCCGGGGCTTCCCACCCGGGTGGTGACCACGGTCATCCCGGCCCGGCTCGAACGCAGCCAGCCGGTGCCGTCGCCGGGCGCGCCGCTCTCCGCGGCCAGCCACGAGGGCTCGTCGACGTTGTCGACCACCAGCAGCCACGGGTGCTCCGCGCCGTCCAGCTCCCGCCAGACCAGATCGGTCGCGCTGATCCGGCCGGCCCAGGCCGCCTCGATCTCGTCCGGGGCCGCGCCCGACTCGCGCGCGACCTCCCGCATTCCGGTGACCAGGCGGTCGGGTGAGGAGGCGGACACCCAGTACACCCGGTAGCCCCGGTCCCGGGCCCGGCGGGCGAGGTGCAGGGCCAGCGTGGTCTTGCCGCAGCCGCCCATGCCGTGGAGGATCTGGGGCCGGCCGTCGCCCTGGGACAGCCGGGTCTCCAACAGGTCCAGCAACTCGTCGCGTCCTCGGACCCGGGGCGGCAGTTCGCCGTACGGCGGGCGGATGGAGAAGGTGCCGGGGCCGGCGGGCCGGGACGGCACCGGCTGGGCCCGCACGGGGTCGCCACCACCCCTGGCCGCGTGCTTCGCCGCCTCCAGGGCGTCCCCGGCGGCCTTGTGCGCGTCGGCCCAGTCACGGTTCGGAGCGGCGTCGCATCCGAGCAGCAGGGCTTTGAGCGTCTCCCAGGTCGGGACGCGCTTGCCGGTCAGCACGTCCGACACCGTGCTCTTGCCCACGCGGGTGCCGGCCGCCAGATCCCGCACGCCGGAATAACCGGCCGCCCGCGCCACCTCGCCCAGCCGGCCCGCCAACTCCCGCACCGGCTCTGGCGCGTCAGCGTCCACCTCACCGAAGCCCACTGCCACTCCCTCCCGGCCGATCGATGTGTCCCGAGCGTACGGCGTCGGTGTCCGGTCGGACGTCCCCGGGACGCCGGACGGACACGATCCGTCCAGGCCGCGGCCTCGTTGTCCGGCCGCTGTCCGACGGCCGTTCAGGACAGCCCCGCACCTCCGTACACCGGAGACAGCGGCCGACGGGGCCGCGGTGGCGCACAGGGAGGGAACGGTTCACATGGATCTACTGCTGACGGTCGTGGACTTCGTGCGGGAGCACGGTACGGAACTGTCGGTCGGGATCGGGGCGTTGCGACTGACCGTCGACACGGTACGGGGCATCAGGTCGCTGCTCCGTCGGCGGGCGCGATCGGCCGGATAGCCGGTGGCCGATGGCCGGGGACAGGGCGGCCCGGCGGGCGGTGTGCCCGCCGGGCCGCTCGGCCCTCCGGTCCGGCGTCCGGCTGTGCGAGGGCTGCCGGGCGATGTCCCGCACGCCGGACTCGCGTTCGGCGGTGTCGATCAGGTCGACCACCTGGACCCGGTGGCACCTTGCACGGGTCATCGGATCACCGGACGTCGTCGTGCCCGAGACCGCGGTCGGGCGCGCTCATGTCGCCCGTCCCGGGCGTGCCGTCGGCGAGCCCGTAGCGCAGGAACACCGTGCCCTGCGCACCGGCCGCCGGCGGTTCGAGGAGCGTCAGGTTCGTGGGCACCGCGCCACCGTCGAACACCTTCTTCCCGACGCCGAGCACGATCGGGTGCACCCACAGGTCGAGACGGTCGAAGAGCTTCTCCCGCAGGAGGGTCTGCACCAGGTCCAGGCTCCCGACGACCTTCACGTGCTCGTGCCGGTCACGGACCTCGCGCACCGCGCCGGCCAGGTCCGGGCCCAGCAGCGTGGACCCGGCCCACGGGAGGCCGGGCGTGCCGCGCGAGGCCACGTACTTCGGGACGCGGTTGAAGAGCTCGGCGATCTCGCCCTCCTTCTGGTGCGGCCAGTAGGCGGCGAAGATGTCGTACGTCCGCCGCCCGAGCAGCAGGGCGTCCGTGCCCTCGTACGCGGCGAGGATCTGCGCCCCGGTGCCCTCGTCGATCAGGGGCGCCTGCCAGCCGCCGAACGGGAACCCCACCGGGTCCTCGTCGGGGCCGCCGGGCGCCTGCCCGACGAGGTCGAGGGTCGCGAACAGTTCGATGTGGATGAGGCCCATGTCTGCACTCCCGGTGAGTTGGTCGTCCCCGTCGAGATGTAGACCTTCCGGGGCCGGAAAACTCATCGCCGCGCCGGTGCCCGGTTTCCGCTGCCCGGTTTCCGCACCCGCCGCCCTTTCAGTGCGCGCGGTCCAGGAGTGGCTGACTGTGCGTGCCGACGGTGTTACTCTCCCGAGAGAAGAGAGAGCTGACTCTCACTTGCCGGTTCGGAAGGCCACTCGTCCGTCCTGGCCCGGCCGTGCGGGAGAGAGCGGCTCCGCCAAGCGTCCCCTGCTCTTGTGGCCCTTCGGCCGGTGAGGAGAGACCATGACCGCGCCCGCACCGCAGTTACCCTTCGAACGCCCCAACGCCCTGGACCTGGCGCCACTGCTCGCACGCCTGCGCGAGGAAGGCCCGATCACCCGGGTGACGACACCCGCCGGCGACCCGGCCTGGCTGGTGACCCGCTACGAGGAAACCCGGGTGATCCTGAGCGACACCCGGTTCTCCCGGCTGCGCCCCGACACCGAGGACGCCCCGAGGATCTCGGCCTCGGCGCTGCACACACGCCCCGCCGTCACGCCCGAGGAGGAGGACCGCGAACACACGCGGATGCGCCGGATGCTGGCGCCCGCGTTCAGCGCGCCGCGGATGCGCCGGATGGGCGAGCGGATCGGGGAACTCGCCGAGTCCTGCCTGGACGCGATGGACGAGGACCGTTCGCGGGATCCGCAACGTGCCGTCAACCTGCACGACCACCTGTCGTTCCCGCTGCCGGTGATGGTGATCTGCGAGCTGCTGGGCGTGCCGGTCGCGGACCGGGACCTGCTGCGCGGCTGGTCGGAACGGATCGCCGCGCTGTACGGCGGCGCCGACGGGGCCGCGGCCATGGCCGAGTTCGAGGCGTACGTCGCCGCCGTCGCCGCGGAGAAGCGCAAGCGGCCGGGGCAGGACGTGATCAGCGACATCCTGGCCGCACAGGCACAGGACCCCTCGTTCACCGAGGAGGAGATGACCCGCCTGGCGGTGGGACTGCTGTTCGCGGGCCACGAGACGACGTCGACCCGGATCGACCTGGGGGTCCTGTTCCTGCTGAGCGACACCGCCCGGCGCGACCGCTTCACCGCCGACCCCGAGGGCTCCGCCCGCGCCACCGTGGAGGAGGTCCTGCGGATGGCCGCCCCCGGCGCCCTGGGCCTGACCCGCTACGCCCGCGAGGACGTCACCGTCGCCGGGACGGCGATCGCGCGGGGCGAGGCGGTACTGGTGGCCATCAACGCCGCGAACCGGGACGGGCGGGCCTTCGAGGAACCGGACGCCTTCGACCCGTCGCGTTCCCCCAACGCGCACCTGGCCTTCGGACACGGCGGTCACTACTGCATCGGCAACGCGCTCGCCCGCACCGAGATGCGGATCGCGCTGACCGCGCTGTTCCGGCGCTTCCCCGGCCTGCGGCTGGCGGTGGACGCGCGCAGCCTGCGCGACCACTCCGAACGGCTGGCGGGCGGCATCGGCGAGGTCCCGGTCCTGTGGTGAACGGGGACCACCGGCCCGAGCGGCCCGCCGCACGGGTGGAGGCGGACACCTCGCGGTGCGTGTCGTCGGGGCAGTGCGCGATGACCGCGCCGTCGGTGTTCGACCAGGACGAGTCCGGGCGGGTCGTCGTGCTCGCCGCCGACCCCGGCGGCCCGGCGGCGGAACAGGCCCGCGAGGCGGCCGCCATGTGCCCGGCCTCGGCGATCCGGCTGCGCCCGGCGCGCTGACGGACGGCGGTGCCGGTGGTGCCGGTGGTGCCGGCGGTGCCGGTGGTGTCGGCCGCCCGACGTGGCGGCCGGCACCTGCCCCGGCGTCAGGCATCAGGGCGTCACGGCGTCAGGACGTCAGGACGTCAGGACGTCAGGACGTCAGGGCGTACGGGTGTGCAGCGCGGGGGCGGGACAGGGCAGCGGGCGGGCCCCGGCGGGGGACAGGCCGTCGAGGACCAGGGCCAGGTACCGGCGCCAGCCGTCCTCCCGGGCCTCCATCGTCCACAGCACCGAGACGAGCATGACGACGATGCGGTGCAGGTCGTCGGGCACGAGGTCGGCGCGGATCACGCCCGCGTCCTGACCGCGCGTCAGGAGGGCGTCGAGCGCGGCGAAGAACTCCTCCCCGGTTGCCGGGGTCAGCACGCCGGCGGCGCGGGCGGCGGCCAGCACGTTGTAGTCGCCGGCCACCGATTCCAGGGCCGCCTCCAGCACACGGACCAGCCCGGACGCGGGATCGGCGTCGTGCGCGGCAGCCTGGATGACGGGACGGACGTGCTCGCCGAAACGCTGGTCCAGCACGGCCCGCAGCAGCGCGGCCTTGTCGGGGAAGCGGCGGAAGAGCGTGGCGGCCCCGACGCCGGCCCGGCGCGCCACGTCGTCGAGGTGGGCGTCGGGGCCCTGCTCGGCGAAGACCTCCCGGGCAGCCCGGACGATCTTTTCCGCGTTGCGGGCGGCATCGGCACGCAGCAGCCGGGGGGAGTCGAGGGCCATCCCGGCACCCTATCCAAGGGCCGCCCGCAGCGCGGCGACGTCCGGCGGGCGCCGCCGCAGCAGGTGGCCGGCCGCCGGGGACCGCCCGGTGGTCCCCGGAGCCCGCCAACTCCCGGGCGGCGTGCGCGTGTCGGACGAAGGCCACGGCCCGCCCGCCGCCCGCCCGCGGCGGCGGGGCCGGTGCGGTGCCGGCTACTCGACCGCGCGCAGCGCGTTGACGATGCCGAAGCCGTAGAAGCCGTTGACGCGCTTGCCGCCCGCACAGACGGCGTCCCCGGAACCGCCGCCGTTCCCCCCGTTCCCGCCGTGCGGGTCGGCCGGGCCGGCCGGACACCCCGGGTTGTCCGCCTGGGCCTTGAGCAGTGCCTGCAACTGGGCCGGGGTCGCCTCCGGGTGGGCGGACTTCAGCAGCGCGGCCACACCGGAGGCGTGGGGCGTGGCCATGGACGTGCCCTGCTCGTAGCCGTACTGGTTGTTCGGCAGCGTCGACAGGATGCCGCCTTCCCCGGACGGGGTGTCCGAGGCCTGGTACCGGTCACCGCCCGGCGCCGCGACGTCGATCACGCCGAGGCCGTAGTTGGAGTAGTACGCCTTCGCGTTCCTGGCGCCGGTCGCGCCGACCGTGACGACGCCCGGCAGCTGTGCGGGCAGGTCCCAGCACCTGTGCGGGTCGACCGTCCGGCTCGCCGGGGTGGAGTCGTTGGGGCTGCCACCGTCGGTGAAGCCGTCGGAGGCCAGGTCGTGGTTGGCGTTGCCGGCCCCGGCGACGTTGAGGGTGCCCTTGCGCTGCGCGTAGAGCTGGGCGCGGTCGACCGCGTCGACGATGGCCTTCTGGTCGGGGTCGTCCAGGCAGTTGTACTGCCACGGGTCCACGTAGTAGCTGTTGTTGGTGATCTGCACACCGTGGTCGGCGGCGAACACGAAGGCGCAGACGACGCTTTCGGCGTAGATCAGCTGGCGCGGGGTGGGCTGGGAGACCGTGATGCCGGAGACCTTCACCCCGGGTGCCACGCCCGCGACGCCGACGCCGTTGCGGGCCGCGGCTATCGTGCCCGCCACGTGCGTGCCGTGGAAGTAGTCCGCGTCCACCGGCCGCCAGGAGCCGTACGCGGTGTCGGCCTTGCCGCTGGCGCAGTTCGCGGACTGCGAGGGGGAGAAGTTCGCGGCGAGGTCCGGGTGGGTGTCGTCGACGCCGGTGTCGATGACGGCGACCGTGACATTGCTGCTGCCGGGGTTGATCTCCGCGGCCTTGTCCGCGCCGATCGCCCGCAGGGCCCACTGCTCGGCTTCGAGGGGTTCGGTGCCGCTGCCGGACGCCTTCGCGATCCCCGCCGCCTCGGCCTCGGAGAGGCGCCGCACCCCACCCTCGTCGGTGGTCCCCGCCGCGCTCAGCGGCGCGGTCCGCGTGGCGCCCGCCGACTGCACTCCGCGCACCGCGCGCATCCGCCTGCCGAAGTCGGGGTTCGCCGAGTGGGCGACGATGACGCCGATCCCGTCGTACGTGACGACGACGGTGCCGCCGGCCGCGGCGACGGCCCGCTGCACCTCGGCGATCGTGCGACGGTCGGTCCTGGTGTTGACGACGTACGCCAGGGGGTGCGCGTCCTCGGCCTGCGCGGCGTACTGCGCCCGGGGCGTCGCCGAGGCCGGCGTGGGGAGGAATCCGAGTGAGGCGGTCAGCGACAGCACGATCGGCACGGCCGGGCCGAGTCGCAGTAAGGAACGCAGTCGAGCCATGTGGTCTCCACATCATCCGGGTGCAGGACCCGGCCGAGGACAGCGCGCCGGCCGGGCAGGAACAGGACGGGTGGTACAGGACGCGTGGTGCAGGAGTGAAGCTATCCCGCCACCTCACCAACCATCAATGACTCGGCAAAGACTCGGCAATGACTCGCCGACGGCCTGACCGGACCCGCGGCGAACCGGCACGGCCGGCCCGAGGCCGAACCCGACGCGGCACGACGGCCGACATCAACGCCGTTGGCCCCCGGCAGGGTTGCCGTGGCCTCCGCACTCCGGCCGCCGTCGTGCCGCCGCCGCACGCTCCCGGTGCTGGCGGTCCCGCGCGTCCGGGGAGGTCGTCTCCCCGCGCCCGGTATCCGGCAGGGCACAGGTTCCCGTCGTCCAGGCGTTGGGACGGCCGGCCGCGAGGCAGGCCGTCATCCGCCCACGCACGATCAGCGGATGTGACATCGGACACATCCACCGCGTCGGGTGCCGGCCGACTGTCGTCCGCAACACCCAAACCCGCAGGTCAACTTCGCAACGCGAGGTCCCTGACGAACCCGCGGGCCGTTCAAAACGATCTAGCTCCCCACAGAGGATTGGGCCTAGCCTGCCCGCCATGTCCCAGAACACGAACACCCCCGGTTTCCCCGGGCAGCCGGCCGCCCCGGCCGGCGACTCCGCCAAGGTGCAGCGCCAGGTGCAGCAGCAGGCGGGCGTCGGACCGGTCTACGGTGGCGGCGGCACCCTCTTCTCCGAGCCGGTCCTGGTGGTGAACCAGAAGGCCAAGCTGATCGAGCTGACCAACGAGTACTCCGTCTTCGACCAGCAGGGCGCCACGCTGGGCTCGGTGGTCCAGGTCGGCCAGAGCGCTCTGCGCAAGGTGCTGCGGCTGCTCTCCTCCCTCGACCAGTACCTGACCCACAAGCTGGAGATCCGTGACGCGCAGGGCACCCCGGTGCTGCTGCTGACCCGCCCGGCGAAGCTCATCAAGTCGCGGGTGATCGTGCAGCGTCCGAACGGCCAGGAGGTCGGCCAGATCATCCAGCAGAACGCCATCGGGAAGATCAATTTCTCGCTGGAGGTCGGCGGTCAGAAGATCGGCGCCATCAAGGCGGAGAACTGGCGGGCCTGGAACTTCTCCATCGTCGACGAGACGGACAACGAGGTCGCCCGGATCACCAAGACCTGGGAAGGCCTGGCGAAGACGATGTTCACCACGGCCGACAACTACGTGCTCCAGATCCACCGCCCGCTCGCCGACCCGCTGCTCAGCCTGGTCGTGGCGACCGCGCTGACCGTGGACACCGCGCTGAAGCAGGACGCCCGCGGCTTCGGATAACCGCGAACCGTACGTTGTTCGGAGCCCCGCCCCCGACCGGGCGACTGCCCAGGGGGCGGGGCTCCGGCCGGAGAGCGGAGCCGTGCGTCATCGCCGGCCCGGCGGAGAAGCCCGCCACCCGATCACGGCCGACGGGTGGGCCGCCCGGCCGCTGCGGGGCGGCCCACCCGTTCCCGCGTTCCGGCTCGGCCGGTCAGCGGGACAGAAGGAACTTGGTGGTCGGCACGCCCCGGACGGTGGCGCAGTCCAGGTTCGAGGTGGTGGCGCGGTAGGTGAAACCGCTCGGGACGCTGCACGCCCACATGCCGCTGACCGGCGTGCGGAGGTGGAAGGTGGTGGACGGCACGCCCTGCGTCAGGCTGCACGTGGTGGACGAGCCGGCGGAGTCGTAGGTGAAGCCCGGGGCGGTCGAGCAGGAGGTGAGACCGTCGACGGGCGTGCGCAGGTGGTACTGCGGCGACTTCCAGCTGCCGCCGCCGCTGCACGTCTGGCTGAAGACGACCCCTTCGTAGACGTAGCCGGACGGGACGGAGCAGGCCCAGGTGTCGTCCAGCCCCGTGGCGGTGGCGGAGGCCGGCGTCGCGGTGGCGGCGCCGGTGAGCAGCAGGGTGAGCGCGGCGAAGGCGGCGAGCAGCGCGGTTCGCGCGGTCCGTATGGTGCGTGTGACGGACATGTTTTCTCCTTCGGTGGAAATGCGGCCGGAAGGTGCGCGGTGCGGCGGTACGGCGGTGCAGCGGTACGGCGGTGCAGCGGTACGGCGGTGCAGGGGGCGGTGATCGCGGGTGGGCGTTCACGGCCGTCGATGGTTCTAGCACGCAATGACGGGCCGTCACCCGGACGCTCCATCGCGGAGAATCACTTCGGCGCCCGCCGTCCACGCGCCCTGCGCGGATGCTCCGGCCCGTCTCATCCGATCGGCCCCCGGATCCCTCCCGCGCCCGGCGGAGCCGATCCGCGTGCCCGGCTCCGCCGGAGGCCCGCTCGTTCGGGGCGCGGTGCGACGTGCTGTCCGTGGACCGCTCGGTTGTGGCCGCCTCCTCCGGCGAGCACTCCGTCAGGGCCCGCTGCGCGGCCGGGTACGCCTCCTTGGCGGCCGAGACGTCGGACGTGTCCGTCCGGGCGTGGTTCCCGCCGACCCTGACCGCCTCGACCAGGATCCGGCCGTTGGTGCCGTAGAACACCTCCTCGCCGTGGTCCACGGGCACCGGCCCGGAGGTTGGGGAAGCCATCAGCGCCGGTGGGCGCGAGCTTCCCGTTCGGACCGATGGTCCGGCAGGACGGCTGTCTTTGAGTGAACTCGGCGCACTGTTCGCGGTGGGCTGCCACAATGCCGTAAGAACCATGTGACATGTCACAGTGCTGTCAGCGCTCGCCGAGAGAACCGGACGAAGGAGGGCCCCTTGAAACGCCTTGCTGCCGTTCTCGCCGCTCCGGCGGCGCTGACCGGCACTCAGACCGCCTCCGCCTCCGCCGCCACCGCATCCGCATCCGTCGCCGGCATGACGGGCACCACCGTCTGCGGGGACCCGGGCGCGCCGAACTACCTCACGATCAGGGCCTGCATCAACACCAACGGAGGCCAGGTGTACGTGTTCGGGCGCGCCACTCCGGCCAGCCCGGCCTGGCAGGACCAGCAGGTCTCCTTCCGGCTGACCAGCGTCGGCGTCACCAGCCCGGCTGGCCCCAATCGACCGCGACCGTCTCGACCATCGTGAACTGCTGACCTGCGCCCGGTCGCCGGCGTGATGCTGAGCAAAGGCCGCCTTCGCGCTGACGACCGGGCGGGGCGGCGGGGACCTCGTGGCGCGAGAGCGACCTGGGCCCGAGCGTCGTCACGTGCGTGCCCGGTGCGATCCAGCCGGCGCCCAGGGCGGGCACCGGACTGTTCGTCGCGACGACCACGACGTCGCGCTCCCGCACCGCCTCCTCGACCGTGCCCACTGCCCGCACCTCGACCCCCAACTCCTGGGCGGCGTGCCGGGCGAACGCCTGCGTGCGCTCCGGGAGCCCGCAGTCCGGCCTCTCGAACGCCTCGACGAATCAACCGAGTTCAGGGCGTCCCCGGCGCGAACACCCTGACAGGACGCACCCGCAGAGGCCGTCCGGGAGTCGTGTAACTCGACTCAGACGAAGGCGACGACGAGCACGGCGGCCGCCAGCAGGAGGACAACCGTCAACGCCGGCGCGCCGAGGCGCCCGCCGGGCTCGGAGGTGACGGCGACCAGCGAGACGGCGGGAACCGCCAGCGAGAGGACGACCGCCAACCACCCCACGGTACCGGTGGGAACCCCGGCGACCATGGCCCCCCAGACGGTCGTGAACATCACCGCCAGCCAGGCCGTCGCGGTCAACACCACCCAGGCCGCGCGCGCGGTCCACCGCTCGACCGGGTCGGCCGCGCGGAAGTTGGTACGGGTCATCGTCCAGATCCGGGTCAGGTTCGCCACCGGAACATCCTGTCGAACAACACCGCCGGGCACCAGGAACGGACGCGCATCGCCGCAGGCGGCTCCCCGCCCCCCGACTCGACCGCAGACCAGCTCAGGGGCTCCGAACCACCACCACGAGCGGGCCGAGCCGAGCCGAGCCGGGCCGGGCCGGGACGGTGGCCCGGCATGGACGGTGGGGGAGTCCGCGGGGTGGTGGGCAGGCGGCGACTTGGCGCAGCGTCGCCGGTTCTTGACAGCGCGTCCTCCCGTCCGTCAGGAGCCGCCTACCGGAGGGCTCCGGCTTCTAATCTCCTTGGTGAGAGCGGCCGCCTCCATTCGGAAGCGGCCCGCTGTCACCTACGGGAGGGGAATTCCATGATCAAGATGCGTACTTTCGCCGCAGTCGCCGTCGCCGCGGCCTCGCTCGCGCTCGGAGTCGCCGCCACACCGGCGTCGGCGGCACCGGCCCCGAACGGGTCCACCATCGTCAGCGTGCAGAGCATCACCGAAAGCCCGGACAGCACAAGTACCATCGGCGGAAGCTGCCCGGCCCCCGTCCATGACGGTGCGCCCGCCGCACCCTACCTGTGCGGCACCAGGGTCACTCGCCTGATCTGGTCGGGCAACCGGATCGAGTACGTGCTCGTCGGTACCGACCGCCGGATCTGGCACACCTACCAGACCACCGCGAACGGACCGTGGTCCAGCTGGGACCTCCTCGGCGACAGCAGCGACGTCCAGGACGGTGTCTGGGTCCTGGACTACAACAGTTCCCCCCTCCTGTGGCTGACCGGCAGCAATGGCGGTCAGTGGTGCAACACCATCAACAGCAGCGGCACGTGGACCAACTGGTTCAGCTGCCAGATAGGCTGACAACCGGGTGATCACCGGTTCGTGAAATCGCCGGCGAGGAAGCGGGCCGCTCCGGTCCCGACGGGACCGCGCGGTTCGACCTCCTCGCCGGCGAGGCCGGGCGGCCATCGGCCGGAGTGCTCATGTGCCGGCCCCCAGAGCGCAGACAGCGAGCAGGCCCACTGTGGCTGGGCGGGCAGCCGACCTGGAAGAACGCGTGAACAGCTCGCCTGACCTGGTAGCAGTCGTACGGGGTGCGTCGTGATCAACGCTGTGTGCCGGGCAAGGGCGCGACCTTGAAAGTGCCGCCCGCCCCGCCGGCCGCTGGTGGGCGCCTTCGGCGCGCGGCCCGCCGGCTCGGCCACCGCGCTGTCGTTCCGGGTGGCCGTTGGGTGGCGGCGGGCCGTGCCGGGCCGTCCGTGGTGTCCGCCGGCGCTGTTGTGGTGGGCGGGTCAGGGGGTGGTGTATCCGGGCAGGGTGCGTCGGCACCAGCCGCACCGGAGGGCGGTCGGCACGCCGGCCGCTCACAGGTCCCGCGCCATGGGCGCGGCGATGTCGAACGGGGCGCCCGAGACGACGGTGGCGGGCGCGCTGTCCAGCAACTGCCGCTTTCGGGGTGACTGGTCGAAGCAGCATCGGCGGTGGGCCCGCGAGGCCGCGCCCACCCGATTCTCATCCCACCCGTTTCTCAGTCCGTCGGGTCCTGGTCCGTGACGGTGGGGTGTTCGGTGCACAGGCAGCCGACGCCCTTCTCGATCCACTCCTGTCCGGTCCACTCGGGGTGCCGTTCGATCAGCAGGGCCCGGACCTCGGCCACGATCTCGCTCCCGCCCATGGCGGAGTCGCGCCGCCGCCAGGTCTCGTCCCGCAGCTCGCGCAGGTAGTCGCGGACGTCGCCGAGGACCTGCGGGCCGCCGACGGTGCCGTGGCCGGGGACGACCGTGCGGTGCCCGTCAGCCGCCAGCCGCTCCATCACCGTCAGCCAGCCGATCCCGGAGACGTCGGTGTCGTGCGGCGGGAACCAGGGAAAGATCGCGAACTGCCCGGTCTCGGCGAGGTCGCCGGTGAACAGGACGCCGGCGTCGGGTACTTCGATCACCTGGTCGCCCTTGGTGTGGCCCCGGCCGGTGGCCCGCAGTCGTACGCGGCGGCCGCCGAGGTCCAGGTCGTACCCGTCGTCGTAGACCACGTCGGGGGCGACCACGCGGACGTCGCCGTCGAGGCGGTCGGCGACCGGCGGGCCGAACCCGCGGAACATCTCCAGGTAGCCCGCTCCCCTCACCTTCAGGTCCTCGGCCTGGGCGCGGTTGGCGAGGTAGGTGGCCCGGCCGTGGAAGACGTGCGCGCCGAAGGCGTGCTCGGGGTGGAAGTGCGTGGTGGTCAGGTACAGGCGGCGCCCGTCGGCCACTTCGGACGCCAGGGAGAGGACCTGCTCGGCGTTGGCGGTGCCCATGCCGGTGTCGACGACGAGGACGGCCTCGGTGCCGCCGATGATGCCGATGTTGGGAACCAGCGGGATCCCGCGGTCCGGGACCACCAGCAGCTCGGGGGCGATCTCCCGGACGCCGGCCACGTGGACGGCGGGGTCGGAAAGCGATGCGTCGTTCATGCCTCGATTCCACCGCCCCGGCACCCCGGCCGTCCAAGACCTCTTCGCGCGTGCCCGATACCGCACGGGTATCGTCGCAGCATGGAGCTGCGGACGTTGCGCTATTTCGTCGCGGTCGCCGAGGAACTCCACTTCGGCCGGGCCGCCGCCCGGCTGCACATGAGCCAGCCCCCGCTCAGCCGGGCGATCAAGCAGCTGGAAACCGACCTCGGCGCCACCCTGCTGCACCGCTCCGCCCGGGGCGTCACCCTCACCCCGGCCGGAACCGTCCTGCTCGACGAAGCCCGCACCCTCCTCGACCGCGCCGACCGGATCCGCGCACGCGTCGTTGCCGAAGCCGGCCCCACGGCCGTCACCGTCGGCCTGCTCGGCGACGGCACCGACCTCGGCGCCCTGCGCCTGGCCAACGCCTACCGCGAGCGACACCCGGACATCGAGGTCCGCATCCGCGAGACCGACCTGACCGACCCCACCTGCGGACTGCGCACCGGACGGGTCGACATCGCCCTCACCCGCGCCCCCTTCGACGAGACCGGCCTGACCGTGCACGAGCTGCGCACCGACCCGGTCGGCGCGGTGCTGCGCACCGACGACCCCCTGGCCGGCCGCACGCACCTGGAGCTGGCCGACCTGGCGGACCGGTGCTGGTTCCGGTTCCCGGACGGCACCGACCCGCTGTGGGGGGCGTACTGGACCGGCGGCCGGCCGCGCGGGGGACCGGCGGTGAGGGCCGTCCAGGAGTGCCGGCAGGCCGTGCTCTGGAACGGCACGGTCGGCATCACCCCCCTCGGGCACGGCATGCCCGAGGGACTGACCGCGGTACCGCTGGCCGACATGGCGCCCAGCCGTGTGGTGGTGGCGTGGAACGAGGGCGACCCGAACCCGCTGATCCCTTCGTTCGTCCGCATCGCGGCAGCCACCCACCGCCGCTGAACCCACCGCCGCCGAACCCACCGCCGCCGACCCCACCGCCGCCGAACCTGCCGCGCAGCGGCCCGGTCGGGGAGGCTCAGCCGAGGGTGCTGACGACGGTCTTCGTCGCCTGGGCGATCAGGGCGTCGTCGGAGGTGGCGCCCGCCTTGCCGCGATCGGACAGGACGACGATCACGATCGGGCTGCGCCCGCCCGACGGCCACGCCACGGCGACGTCGTTGCGGGTGCCGTAGCCCGCGTTGCCGGTCTTGTCGCCGATCCTCCAGTCGGCGGGCACCCCCGCGCGGACGTACGGGCCGCCGGTCGTGTTGCCGACCAGCCAGTCCGTCAGCAGCCCGCGCCGGCCCTCGGTGAGGACGTCGCCGAGCACGTAGCGGCGCAGGTCGGCGGCGAGGGCGTGCGGCGTGCTGGTGTCGCGGGTGTCGCCCGGGGTCGCCTCGTTGAGGGTGGGTTCGGTGCGGTCGACGCTGGTGGTCGAGTCGCCCAGGTCGCGCAGCGACTGCTGGACGGCCGCCGGGCCGCCGAGCTCGGCGATGACCAGGTTGGCCGCGGTGTTGTCGCTGTACTGGATGGACGCGGAGGCCAGGTCACGCAGCTTCATGCCGGTCGCCACGTGCTGCGAGGTGATCGGTGCCCACGCCAGCACGTCCTCCTGGCGGTAGGGGACGACCTTGTCCAGGTCCGCGTCGGACGCCTTCCGCAGCAGGGCCCCGGCGGCGAGCGACTTGATCGTGGACGCGAACGCGAACCGCTCGTCGGCCCGGTGGGTGACCTCCCGGCCGCTGCCGGTGTCCACCGCGAACACGCCGAGGCGGGCGCCGAACTGCTGCTCGAGCGCCGCGAAGGCGGCGTCCGCCGCATCGGCCGAGGCCGCCCCCGCCGCCGTCGTGGTCGCGCCAGTGGCCACCGCGCCGGGGGCCGCCGCCGTCGAGGCGCCGCCCGCTTGGCCGCACCCGCCGATCAGCGCGGCCACGAGCAGGGCCACCGCGGGCAGCGCGGTACGGGGGCGGGTACGGCGGAGGTCGGGCGTCATCGGTGGTCTCCCCAGGTGGTTCGTGCCGTCACGGTCACGGTCGCGGTCGCGCCCCGCGGTAGTGGTCCACACCGCCGCGATCCGCGCGATCACGCTCAGCTAAACAGGCCGCCGACCACCCAGTCCAAGACCGCAATCATGAAGTGGACGATAAGAAAACACCTATGATTACTGGCCATGGACCTGCTGGGGCACCTCCGCCACTTCCGCGCCGTCGCCGAGGAACGGCACTTCGGCCGCGCCGCCGAGCGCCTGCGGATCGCCCAGCCCTCGCTCTCCCAGCGGATCCAGCGCCTCGAACGCGAACTCGGCGTGACCCTGTTCGACCGCGGCCCGCGCGGCGTCGACCTCACCCCGGCGGGCCGGCTGCTGCTCGCCGAGGCCGAGGAGACGCTGGACAGCGCCGCCCGCCTCCTCGCCACCGCCGCCGACCTGCGCAGCGGACGGGCCGGCACCCTGCGCGCGGCCGTCCCGCCCGAACTCGGGCCGGCCGCCCTGGCCGCGCTGCTCACCGGCTTCGAGACCGCCTCCCCGGGCACCCGGCTCGAACTGCGGGAACTGCCGGTCGCGGCCGTGGTGCGCGAACTCGCCCAGCACACCGTCGACGTCGCCGTCGTCCGGCACCCCTGCCCGGCCGACGGGCTGGCCTTCGGCCCCGTCCTGCACCAGCCGCTCGGCGCCCTGCTCGCCGCCCGCGGTCCGTACGCCGACCGCCCGGAGCTCGCGGTGGCCGAACTGACCGGCCTGCGCCTGGTCCTCTTCCCGCGCGCCACGGCCCCGGCCCTGTACGACGAGGTCCTCACCACGCTCACCAGGCACGGCTGCACCCCCGAGGCCGTCGTCGACCCGCCGGGACCGGACGTCGCGGGCGCGCTCGTGCTCACCGGCAGCGCCATCGCCCTGGTGCCGCGCACCACACCCCCACCGGGCACGGTCTGGCGCCCGCTCACCGGCACCCCGCTGGCCTGGCGGACCTCCACGGCCTGGCCGGCCGGGCGGGACGGGCCCGCCGTCCGGCTGTTCGCCCAGGCCGCCCACGAGGCGCTGACCGGACCCGGCGGCCTGCTGCCCCAGCCGCCCAACCGCCCGCTCCACCCCCGGCCCGCAATGGAGTTCCCGCTGTGACCAGCGACCGCACCACAGCCGACCGGACGGCTGCCGACCGCACCACAGCCGACCGCACGGCTGCCGACCGGACCCCGCACAGCCGGGCCGCGCGCACCCGCATCGCCGCGGCCTTCGCCGACGCGGGCGTCACCGGCCGGCTGCACGCGCTCGACCTCGACACCGGCGCCGAGATCGGCCTCGGCGCCGACACCGCCGTCAGCACCGCCAGCGTCCACAAGGTCTGCCTGCTCGTGACGCTGTACCGCGAGGCCGCCGCCGGACGGATCGACCTGACCCGGCAGGTCGAGATCCCCGCCGCCGGCCGCACCCCCGGGCCGACCGGCCTCGCCGCCATGCTCGACACCGCCCGCCTCTCCCTGCGCGACCTCGCCTACCTCACCGCGGCCGTCAGCGACAACACCGCCGCCGACACCCTGTGGGACCAGATCGGCCTCGACACCGTCAACCGCACCATGGCCGACCTCGGCCTGAGCCGCACCGTCGCCGTCCACAAGCTCCGCGACCTCATCGCCGCCCTCGCCGAGGACACCGGCCCCGACTCCCCGGTCGACCCCGCCGTCGTCGCCCGCCTCAGGGTCCTCGACCCCGCCTTCACCAACCACAGCACCCCCCGCGACATGACCACCCTGCTCGCCGCCCTCTGGCACGGCGACGCCTGCCCCGGCGACCACGGCGCCGCCCTGCGACGCCTCCTCGGCCTCCAGGTCTGGCCGCACCGCCTGGCCTCCGGCTTCCCCTACGACGACGTCCGCGTCCACGGCAAGACCGGCACCCTCCCCACGCTGCGCCACGAGGTCGGCGTCGTCGAATACCCCGACGGCGGCCGCTACGCCCTCGCCGTCTTCACCCGCGCCGCCGCCACCACCATCACCCTGCCCGCCGCCGACGCCGTCATCGGAACCACCGCCCGCCTCGCCGTCGACGCCCTCCGGGCCCGGGCGGCAGCCGGCGCGAGGGGCTGACCGGGGCCGAGACCACCCCAGGATGCCCAGCTGCCCTCCCTCCCGGCCACGACATCCGGGTGACGGATCGGCTGCACGCTCGTTTGCCCGGGTACCTGCCGGTCGCAGGACGGCGGTGCCCGGCGACCACCCCCTGCCCGGGCACCGCCGCACCGGCCCCGCGACCGGCCAGGACCGGACAGAACCCCCACCGGCAGCCGGGCCACGGCCCCGGACGCCGGTCACCCGCGCAGGTGTCGCCGGGGCCGCTCGGGCAGCCGGCCCCGGCGACACCGCGCGCCGGCGTGGAAGCCCGACCCAACGGCACACCGCCGTTCAGGCGTCCTGCATCCCCGTCTCACCGGCCCCCCGCGCGAGGGCGCCTGCGCGTCGTGCTCGGCGGAAGGCGGCGGCGTTGCGGGTGGCCCAGTCGGTGCAGGGGCGCGGCGGGCGGCCGCGTACCTGCTCGACGGCCGGACTCGCTCGCAGTTCGGCCTCGGTGGGGGCGCCGAGGATGTCGAGTGACCTGGTCGGATGACGGTTCCTCGCCGGCTCGCGCGGGCGTTGTGACACGCGAGGTCTCTCATGGCCTCGCTGCCTCGAAGTGATCGGATCGGGGTATCTAATTATGGTTTGTCATGATTTTTCCGTCAGGTGTCCTGTCATGCCTGTGACTTGTCGCTTGGGGGCGCGGGGCACTTTGTTGTGAGGAGAGGTGAACCCGCGGATGAGTGCTCGTACGCGTGGACAGGGCGACCTGCCGTGGTACCGGGTCGGCCGTCAGCGGCCCGTGGCCGCGTTCAACAGGGTCCCGGCCGGTGGGATGACCCCGGTCGGTGCCGTCGGTGCGTCAGACCTGGTCGGCCCGGGTGGACGGCGCGGGGAGCGCGGTGCGGGGGTGGTGTCGGTGGGGGGCGCGCTGCTGTCCGGTATGGCGCTGCTGGCGGCCACGGCTCCACCGGTGGCCGCCGCGCCGGTCGGGACCGGGTTGGTGCGGGCGCAGCAGGCTGATCCGTCGCAGACCTTCACCTTCACCGGCGCTTCGCAGACCTTGACGGTTCCGGCGGCGGCGGTGGTGACGATCACCGCGGACGGCGCGGGTGGCGCCGACAACACCGGCACCTCCTGTTCCGTCACGGGGACCGGCGGGACGGGGGCGCGGGTGGTGACCACGCTGCCGCAGACCGTCGCACCGACGACCTTCACCGTCAACGTCGGCGGCACCGGCGGCAAGGGCTGCAACGGCACCGGGACGTCGGGGGCCGGAGGGTTCAACGGCGGTGCCCCCGGGGGGAGTTTCCCGCTCACTGGTTTCCAGTTCGAAGGCCCGGGCGGGGGCGGGGCCTCCAGCGTCAGCACGGGCGGCTCCCTGCTGGTGGTCGCCGGGGGCGGCGGTGCCTCCGGCGGCACCGGAGCGGGCTCCACGGGAGGCAACGGGGGCAACGGCGGAACAACGCCGGATGCCACCGGCGGTACCGCGGGAACTGCCACCGGCCCTGGGGCTTCGCCGGGGCAGGGCGCGGGCGGTGGCAGCACCAGCACCAGCACCGGGGGCCCCGGCGGGGCCGCCGGCACCGCTCCACCCTGTGCGGCCATGAGCGGCGCTCCGGGGAGCGGGTTCTCCGGTGCCGCGGTCGGTACCGGCGGCACCGGGGGCACTTTCGACGGCGGCTGCGCCGCCAGTCGCATCGCCACTGGTGGCGGCGGTGGGGGCGGGTACTTCGGCGGCGGGGGCGGCGGCAGCGGCTCCGTCAACGGCGCGGGCACCTCGGCGGGTGGTGGCGGTGGTGGCGGGGGCAGCAGCTTCGCCACTCCCACGGGTACCGGCACGAGCTATGCGCTGTCGACGGTCGGGACGGCGAACCACAACGGCCAGGTGATCATCTCCTACACGCTCCCGTCCTTGACCGTCACCAAGACCCACACCGGGCACTTCACCCAGGGGCGGGACGGGACCTACACCATCACCGTGGGCAACGCCGCCGGGGCCGCCCCGACCGACGGCACCACGGTCACCATGCAGGACACCCTCCCCGCGGGGCTCACGGTCGACAGCATCAGCGGTGCGGGCTGGACCTGCGACCAGGACACGCTCACCTGCACCCGTAGCGACGTCCTTTCCGCCGGGAGCAGCTACCCGCCCATCACACTGCAGGTCGACGTCTCCTGCGGGGCCGACGACAAGGTCACCAACGTCGCGGTTGTCACCGGGGGCGGCGACACCACCCCCCACACCGCCACCGATCCCACCAGGATCAAGCACCACAAGCACGACGCGCACGACAAGTACGACATGCGCTGCGACCGCATCGAGTACTGGTAGGCCGAGCAACCCCGGGTTCGCCTCCACCGGCCCGCGACCACCGCGCCGCCGTCCGGGCGACTGCGACGACCCGTTCACCCGTCCACCCGTCAGACCATCGCCAACGCGATCGTCCGCAGCCGGTAGCGACCTCTCGAAGCACAACCCCCACCCTGGCGGGCCCGCCATACCTGGCTGACGGCGGAACACCGAAGGCGCCGGCCACGGGCGCAGGTGGTGGCCGGCGCGCAGGGTCGCCGGACCCGGGCGCCCCCGCCCGGGTGTTCGGGGCGCACCACCGCGGTGCGCCCCGAACGGCTGAGTCGGCGCTCCTCGGCGAGTCGATGACCTGCCGCGCATGCTGCTCCGCCGGGTTCTCGTGGCGCGACTCCCCGGCCATCCGACCCCGGCGATCACGGCCGTCACCCGAGCCATCACCTCGACCGCCTGATACGTGCCGCCAGGACCGTTGGAGCCGGTGCCGCAGCCCGCCGAGGGCGCACACCGGCCCCAGGCGTCTGCCGCCCGCCGTCCGGCGGGCGACCCCCCACGGCGCGGCACGACCGCGGCCCGGGCCCGCCGGTGCCGCCCGCCCCGGTGGACGGGGGCGAGGTCGGTCCGATGGGCTTCACCAGGCGGGGCGCGGATCCAGGGGCGAGGTGCGGGCACCCTCCCGGAAGGCCCCCGCCGCCGTCTCCGGCCGCCACAGGTAGCCCGGTGAGGGCGGGTCGGTTCGGGAGGGGTCGCGAGACACGGGATCGAAGTACCGCCGGTGGCCGGGCAGCGGCACCTCGGTCAGGGCGCCGTCCCGCATCATCCACAGCCCGTAGCAGTCGTCCTCCTCGTCGTGGATCAGCACCTGCACGCTCTCCGGGTGCGGCCATGCCAGGGACTCCAGTTGCCGGAGCAGCCCGCTCCGGTGGCGCAGCCCGTAGAACTCGATCACCCACCCGCCGGCGAACAGATCGAGCGGCTTGAAGCGCCAGCGCGGCGAGTCCTCCCGCGTCAACGGCTCCATGGCCTCGTCCGCGTACAACGCCAGCACGATCACCTGCGCGATTCTGCTCATGCCGCAGTATCCGCGCAGCCTGTGCGCCCCCGGCAAGCGGATTTCTCACCACGCGATGAGCCCGCCGAGGCCGGTGAGTGTCGCGAGAATCGTCGCGGGGCGGTAAAGCGCATATCCCTTGTGGTTTGCCTTCGGTATTTCGTTTTTCACCGCTTCGCCCCCCAATTGTCGATCGGATCAGGTATGACCCATCTGCTGGTGCGCGGCTCATGTGCGACCTACAGAACCTTCATGACGTCATGTAGAGTCTGCGCCGCCATACATGACGGGCGCTCAGAAAGTTGGGGGCTCGGCAAACCGAGTCGAGGTCGAACCGACGTCGATATCACGTCAATTCATATCGATCACCCACGGACTGTCCTAGTTTGCGCCGTCTTTGATACAAACTTACCCAGGAAAAGGAAATGCGCACAGAGAAACATCGCCGGCCCGTCGCAGGGGGCGGGGCCATCGCCGTCACCGGCCCGGGGGCCGCCCCCACCGCCTCGGCCGACGCCGTCCCGACCGCCGACTCCGCGCCACCGGAAGGGTCCACGACAGGAAGCCCCATGTCCCGCAAGTCCCGGTTCCGTTCCCGACGGGCGGGTGTGCTGACCGCCGTTCTCGCCGCCGGTGCACTGTCCACCCTCGGCACGACCCCGGCCGGCGCCGTGGTCGGCGACGCGGCCGCGGCCGGCGCCTCCGCCACCACCGCGCGCCTGGTGATCGGTGACAGCCTGCGCGGCTGCACCGGCGCGCTGATCGACCAATTCTGGGTGATCAGCGCCGCGTCCTGCTTCTCCGACGACCCGGCGCAGCCGCAGGCGCTGGCCGCCGGCGCGCCGAAGTGGAAGACCACCGCCACGGTCGGCGCGAAGTCGACCCAGGTCGTCGAGCTGGTGCCGGGTCAGGGCCGCGACCTGGTGATGGCCCGCCTGGCCACACCCGTCCAGGGTGTCACGCCGCTGACGGTCGGCACCTCGGCGCCGGTCGCCGGGCAGTCGCTGACGGTGACCGGGTTCGGGCGCACCAAGTCCGAGTGGGTCCCGGACAAGGCCCACACCGGCTCGTTCAGCCTCGACACCGTGAACCCGACCGGCGTCGGCATCACGGGGACGGGCGGCGCGGCGGTCTGCAAGGGCGACACCGGCGCCCCGGTGGTCCGCGAGGTCAACGGCAAGGCCGAGCTGGTCGCCGTCGCCTCCCGCTCCTGGCGCGGCGGCTGCCTCGACACCCCCGCCACCGAGACCCGCACCGGCGCCTACGCCACCCGCGTCGACGACCTCGCCGCGTGGGTGTCGGCCCGGACGAGCCGGTCGTACGAGATCCTCAACCCCGCCAGCGGACGCTGCCTCAACCTCAAGGGCGCCGGGCCGACCTGGCCGAACAGCACCGAGATCATCGCCTGGGACTGCACCCTCGGCGCCAGCAACGAGCAGTTCCAGCTCACCCCGGACGGGCTGCTGCGCAACCCCGCCAGCGGACGCTGCCTGAACGTCGCCGGTGCCGGGCCGTGGAACAACGGCAACCCGGTCATCCTCTTCGACTGCAGCGCCTCCTCCGGCAACGAGAAGTTCGAGTGGACCGCCGACGGCCAGCTGCGCAACCCCGCCAGCAACCGCTGCCTCAACGTCTTCGGCGCCGGCCCGTGGGCCAACGGCACACCGATCGTCCTGTTCGACTGCAACAGCGACCCGAACGAGAAGTTCCAGCCCGTCGCCGACAACGAGATCCCCCACCCGGTCGGTCGGATCAAGAACCCTGCCAGCGACCGCTGCCTCAACATCTCGGGCGCCGGCCCGACCTGGCCGAACAGCACGCCGATCGTCCTGTTCGACTGCAACGGCGAGAACAACGAGCTGTTCCAGCTCACCGCCGACGGGCTGCTCTACAACTACGCCAGCAACCGCTGCCTGAACGTCGCCGGTGCCGGGCCGTGGAACAACGGCAACTCGATCATCCTCTTCGACTGCAGCGCCTCCTCCGGCAACGAGAAGTTCGAGTGGACCGCCGACGGCCAGCTGCGCAACCCCGCCAGCAACCGCTGCCTGAACGTCGCCGGCGGCGGCCCGGTCTGGAACAACAACACCCCGATCGTCCTGTGGGACTGCAACGGCGACCCGAACGAGAAGTTCCAGCTCATCGCCGTACAGGCCTGACCGCAGCTCCGGATCGACAGTGATGGGGTGGCCGTGGCCGGAGGCCACGGCCACCTTCCGGTTTCGGCCGGCTCAGCCGCGAGCGGCTCGTGGAACGCGCCGTCGCCCCGCCGTCGGCGGCGAGGGTGCATGGCGGTCGAAGACGGCCTTCCAGCCGGGATCGTGGGCGGTGCCGGTGACCGCGATCGCATCCGCGGCCGCGAGTGGTCCTGAAGTAGCAGATCCGGAGGGGCACTTCGACGGGGGAGGCCGGTACCGGCGGTGGACGCGCCCGACCGTCGCGGTCGCCTACGGTCGCCCCGACGGCCCGCCGAGGCACCCCGGGAGAGACACCGTGATCCGCGCCGCCAGGACGGCCGCCGCTGTGGCGGCGCTGGTCATGACCCTCCTCACCGCGTCGGCCGCACCGGCACTCGGCGCCACCGCGCCGGCCGCCACCGCCGACCCGCTCGCCGCGCTGCGCGGCCAGCAGCCGCTCTGGCACCCCTGCGCGAGCGGCCCGGACGACACCGCCGGCGCCGACCTCGACGCCGCCGGCGCCCGCTGCACCGAGGTCACCGTCCCCCTCGACTACCGCCGTCCCGACGGACGGACGCTCGGCATCGCCCTCTCCCGACTGCCCGCCACCGACCCCGCCCACCGGCTGGGCACCCTGTTCTACAACCCCGGCGGCCCCGGCGTCCCCGCCCGCGGGCTCGCCCTCGCCCTGCGGCAGGCCGCCCCCGCCCTCGGCGCCCGCTACGACATCGTCGGCATGGACCCGCGCTTCGTCGGCGCCAGCACCCCCCTCGACTGCGGCTGGCCGACGGCCGGCCCCGGCGCGGCCGGCCCCGACCGGCTGGGCTTCGACCGGGCCGCCGAGCTCGCCAAGGACCTCGCGGCCCGCTGCGCTCCGTACCGCGCCCTGCTGCCGCACGCCTCCACCCGCAACACCGCCCGGGACCTGGACCTGGTGCGCGCCGTCCTCGGCGAGCCGACGATCGCCTACCTCGGCTCGTCCTACGGGAGCTACCTCGGCGAGGTCTACCTCCAACTGTTCCCCGACCGGGTGGGGCGGGCGGTGCTCGACGCAGCCATGGACCCGGACCGCTTCGGTCCCGACCTGACCGCCACCCAGGGCCCCGCGATGGGGGCCGCGCTCACCGCCTGGGCCGCCTGGGCGGCCGGCCACGACGACCGCCACCACCTGGGCGCGACCACCGCCGAGGTGCTGGCCTCGGTCGAGCGGGTGCGCCTGGCCGCCGAACGCGCCCCGCTGGCGGTCGGCGCCCACCGGGTCGACGCCCGGGCGCTGCCGCAGGTGCTGTGGACGGTGTCGGCCGGCGACGACGACGCTGCCTACGAGGAGTTCTCCGCCCTGGCGCGCGTGCTGCTCGACGCCGCCGAGGGCCGGCCGGCCCGGCCGACCGCGCTGCTGGAGGCGGTGCTGACCGGCCTGGCGTCCCCCGACACCGGAGGCTACGCCGCCGCGCAGACCGCGATCATGTGCGCGGACCGCGTCGCCTCGCGCGACCCGCTCGCCTACTACCGCGACATCCAGGCCCACCGCGCCGACGAGCCGCTGTTCGGCCCGCTCACCCGCAACCTCACCCCCTGCACCTTCTGGCCCGCCGAGCCCGCGGAACCGCCCACCCGGGTGCGCAACGCCGTCCCGGTCCTGCTGGTCGGCGCCGACGGCGACCCGGCCGCCACCTACCCCGGCCAGCTCTCCGCCCACCGCGCCCTGACCGGCTCCCGGCTCGTGACCCTGCGCGGGGCCTTCCGCCACACCGTCTACGCGGGCCTGTTCGCCCCCCGCGACACCTGCGTGGATGCCGCCGTCGACCGCTACCTCCTCGACGGCGTCCTCCCCGCCCACGACGCCGACTGCCCGTCACCCCGTTCGTAGGAAGAACCGGCCCCTGGCGGACCCCGCCAGGGTCCGCCAGGCCGGCTCCGCGTGGGCCGGTGCCGCCCGCCCCGACCGCTACCGGGCCGGGGCTCCGGAGACGACGCCGAGGGCATTCGACCCGCGTACCTTGACCTTGGTCCTGGTCAGCCGCGTGAGCGCGGCCGTGACGTCGGCGGCCTGAGCGTCGGTGAAGGCCGCCTTGAGGACGGTCGCGGCCACGGGCGCTCCGCCCGGCCTCTTCACCAGGATCGACCAGGCCAGGGGAGTGTCCGTGGCGCGGGTGACCGACGTCCACGGGAACCTCAGTTCCCCGGACGCCGTGCGGATGACGGCCTCCTGGTCGGTCAACGCGACCGATGTGGGGCCCGCCTGGCGCTGGGCGGCACGAGAAGCGACCTTCTTGGCGACCACGGTGATGTTCTGGACCTGGAGCAGGCAGGCGATGAGCGCGGCGATCGCGAAGAGGACACCGCCCGCTGCGAGGCAGAGCAGTGAGAGCAGCAACCAGGCGCCGGCGACCGCCCAGCGCACTGCCGGTGCGGGAAGGTTGGCTCTCACCGCGGCGGCGAGCTCCTCAGGTGCTGCGTCGTACTCCACCTGGACGTTCACGTTCGTTCCTTTGTTCGCGAGGGCACATCATGGCCGGGGCACCGTGCCCGGCACAAGCGCGATGCGCCGGCCCCGGACGGGACGCACACGACCAGAGCCGGGCCGGCTCCGAAACGGCGCTCACCACGGTCTTCGCGCACTGGGCCCACCTCGGGGTCCCGCCCCGGCCCGCCGTCGTCCCGGTGACTGCTGCGCTCCGCCGGTGATCTCCGAGCAGTGACGCAGCCCGCGGCGCCAACGGGATGCCCGCGGTCGCGGATCTACGCCGACCGGGTCCGCCGGCCCGGGGAACCCACTCTCAGGCCGAGCTGTTCGAGGGCGTCGAGTACCTCGATGAGGCCCGTCCGGTCGTCCTGGCCGCGGCGCATGGTGGTCAGGACGGTCGCGGCGCTACCGGACTCCTCGACGCTCTGCCACAGGGCCGGGGCGAGCACCGGGTGAGCGCTGACCTCGACCAGTACGTCTACGTCATGGCCCGTCAGCAGCTCGGCGGTGGAGTCGGCCAGCAGGACGGGCTGCCGCAGGTTCTGGGCGAAGTAGCCCGCGGTGGCCTGCCGCCAGTCGAGCGCCTGCCCCGTGACCGAGGAGATCATCGGGATCCGGCCGGGCCTGGGGGTGAGCTCACCTACGGCCCGTTCGAGGTCCGCCAGGATCGGATCGATCGCCGGGCTGTGGGCCGGCAGGTCGACTCGGACCATCGCGCACAGCACGTCCGCGGCCTGGAGCTCGGCGACGATGGCCTCCAACTCGGACCGGTCACCGGCCAGCACGGTGGTCCGCGGACCGTTCCGCGCGGCGACGGACACGCTCCCCCCAAGCCCTCGCAGGTGCTTCGAGAGGTCGACGGCCGAGAGCTCCACCACGGCCATGCCGCTGTGGGGGCCGGCCACGCGGCGTTGCTGGTCGCTGTAGTGGTGGACGAGCCGGACCGCGTCCGGCAGGTCGAGGATGCCGGCGATGACGCCGGCGGCGATCTCGCCGACGCTGTGACCCGTGACAGCGGCCGGCCGGACGCCCGCCTCCTCCAGCCAGCGGGCGATGCCCACTTGGACGGCGAAGACGATGGGTTGCATGACGCCGACGTCGTTCGTCCTGGCTTCGGGTTCGTCGAGGAAGAGCTCGTGGACGAGGGACCAGCCGGTGTGCCGGGCCAGCTCGCCGTCGCACTCCTCCAGGGCCGAGCGGAAGGCGGGTTCGGTGCGGAACAGGGTCCGCCCCATGCCGACCCACTGCTGGCCGTAGGGGGAGCAGACGAAGGCGATCCGGACGCCGTCCGCGGCGGCGGGCTCCGGCCCGGCGGACGGGCCGCTGGTCGGCTCATGGACGGCTGCCCCGCCGAGTTCGCTCAGCCGCAGACCCGGAGCGGCGGCCACGGCGTCGAGCAGCTCGGTGAACTCCCGGGCCAGCCGCTCGGCCTCCGCGGGGACGAACAGGTCGAGGGCGTAGGTGAGGCTGCCGTCGATGCCGTCCGGCCTCCGCTGTTCGGTGAAGCCCTCGAACAGCTCGAAGCGGAGGTCGAAGCGGGTGATCCCCTCCGTCACCGGCTCGGCCCGGACCTCCAGGCCGGGAAGGCGGAGCTCGGCGCTCGCGTTGTTCTGGAATGCGAGCATCACCTGGATGAGCGGGTGCCACGCGGGGGAGCGCGGCGGGTTGATGGTCTGGACCACGTGGTCGAACGGCACCTCCTGGTGGGCGAAGGCCGCCAGGTCCGTGCTGCGCACCCGGAACAGCAGCTCCCGGAAGGTCGGGTCGCTGTCGGTCCTGGTGCGCAGCACCAGCGTATTGACGAAGAATCCGACCAGGTCGTCGAGGCCCTCGTCGGTGCGCCCGGCGGTGGGGATGCCGATGGCGATGTCGGTCCCGGCTCCGCGCCTGGTGAGCAGGGTCGCGAGGGCGGCCTGCACGACCATGAAGACGCTGGTGCCGGTCTCCCGCGCCAGCTGGTGCAGTGCCCGGTGGGTCGCCCGCGTGACGCGGAAGGGGACCCGACCGCCCCGGTGCGAGGGGGTGTCCGGACGCGGGGCCGCCACATCGATCCGTAGGCGGTCGGGCATTCCCGCCAACTCGCCCTCCCAGAAGGAGAGCTGGCGATTGACCAGGCTGTTGGGGTCCTCCGGGGCGCCCAGGAGATCGTCCTGCCAGAGCGTGTAGTCGACGTACTGGACCGGTAGTTCGGGCCGGGCCGGCTCCTGCCCGAGGCGGCGCGCGGCGTACGCGAGTGCCAGATCGCGGTTCAGGGGGAGCAGCGACCATCCGTCGCAGGCGATGTGATGGACGGTCAGGAGCAGGACGTGTTCGTCCGCGGAGAGCCGGAACAGCCGGGCCCGCAGTGCCGTCTCGGCGGTGAGGTCGAAGGCGTGACCGGCCGCAGCGCTCAGCGCTTCGGACAGGCCCGCCTCGGTGACGCCGTCGACCGGCAGCTCGACCGGGGCCTCGTCCGGGTCCAGGACGACCTGCTGGGGTCGGCCGTCCCAGTCCGGGTAGGCGGTGCGCAGACTCTCGTGCCGGGTGACCAGGTCGTCGAGGGCGAGTCGCAGGGCGGACAGGTCGAGGTCGCCGCGCAGCCGGTAGGCCATCGGCATGTTGTAGTGCCCGGCCGCGCCGTGCAGGCGGTTCAGGAACCAGAGGCGCCGCTGGGTCTGCGAGAGCGGGATCTCCGCCGGACGGCCCCGGGGGCGCAGCGGCGGGCGTCGGCTGCCGGAGCCCTGCTCCAGGTGCTCGGCGAGTTGGGCGACGGTCGGGGCCTCGAAGATCGTCCGGACCGGGACCTCCACGTCCAGAGCGGCCCGGACGCGACCGGCGAGCCGGGTGGCCAGCAGGGAGTGGCCGCCCAACTCGAAGAAGGAGTCGTCGATGGTGACCCGGTCGAGCCCGAGCACCTGGGCGAACACCGCGCAGAGGATCTCCTCCCGTTGGCCTCGCGGGGCGCGGCCCTCCTTCTCGCTCATGGTCAGCTCCCGCTGACGGCGGTGCGGACCTGGGCGGGCCACGCCGCGGTGTCGAGGCCGTACTGGCAGAGGAAGGCGTAGACGAGCCGCTCCAGGCCGAATCCGACGCAGCCGCTCCGGGCCGGGCCGTTCGCACCGTGGTCGATGCCGAAAGCCTTGCCGAAGAGGTCGTCGTGGAAGTTGAAGGAGCCGACGGCGATCGTCCTCCCGGGCGCGACGTGGAGCCGCAGCTCGTACTTGAGCTCCATCAGCCGCTGGGACCAGATCCGCTCGGAGGTGTCCGCGCCGCAGAAGAACGGATCGTTGCCCACCTCGCAGAAGCCGCTCAGGCCGAGCTCCTCGACGAAGACGAAGACCTTCCGCATGAAGCGCTCACGGGAGTCCAGCACGTCTTCCCGGGAGCCCATGAAGACCATCTCCCGGATGGTGAAGTCCCAGAGCCGCTCCAGGCTGGTGGCGTATGCCGCCTCGAAGCGGAACGACTTGCCGCGCGAGGTGACCACGTGGAGCCGGCCCGCCTCCAGTGTGCGGTCGCTGTACTGGTTGAAGGTGTGGTAGCACATCGTGGGCGGCAGGCAGTAGTCGACGTTGCCGCAGGAGTCCAGCACCGCGGAGTCGATGCCGGTGACGGCCTGCCGCTCCTGGAAGGCGCGGTAGACGTCCAGGTCGTTGCGCAGCCTGGTGACGAACATCAGGTGCTGCGGGAAGGCCTTGAAGTAGCCCGCCGTCTCCAGCGCCTTCGTTCTGATCAGAGTCGGGTAACGGTACTCCCGGACTTCGTGGTCCTCGGCCAGCAGGTCACAGACGGCCCGGTCGAAGTAGCTGAAGAGGGAGAGCAGCGGCTCGCCGACGGCGACCTGACCCTCACCGACCTCCGTCACCGCGCCGGTCCCGGAGAGGAGTTCGAAGACGTCCTGGTGCGGGGTGCGCTGGTGCGGCGAGGTCCAGACGGCCTTGGCCGGCGTCACCCACTGCCTCCGGACGTCGTTGTCCACCATGGAGTTGACCTTCTCGGTCAGGGCGTCGTGCGGGAGCGGTTGCCCGGAGCGCAGTGTCACGGAGCGCACCTCGTCGCCCTCCACGGGCACCACGAAGCCGGTGATCTCGGGCGACACGAAGAAGAGTCGGCGCTCGATCTCGGCGGCCAGCGCTCCGGGAATCGGGCTGCGAAGGTCGATGCGGGTGAGGACCTCGTCGGGGTGCGTCATCGTGGTTCTTTCCTCGCCGGTGGGAGAACGGTCGAACGGGCCGGCGCGCGGCGGCGTGGCCGCCGCGCGTCCGTAGGTGGGACCAGGGACTAGGCCGCCGTAGCCGTCCGCGACGTGACCAGGCGGACGAGACCGTCGACCGTGCGGAAGTTGTCGAAGTCCATGTCCGCCGGGCCGAGGGTCAGGGCGAAGTCCTTCTCCACGAAGAGCGCGAGCTGCATCGCGAAGAGGGAGTTGACGTAGCCGAGGGCGAAGAAGTCGTCGTTGTCGGCGAGCGGCTGGCCGGCCAGGTGCGGGGCGAGGAACTCGCGGACCCGGGCGCGCACGTCGTTGTTCGTCATATCAGGTTTCTCCTTGGGTAGTTCGAGGATCAGTAGGTGTAGAAGCCCTGGCCGGTCTTGCGGCCCAGGAGTCGTGCGTCGACCATCTTCTGGAGCAGGGGCGCAGGGCGGTACTTACTGTCCTTGTAGCTCTCGTACATGACCGTGATCGAGTTCAGGATCGTGTCGAGGCCGATCAGGTCGCCGGTCTCCAGGGGCCCCATCTTGTGGCCGAAGCAGCCGCGGAACATCTTGTCGACGTCCTCGGCCGAGGCGATCTGGTCCTGGACGCAGAAGACGGCCTCGTTGATGGTCACCATGAGGACCCGGTTGGTGATGAAGCCGGGGGCGTCCTGGACGACGATGCCCTCCTTGCCCATGTCCGACAGCAGCCCGAGCGCGGTGTTCAGCGTCTCCTCGCTGGTGAAGTGGCCGCTGACAACCTCGACGGTGTCCATCATCGGGACGGGGTTCATGAAGTGCAGCCCGAGGATCTCGGCCGGTCGCCCGGTGACCGAGCCCACCCGGGTGATCGGCACGGCCGAGGTGTTCACGCCGAAGATCACTCCGGGGCGGCAGATGGTGTCGATCTGCTCGTAGACCCTGCGCTTGATGTCCCAGTCCTCGGTGACGTTCTCGACCACGAAGTCGGCGTCGGCCAGCGAGGTGAGCTCGGTGCCGGTGGTGATCCGGGCGAGGACGGTCTTGGGGTCCTCCTTCAGCGGCTTGCCGAGCAGCATCGGCTGGACCAGCAGGTCACGGCCGATCTGGGCCACCGCGCTGTCGAGCTGAGCCAGTGAGATGTCCACGAGGATCACCTCGAACCCGGACTCCGCGAAGGACTGGGCGACGCCGCGGCCGATCGTGCCGGCGCCGATCACGCCTACGGTTCGGATGCTCACGGGGATACCACCTTTGCGGGATAGAAGGGGGGAGTGGGGGTGCCTGGTCAGGCCTGGGCGTCCCTGGTGTCCAGGTGGTCGGCGAGATCCGCGATCGTGACATAGCGGAACAGGTCGACCATGGAGACCCGGATGTCCATGATCTTCTGGATGCTCTGGGCGATCCGGAGTGCGGCCAGCGAGTCCACCCCGAGCGCGAACGAGGTGTCACGCACGTTGAGTTCGGTGAGATCGAGCTCGCGGGCCCAGATCCGGGCGAGCGCGCGCTCGGTGTCGCTGAACTCGCCGCTCTCCTTGCCGAAGAGCTTCGGCTCGCCGTCGGACGGCGTGCCGTCCGGCGGCGCGGCGGATTCGCCGGCACTGCTGCGGGCCGCGGCGATGGCCTGCCGGATCGGGACGGCCAGCACCAGCGGCGCGCGACGCAGCAGCTCCGCGAGCTCGCCGGACCCGCCCAGCTTGCGGTAGTTGACCTCGCCGACGATCACCGGGGTGCAGGCCGAGGCGAGGATCTCCTCGAAGCTGCTGAGACCGTCCTCGACCGACACCGACCGGAAGAAGCCCTGGTCCTGCTGGACTCCGTGGTCGAAGGCCATGCCGGTTTCCAGCCAGTCGCTCCAGTCGACCGTCACCGTCCACCGGCCGCGCGCGGAGCGCTGCTCGGCGAACTGCTCCAAGTAGCTGTTGGCGGCCGTGTAGTCGCCTTGCCCGGCCGCACCGAAGATCGCCACCGTGGAACCGAAGTTGACCATGCAATCCGGCGGATCGTCCTGGGTGACGAGGTCCAGCACGGTGGCGCCGAGCACCTTGGGGTTCAGAGTACGACGGAAGGTCTCCGCGTCCTTGCGGAAGAGGAAGCCGTCCCCGGCCACACCGGCCGCGTGGACGACGCAGCCGATCGCGCCGAGATCGGCGCGGATCTTCGCGACGACTCCCTCCATGACCGCCAGGTCGGTGACGTCACCGGAGTAACTGCGAACTTCGGCGCCGTTCCGCTCCAGTTCACGCAGTGCCTCGATCTGCCCGCGCAGCTTGGCGTCGGTGACCTCGTCCCACCGCTCGCGCGGCGGCAGTTCGGTGCGGTTGACCAGGGCCAGCCGTGCACCCGGCCCCGAGCGGCTCAGATGGCGGGCCACCGCGAGTCCGAGTCCGCCCAGACCGCCGGTGATGAGGTACACCCCGTCCGGGCGGACCGGCGCGGACCTCGGCTGCTCCCGCAGGTGCACCGGTGCGAGCTCCGCGACGTACCGGTGCCCGTCGCGCAGCGCGACGGTGGCGGGTGTCCGGGCTCCGAGCAGTTCGGCACAGACGGCCTCGGCGCCGGTGTCGCCGGCGATGTCGAGGCAGAACACCTCGGTGTCCCTGTACTCCTGTCCGATCACCTTCGCCAGGCCGAAGAGCGTCGCGTGGACCGGGGCCGTCGCCGGCTCGGTGCCGGTCACCCGTGCCACCGAGGGGGCGACCACGCTCAACCCTGCCGGGGCCACGCCGCGCTCGGAGAGGCAGCGGGCCAAGTGGAACAGGCTGTGGACGCCGTGGCCGAGCCTGGCCTCCAGGAGCGACAGATCCTGCTGGACGCCGTCGTCGGCAGGGGCCGCGACGTGCACGACCTCGTCCGGGAGCTCCGCACCGAGTGCGTCCAGCAGCCGACCGAAACCCTCCGGGGTGGGCGGCACTTCGTACCGGTCCGGAACCGTCTGCTGCCACCGGTCTGCGAGTACCGCCTCGGCGACGCCGACGCCGCGCGCACGCAGTGCGGCACTCAGCGCGGCGCCGATACCGCCCTGCTCGCCGATCACCAGGACCCGGGCGGGCAGGGCCCGGCGCTCCTCGGGTGCCGGTGCCGGGACCCATCGGAGGGTGTGATGACGGGTGTGCGGGCGCAGCTGCGCGACCGTGCGCTTGGCGTCGGCGACGCGCTTCACGGTGAATCCGCGGATCTCGGCGGCGGTGGCCCCCGACTCGTCGCAGATCACCACGTCGACCTTGCGGAACTCGGCGTTGTTCGCATAGCCCGGATGCGGTTGGACGAAGCTCAGGCCGCGAGCGGGCAGCGGGCCGTGCAGGAGCAGCGAGTCGTAGCCGACCGGGAGGAAGAAGTCCCTGTCGCCGAGGGCGAGTCGACGGTCGTCGGGAGTCTCCAGGACGGCGAAGCCACTGAAGCCGGTGGCCTGATCGAGCAGGGTCGGGTGCAGGAGGTGGTCCTGGCACTCGGCCCGGTACTGCTCGGGCAGGTCGAGTACGCCGAGGGCGGCCCGGACGCCGAGGTGCACGGTCGGGAGGCTGCTCCGCCAGCGATCGCCGAAATCCATCACCTTGTGCTCGGTCTGCCGCCGGGCGATGTCCACGCTCTCCAGTGAGCAGAGCTCACGCAGAGCTGCCGGATCCTGCAGCGGCGCGGGTGCGGTGTGCGGCTCGACACTCACCACGCCCTGGACGTGCACCGTCCAGTGGTCGCTCGCCGGGTCGTGACTGGCGACGGTGAACTCGGCCCTCAGGTCGTCGATTTCCCGGACGGTCGTGTGTGCGGTACGTGGGGCCCCTTCCTGCACCAGCAGCGGGACGAGGAAGGTGACGTCGCACAGCTCGGTGACCGGCCGGCCGAAGTGCAGGGAGGCGGCGGCGCGGGCCATCTCCAGGTAAGTGGTTCCGGGGACGATCGCCTCTCCGAGCAGCTTGTGCTCGGAGAGCACCCAGTGCAGCTCCAGCGAGAACTCGGTGAGGAAGACGGACTGGCCCATCGACCGGAGCAGGACCTGGTCCAGCAACGGGTGCGGGCCGGGCGTGCGCTGGACCGCCGCCTGCGGGATCCGGGGCTCCAGCCAGTAGCGCTTGCGCTGGAAGGGGTAGGTGGGGAGGGGGATGCGGCGGCGCTGCTGCTGGGCGAAGTAGGCGGCCCAGCTGGGCCGGGCGCCGGTGAGCCAGAGGCTGCCGAGGGTGCGCTGGATGATCTCGGTGGCGGTGCGGCGGTCGCGCTTGTGGGGGAGCGAGGCGAGAGCCGTGGCCTCGATGCCCACACTGGTGAGGATGCGCCGGGCGAGGCTGCTGAACGTCTGGCCGGGGCCGACTTCGAGCAGGGTGACGTGCGGCTCGGTGGTGGCGGTCCGGACGCCGGCGGAGTACTCGACGCAGGCGCGGACGTGGTTGCCCCAGTAACCCGGGTCCACCGCCTGGCTGTCGGTGATCCACGTGCCGGTGAGGTTGGAGACGAACGGCACCTGCGGAGCACGGCGGTCGACGGCGGCGACGGCAGCGACGAACTCTCCGACCATCGGCTCCATCAGGTGGGAGTGGAAGGCGTGGGAGGTGGCGACGGGCTGGGTGGCCCAGCCGTGTTCTTCGGCGAGGGTGGTGAAGGCCTGGATGGCGTCGTGGGGGCCGGAGACGACGCAGTCGCGGGGGCCGTTGTGGGCGGCGAGCGAGAGGCCGTCGGGTAGGGCGGCTTCGACGGTGGAGCGGTCGGCCATCACGTTGAGCATGGCGCCGGGGGCCTGGGCCTGCATGAGGCGGCCGCGCAGGGCGACGAGGTGGAGGGCGTCGGGGAGGGTGAAGACGCCCGCGACGCAGGCGGCGACCCACTCGCCGAGGCTGTGGCCGAGCATGGCGGTGGGGGTGATGCCCCAGGACTGCCAGAGCCGGGTGAGGGCGTACTCGACGACGAAGAGGGCGGGTTGGGCCCACTGAGTCCGGTCGAGTCGGCTGTCCTGGGTGAAGATCACCTCGCGGATGTCCTGGTCGAGCTGCGGCCTGAGCAGCTCGGCGCACTCGTCGACGCAGGCGCGGAAGACGGCTTCCTGCTCGTACAGGTCATGGGCCATGCCGGAGTGCTGGGAGCCCTGGCCGCTGAAGACGAACACCAGCGGTGTGGCGCCGCCCGCGACGTGACCGGTGACGACGTTGGCCGGGTCCCGTGCCTCCAGAGCGGCCGCGACGGCTTCGGCGGAAGAGCCGGTGACGGTGCGGCGGTGCGGGAACGTGCGGCGGCCGGTGGCCAGGGTGTGGGCGGCGTCGGCGAGGTTGGGCTGTTCGCGGCGCAGGTGGGCGGCCAGTCGGTCGGTGGCCTCTTCGAGTGCCTGCGGGGTGCGGGCGGAGAGGATGAGTGTTTCGGTGGGGCGTGTGCCGGCCGGGGAGGCTTCGACGGCCGGGGCTTCTTCGAGGATGAGGTGGGCGTTGCTGCCGCCGAAGCCGAAGGCGCTGATCCCGGCGCGGCGGACGCGGCCGTCGGTGCGCGGCCATGGGCCGGTCTCGGCCTGGACCCGGAAGGGGCTGTTGGCGAAGTCGATGTCGGGGTTGCCGCGGGTGTAGTTCAGCGAGGCGGGGAGGAGTTCGTGCTTGAGCGCGAGCGTGGTCTTGAGCAGGCCCGCGATGCCGGCGGCGGCGTCGAGGTGGCCGATGTTGCCCTTGACCGAGCCGAGGGCCCAGGACCCGGTGTCGCCGAACGCCCGCGACAGCGCCTGCACCTCGATCGAGTCACCGATCACGGTGCCGCTGCCGTGCGCCTCGACGTAGTCGATGTCCTCGGGGTCGACCTCCGCGACGGTCAGCGCCTCCGTGATCACCTCGGCCTGACCGCCGACGGTCGGGGCGGTGAAGCTCGCCTTGACCCCACCGTCGTTGTTGATCGCCGATCCCTTGATCACGGCGTGGACGGTGTCGCCGTCGGCCAGCGCGTCCTCCAGCCGCTTCAGCGCGACCACGCCGACACCGTTGCCGAAGACCGTGCCCCGGGCGTCCGCGTCGAACGGGCGGATGTGTCCGTCCGGGGAGAGGAAGGCCCCCTCCTGGTAGGGGTAGCCGGTGTTCTCCTGCACCTTGTAGGAGACCGCACCCGAAAGGGCCATGTCGCACTCGTAGTTGAGCAGGCTCTGGCAGGCGGCGTGCAGCGCCACCAGCGAGCTGGAGCAGGCGGTCTGGACCGGGAAGCTCGGCCCCCGCAGGTCGAGCTTGTACGACACCCGGCTGGTCAGGAAGGCGAGTTCGAAGCCCAGGCCGACGTTCTCACCCTTGATCGCCTCGCCCTGCTCCAGGTTGCCGAGAATGTTCCCGAGGTAGGCGGTGGTACTGGCGCCGCCGAAAACGCCGGTTCTGCCCTCGTACCGGGCGGCGTCGTATCCGGCGTGTTCCAGCGCCTCCCAGGCCGTCTCCAGGAAGAGCCGGTGCTGCGGGTCCATGATCTTCGCCTCGCGGGCGGTGTACCCGAAGAACTCCGCATCGAACAGGCTGATGCCCTCGAACCTGGGTGCGGCCTTGACGTAGTGGGGCCGGCCGAAGACCTCGGGCGGCACCCCGGCCGCCGTCAGCTCCTCGTCGGTGAGGGCGACGATCGACTCGACGCCGTCGCGCAGGTTCGACCAGAACTCGGTCAGGTCCCCCGCGCCGGGGAAGCGTCCCGCCATCCCGATGATCGCGACGCCGTCCCGTTCCGGGAGATCCGTGAACTCATTGGTCATCATTCGCCCCTTGCTGTCCGACGCCGTTGCTGGTGCTGACGCCGGCGCTGCTGCATCTTCTCTCTGCGTTCCTCAAGTGCCTTGAGGTTGCTGCCCGTTGTCTGCTGCAGGGGCTGCTCGGCCAGGCCGGCCAGGTGTGCCGCCGTCAACCCCTCGTACAGGTCGCCGAGGGCGAGCTTCGTGCCCAGCCGGGTGTTGATGGTGCTCACCAGCTGGATCGCGATCAGGGAGTTGCCGCCCAGATCGAAGAAACTGTCCTGGATGCCGACCGTCTCGATGCCCAGCAGCTCCTGCCACAGCTCGCAGATCGCGCGCTCGGTGTCGCCGCGCGGTGCCACGAACTCGGTGAGGATGTCCGGGCGTTCGTGCGCGGCGCTACGGGGCTCCGCGGTGTCGCCCTGCTCCAGCGAGAAGGCGTTCTCGAACAGCGCCGAGAGCTCGGCGGGCGACACGATGACCTGCGACTCCGAGACGCCGGCCAGGATCGTGTCGAGGGCCCGCAGCCCTTCGGCGGGCGACATGGCGCGCTCGTCCACCTGCTCGACGCCGGACGGCGCGGCGGTACCGACCGCCATGCCGATCTCCCGCCACGGACCCCAGTCGATCGAGATCACCCGCCGAGTGCGCCCCCGGTCCTGGGCGAAGGCGTCGAGGAAGCAGTTGGCGGCGCAGTAGTCGACCTGGCCGACACTGCCGATGTTCGCGCCGTTCGAGCCGAACAGGACCAGGAAGTCCAGCTCCTGGTCCGCCAGCACCTCCTCCAGCACCAGGGTGCCGTGCACCTTCGGGAGCAGGACCTCGGCGGCCGCCCGGAGGTCCTTGAGCTGGATCAGGCCGCCACCGGCGACGCCCGCCGTGTGGAAGGCGCCGTGGATGGCCCCCCACCGCTGGGTGGTCCGCCGGACGGCCTCGCTCATCGCCGCCCGGTCGCTCACGTCGGCCTGGAACACCATGAGCTCCGCACCCGCGTTCCGCAGGCGGACCAACTCCCGTACGGTGTCAGCGAGTCGGCCCTTGCCCGGGTTGTCGGCGAGCCAGGAGTCCCACTGTGCGGCGTCGGGCAGCCGGGTGCGCGCGGTGAGCGCGATCCTCGCCCCCGCTGCCGCGAGGTGCCCGGCCAGGGCCAGGCCCAGGCCGCCGGTGCCGCCGGTGACCAGGTAGACACCGTCCTTGCGCACCACCGGCGACTCGTCGCGTCGGGGCAGCGGCTGCGGCAGGTAGTGCTGGGACCAGCGGTGCCCTCCTCGGTGCGCCACCGTCTCCGTGCCGGGCTCCGGCGCTGCTGCCAACTCGGCCATCAGCTTGCCCAGTTGGGCCTGGGTGGGCGCTTCCTGGCAGTCGAGGTCGACGCTGCGGCAGGTGGTGCCCGGCAGCTCGCGGGGCAGCACGCGGCACGGGCCCAGCAGGGTGGCCTTCAGCGGCGAGAGCGGCTCGGCGCCGGTGACGTTGTGCACGCCGTTGCTGAGCACCCAGATCCGGCGCGGCTCGCCGTCCGGGTGCCGGACGAGGGCCTGGGCGAGGCGGATCAGACTCTCGAAACCGTGCTGGAGGCTGCCCTCCTCGCCCGGCGCGGTGACGCTCCAGCCGTGGACGATGTGGGTGGGCACACCGGCAGGGCCGTTCCGCAGGGTGCTGATCAGCCGCTCGTAGTCGGAGCCGTCGGCCGGGTCGATGGCGTAGCGGTTGCCTCCCCGGTCGGACCAGGCGCCGGCCGCCGCCACCACGGTGACGGTGGCACCGGCGGCCCGCAGCTGCTCGGTCACCGCCTCGCCCACACCCGGGCCGTCGGCGAAGACCAGCCAGTGCCGGGTGCGGTCCGGCCGCTCCCCGGCCGGGAGAGGCGCCCGCTGCCAGGACGGGGCGTAGAACCACTGCGTGATGTCGTCGCGGCGCGCCGCGGCACGACCGGTGGCCCGGGCCGTCGTGGCCTGTCGGTCGAGCCAGTAGCGCTTGTGTTGGAAGGGGTAGGTGGGGAGGGGGATGCGGCGGCGTTGTTGGTGGGAGTGGTAGGTGGTCCAGTCGGGTGTGGTGGTGCCGGTGAGCCAGAGGGTGGTGAGGGCGCGTTGGACGGTTTCGGAGGGGGTGCGGGGGTCGCGTTTGTGGGGGAGTGAGGCGAGGGTGGTGGCTTGGGTGGCGGTGTTGGAGAGGATGCGGCGGGCGAGGCTGGTGAGGGTCTGGCCGGGGCCGATTTCGAGGAGGGTGGTGCCCGGTTCGGTGGTGGTGGTGCGGATGCCGGTGGCGTATTCGACGGTGGCGCGGATGTGGTGGCCCCAGTAGGCGGGGTCGGTGGCCTGCTGGTCGGTGATCCAGGTGCCGGTGGTGTTGGAGACGAAGGGGGTGCTCGGTGCCTGGCGGGGCACTCCTGCGACGGCGGTGGTGAATTCCGTGATCACCGGTTCCATGAGGGGGGAGTGGAAGGCGTGGGAGGTGGCGACGGGTTGGGTGGGCCAGCCGTGTTCTTCGGCGAGGGTGGTGAAGGCCCGGATGGCGTCGTGGGGGCCGGAGACGACGCAGTCGCGGGGGCCGTTGTGGGCGGCGAGGGAGAGGCCGTCGGGCAGGGCGGCTTCGACGGTGGTGCGGTCGGCCATCACGTTGAGCATGGCGCCGGGGGCCTGGGCCTGCATGAGGCGGCCGCGCAGGGCGACGAGGTGGAGGGCGTCGGGGAGGGTGAAGACGCCCGCGACGCAGGCGGCGACCCACTCGCCGAGGCTGTGGCCGAGCATGGCGGTGGGGGTGATGCCCCAGGACTGCCAGAGCCGGGTGAGGGCGTACTCGACGACGAAGAGGGCGGGTTGGGCCCACTGGGTCCGGTCGAGTCGGCTGTCCTCGGTGAAGATCACCTCGCGGATGTCCTCGCCGAGGTGTGGTGCGAGGAGTTCGGCGCATTCGTCGACGCAGGCGCGGAAGGCGGGTTCGTGCTGGTAGAGGTCGTGGGCCATGCCGGGGTGCTGGGAGCCCTGGCCGCTGAACAGGAAGACCAGTGGCGCGGTTTCGCGGGTGGTGTGGCTGGTGGTGACGTGGGCGGGGTCGCGGGTCTCCAGGGCGGTGGCGATGGTGTCGGGGGTGGTGCCGGTGACGGTGCGGCGGTGGGGGAAGGTGCGGCGGCCGGTGGCCAGGGTGTGGGCGGCGTCGGCGAGGTTGGGCTGTTCGCGGCGCAGGTGGGCGGCCAGCCGGTCGGTGGCCTGTTCGAGCGCCGCCGGGGTTCGGGCGGAGAGGATGAGTGTTTCGGTGGGGCGTGTGCCGGCCGGGGAGGCTTCGACGGCCGGAGCCTCTTCGAGGATGAGGTGGGCGTTGCTGCCGCCGAAGCCGAAGGCGCTGATCCCGGCGCGGCGGACGCGGCCGTCGGTGCGTGGCCATGGGCCGGGCTCGGCCTGGACCCGGAAGGGGCTGTTGGCGAAGTCGATGTCGGGGTTGCCGCGGGTGTAGTTCAGCGAGGCGGGGAGGAGTTCGTGCTTGAGTGCGAGTGTGGTCTTGAGCAGGCCCGCGATGCCGGCGGCGGCGTCGAGGTGGCCGATGTTGCCCTTGACCGAGCCGAGGGCCCAGGACCCGGTGTCGCCGAACGCCCGCGACAGCGCCTGCACCTCGATCGGGTCGCCCAGCGAGGTGCCCGTGCCGTGCGCCTCGATGTAGTCGATGTCCGTGGGTGCGAGGCCCGCGCCGGCGAGCGCGGCGGAGATGACCGCGGCCTGGCCGGTGACGCTCGGCGCGGTGAAACCGACCTTCACCGCGCCGTCGTTGTTGATCGCCGAACCCCTGATCACGGCGTGGACGGTGTCGCCGTCGGCCAGCGCGTCCTCCAGCCGCTTCAGCGCGACCAGACCGACACCCGTCCCGAAGACCGTGCCCCGGGCGTCCGCGTCGAACGGGCGGACGTGCCCGTCGGGGGACACGAAGGACCCGTCCTGGTGCAGGTAGCCGGTGCCCGGGTTCGGGTCGACGTGGACGCCACCCGCCAGGGCGAGGTCGCACTCCCCGGCGAGCAGGCTCCGGCAGGCGGTGTGGGCGGCGACCAGCGCGGTCGAGCAGGCGGCGCGCAGCGAGACCGCGGGGCCCTTCAGGTCCAGCTTGTACGACACCCGGGAGGCCAGGAAGGCGAGTTCGTTGGCCACCAGGATCTGGGTCCGGCCCAGGGTGTCCACGATCTGCTGGTGCGAGTAGACGTGCTGGACGTAGCGGTTGGCCCCCGCGCCGCCGAAGACACCGATGCTGCCCTCGTACCGGGCGGCGTCGTAGCCGGCGTGCTCCAGCGCCGCCCAGGCCGTCTCCAGGAAGAGCCGGTGCTGCGGGTCCATCACCTCGGCCTCGCGGGCGGTGTACCCGAAGAACTCCGCATCGAACAGGTCGCTGCCGGCGAAGGCGGGCGCGGCCTTGACGTAGTTCGGCTGCCCGAAGACTTCGGGTGGCACCCCGGCCGCCGTCAGCTCCTCGTCGGTCAGGGCGACGATCGACTCGACGCCGTCGCGCAGGTTCGACCAGTACTCGGTCAGGTCCTCCGCGCCGGGTAAGCGTCCCGCCATCCCGATGATCGCGACACCACCGCGCGCCGTCATCACCGCGCCGCCCGGAGGTTGTCGACGAGCGCGCCGAGGGTGCGCACGGTGGGGCCCTCGTAGACGATGGTCAGCGGTACGGCCACCGCCAGTTTCTGACGCAGTCGGTGGACGACCTGCAGGCCGAGCAGTGAACTGCCGCCCAGTTCGAAGAAGTTGTCCTGCACGCCGACGCTCTCCAGGCCGAGCAGCTCCTGCCAGATCTCCGCCACCCGGTGTTCGGTCTCGCCGTTCGGGGCGACGAACGGGTTGCGCAGGTTGGGGCGCTCGTGCCGTGCGGCCGGGGCCGGCGCCTCGGCCACCGGGTCGGCCCACAGTTCCTGACGCAGCGTCAGATCACCGGTGGAAGTGATGATCTGCGCTTGGGGCACCGCGTCGAGCAGGGCGTCGAACACCTGTCGGCCCTCGGCCGGGGTGAGTGCCAACTCTCGTACCGCAGCGCCGAGTTCGGAATTCGCCCGGTCCTCCTGGGAGAAGTGCCAGGCCTCCCAGTTGACGCTGGTCCAGGGCAGGGAGGCGCTGTGGTGCCGCTGGGCGAAGGCGTCGAGCGCGGCGTTCGCGGCGGCGTACGCCCCGAAGCCGAGTCCGCCGAGCAGCGAGGCGATCGAGGAGCAGATGACGGCGAAGTCCACCTGCTGGTCGGCCAGCACCTCGTGCAGCACCTGCGTGCCGTAGAGCTTGGGGCCGAAGTGCCAGGAGGCCTCCTCCGCACCCAGGACCGCGACCTCCCGGTGGGCCGCCGTGCCGGTGGTGCCGGCACAGTGCAGCACGCCGTCGATCGGGCCGAACTCCCGCAGGACGCGCTCCTTCAGGGCGAGCATGGCCGTGCGGTCGGAGACGTCCGTGGCGGTCACCAGCACCTCGGAGCCGAGCGCCTCGATCTCCTGGACGGCCCGGATCGCGGACCGGACCGCTTCCGGGTGCTGCGGATCGGCCCAGCTCTCCCGGGGCGGCAGACCCGTCCGTCCGAGCAGCACCAGGCGCACCTCGGCCCGGTCGGCGAGGGCACGGGCCATCAGCAGGCCGATCTTCCCGAGGCCGCCGGTGACCAGGTACACCCCGCCGGGGCGAACCGGGGACCCACCCCGCGGGCGCGGCGCGCCGGTCACGTACGTCGGCGCCCAGCGGTGCCGACCGCGCAGCGCGATGGTGCGCTCGGCGGGCGGGGCGGCGAGCTCGGCCAGCAGCCGGTCGACCAGCCCGGGTACGGCCTGCGGGCCTTCGGGGCGGAGGTCGAAGTGGACGCAGCTGAGCGAGGGGTACTCCTGCGGCAGCACCTTGCACAGGCCCTGGACGGTGGCCTTCGGCGGGCAGAGCGGCTCGTCCCCGAGGACGGCGTGCACCTCGGAGGACAGCACGTCCCAGCGCTGCTGCCGCGTCATCAGCTCGGCCTCGGTGGCCTGGACCCAGTGGACCAGGCTGTCGAAGGAGCGGTGCAGCAGGGCCCGGACGTCCTCGGGCGCCGTGGCCCGGTCGGCGTCGTCGCCGACGCTCCAGCAGTGCACCACCCGACCGGGCAGCGGCCCCTCGGCGCGCAGCGCCTCGGCGAGTCGCTCGAAGTGCTCCGGCCGGGCGGGGTCGAGGACGTACTCACGCTCGTCCTTGCGGTGCCACTCGGCTCCCCGTGAGACCGTGCGCACGGTGGCGCCGAGACCTTCGAGGCGGTCGGCGAGGTGGTGGCCGACACCGGTCTCGTCCGCGAACACGAGCCAGCGCTCGTCGGCCAGGCCGACCTCGGCGGGCTGCGGTGCGCCGGCCAGCCGCTGCCAGGACGGCGTGCAGAACCACTGGGGCAGGTCGCCGCGCCGCTGCTGGGCCGAGCCGCTGCCGGGCTGGGCGGTGCCGGGTTCGAGCCAGTAGGTGCGCCGCTCGAAGGGGTAGGAGGGGAGCGGGACCCGCCGGGCGCCGGCCGTGGCCGGGAAGGGGCGCTCCCGGCCGGCGAGCCAGAGGCGTCCGGCGGCCCGCAGGAGCGCGGTGCGGTCGCTCTGCCCGAGGAAGGCGCCGGGGAGGGACGGGAGGACGACCCGGTCGGTGCCGGCGGCGGCGGGGTGCTGGAGGGCCCCGGGGGTCAGGGCCGGCGCGGGGCCGATCTCGACGATCGCGATGTCCGGGACGGACCACAGGGTGGCCAGGCCGTCCGCGAACCGCACGCTCTCCCGTACGTGCCGGGCCCAGTACTCGGGGCTGGTGGCCTCGTCGTCGGTGATCCAGGTGCCGGTCAGGTTGGAGACGAACGGCACGGCCGGGGCGTTCAGCCGGACCGAGCGCACCAGTTCGGCGTAGCGCTCGACGACCGGGTCCATCATCGGGGAGTGGAAGGCGAAGCGGGTGGTCAGCCGGCGGGTGGCGATGTCGGCGGCCAGCAGTTCGCCGGCCACCCGCTCGATGCCCTCGACGGTGCCGGAGAGCACGCAGGTCTGCGGGCCGTTGATCGCGGCGAGGCAGACCTCCGCGTCGGTGTACCGTGCGACGGCCTCCTCGGAGAGCGGCACGGCGAGCATCGCGCCCTCGCCCTGCTCCTCGATCAGCCGGGCGCGCTCCGCGACCAGGCGCAGGGCGTCGGGCAGCGAGAAGACCCCGGCCGTACAGGCCGCGACGTACTCGCCCAGGCTGTGACCGATCATCACCTCGGGCTCGACCCCCCGGGCGGCCCAGAGCTTGACCAGGGCGTACTCGAGGGCGAACACCGCGGGGTAGCCGAGGCGTGGCTGGTCCAGCGGGTGCTCGCTGCGCTCCGGCTGGAGCAGCAGCCTGCTGAAGTCGAGGAGCTTTCCGGGGGCGGCGTCCGCGGACTCGTCGACGGTGAACACGAGTTCGCGGATGTCCGTGCCGATCAGCGGCTCCAGCAGTCCGGCGCACTCGTCCATCGCTGCCCTGAACTCCGGCTCCTGGGAGTAGAGTTCGCGCGCCATGCCGGGGAACTGGGAGCCGAAGCCGGTGAACATGAAGGCCACCGGCCGGTGCGGGGCCTCGGGCGCGGTGGCGGTGAGCAGCCGACCGTCGTCGCGGGCGTCGAGCGCCGCCAGCGCCTCCTCGGTGCCGCCGGCCACCAGCATCCGTCGGTACGGGAACGCCCGGCGGCCCTGCTGGAGGGTGAACGCGACATCGGCCAGCGGGAGTTCGGGGTGCGCCCGGAGGTGGTCGTGCAGCTGGTCGGTGGCCGCCTCCAGGGCCTCCGGGCTCTTCGCGGAGAGCACCAGCAGCTGCTCGGCGCCGTCGGCCTGCCGGGATTCGCGCGGCAGCTCCGGGGCCTGTTCGAGGATGACGTGGGCGTTGGTGCCGCCGAGGCCGAAGGAGCTGACCCCGGCGCGGCGCGGTCCGTCGCCCTCGGGCCAGGGCAGCAGCTCGGTGTTGACGTAGAACGGGCTGCCGGCCAGGTCGATCCGCGGGTTGGGCCGCTCGAAGTGCAGGGTGGGCGGCAGCTGCCCGTGCTCCACCGCCAGCACGGTCTTGATCAGGCCGGCGACCCCGGCGGCCGAGTCGAGGTGGCCGATGTTGGTCTTGGCGGAGCCGAGGGCGCAACTGCGCTCCCCGACCCCGGAGTAGGCCGAGGCGAGTGCGGAGAACTCGATCGGGTCGCCCAGGATGGTGGCCGTCCCGTGCAGCTCGATGTAGCCGATGCTCTCGGCCGGCACGTCCGCGTTCGCCAGCGCGGTGGAGATGACGGCGGACTGGGTGGCGGCGCTGGGCGCGCTGAAGCCGGCCCGGCGGGAGCCGTCGTTGTTCAGCGCGGAGCCCTTGATGACCGCGTGGATGTGGTCGTTGTCGGTGATCGCGTCCTTGAGGCGCTTGAGCACCACCATCCCGACGCCGTCGCCGCCCACCGTCCCCTGGGCGCGGGCGTCGAAGGTGCGGCAGTAGCCGTCCGGCGAGAAGATGCCGTCCGGGCGGTAGACGTAGCCCTTGCTCCTGGTCCCGTCGACGGCGACGCCGCCGGCCAGTGCGGTGTCGCACTGGTAGGCCAGCAGCGCCTGGCACGCCTCGACCACGGCGACCAGTGACGTGGAGCAGGCGGACTGGATGTTGAGGGCGGGGCCCTCCAGGCCGAGCTTGTAGGAGACCCGGCTGGCGAGGAAGTCCGGCCGGTTGCCGATCACCGTCTGCTTGTCGCCGAGGATCTGCGCGGCGCCGGGCTGGGAGGCGATGTTGAAGAGCAGGTAGGTGTTGTTGCCCGCGCCCGCGTAGACGCCGACCGGGCCGTCCTGCCGATCGGTGTCGTATCCGGAGCTCTCCAGGGCGGCCCAGGCGCATTCGAGCAGGACCCGGTGCTGCGGGTCCATGAGTTCGGCCTCGCGCGGGGAGTAGCCGAAGAAGGCGGCGTCGAACTTCTCGCTGTCCGCCAGCGGGTAGCCCGCGCCGACGAAGTTCGGGTCGGCCAGGGTGGCGGCGTCCACGCCCCGGGCGGCGAGCTCCTCGTCCTCGAAGCGGGTGACGGAGCAGACGCCCGCCTTGAGGTTGCTCCAGTACTCCTCGACCGTCCGGGCGCCGGGGAAGCGGCCGGCCATGCCGACGACGGCGATGTCCAGACTGTCGTCGAACTCGGAGAAGCCGTCGGCCCGTTCGGTGTCCAGCTCGGAGTCCAGTTCGGTGTCCACGGTGGGGTCGAGCTCGGGGGAGTACTCACTCATGGTGACCTCGCTTCGCTTGCAGCTGCTGCTGGCGGCGCTTCAGCAGGGCGTTCTGCTGGGCGCTCCTGCCGCGGGTGGCGGCCGGTGCCACCCCCTGCCTCTGCTGCGAGAGCAGCTCGGCCTGGGCCCGGACGGTGGTGTGCTGGAACAGGTCGAGCAGGTCGACCTCCCGGCCGGTCGTCGCCCGGAGCCGGTGGTGCAGCCCGACCATGAGCAGGGAGTGCCCGCCGATGTCGAAGAAGTTCTGGTCGGTGCCGACCGCCTCGGTGTGGAGGACCTCCTGCCACACCTGCGCCACCAGTCGCTCCAGTTCGTTCCGCGGTGGCAGCGGTGCGGTGGCGGGCTCGGCGGGCCGGGGCAGCCTGCCGCGGTCGACCTTGCCGTGCCCGGAGAGCGGCAGCCGGTCCAGCGTCACCATCGCCTGCGGCACCATGTGCGGGGAGAGCCGGTCCCGCAGGTGGCGCTCCAGCCCGGCGGTGCTGAACCCGGGGCCGTGCGGCTCGATGTAGGCGACCACCCGCCGGTCGCCGGGGACGTCCTCGCGGACGACGGCGATGGCGTGGCGCACCTCGGGGTGGCTCTTCAGCGCGGCCTCGATCTCGCCCAGGGCGACCCGGAAGCCGCGGACCTTGATCTGGTCGTCGCGCCGGCCGAGGAAGGCGATCGTCCCGTCGGCCAGGCGGCGGACGATGTCGCCGGTGCGGTAGAGGCGGTCGCCCGGCCCGCCGCCGAGGGTGTCGGGGACGAAGGCCGCCGCGGTGAGGTCGTCCCGGCGGTGGTAGCCGCGGGCGAGGTTGTCGCCGCCGATCAGCAGTTCTCCGGCGACGCCGACGGGTGTGGGACGGCCCGCCGCGTCCACCACGTGGGCCCGGGTGCCCGGGAGCGGAACGCCGATCGGCGCGGTCTCCCACTCCGCCTCCGGGTGGTCGGCCACGGCGAGGGTCAGCACACCGACGGTGGTCTCGGTCGGACCGTAGTGGTTGAAGACCCGGCAGTGCGGGACGAGGCGCTGGAGGGCGCGCAGCCAGCGCCAGTCGGAGGCCTCGCCGCCGATGACCAGCAGGCGGCGCGGCAGGAGCTCGGCGAAGCGCGGCGAGGTCTGGAGGGCCCGGAGGTGGGAGGGCGCGATCTTCAGGCAGTCGACCCCTCGGGTCTGCACCCAGTCGGCCAGCCTCTCCGCGTCCAGCGCGACGTCACGGGAGATCAGCTGGACCTCGCCGCCGGTGCACAGCGGCGGGGCGAAGGCCGTGACGCTGGAGTCCACCGTCAGCGGCTGCACCATCGCGTAGCTGAGCGGCCCGTCGATGCCGAGCCGCCGGACGACGGCGCGGGTGTAGCCGACGAGCTGGCGGTGCTCGATCACCACGCCCTTGGGCTTGCCGGTGGAGCCGGAGGTGTAGAGCAGGTACGCGGCGTCCCCCGGGGCCGAGTGCCCGGCCGGCGGGTCCTGGTCCGGCCGGCCGGCCAGCACGGTCAGTCCGGCGTCGAGCTCGACCACCCGGTGTCCGGTGTCGAGCGGGGCCGTCGCCACCACGATCCGCACGGCCGCGTCGGCGAGGATGCCGTCCCGCCGCTCGGCCGGGTCGTTCGGGTCCACCGGTACGTACGCGCCGCCGGCCTTGAGGATGCCGAGCACGGCCACCATCAGCCGTACGTCGCGATCGGCGCAGAGGCCCACCGTCACCTCGGGGCCGACCCCGTTCTCCCGCAGCAGGTGGGCCAACTGGTTGGCCCGGGAGTTGAGTTCCCGGTAGCTGAGGGCGGCGCCCTCGGAACGGACGGCGATCGCTTCGGGGGTGCGGGCGGCCTGCTCCTCGAAGAGCCGGTGGAAGCACCGGTCCGTCGGCTCGCCCGGGACGCCGTTCAGCGCCTCGACGACGCGTTCCTCCCCGGCGGTGAGCAGGGGCAGCTCGGCCACCGACCGGTCCGGATCGGCCGTCGCGCCTTCGAGCAGGCGCAGCAGGTGGTCCACCGCGCGGCGGGCGGTGGCCGGGTCGAGGACGTCGGTCGCGTGGACCAGGTGCCCGGACAGTTCGCCGTCGGGGCAGGAGAGCCGCAGGTCCAGGTCGCAGTGGGTGGTCCCGGGCACGGGACGCGGTTGCGGCCGGAAGGAGAAGCCCGGCCAGAGGTGGACGGCCGCGCCGGTGCGGACCTCTTCGGCCGCCGCCAGCGCGGCGCCCGCCCGCCGGACCAGGTCCCGGAAGCTCCCGCCGGCCTCGACGCGGACCGGCGTGGTCACCCCGGCGCCGTTGGTCACCCCGACCGCGAGCTCGGTCTGTCCGCCGTACCGGTGCAGCAGGGCCAGGTGAAGGGCGAGGGCCGCCGCCGGGAGCCCTCCTCCGCAGGCTTCACCCAGGTGCCGCAGGGCGGCGGTCGCCCCGGCGGGGACGACGAGGGGGACCGAGCCGGCCCGGTGGTCGCGCCGGGCCGGAGGGGTCCGGTCCAACGGGAGCTCCGGGGCGGCGGGCAGCTCGGCGGGGCGCCCTTCGGCATCGGGGCCGGGCACGGGAGGTGCGGGGTGGCGCAGTGTCATGAGGGTTGCCTCGAGGAGTCTGGGGGCAGGACGTACGTCACCCGTCTCGCCGGAACGGGCCACGGCTACGCGGATCGCTTGGTGCAGAGATAGACCTGGTTGCGGCGGTGGTCGGCGGGGACGTCGATGATCTCGACCGACTCCGAGAGCGAGTGCAGCAGCGCCTCGAACGGGCCGGCGGCGTAGCGGTTGAGCCAGATGTAGCCGTCGGCCGTCTCGCGCCGCAGCAGCACCTCGGTCTCCCGCGGCACCTGGAACATGCAGATCACCACGGTGCGGCGGGAGACCCGGAACAGTTCGCGGACGGCGGTCTCGTAGTACGGCAGGCTCTCCAGCACGTGCCGGCAGTTCACCACGTCGAACGAGCCTTCGGGGAAGGTGAGGTCGGTGACGCTCATCTGCTCCCACCGCGCCTCGGGGTGGAGCCCGCGGCAGTCGTCGATGGCGGCCTCGTTGATGTCGATGCCGGTGTAGTCGACCTCCAGGCCCGCCGTCAGCAGGTGGCGGTAGGTGACCCCGGAGATGACACCGCAGTCGAGCAGTTCGAACGGTTCCTCGCCGTGCAGTGCCGCGATCCGCTCGGTCACGACCGCGTGCGAGGGGTGCCCGGCCCGGGACTCCTCGCTCATGTGAGCCATGTCAGAGGTGTGCGCCCAGAGCGATTTCGTGTTCACTGCGTTGATCCTCCGTACTGCTGGAGCGAAGCCGGTCATGACGGCACGGCCGTCCGGACGGTGGCTGTTGGGAGAGTGCCGGGCGCGCGCGGGACGCCGCCGGACCAGGGCCGTCGGGCGGCGCATGGCGGACGGTCCGGAGGGCCGTTCCAGGGTTTCCGCGGGCGCGGCACCCGGTTCCCTGCCACCCTCCGGAGCGGGAGAACCCTGGCAGCCGGCGGTGCGCGCGTGACATCCGTCCCGTCCCGGAGCACGGGAACTGATGTCACATCAGAAAGCCGCGCCTTCCTGGGACTCGGTGTCGAAGACGGCGTCCGGGCCGAACATCCGGGCGTGCTTCGCCGCGGCGAGGTCCAGCGTGCCGCTTGCATCCCGGGCGCTCGCGACCTCGGCCAGTTGGTTGACCACGGAGGGCTTCGCCAACGCCTGATCGCGCAGCTCGGGGGAGCGGGACATCAGGACCATGGCCGCGGTGGTGTAGCCCGATTCGACCCAGGACTCCCAGATCGCGTCGCGGTCCTGCTCCTGGCCCGCGAAGAGCTCCTCGCGACGATCGTGCCGACGCGTGGGAACCGGGCTCCGGCCGGCGGCCTCCGTGCGCAACCGGACGCGGCGGCCCGCGATGTAGGCGACGGCAGCGCCCTTGCGGATGGCGAAGTTCAGGGCCTGGGCCGCCGTGTCCACCACCGGCTCACCCTTGTCGTTCAGGGAGGTGTTGCACACCATCGGCACCCCCGTGGCTTGCCGGAACGCTTCGATCGCCCGGTGGAGCAGGGGGTTGGTCTCGGCGGACAGGGTCTGACGCCGGGCCGAATCGTCGAGGTGGAGGATGGCCGGGACCAGCCGGCGCTTGGACTCGGTCACGTACGCCGTCTCGAGCATGTAGGGCGAGGGCCAGGGGTCCTCGAACCACTCGCCGCTGTACTCCTCCAGGACGATCGGGGCCACGGGGCGCCACCACTGCCGGCTCTTCCAGTCGTTCAGCAGCTCCTTCGACCGGGGTGAGCGGGGATCGGCGAGGATGCTCCGGTGGCCCAGTGCGCGCGGACCGATCTCGGCCGCTCCGTCCGCCCACACCAGCGGTCCGGTGGAGAGGTCCTCGACGAACCGGGCCTCGGTGAACTCCTCGACGTCCTCGATGAAGTCGTCGAAGTGCCGCAGCGCGCTCTCGACGTCGGTGAGCTCGGAGCCGTGGTAGGCGGACTCGAGCCGGAAACCACCGCCCGGGAGCAGCCCCTCGCCGAGGAGGCCGAGGAGGCCGATCCCGAGGGACTGGCCGGAGTCGTTCGCGCTCGGCGGCGTGAGCAGGCCCTTGAATCCGTAGCGGCGCAGGAGGAAGGAGTTGGTCGGACAGTTGAGGGCGAAGCCGCCGCTCAGGGAGAGGTACGCCTGGCGCGGGTCCACCCCTGCCGATTCGAGCAGCCGGTCGACGTTGCGCACCATGACGAGCTCGCAGGCCGTCTGGACGATCTTCATGACCGCGGACTGCAGGTGCTCCTGGTGGGTGAAGCGGCTGTCCAGCTCCATGGACGGCAGCTGGGACTCGGCTGCACGAATCACGGCCTGGACGAAGGGAAGCGTGTCGACCAGCGGTACTCGTCGGCCTCCGAACAGCTCCAGCTCCCGCACCGCCGCCTCGGTGTCGAAGGCGATTTCGGTGGGGCAGGCCGACGCCAGGGCCATCAGGGTGCCCGGCTCCTTGCCGAACTCCGACGACGCGGCGTCGTAAATCGGGGCCGGGGATTCGACCGGAGCGAAGTCGACGTCGCCCTTGGCCGACACGCAGCCGGTGTACCAGTACTTCTTGCCCGTCCGGTCGAGGCCGAAGTCGGGCCGGCCGTCCAGGGCCATTCCGATGATGGTCTCGCCGCGGAACACCTCGGAGTCGAGGAGCAGTCCGCTGTAGAGGTGGGCGAGGCTGTGGATCGGGAAGTCCTCGGCGCCCGCCGGTAGCTTGATGTCGGCGTGGTGCGGCAGGCCGGGCGTGCCCCAGGACAGGCTCACGTCCTCCGGGGAGAGCCCTTCGGCCGCGAGCAGTTCGGTCAGCACCTTGTTGTAACGGTCGACGGTGAACAGCGGCCAGAAGTGGTGCTTCTGTCCGCTGACGCGCTCGAGCTCCCAGACTCTGACGAGTTCGACCCGCGAGTCGTGACTGCGCCAGAGCGCGATGTTCTGGTCGTGGCGCGGTGCGATGACGGATAAGCTGCCGGGCGGGGAGATGTAGCTCGACAGGAAGTACTTCGCGGCTGGGTACGCGGTCACGATGTCTCTTTCGGCGGTCGGACAGTGGCTGCTGGCTCTTCGGGCCAGACGGTCCTGGAAACGGCCCGCGTAGGCGGTCGCGAGGCTGCCGGGGCCGGCTCGGCCGGGCGTCGGTGTCCACCGGCGACGTCAGGTGCGACAGACTGTCCCGGTCGGGTGCGATCGGGCCTCGGGCCGGAACCCCGGCGGCGGCCTGCACGGGGACTTCGACCCTCTACGAGGCCTCGGGACGGGGACGGCGGGGACGGACTCCGACCCCGCATCCTCATGTGTATGCGCCGGCCCCGAGGCGAGCGACGGGATCGCTCCGGTCCGTCCGTGGCGGGACTACTTCGAAGCGGGGATCCGCTCCTCGACGAGCTGGACCAGTTCACCGACGTTGGCCACGGTGAACATGTCGACGACGTCCAGATCGACGTCGAACGTGCTCTGGATCGAGACCATCAGGCGGAGCAGCGACACGGAGGTGGCTCCGAGGTCATCGAAAGTGCTGTCCAGCGAGACTTCAAGGGGGGCGAATACTTCGGAAATCACCGACATCAACTCGTCGGACTGTGCGTTCGACATTTTGTGTTCCAGATCTCTTGCATTCGAGGCCTATGCAGGTAATTGACCCTATGGTGTTGCTGGGACATCGTCAAGTCTCTTTTTCTGGTTGGCAGACGGCTGATGTCCAGATTGTGTCGCGTTGGGTCAGGTGGGCGAGATTGGTGTGAAACGGGCGTAGTGAAGCAATGGTTTGTCGAGTCGGCGCGCTTTCCCTGGTCGAAGGCTCGACAGGACGTGGGTACCCTGGGGTAGGGTGGTCCACGTTTGATCGCACAGGCACGCCATTGGGGGTTCTGGTGTCAGAAATGACTTTTCGGCCTCTCACGCCTATCACTGGCGCGGAGGTGGAAGGCGTCGATCTCGCGGCGGAGTTGTCGCCGGCCGTAGTGGCCCGCCTTCGTGAGGCCCTGGTGCGTCACAAAGTTCTCGTTTTCCGGAATCAGCCGATGAGTGACGCGCAACAGGTCGAACTCACCAATGCTCTGGGCGGTGCCACTGCGGCACATCCCATCGTGAACGGTCTGAGCGAGGCCCCCGCCGTGTTGCGGACCGCACTGTCGGAGGAGCGACGGGCGCTGGTCGAGGCCGAGGCCGGCCTCAGTCATCCGTTGAAGGGATCGACACCGCGGCGCCTGCGAACCGAGTGGCACGTCGACAGCACCTTCGTGGTCAATCCGAACGCCATCACCATTCTGCGCGGTGTCGAGATTCCACCGGTCGGCGGCGACACTCTCTTCGCCAATCTGGAAGCGCTCTACGAAGGGTTGTCGCCTTCCCTCCGGGGGTACGTCGACACCTTGCAGGCGATACACTCCCGACACGCCCCGACGGCGGCGCCCCGCTTCGACGGCAAGCCGGCCGGCCCCTTCGCGGCCGTGCACCCGCTGGTGCGGGTGCACCCCGAGACCGGTGCGCGCAGCCTGCTCGTCAGCGCCGTCTTCCTCCAGGCCATCCGCGGTCTCAAGCCCCGCGAGAGCGCGGCCCTGCTGGACTTCCTTCTCGACGAGCTCGCCGGGCGGGACGAGATCCACGCCCGGGTCCGCTGGGAGCAGGACACCCTCGTCATGTGGGACAACCGCGCCGTGGCCCATGCCGGTCCGGTGGACGGCCTGATGTTCCAGGAGGAGCGGATCGTGCACCGCACCACCGTCGTCGGCGACGTGCCCCGCGGGCCCGACGGCTTCGTGTCGCGTGCCCTCATGGGAGGCCGGAGCGAAGCGCTGGCCTGAGAGGCCGCGCCGTGACGCCACGGCGATCAGGTGGTGCGTGCAGGTCAACTCGGTCATACATGTAGATGTACTGGCATCGTGGCTCCGGCATAGATTCGGGTCAGTCGGTCCATTCTCCGGTAACTTCTGTGGGGGAAAAGCAAAATGCCGGTCGTCGACCACTGTGCAAAAGCCGAAGCGCCGCCCAAGTACCGCCTGTTATGCGTCGACTGCGGCTGGGAATCCGACCCGGAATTCCGGCTCCGATGTCCCCGGTGTTCGGGTGCACTCGATCCAAGGATGAACCTGGAGAACGTCACCGAGCATGACGGTGACCGGCCTGAGCTGACCTACCTGGACTTCCTTCCGGTCGAATCCGAGCACTTACACGACGCCGGCATCAGCGTGCGGACCCCCTGCCGTCCGGCCTCGCGCCTCGGAGCGGCCATCGGTCTGCCCCGCCTCTGGGTGAAGGACGAGTCCCAGCAGCCGACCGGGACCACCAAGGACCGGCTGGCCTCCGTGGTCCTGGCCGTGTTCCGGCAGTTCGGGATCAAGGAGTTCGTCGCCTCCAGCACCGGGAACAGCTCCACCGCCCTGGCCCGCGCTGTGCGGAGGGACCACTCGATGCGGGCACACTTCTTCTGCGGCCGTGACTTCACCGGCGACCACGACATCGAGACCGGCGACCGGGTGTCCCTCACCGTGGTGGACGGCAACTACGCACAAGCCACCCGGGCGGCCCAGGAGTTCGCAGCTCGGAAGGGCCTGGTCTGGGAGGGCGGGTTCTTCAACTGGGCCCGTCGCGAGGGCCTGAAGCTCACCTACCTGGAAGCCTTCGACGCCATGGACGACAAGCCCGACGTCGTCGTCCAGGCCATCAGCAGCGGCATGGGGATGATGGCCGCGCGCAAGGGCGTGGCGGAGTACCTCGCCTGCGGCCGGCTCACCTCCTCGCCCCGCTTCGTGATGGTCCAGCAGGACACCTGCGCGCCGATGGCCGCGGCCTGGCGGGAGGGACGGGCCGAGCTCACCGAGGACGACGTCATCGAGCACCCGACAGGTCTGGCCCGGGCCATCCTGCTCGGCGACGGCCGGGCCACCTATCCCTACATGCGGGACATCGCCACCGGGAGCGGCGGCTCCATCGTCTCGGTGAGCCAGGACGAACTGGTCCGAGCCCGTACGATGCTCCGCGAGCTGGAGGGGCTGGACGTCTGCCACTCCTCGGCCGCGACCATTGCCGCGCTGCGCAACGAGGTCGCGGCCCGGCGGATCACCCCGGACCAGGTCGTCCTGGTCAACCTGACCGGCCGTGAGCGGTACACCGCCGCCGACGCCGGACCGGCCCTCGCCGTCGCCACCGCCGGCTGAGCCTCCCCCTCTCCGAGCCGGATGCCACCGCTCCCACCGGAGTGATGCGCCCGCCCCCACGTTCGCAAGGAATGCGTTGATACTCAGTCACCTCACCCCGCAGCAGGCCGAGCGCCACGCCGAGTTCCGTGCCTTCGCCGACCGTGTCCTAGTCCCGCAGGCGGACCGCTGCGACCGCGAGCAAGCGGTCTCCCGAGAGATCGTCGCCGACCTGGCCGGGCAGGGCTACCTCGGCGCGCCCGTCCCGAAGGAGTTCGGCGGCCTCGGCATGGACTGGGTCGAATACGGACTGCTCACCGAGGAACTGGGCCGAGGCTGCCAGTCGATCCGTAACCTCGTGGCCGTGGAGGACATGGTCGCCCACTCGATCCACAAGTGGGGAACGGAGGAGCAGAAGCAGCGGTGGCTCCCCCGGATCACCTCGGGCCGAACGCTGGCGGCCTTCGCCCTGACCGAGCCGGACGTCGGCAGTGACGCCGCCGCCGTCGGGACCACGGCGACGGCCGACGGCGCCGATGTCGTCCTGCGCGGCACCAAGAAGTGGATCAGCTTCGCGCAGATCGCGGACCTCTTCCTGGTCTTCGCCACGTTCGACGGGCAGCACACCGCCTTCCTGGTGGAGCGGGACACTCCCGGCCTGTCGGTGGAGCCGATCGAGGGCCTGCTCGGCCTGCGCGGCTCGATGCTCGGCCGGATGACCTTCGACGACTGCCGGATCCCGGCCGCCAACCTGGTCGGGCGTCCCGGCCTCGGCCTCACCTTCGTCGCCTCCAGCGCCCTCGACCTCGGCCGCTACAGCACCGCCTGGGGCTCCGTCGGCCTGGCACAGACCTGTCTGGAGGCCTCGACGGAGTACGCCGGCCGCCGCACCCAGTACGGCACCGAGATCCGCAACCACCAGCTGGTCCAGCAGCTGCTGGCCGACATGCTCACCGACACCATCACGGCCAGGCTGCTCTGCTACCACGCCGGGGTGAGCAAGGAGCGGGGGGAGACGGAGTCCGTCAACCACACCCTGCTGGCGAAGTACCGGACCTCGACGATCGCCGTCAAGGCGGCCGCCGACGCGGTGCAGATCCACGGTGCCCAGGGCATCGGGGCGGAGGCTTCCGTTCAGCGTCACTACCGGGACGCCAAGGTGATGGAGATCATCGAGGGCACGACGCAGATCCAGCAGACCATGCTCGGTCAGTTCGCCGTCCGGGCGGCCCGGCTGTGAGCGAGCTCCGGACGGGGGCGGTGACATACGGGCAGCTGTCGGTCCTGCGTTCGCTGGAGACACACGGCCCCGACCATCGGGCGGTCGCCAATCTGGTCAGTGTCTGGGAGGTGCCGTTCGGTCTCGGCGCAGCCCAAGTCATGGACGCCTGGCTCCAGTTGGTGGCGAAACACGAGTCGCTGCGGACCACCTACGACCTGAGCGGCCCGACACCGGCCCAGACGGTCCACCCGTACCGCCCGTCCCGGGTGGCTGCGCTGGAGCTGGCCGAGGACAGCTTCGCGGCGGCCCTCCGGCTGGGCGGCGAGGCGGCGGTCGAGCCGATCGACATCGAGACCGAGTTGCCGTGGCGCGCGTTCGTCACCACTCACCAGGGGGACGCGCTCCACCTGGTCACCGTGATCCACCACGTGGCGGCCGACAACGGTGCGCTGCGGGTGCTGGAGGAGCAACTCGGTGTCCTCCTGGAGGGCGGGGCGCTCGGGCCGGTGGTGCAGCCGCTGGAGATGGCGCAGGAGCAGCAGGAGGAACCGGGCACCCGGAGCGTCCGGCACTGGACCGAGGCCTGGAGCCGGCTCGTCCCGGCGGACCGGGATCCGGAGGACGCCACCGAGCGACGCCGGGCGTCGCTCTACAGCCTGGAGGGGCTGACCGCCGCGCAGGAGCTCTCCGACCGGCTGAAGATCTCGGTCCAGTCGGCGGTGCTCGGCGTCGGCGCGCTCGCGCTGTCCCGGCTCAAGCGCACCGAGCGGATGACCTTCGCGCTGATGGCCGCCAACCGGCTCACCACCCGGTGGGTGCCGCTGGTCGGCTCGCTCAACCAGTTCGCCCCGGTGACCGTCACGGTCGACGAGGAGGCCCACCCGCTGGAGTATCTGCGGGCCTGCTACGTCCAGTCCATGACGGCGTACATGAACGGCTGCTACGACGTCGACGCGCTGAAGGAGAGTCTCCGGGAGGCCGGCCTGCCGGACGCGGACCCCACCGCCTTCGCCAAGCACTACAACTTCCTCGGCGATGTGGACGCCGAGCCGGCCGCCGGGTCCGCCCTGCGCACCGGGATCGAGTGGCGTCCGTCCACCCAGCGGTCGGGGCCGAACTTCCACCTGGCAGTGGCCACGGGGAAGGGAATCCTCATCGGAGTGGGCGCGAGCCGCGAATATCTCGACGGAAATCTCCCAGCCGTTCTCGCGGCGTCGATCGAGGCTGGTCTGATCAATATGTCCAAGGGGTCCGAGAACTCCCTGGCAGAAGTTTCACTGGATAATCCTTGGCGAATGTTCTGAAGAGCGGAAGAATGCGGGGAGAAAAGCTTCTTCCCCCCGCACTTCGGCATCCCTGGGCTTGGTCGAGCCAGTTCTAGAAGCCTGCACAGATTCCTCGAAGCTGCTTCTTCATCATGACCACCTCCTGTCCGTGGTGACTATAGCCACAGCCGGTCGGGAGGTGGAAGGAAAATCTGGATAAGGCCCAGGAAAGATGGTTAGGATTTCACTCATGACGGATTCGTACGCCGATCCGGGAACCCCGGATCACCGAAGTGCCGCGCGTTACCTGTGGTGGCTGACCATGAGTCAGCGCCGACGGGTGACGGGCGGCGCGGTGATCGGCACCCTCTGGATGGTCGGCCTCCTGCTGCCGCCGTACCTCATGCAGCGTGCGATCGACGACGGGCTCCAGCGGGGGAGGACCGGCGTCCTGGTCGCCTGGGTGGCCGCACTGATCGGCGCCGCGCTGCTCAACGCATGGCTCGGCATCATGCGCCACCGCATCATGACGCGGGTCCGGATGGACGCCACCTTCCGCACCATCAAGGTCGTGGTCGCGCACTCCACCCGGCTGGGTGCCGAACTGCCCCGAAAGGTGACGGCCGGCGAGGTGGCCAGCATCGGCGTGGGCGACGTCGCGCAGATGAGCCAGACACTGACGATCACCGGCCCCGGCGTCGGCGCTGTCGTGGCGTACCTGGTGGCGGCCGCGCTGCTGCTGTCGGTCTCCGTCGCGCTCGCCCTCGTGGTCCTGCTCGGGGTGCCGTTGCTCGCGGTCGTGGTCGGACCGCTGCTGGAACGCCTCCAGGGCGCGGAGTCCAAGTACCGCGCGCAGCAGGGGGCGCTGACCGCCCGGCTCGGGGACATCATCGGCGGCATGCGCGTGCTCAACGGCATCGGCGGCAAGGAGATGCTGGCCGGCCGCTACCTGCGCGGATCGCAGGACCTGCAGGCCGAGGGCTACCGGGTCGGCGCCGTGACCAGCTGGATCCAAGCACTCTCGGTCGGCCTGCCCGCCCTCTTCCTCGCGCTGGTGACCTGGCTGGCCGCCCGGATGGCAGCCGAGGGCACCATCACGATCGGCACGCTGGTCGCCGTCTACGGCTACGTCGCCGTCCTGGTGGTACCGGTCTCCAACTTCATCGAAGGCGGATACGACCTCACCAGGGGCCTGGTCGCCGCTCGACGCGTCGTCCGGATGCTCGACCTGAAACCCGCCTTCGAAGACGCCGCAACACTCCGGCCCACCCATGACGAGCCATCAGCACTGCACGACGCCGACACCGGCGTGGAACTGGTCCCGGGCCGGCTGACCGCGATCGTGAGCGCTCGCCCAGCCGACTCCGCGGCCGTGGTCGACCGGCTCGGCCGGTACAGCGCGTCCGCCGCGACCTGGGGCGGCGTGCCGCTCGCCGAGGTCGCCCTGGCCGAGATCCGCAGGCGGATCGTGGTGGCGGACAACGACGCCGACTTCTTCTCCGGCACGCTGCGCACCGTGCTCGACGGCCGGTCCGAGCACACCGGCCCGGCCATCGCCCAGGCCGTCCGAGATGCCGCGGCGCAGGACATCGTGCAGGCACTGCCCGATGGCCTGGACACCATGATCCAGGCCCAGGGCAGCAACCTCTCCGGCGGACAGCGCCAGCGGCTGCGGCTGGTCCGTGCCCTGCTGGCGGACCCGGAGGTGCTCCTGCTGGTCGAGCCCACCTCCGCCGTGGACGCCCACACCGAGGCCGCCATGGCCGCCGGGCTGCGCCGGGCGCGGACCGGGCGCACCACCGCCCTCACCTCGACCTCCCCCGTCCTCCTGGAACAGGCCGACACCGTCTGCTACCTCGTCGACGGCCGCCTGGCGGCGGCCGGCCCGCACCAGGAACTGCTCGCAACAGAGCCCGGCTACCGCGCGCTGGTGGCTCGCGGCGAAACCGCCACCGAGTCCACGCCCGCCGAGGAGGCCGTCCGATGACCGCTCAGACCGAGACCGCCCCCGGACGGCTCCCGATCGCCGGTCCCGCCGAGGTCCGCCGGGCCGCCGTGCACCTGATGAGGCAGGACGGCCGTGCCGTCGCCGCGACGCTGACCCTCAACGGACTGGCCGCGGCCGCCGGACTGGGCGGCCCCTGGCTGCTGGGCCGCATCATCGACGACGTCCGGGGCGGCGCCGGCACCGGACACGTCGACCGACTCGCCCTCGGCATCCTCTGCTTCGCGCTCGCGCAGCTGCTCCTCGGCCGCTTCGCCCGCTACGCCGCCCACCGCTTCGGCGAGCGGACCCTGGCGCGGATCCGCGAGCGGTTCGTCGACCGCTCCCTCGCCCTGCCCGCTTCGGTGGTCGAACGCGCCGGCGTCGGCGACCTGCTGACGCGCGGCACCGCCGACGTCGCCACCGTCGGCTCCACCCTGCGCGACGCCGGGCCCGAGGTCTCCGTGGCGCTCGTCCAGATCCTCCTGATCCTGGTCGCCATGCTCGCGGTCAACCCGCTGCTCGGCATCTGCGGGTTGCTCTGCCTCTCCGGGATCTGGTTCGCCACCCGCTGGTACCTGCGCCGCGCGCACACGGGCTACCTCGCCGAAGGCGCCGCCAACTCCGCGCTGATCGAGATCCTCACCTCCACCGCGACGGGAGCCCGCACCGTCGAGGCCCTGGGTCTCCAGGACCGCCGCATCGCCGCCACGGCCGAGGCCGTCGAGCACTGCCGGGCCACCCGTACCTACACCCTCAGCCTGCGCACCGTGCTCTTTCCCGTGGTCGAGTTCTCGTACATCGCCCCGGTCGCCGGCATCCTGCTGCTCGGCGCCGCCCTGCGCGACACCGGCGCGGTCACCACCGGCGCGGTCGTCGCCTGTGCCCTCTACTTCTGGAAGCTCTCCGAGCCGCTGGACAAGGTCCTGCTCTGGCTCGACCAACTCCAGCGCAGCAACGCCTCCTTCGCCCGGGTCGAGGGCATCGGCCAGGTGGACGCCCCGGCCGTGACCGGCGGCGGCCGGCCCGAGGACGACCGGATCGACGTGGTCGACGTCCGGTACGCCTACCAGGGTGAGCGGGACGTCCTGCACGGCGTCGACCTCACCGTCCGTCCGGGCGAGCGACTGGCGATCGTCGGCCCGTCCGGAGCCGGCAAGTCCACCCTGGGCCGGCTGCTGGCAGGGGCGGAGACGCCCCGCACCGGACGGGTGACGGTGGGCCAGGTGCCCGTCGCCGAGCTCGACCCGGCCCAGCTGCGCCGACACGTCGTCCTGGTCTCCCAGGAACATCACGTCTTCCTCGGCACCGTCCGGGACAACCTCCTGATCGCCGCGCCCGCCGCGACCGACCAGGACCTGCTCGCGGTGCTGGCCGCCGTCGACATCGACTGGGTGGACGAGCTGCCGGACGGGCTGGACACCGAACTCGGTGCCGGCGGGCTCCGTCTGGACGCCCAGCAGGCCCAGCAACTCGCCCTGGCCCGGGTGGTCCTGGCCGATCCGCACACGCTGATCCTGGACGAGGCCACCTCCCTGCTCGACCCGACCACGGCCCGGCACACCGAGCGCTCGCTGGCGGCCGTGCTCAAGGAACGCACCGTGATCGCCATCGCCCACCGCCTGCACACCGCCCACGACGCGGACCGGGTCGCGGTCATGGACGGCGGCCGGGTCACCGAACTGGGCAGTCACGACGAGCTGTTGGCGGCCGGCGGCGGATACGCCGCGCTGTGGAAGTCCTGGCACGGCGCCTGAGCGCGCCCCGGTCCTCCCGACCTCTCCCGACCAGTAGGAGCGGAACCCCATGCACTCGGCACCACCGCAGGCCCAGAGCTGGGTCCGGCCGATTCCCGGCCGGACCGAGCCCGGCGCCCTCCGGCTCTTCTGCTTCCCGTACGCCGGGGCAGGCGCCTCGGCCTTCCGGGGGTGGGGCGCCGGACTCCCGGAAGGAGTGGAGGCACTCGCCGTGCAGCTGCCGGGTCGGGAGGACCGGTTCTTCGACCGGCCGATCGCGGACCTGGAAGAACTGCTGGACGTCCTTCTCCCCGCCCTGCTCCCGTACCTGGACCGGCCGTTCGCCTTCTTCGGGCACAGCATGGGCGCCATCGTCAGCTGGGAGCTCGCCCGCAGGCTGCAGCGTGAGCAGGGGCTGGAGCCGGTCCGGATCACGGTGTCCGGCTGCCGGGCGCTACCGGCCCACGAGTCCAGAAAGCCGAGCGAACTCGACCTCTCCGACGAGGAGCTGATCAACGAGCTCCGCCGTCTCAACGGCACACCGGAGACGCTGCTGCAGAACCCGGACTTCGCCGCCTTCATCCTGCCGACCTTCCGGGCCGACCTCTCGCTGTTCGCCGGCTACGTCTACCGGCCGGGCGAGTTGCTCACCTGCCCCGTCTCGGCCTTCGGCGGTGACGCGGACCCCAGGGTCGCCGAGGAGCACCTCCATGGCTGGGCCGAGCTGACCACCGGCCGGACCGAGGTGGAGGTCTTCCCCGGCGGCCACCTCTTCCTCAACGACGAGCGGGAGGCCGTGCTCCGGAGCGTGTCCCGGGCGCTCCCGGTCGTCGGCCACTGACCAGTACTTCTTTCGAACCCAGGGGGCTCGCGTGGAGACAGTGTGGAATGTCGTCCAGGCTCAGGCGGAGCGGACGCCCGAGGCCGTGGCCGCGCGGACGGCACGCACCTACACCTACCGTGACCTCGCCGCGCTGGCCGCAGACCTCGGCGAGCGGATAGCGGCGAAGGTCCGGCCGGGCTCCGTCGTGGCGCTCGACGCGTCCAGCCGGTTCAGCGGGGCCGTCGGCATCCTCGCCGCGAACGCCGCCGGCTGCGCCGTGCTGCCGCTCGACCGGCAGAGCCCGCCGGCCAGGCGGGCCCGGGTCCTCGACGACGCCCGCCCCGCCCTGCTGCTGCGCGAGCTGGCCGAGGGCGAGTTCGCCCTGGAGGGGAACGGACTTCCGTCACCGCCGAGGGAACCGGACCTGGGGGAGATCGCCTACATCCTGTACACCTCCGGCTCGACCGGGCAGCCCAAGGGCGTGATGGTGGGCCACCAGGCCCTGATCGACCGCCTCGCCGCCCTGGCCGAGCGGCCGGGGCTGGCGGCCGGCGAGAGCGTGCTGGCGATGGCCGCGCTGTCCTTCGACATCTCGCTGGTGGAGCTGATCCTTCCACTGACCGTGGGGGCCTCCTTCACGGTGGTCCCGGAGGAGATCAGGGCGGATCCGCTCGCCTTCGCGGAGCTGGTGGCGGGGGCCGCACCGGACGTCGTCCAGGCCACCCCCAGCTTCTGGCGGATGCTGACGGCCTCCGCCTGGAAGGGTGCGCCCGGCAGCCGACTGTGGACCGGCGGAGAGACGCTCACCCCGAGCCTCGCCCGGGAGCTGCTGCCGCGGTGCGGCGAACTCTGGAACGTGTACGGCCCGACCGAGGGAGTCCTCTGGGCCACGGCGGCGCGGGTGGACTCCGCCGAGCGGATCTCGCTCGGCGAGCCGGTGGCCGGGGTGGGCCTCCTCACCGACGAGAGCGGTGAACTCCTGCTCTACGGGGAGGGGCTGGCGCACGGCTACCTCAACCGGGAGGAGCTGACGGCAGAGCGTTTTCTGCACGGCGACACCCCCGACGGCCGCCGCCGCGTCTACCGCACCGGGGACCGGGTCGGACGGGGACCGGACGGCGCACTGACGTTCCTCGGCCGCCTGGACAGCCAGGTCAAACTGCGCGGACACCGGATCGAGCTGGGCGAGGTGGAGGCCGTCCTGGAGGAGCACCCGGAGGTCTCGCAGGCCGTCGTGCTGCTCCAGGACGCCGACCGGCCCGACACCGCGGCGCTGGTGGCCTTCGTGGTACAGCGCGCCGAGGCGGACCTCCAGGGCTGGCTGAAGGACCGGCTGCCGTCGAGCCACCACCCCGCCAGGATCACCGCCCTGTCCGCGCTGCCCCGCACCACCACGGGAAAGGTGGACCGGATCGGATTGGCGGCCGGCCCGGCCGTCGACGACCGGGTGGTGCAGGCCGCCGAACCGCCCGCCGCAGCGCCCTCGGGGGACGTCCGGGCACTCGTGGCCGAGGCGTGGCGCCAGACGCTCGCCGCGGACCCCGTCGACGAGGACACCAACTTCTTCGACGCCGGCGGGAACTCGGTCCTCCTGACGGTGCTCCAGAAGCGGCTCACCGACGGCCTCGACATCCGGGTGCCGATCAAGGAGATCTTCCGGCACCCGACCGTCGCCTCGCTGACCGACCACATCCTCCGTACGGAGACGCCCAAGTGAACCTCTACTGCATTCCCTACGCCGGGTGCTCGGCACGCGTCTACGACCCGTGGCAGCGGCACCTGCCGGACCGCGTCACCGTCGTGCCGCTGGAGCTCCCCGGCCGGGGCTCACGCTGCGTGGAGGAGCCGATCGACGAGCTGGCAGCCCTGCTCGCGGACCTGTACCAGCAGCTCGACCCGACCTCGCCGTACGTGCTGTTCGGCCACAGCTACGGTGCTGTGATCGCCTTCGAGCTGACCAAGCTGCTCCGCTCCAAGGGCGCTTCGGAGCCGTCGGCGCTGCTGGTCTCGGCCAGCCGCGCACCCCGGCTGCCGGCCGCCGACGCGGACAGCCACCGACTCTCCGACGCCGAACTCATCGAGCGACTGGCCGCGTTGGGCGGGACCCCGAAGGAACTGCTGGAGAACGAGGAGCTGATGGAGATCTACCTCCCCGTCATCCGCGCCGACTACCGGATCCTCGGCGAGTACGGCACCGGCACCCCGGGCACGGTCGGCTGCCCGGTGGTGGCGTTCTACGGGGACACGGACGACGAGGCGGACCTGCCCTCGGTCGAGGCGTGGGCGGAGTACACGGACGGTCCCTTCCGAGTGGAGGAAATCCGCGGCGACCACTTCTTCCTGCACTCCGCCGAGCGTGAGCTCGTGGCCGCCGTCGAAGCGGTCTGTACGAAGGGGGAGCCGTGCTGAGTCCGGCCGTCGCACCGGTGACCCCCGGCCCGTTGTCGGTCGCCCCGCCGCGCCGGGTCGACCAGAACCCGGAGAGTACCAAGTGACCGTGACACAGGCCCCACGCTGCCCCTACCGCGACGACGACCGCCCGGCGGCCGACCCCTGCGCGGACTACCTCCCGCTGCGGGAGGAGGAGCCGGTCCGCTGGGACGAGGACCTGGAGGTGTGGATCGTCTCCGGGTTCCGCGAGACGACGGCCCTGCTGCGGCACCCCGCTCTGTCGGCCGCCTGGCCGCAGCGGGGCACCACCACCCTGCACCGGGAGGGAGAGGGCGGGGGGCGGGCCGCAGAGGTCGTGCGCAGGTGGTTCATGTTCAACGACGACCCCGAGCACGCGGCGGCCCGCCGGGTCGTCGCGCCGCTCTTCGCGGCCGACCGGCTCGCCGCGATGCGTCCCGCCGTCGAAGAGCTCGTCGACGAGCTCCTGGCGGGGCGGACGGACGGGCTGGAGGTGATGGCGGAACTCGCCGTCCCGCTCTCCAGCCGGGTCATCTGCCGGATCCTGGGCCTGCCCGGGGAGGTCGCGCCCCGGCTGCACGACTGGGCGCCCGACATCGCGGCGCTGCTGATGGCGGACTACCTGCCGGAGGTCAGGACCAGGGCTCATCGCGCCTTGCGGGAAATCGCGGACGTGGTGGACGAGGCCCTGCGCTCGGAGGTCCGCGAGGGCACCGGGCTCTGGCTGCTGCGCAACGCCCACCAGGGGGGCGTCATCGAGGCCGCCGACGTCTGGGCCACGGCGAGCCTGCTGATCTACGCCGGGTTCGAGACCACCTCGACCTTCATCGGCAAGGCCGTTCGGGCCGCGCTGCACGCCGATGCCTGGGCCGACCTGCGGAGCGGTGAACCGGGCTCGGTGGTCGACGAGCTGCTCCGATTCGACACCTCGGTCCAGCAGGTGGCCCGGGTGGCCACCGCGCCGGTGGAGGCGGCCGGTCACCTGATCGCGGAGGGGGATCTCGTCCTGCTGATGCTCGGCGTGGCCAACCGCGACCCGGCCGTCTTCGACGACCCGGACCTTCTGGACTACGACCGCGAGATCAGGCGGCACCTCAGCTTCGGCTTCGGCGCGCACTACTGCCTGGGGGCGGGGCTGGCGCGGATGGAGTCCGAGATCGTACTGGAGCGCCTCGCCGGCAGGTGGGCGGATCTCGCCCTCGACGGGCCGCCGGTGACGAGGCAGCACTTCGGCGTCACCCTCCTGGAACGCCTGGCCGTGCGCGGCACGGCCTCCTGACGGCCGACCGCACATCCCCGAAAGGAGAGTTGGGATGACACGAGTGACGAGCGGCTCCCCGGAGTCGCCGGACAGCCCCATCGGCGGGGAGCGGGTGTCGCGGCACCACCTCCGCCGGTTCCGCACCCACCAGGATCACCGGGGCGACAGGGACGTGGTGGAGCGCGCCGCCCGGGCGGACCGGGAACTGCTCGCCGGGGACAGGAGTGGTCTTTGATGCAGGGCATCGTGAACGAACGGACGGTGGTCCGGATGCTCGGCGCGATCGTCGACGCGCATCCGGACGTGGTCGCGGTCGAGTGCGGCGAGCAGAAGCTGACCTACCGTCAGTTCTGGGACGCGGCGGCCGCGGTGGCCGGACGCATACGGCAGGCCGAGGGCCACCGGAGCGGCTGCCTCGTCGGCCTGCTCTTCGAGCGCGGCATCGAGGGCATCGTGGCGCAGCTCGGAAGCTGGCTCGCGGGTGCCGCGTACCTGCCGCTCGACCCGGCACTGCCGGACGGCCGGGTGGAGGCGATCCTGCACGACGCCCGGCCGGTGGCCGTGCTCGCGCAGGAGGGGCTCGCCGGACGGGCGCCCGCGGGTGTTCCGGTACTCGACGGCCCCGGGGCGGCCCCGGCGCCGGTGTCGCCGGCCCCGCCGGCCCCGCTGGCCTACGTCATCTACACCTCCGGTTCGACCGGTACGCCCAAGGGCGTCGAGGTCGGCCACGCGGGCCTGGCGAACCTGGTGTCCTGGCACCGGGAGACCTACGGCACCCGGCCCGGGGTGCGGGTCGCAGCCTTCGCCGGGCTGGGGTTCGACGCCGCGGTCTGGGAGGTCTGGGCGGCTCTCGCGAGCGGGGCGACGCTGGTGCTGCCGACCGAGCGGCTGATCGTCGACAGCGCGGTGATCGCCGGGTTCATCGAGCGGAGCGCCATCACGCACTGCTTCCTGAGCACCCCGCTCGCCGAGCAACTGCTCGCCCTCCCGGCCCCGCCCGTCGGCCTGGCCGTCCTGCTGACCGGCGGGGACCGTCTTCGGGTCAGCCCGCCGGCCGGCTTCCCCGCCGCGGTCTTCAACCACTACGGGCCGACCGAGGCCACCGTGGTGACCACCGCCAGCGCGGACCTGCGCCGCTGCCCCACCGAGGGCGCGCCGGTGATCGGACGCCCCATCACCGGCGCGAAGGTCCGGCTGGTGGACGCCGACGGGGTCGAGGTCGCCGAGCCCGGCGTGCCCGGGGAACTGCTGATCGGAGGCGACGTCCTGGCCTTCGGCTACCGGGGCGATCCGGAGCTCACCGGCCGCAAGTTCGTCGCCGACCGGGACGAGAACCGCTGGTACTCCTCCGGCGACCTCTGCCGCTGGACGGCCGACGGCGAGCTGGAGTTCGTCGAGCGGCGGGACGCCCAGGTCAGCATCCGCGGTCACCGGGTGGAGCCGGCCGAGGTCGAGCAGGAGATCCTGGCCGTCCCCGGAGTGGACCAGACGGCCGTCGTCCACGTGCCGGACCAGGACGGCGGATCGCTGCGCGCCTACTTCTGCGGCGAGGCCGAGCCGGACGACATCCGCGCCGCGCTGACCGGTCGGCTGCCCGCGTACATGCTCCCCGCCGGGCTGCACCGGCTCGTCGCGATGCCGCTGACACCCAACGGCAAGATCGACCGCAAGGCCCTGCCGGACACTCCGGTCGCAGCCGCGGCCGAGCCCTCCCCCCTCGGCGCCACCGAGGCGCGGATCGCCGAGATCTGGTCGGATCTGACCGGGAACCTCCCCCGCTCCGGGGACAGCTTCTTCGAGATCGGTGGGCACTCGCTGATCGCCGCCCGGGCGGTGTCCCGGACGCGCGAGCAGTTCGGCATCAAGATCGGGCTGCAGGCCATCTTCAACCATCCGGTCCTCGCGGACTTCTCCGCCGAGGTCGACGAAGCCGTCAGGAGTGCAGAGTGATGCAGGACCAACGGCCCCTCGTGATACTGGAGTTCGGGAACGAGGTGCCCCGCAGGACCTTCGGCGCCATCCTGCCCGACGGCTGGCAGGGACGGACCCTCAGGATCGACCCGTTGCACTACCCCGGCCTCGCCGACGGAGTCGTCGGGACGGCCGAGCAGGCCGCCCACTGGGCCGAGCGGATCACCGCCGCCGGGCCGCTCCCGGTCGCGGTGCTGGCCTACTGTTCGGCCGTCGGCCTGGCCTCGGCACTGGTGGAGGCGCTGCCCGGGCCGGACGTCCCGCTCATCGTGCTCGACCCGGCACCGGCCGATCCCAGGACTCCTCAGGAACTGCTGGACGACCTCGCCCTGGCCATGGACGAGTCCGCCGAGGTGCCCACGATCACCGGCCTGCCGTCCGGTGACGCGCTCGCCCTGGCCGGCTCCTTCCTGCTCTCGGTGATCGTCGGCTGCTCGCCCGGGCTCGACGAGGAGATCCTGGTCGAACTGACCGAGGGGCAGCGGGCCTGGCTCAGCTTCACCCTGACCGCGGCGGTGCCGCCGCAGGCCCCGCCGGCTCCCACTCACGTCCTGCTGAGCGAGGCGCTCGACTGGCCGGGCCCCGGGGCGGTGCACCGGGTCGATGTGACGGCGGAGGAACTGTTCCACGCGCCCGCCGTGAAGGTCCTGCTCACCGACCTGCTGGCCACCGGGGAGAAGGAGGAGCCGTGCAGCCCGCCCTCGTAGAGCGGGACGCCGTCGACGTGCCCACCCCGGAAGCGGTGGAAGCCGTGACGGCCGAACTCGACGGGGCCGCCTCGTGATCACCCTCCTGCCGCCCGGCGCGGAGGTCGAGGAGGCGTACGGTGATCTGCCCGACGTCCCGCTGCAGCCGGGGGAGGCCGAGGCGGTCGCCCGCTCACCGCTCGCCAGGCGCCGCGAGTTCGCCACCGTCAGGCACTGCGCCCGAACCGCCCTCGGCCGGCTCGGCATCCCCCCGGCCCCGATCCTCCGGGGCACGGCGGGGGCACCGCAGTGGCCGCGCGGCGCGGTCGGCAGCATGACCCACTGCTCGGGCTACCGGGCGGCCGCGGTCGCCCGGGCCGGGGCATTCCGCTCCCTCGGCATCGACGCGGAGGTCCACCAACCGCTGCCCGACGGCGGCCTGCGCCTGATCACGTCGCAAGCCGAACGGCGCCACCTCGCGGAGCTCCTCCGCCGGGACGCGGAGGTGCACTGGGACACGCTGCTCTTCGCCGTCAAGGAGAGCGTCTACAAGGCGTGGTACCCCCTGGGCGGCACCGTGCTCGACTTCGCCGACGCCGAAGTCGCCCTCGACCCGGACAACAGGACCTTCACCGCCCGGCTGCCGGCTTCGCAGGCGACGGCCGACGGGGCCGGCCCGGTCTTCTTCGAGGGGCGCTGGCGGGTGGCGGACGGGCTGGTCCAGGCCGCGAGCGCCGTTCCGGGCCGGCCGCGCACGTCCTGAACCGGTCGCGTCGGTCCGGGTGTTCCGTAAACCATTGATGTGAGGATTGGCTGGCCAAGTGGAAGACCCCGACGATTTCGAGGACGACAGGGCCTGGTTCGAACTGTGGAACGGCCAAAGGGGGCTGTGGCTCCAGCATCAGCTGGACGAGGGCCGGGCGGAATCCAACCTTCCGTACTGGCAGCACCTGTACGAGGCGGTGGACATCGTCGCCGTGCGCCGTGCCGCAGCCTTCCTGATGGACCGGCACCAAGCGCTGCGGCTGTCCTTCCGGGACACTCCAGAAGGTCCGCGCCAGCGTGTCCTGCCCGCATTCGACCTGGACGTGCCGCTCGTCGACCTGACCGGCGCCGCCGATCCGACGGCCGAACTGAATCGGCGCGTCCGGGCCGAGAACGCGACCCCCTTCGACGAACTCGCCACCCCGCCGGTACGGCTCAAGGTGTTCAAGCTGGCCGCCGACCACCACTGCCTCTACGTGAACGTGCACCACATCATCACGGACGGCACCAGCATGGGCATCCTCATACGCGAACTGCTGCTCTGCTACCGAGCCTTCGCCGCGGACGGAGAGCCGCAGCTGCCCCCGCTCCCGACGACCTACGACGCCTTCGTACGGGGCCGGCGGGAGTGGCTGGCGAGCGACCAGAGCAAGGCCATGGAGGCGTACTGGCTCGACCAGCTGGCCGCCCCGCTGCCGCGGCTGCGCATCGGGGACCACGACGCGCCCGCCGATGAGGTGGTGAACGAGACGCTGGAGTTCGACGTCGAGGCCGACACGGCCGCAGGGGTGGCGGCACTGGTCAAGAAGCTGCGCGTCACGCCGCACATCCTGCTGCTCAGCGCCTACGCGGTCGCGTTGCGGGACATCAGCGCCGACGACGACATCGTGGTCTGCGTCCCGTTCTCCGGCCGGGACACCAAGGAGTTGAACGGCATGTTCGGCAGTTTCGTCAACCCGCTCTCCGTCCGGGTGCGGATGTCGGGTGCGGACCCCTTCGAGGAGGTCGTGCGCCGGACCAGGGCCGTGAGCATCGGCGCCTACGCGCACAGCCGCTATCCGTTCACCCTGCTGCTCGAGAAGCTCGATGCGGAATCCCGACCCGGCCGGAACCCGGTCTTCTCCACCTCCTTCCAGTTCGCGGACTTCCTGCCCCCGGCCCGGCAGACCTCGCAGCTCGACCTCTGCCTGTTCGGCAAGCCGGACGGCGACCGGCTCGGTCTGCGGCTCAACTACAACTCCCGACGGCTGGCGAAGTCCGAGGCCGAGGAGGTCCGGTCGGCCTTCCTGGCCGTCCTGCGGACGGTCGTCGAGGACGTGACGGTCTCGCTGGCCGCCCTGGCGGAGCCGCTGGCGCGGGCCCGGCGGGCGGCACGGACCGTACCCGCCGGCCGCCGTCGGCTGGGGGCCCTGCGAGCCTCCCGGCCCGGGACGCCGAACGCCTGAGCCGGTATCGCGCCATCTCACCGAAAGGAAGGGCCCATGGACGGACAGCGTGACGACGACGGCTACGTCGTGGTGACCAACTCCGAGGAGCAGTACTCCATCTGGCCGCAGGGCCGCGAGCTGCCCGCCGGCTGGCGGGAGACGGGCGAGCGGGGCTCGAAGGAGGCCTGCCTCGCGCACATCGACGAGGTGTGGACGGATATGCGTCCGCTGACCCTGCGCCGGGAGATGGCGGGCGGGACCGGCCGATGAGGGTGACGGTCAGGCCGCTCGCCGAGCGGCCGCAGGCGGCCACGCGGCTGTTCTGCTTCCCCTACGCCGGCGGCGGTGCCTCGGTGTTCCGCGACTGGGCCGCCGCCCTGCCCGCCGACATCGAGCCGTGGTCGGTACAACTTCCGGGCAGAGAAGACCAGTTGGGCGCCCCGCTGTTCGACCGGATGGGCGCGGTGCTCAACGTCCTGGTGCCCTCGGTCATCCAGCACCTGGACCGTCCGTTCGCATTCTTCGGGCACAGCATGGGCGCCCTGGTGGCCTGGAACCTCACCCGCACCCTGCAGCGGATGGAGATCGGCTCACCCACCCGGCTGTTCGTCTCGGGGTGCGTACCGCCCCAAGCCCGGGAGGAGACCGCGCACCACGCCGGTCCGGAGAAGGAGCTGATCGGGAAACTGCGCTCCTGGTCCGCGACACCGGAAGCGGTTCTGGCGGACCCGGAACTGATGCGCCTGATGCTCCCGGTGATCCGGGCCGACCTCGCGGTGGTCGAGACCTACCGGTTCACCGACGGGCCGCTGCTGACCTGCCCGGTCACGGCGTTCGGCGGGACCGAGGACGATCCCGCGGGCACTGCGGCGATGCCGCGCTGGGGCGAGCTCACAGCCGGCGGCTTCGACCTGCGGATGTTCCCCGGCGGCCACTTCTTCCTGCACTCCGCCCGTCCGGCCGTGCTCGCCGAGATCGCCGGGCGGCTCGCCGCCGTGCCCCGGCAGCACGGTCACTGACCCGAAGCCCTTCGAAACAACCATCCTCTCGATCGACGGATTTAGGTGGAACGACATGTCGCAGCGGTCCGTGATGGACGTCGTCTCGGATGTGTGGACGGCAGTCCTGCACACCGAGATATCCGGTCCCGACGCCAACTTCTTCGCGCTGGGCGGAAATTCACTGAAAGGTGCCAGAGCGATCAGCCGGCTGCGCGAGGAGCTGGGCATCCGGATTCCGCTCAGCGTGCTCTTCGACGCACAGACCCTCGTCGAGCTGACCGCGGCCATCGAGGCGATGCGGGAGACGGAGCCCGGGGCGGAACAGACCATCGAGCCCTTCGAGGGGCGCTCGGGCGAGGTCTTCCACGCGCCCACCTCGTTCACCCAGCAGCGGCTGTGGGTCGACGAGCACATCCAGGGTCCGAGCTCCCGCTACAACATCCCGATGGCGCACGAGCTCGTGGGCCCGCTCGACATCACGGCCCTGGGGCAGGCCGTCCAGACGCTGGTCGACCGGCACGAGGTCTTCCGCACCACCATCGAGGCGGTCGACGGCATCCCCGAGCAGGTGATCCGGGCCAAGGCCGAATTGCCGCTGACCGTGGTCGACCTCCGGGACGAGCCGGAGGAGAAGCAGGAGCAGGTTCTGGCCGCTCTGCTCCTCGACTCCGCCCAGCGGCCGTTCGACGTGGAGCGGGGGCCGCTGCTCCGGGTCGAGCTGTACCGGCTGGACGAGGACTGGCACGTCCTGCTCATCAACCTGCACCACATCATCACCGACGTGTACTCCTTCGAACTCGCCGTGGCCGAGCTGCTGGAGCTCTACGCCGCCGCCGCCGACGGCGGGATCCCGGCGGCCGCGAAGCCGCCGGTGCAGTACGCCGACTACGCCGCCTGGCAGCGGCGCACGGTCACCGGGACCACGCTCGAACGCCAACTGGACTACTGGAAGGACCGACTGCGCGGCCCGCTCCCCGTGCTGGACCTTCCGACCGACCTGCCGCCCCGGGAGACCGGCACGAGCCAGGGGGCGTCGGTGGACATCGAGCTGCCCCGAGCGGTGTCGCGCAGGATCCGCGAGCTGTCCAGGGAGCACAACGCCACCCCGTTCATGACCATGTTCACGCTGCTCAACGTGCTGCTCAGCCGGTACAGCGGCCAGACGGACATCGTGGTCGGCATCCCCAGCGCCAACCGTGATCTGCCGGAGCTCGATTCCATGCTCGGGTGCTTCCTCAACACCCTCGCCGTGCGCAGCGACCTGTCCGGCGACCCGACGCTGGCCGAGCTGCTCGGCCGGGTCCGGGGCAGGATCCTGGAGGCCTTCGCCCACCAGGACGTCCCCTACGAGCGGGTGGTCAACGCGGTCTCGACCGACCGTTCCTCCCGGCAGGGGCCGTTCCGGGTCATGCTGGCGTACCAGCACGCGGTCCCGGCGCCGGAGCTGGCCGGGATCACCGTCGACGACGTCGAGTTGGGCCTGAACCTGAAGGCGGTCAAGTTCGACCTGGTGTTCCGGGTCGTCGAGACCGAATTCACCTACCGCCTCGCGGTCGACTACAACACCGACCTGTTCGTCGAGGACAAGGCCTGGCGCATCCTCGACCACCTGGCCGTGCTCGCGGCCGACGCGGTGGCCGCTCCCGCCAAGCGCCTCTCCGGGCTCACCATCCTTCCCGAGGAGGAGCGCCGTCAGCTCGAGAAGTGGTCCACCGCCGACTGCGGTCCCTACCCCACGGACCTCTTCCTGCACCGGCTGTTCGAGGCCCAGGCGCTCAGCACCCCGGACGCGGACGCGGTGGAGAGCGGCGACGAGCGGGTCAGCTACCACGAACTCGACCGCAGGGCATCCCGGTTGGCCGACGAGTTGACGGCGCGCGGCATCGGCACCGACGACCTGGTCGGCCTGTGCGCGGACCCGTCGGTGGACCTCATCGTCGGCATCCTCGGCATCCTGAAGTCCGGTGCCGCCTACGTGCCGATCGATCCGCTCGCCCCCGTCGACCGGATGTCGTACGTCGTCGCGGACAGCGGGATGACGATCCTCGTCACCACCCCGGAACTGCGCGACCAGCTGCCGACGGCCGTCCTGGAGAGCGTGGACGTGGTGAGCACCGCCCAGGACGGCGCGCAGGACCAGGCGTGGGACGGCGCCCCGGGTTCCGCGCTGCACCCCTCGCAGCTGGTGTACCTGATGTACACGTCCGGGACCACCGGCCGGCCCAAGGGCGTCGGCCTGCCGCACACCGCGATCACCCCGTGGATCCAGTGGGCCCAGGACATCCGTCCGATCGGGCCCGGCACCCGGGTGGTGCACAACCTCTCCTACCACTTCGACTGGTCCGTCGAGCAGATGTTCCACGCACTGACCGCAGGCGCCTGCCTGGTCATGCTGCCCCGTGAGGTCAAGGCCGACGGCCGGGCCACCGCCCGTTTCATCAACGAGCAGTCGATCCACATGCTGTACCTGACGCCGACCCAGATGCGCGGCATCACCGACGCCGGCCTCGACATGCCGACGCTGCGGCACGTGTCCATGGGCGGAGAGAACCTGGACGCCGACCTGGTGGCGCGGACCCGTGCGGTCGTCCCCGCCGGGTGCGAGATCTGGAACGAGTACGGGCCGACGGAGACCGCGGGCGCCGCCCTGGTCGGCCGGATGGGCGACGAGCCGCTGGAACGCAGCTCCATGCCGCTGGGGGAGTTGATCGCCAACGCCTCCTGCGCGGTGGTCGACCGCTGGGGGAACCTGCAGCCCATCGGCGTGCCCGGCGAGCTCTGGATCGGTGGTGACGGCGTCGCCCGCGGCTACCGCAACCAGCCCGCCCTGACCGCCGACCGGTTCGCCCCGGACCCGGCCCGGCCCGACCGACGCCTCTACCGCACGGGTGACCTGGTGCGCCGCCTGCCCAATGGGGAGATGGAGTTCCTGGGCCGGGTCGACAATCAGGTCAAGATCCGCGGCGTGCGGGTCGAGCTGGAGGAGATCGAATCGGTGCTGCGCGGTCACCCGGAGGTGGCGAACGCCGTGATGGTCCTGGAGCCCGACCAGCGGCTGGTCGCCCACGTGGTCAGGACACCGGGCAGCGGGCTCGACGAGGCCGCGCTCCGTGCCCACCTCGCCCCGAAACTGCCCATCGTCATGCAGCCCGCCGTGTTCATGTGGCTCGACGCCATGCCGCTCTCCCCGACCGGCAAGGTGGACCGCCAGCGGCTGCCCCGACCCGAGCCGATCCCCGTGCTTGCGACGGCCGTGACGCCGCCGAGCACGGAGACGGAGCGCACCGTCGCAGCGGCCTGGGCGGAGGTGCTCGGGTTCGCCGAGGTGGACGTGCGGGCCAACTTCTTCGAGGCCGGCGGGGACTCGTTCTCCCTGCTGGCGGTCGTCAGCCGACTGCGGGCCGAGCTCGAGCTGGACATCCCGGTGCGCGCCCTGGTCGACGCGCCGACCGTCGAGACGCTGGCCGCGCACATCGAGGCACTGCGCCGGGCGGCCTTCCATCCGTCCGCGGCGCCCCTTCCGTAGCCGACCTCAGGAGAGGACGATCCGCGTGAGTGGACCCCCCGAGAACAGGACCGCCCTGGCGAGCCGTGGCGGTCGCGGAACGGCGAGAGCCGAGTCCCCGGCAAGCCGTACGCCCCTGCGGGTCCGCCGCGGGGCGACGAATCCTTCTCCGCCTCGTCGGTGCCTGTCCCGGTCCGGCGGTCAGTTCGACAACGATGGGAAGTGACGTCATGAGCGACACCGCGGCTCACGACATGGCGGCAGAGACCCTGCCCGATCTGTTCGCGGCCCAGGCGGCCCGTACCCCTGACGCCGTCGCGCTCGTCGGCGGCGATGCATCTCTCACGTACGCCGAGCTGGACGCCAGGGCCGGCCGACTGGCGCGGTTGCTCATGGCCAAGGGGGCGGGGCCCGAAACCGTCGTGGCGGTCGCGGTGCCGCGATCCGTGGAACTGGTGGTCGCCCTCTACGCGGTGCACAGGGCCGGGGCCGCCTACCTTCCGGTCGATCCGCAGCTGCCCGCCGAGCGGGTACGGGAGATGACCGAGGACGCACGTCCCGTGCTGATGCTCGACAGCGAGGACGTCCGGCGGATGTCGGAGGAGGGCGCGCCCGAGGCGGACGGGACCGGGTGGCCCTCGCCGCACCCGTCGAGCACCGCCTACGTCATCTTCACCTCGGGATCCACCGGCCGGCCCAAGGGGGTGGCCGTGTCCCACGAGGCCATCGTCAACCGCCTGCGCTGGATGCAGGCGGAGTATCCGCTGGGCCACGACGACCGCGTCCTGCAGAAGACCCCCGCCGGATTCGACGTCTCCGTGTGGGAGTTCTTCTGGCCGCTGTGCGTCGGTGCGCGCCTCGTCCTGGCCGGGCCGGACGAGCACCGGGATCCCGCCCGGATCGCCGAGCTGATCCGGGCGGAGCGGATCACGACCGTGCATTTCGTCCCGTCCATGCTGCGTCACTTCCTCGAAGGGCCGACGACGGCCCGATGCGATTCGCTGCGCCGGGTGTTCGCGAGCGGCGAGGCGCTCTCGGCCGATCTGCGGTCACGGTTCTTCCGCCTCCTGGACGCCGAACTGCACAACCTCTACGGGCCCACCGAGGCCGCGGTGGATGTGTCCCACTGGCGCTGCGGCCCCGGCGACCCACCCGGCCCGGTGCCGATCGGCGCCCCGGTGCGCAACACCCGGCTGTACGTTCTGGACGAGCAGCTGAACCAGGCCGCGCCCGGTGCGGCCGGCGAGCTCTACATCTCGGGCGTCCAGCTGGCCCGGGGGTACGTCAACCGGCCGGGGCTGACAGCAGAGCGCTTCGTCCCCGATCCCTACGGCCCCGAAGGCAGCCGGATGTACCGGACCGGGGATCTCGCCCGGCGGGACCCCGACGGGGTCCTGCACTACCTGGGCCGCAACGACCACCAGGTCAAGGTGGGAGGCGTGCGCATCGAACTCGGCGAGATCGAAGCGACGTTGGCCCGGCACGCCGCGGTCGCCGACGCGGTGGTGGCCGCGAGGCCCGACGAGGCCGGCGAGGCGCGGCTGACCGCCTACCTCGTACCCGACCCCGACGAGGCCGCCGCGCTGCGGAACCTGTGCCGCCTCGAAGAAGCCGGGCTCCTCGACCGGAAGGACCTGCAGACCCTGCCGAACGGCATGGCCGTCGTCGCGTCCAACCGGTCGGAGGCGGACTTCCTGTACCGCGAGATCTTCGAAGAGGGCGAGTACCTGCGGCACGGGATCACGCTGCCCGACACCGGGGCCTGCGTCTTCGACGTGGGCGCGCACATCGGGTTCTTCTCGCTCGTGGTGGCCCGCTCCCGTCCCGGCAGCGTGGTCCATGCGTTCGAGCCGATTCCGCAGCTGTTCCGCATGCTCGAACTCAACACCCGGCTGCACGGAGTCGACGCCAGGCTGTTCCCGTGCGGCCTCGCCGAAGAGGCGGGTACGGCGTCGTTCACCTACTATCCGCAACTTTCGATAATGTCGGGGCGATTCGGGGACATCGGCGAGGAGCGCGGTGTCCTGGAGGCCTTCGTCCGCAACGAGCAGCCGATGCAGGAAGCCCTTCCGCACAGCGGTGCGGCGGATCTCGACAGTCTGCTCACGGAGCGGCTGCAGCACACCGACGTGACCTGCGAACTGCGCACGCTGTCGGACGTCATCGACGAGACCGGTGTGGAACGGATCGACCTGCTCAAGATCGATGCGGAGAAGAGCGAACGCGCGGTGCTTCTGGGGCTCCGTGAGGAGCACTGGAACCTGGTCCGCCAGCTGGTGATCGAGGCGCACAACGCCCCGGGCCGGATCGACTGGATCCGGGGCCAACTGGAGGAGCGGGGGTACCGGGTCACCGTCGACGGGCTGGCGATGCTCTCGGAGACCGGTCTGGTCACCCTCTACGCGGTCCGCGGCGGGCAGCCGGCCTCCGGTGGCGGGGAGAGTGCCGCACCGGCGTACCGCGGGTCGGATTGGTCGTCCCCGGACCTGTATGTCGAGGACGTGCGGCGAGAAGCGCAGCTCCGGCTCCCGCCGCACATGGTTCCGGACCACTTCGTGATCGTCGACGCGCTTCCCCTGACGGCCAACGGCAAGCTCGACCGGGCGGCACTGCCTGCGCCCCGGCGCCGGCCGACCGGGAGAGCGGCCGCTCCGCGCGACACGACCGAGGTGCTGCTCCGCTCCCTGTTCGCCGACGTACTCGCCGCACCCGACATGGGGATCCACGACGACTTCTTCCGCCTGGGCGGCAACTCGTTCGATGCGATCCGCCTGGTGGCCCGGATCCGTGAGGCGCTGGGTATCGGAGTGACCGTCCCGAGCCTGTTCAAGGCCCCGACAGTGGCCGCCTTCGCCGAACTGCTGGCCGATGGATCCGACGGAGCCCCGTTCCCGCCCGACGCATGACCCTTCCGCGCGTCGATCGTTGAACCGCCCCTCCCGTCCGGGCACCCGGATGGGAGCGGCAGCCAGCACGGCGGACCCCTGAAAGCTGTCAGGGACGGTGGACCCCGGCTCCCGCACCGGCGTACGGCAGCCACGTCGACGTGGTGGTCATGCGGGAGCTTCCGAGGAGAAGGAGTGCGGCGTGGCCGACGTCGTGGCCGACGGGGCGATGTCGGCGAGTCGGCTGTCGAAGGCGCGCAGCAGATCAGGGAGCCGCTGCGGCCAGGAACCGGTCAGCGGAGCCTGGACGACGCATTTCAGGGTCCCGTCGGGCAGTTCGCACACCTGGAGCTGAACCTCGGCGACCGCGCCGACCGGCGGCACCGGAACGGCGTGCATCCTTACCGGACCGGCCGAATGCTCGACGCGCTGCCAGTTCTCGAAGGCGAACAGCACCTGGTAGACGGGCATCCGACCACCGGGGACCGTCTGCACGGCCCGGACGATCTCGTAGCGGGGCAGCGCGGAGCCCAGGACACTCTCCCGCACGGCGGCCCAGACCCGCTCGACCACCCCGGGTGCGGACAGCTCGGGCATCCGCACCGGCAGGATGTCGATCAGGCAGCCGAGTTCGTCCTCCTGCCCGGCCGAGCGGGTGGCCACCGGTGTGCCGACGCAGAAGTCGGAGCCGCCGGTGATCTCGGCCAGAGCCCGGCCGTACGCGGCCAGCAGCACCGCGAACGGTGAGCAGGCGCTGCGCCTGGCCCGGTCGCGCACCGCCTGCCAGGTGCTGGGCGGGTAGGTGGTTCGGAGCTCGGCCGACCCACCTGCGGCGAGCTCGTGCTGGTTCGGCGCCGGGCTGCCGTCCGGGGTGGGCAGGTCGGCCGCTCCGGTCAGCACGGTGCGCCAGTGCGTGGTGAGTTCGGCGTGTTGCGCCGGCGTGAGTTCTGCGGCCTCCACTCGTTCCAGCACGGGCAGATCGGTCGAGACGCCGTCGACGGCCCGTGCGTAGGCGCGCGCCAGATCGGCGGCGAACACCTCCTGGGAGAGGCCGTCGAAAGCGATGTGATGGACCGCCAGGAAGACGGTGGCGCCCCGTGCGTCCGGGGCGACCGCGGCCCTGTAGACGCGGCCCGCGGCGAGATCGAAGGTGTCGGCGTTCAGCAGGGTGGCGGCGGCCTCCTCGAAGCCGGTGCCGGACCCGAGGCGCAGCAGCGGCTCCGCGACCGGCTCCGCGAGGACCTTGCGGACCACCTGCTCGTGCTCGAAGACGAAGGCGGTGCGCAGCGCCTCCTGGCGGCGCGCCACGGCCGACAGCGCCGCGTCGAGGGCGGGCAGATCGAGGGGGCCGTCGACGCGGACCTGGGCGAGGATCCAGCCGGCGGGGCTCGCCGGGTCGATCTGCTCACCGAGCCAGAACTGCATTTCCAGAGCGGAGGCCGGCTGGACCCGCACCGTCGTGTGGTCAGTCACAGGAAAGCTCCTTGTCCGCGCCTGCGGGGTTGTTGGTGCCGATCGGAACGTCCGTGTCGCGCAGCTCGCGCTTCAAGCACGCCCGCACCGTCGCAACGCGGCGCTCATGCGGTCCAGGGTCTCTTCCAGGACCTGCGGGGACGTGCCGAAGTTGAGCCGTACGAATCCGTCGCCGCCGGCTCCGAAGGCCGGACCGGAGAAGAGCAGCACCTTGGCCTCGTCGCGGAAGAAGGGCATGGGGTCCGGACCGATCCCCAGCTGCCGGCAGTCGAGCCAGGCAAGGAAGGTGGCCTCCGGAGTCCGACACCGGATCCGCTCCGGGAGCCGCTCGGCCAGCAGCCGACGGTTCCGGTCCAAGATGGCCAGCACGTCGTCCAGCCAGGCATCGCCCGAGGTCCAGGCGGCCTTCAGTGCCTCGACCGCGAGCACCCCCACTTGGCCGAAAAGCAGCCCGCGCCGGGCGTCGACGGCATCCCGTACGGCCCGCGGTCCTAGGTGCGCCAGCGCGCAGCGGATCCCGGCGAGGTTGAACGCCTTGCTCCCCGAGGTGAGGGTGACGGTGCGGGCGGCGATTTCCGGGCTGAGCGAGGCGAAGGGAATGTGCCGGTGCGGGGCATGGGTCAGATCCGCGTGCACCTCGTCGGAGATCACCAACAGGTCGAACCTGAGCACGAGTTCCGCGAGCGACTCCAGCTCGTCACGGCGGAACACCCGGCCGGTGGGGTTGTGGGGGTTGACGAGGAAGAGCACACGGCAGCGCCCCGAGCCCTCGTCCGCCGCGGTCCGCTCCATGAGCGCGGGATCGAACTCCCACCCGCCCTCGCCCTCCTGGAGCGGAACGGTCAGCGCCCTGCGGCCGATCCTCTCGATGACATCGACGAACGGCGGGCAGGCGGGGGTGTGCAGAAGTACCGCATCGCCGGGGTCGGTGGCGACCTGGAGCGTCGCGAGCATCGCCTGGTTGATGTCCGTGAACAGCCGGACGTGCGTGGGATCGGGCCTGTGGCCGTACCGGTGCCGCGTCCGCTCGGCGAACACCTCGCCGAGCGGGCCGCCGCGGCTCTCGTCGAACCACGGGGGGTAGCCGAGATCGCCGTCGGCGCGGCGCAGCAGGGCCTGGCGTATCGCGGGTGCGGTCGGAAAGTCCATGTCCGCGACCCAGGAGGCCAGCATGCCGTCGCCCGCGGTGGCCCACTTCTCCCCGTCCCGCTGTGACAGGCGGCTCAGTTCGAGGGAGTCGAGAGCAGTTGACGAAGTGTCGGCCTTCATAGTCCTGTTCCGTGTTGGTTCGATGGCACAGCGTTGTGCGGACCAATGCCGGTGCGGTGCCGCACGACGGAGAGGAGGCCGGTACGGAAAGCCCGCGACAGGAAACCGATCGCCCGGCAGACCTCCTGCGGGCCCCCCGGCCCTCCAGTCGCATCCCCATAACCCTGTTGGGCTACACGGGAGTTCCCCGAGCACGTCATGGTTGCCCTACGGGGGGGAGCACACAAGGTTATGCGCCAGCCTTCGACCGCGAACGTGTGACGTCGGCCACATTGCGGCGTTCGCGACCCGCCGATACTGTCGCCAGCAGCGCCTTCCTCGGCCCGGATCAGACGCTGAGGCTGGTCGCTCGCAAAGCTTGGAGCTTCCTGGCCCGGCAGTCGGTGCGCCCATGCGCCCATCCGATATTCACAGTCGAATTACATCTGCGATGTCGAGAATCTGTGACAGGAGACAGGATTGTCCTCCCATGCCGCCCAAATCCCTGCGGACCGGCCGCGTGGCGTCGACGCACCCCGTTGCACGGGGGTAGTACGCCGAGAAATTCCCGGTCTTTACGCCGGCGCCGTCAGGGATGTGGCGGTGTCCTGTGCGACCGCCCCGGAGAGTGTGCTGATCGCCGGCTTCGCCGCGCTGCTGTACCGGTATTCCGGCCAGAACCAGGTCGAGTTCCACGTGCACCGCGAAGGAGGTGAGGACTCGCTGCTCCGCTTCTCCGTCACCGGGGAGAGCACGCTCCGCGGACTGACCGGTGCGACCGGTACCGGGGCGGCCCCCGGGAAGGAGCCCGCCCGCATCGGCGTACGTTTCGGTGCGGATCGGGCCGGCGAGGGCGATCAGCCGTACGAGGTCGAGCTCGTGCTGCCCGCGGCCGGGGCGGCGTCCCGGTCGGCCGCTCTCCACTTCGACGGGCGACTCTTCGAAACGGCGACCGGCGACCAACTGCTTGCCCACTTCCAGAACCTGCTCGAGGACGGCGCGAACCGGCCGGACCGGGCGCTGGCGGATCTCGTGCTTCTCACCGGGCCCGAGGCGCACCGGATCCTCGTGGAATGGAACGACACCGCTGTCCGGCTGCCCCGCGAGGAAAGCTGTCTGCACGAGGCGTTCGAGGAGCGGGCCGCGCGGTCCCCCGAGGCCGTCGCCGTGATCCAAGGAGCGACCCGGCTGACGTTCCAGGAGATCAACGTCGCGGCCAACCGGCTGGCACACCATCTGAGGGACCTGGGCGTCGGCCCCGACGACCGCGTCGGCCTCTACCTCGAGCACTCGCCCGATCTGCTGATCTCGATGCTCGGGGTGCTCAAGGCCGGCGGGGCCTATGTGCCGCTCGACCCCGGCTATCCGCAGGCCAGGGTGTCCACCATGATCACCGGTGCTTCCTGCGTGGCTCTGATCAGCCACAGCAAGCTCGCTGCCGCTCTGACCGGGGAGGACTCCGTACGGCAGGAACTCCTGGTGCTACTGGACCGCGAGACCGCCGCCCTGTCCGCTCGGCCCGATCACGATCCGAAGGCCCAGGCCGGGCCGGACAACCTCTGCTACGTCATCCATACGTCCGGTTCCACCGGAAAGCCGAAGCCGATCGCGCTGCGCCACCGGGGCGTGACGAACAACATCGAGGATCTCAACTCCCGCTTCGCCGTGGGCATCGGCGACAGTGTCCTCGGCCTGTCATCCCCGAGTTTCGACATGTCGGTCTACGAATTCCTCGGGATGACGGCGGCAGGCGGCACTCTCGTCCTTCCCGCGCCCGACCGGGCCAAGGATCCGGCGCACTGGGCCGAACTGGCGGCGGAGCACGGCGTCACGGTGTGGAACACCGCACCGGCGCTGCTGGAACTGGTACTCGATCATGTCGAGCGCGGCGGGGGTGGCGGACCCTCACCGGTGAACGCACTGCGGCTGATCATGGTCGCCGGAGACTGGATCCCGCTGAAGCTGCCCGGACGCGCCCGCGGAGCCGCGCCCGATGCCAGGTTCATCTCCCTCGGTGGGGCCACCGAGGCCTCGATCTATTCGACGATATTCGAGGTCGAGGCCACCGAACCCACCTGGAGGAGCATTCCCTACGGGCGCCCGATGGCCAATCAGCGCACCTACATCCTGGACGAGTCGCTTCAACCCGTTCCGCCGGGTGTGACAGGCGAGTTGTACCTCGCCGGCGTCGGCCTCGCGCTCGGCTACCTGGACCGGCCCGCCCTCACCGCCGAGCGATTCATCGAGTGGACGTACGGCCCAGTGGCCGACGAGCGGCTGTATCGCACCGGCGACTTGGCGAGGTTCGGTGCCGACGGACTGATCGAACTGATCGGCCGGACCGACCTTCAGGTGAAGATCCGCGGGCTGCGGGTGGAGCTGACCGAGATCGAGTCCGTGCTCCGCGACCATCCTCAGGTCAAGGAAGCGGCGGTGACCGCGCAGACCGATGCCGCCGGCGTCCCGGTCCTGGTCGGATACGCCGTGCCGCGCGACGGCGAGGTCCTGGACCCGGAGGACGTCCGCAGGACCCTCGCGGCCAGCCTCCCGGCTCACATGGTTCCCGGCACTGTGCTCGTGCTGCCGGCCATGCCGTTGAGCCCCAACGGGAAGCTGGACCGCAAGTCGCTTCCCACGGCCCCCTCACCGCACGAGGAGCGCCGTGGCGCCACCGTGCCCGTGGGTGCCGAGCCCAGCGGTCCGTGGGAGAAGCGGATCGCCGCGGCATGGCGGGACGTTCTGGGCATCGATGCGATCCGGCGTGACGACGACTTCTTCGCCCTGGGCGGCGACTCGATGAAGGCCATGCGCAGCATGGCGCAGGTGCCCGAGCTGACGTTGGTGGCCCTGCACCGCCATCCGACGCTGGAGAGCCTGGCCGCGTACCTTCAGGCCACGGCCGCTCTGCCCGGGGCGGGGAACTGACCGAGCAGGAACCGCAGCACACAGACGGTGGCCGGCCGGGCGGGCCGGATGCCCGGGCGTCCGTCGCGCGGGTACCGGCCCGCGAGGTCCTCGTCGCACCACAGCCCGTCCCGCCGGTCTCCCACCCACGTCGCCGTCGTACCGCCCGGGTTGCCCGCCCGCGCGATCTGCGCGGTCGGAGACGGGAATTGCTCATTCGCCGAGCTGCCGGGTGATTTCTTCGATGCGGGCCCGGAACTGCCTGGTTCGGTCGGCCGGTTCGCGTTCGCGGAAACCCCGGTCGAAACCCTTGGCCGGCGCGCGCACGTGAATGACCGAGGAGTGATGCGGACGTGAAATTTGAAGACACGGCCCAGTAAGGTCGAGTAAGATCGCGGGTGAGTTCGAGGTCGTGCCGGGTGGGCCCTCGATTGAAGAGCTGATGGATCGCCACAAGAAATATGCGGCCAGGCTTTGAGAATGTCCCGATCTGTGACGGATTGGGATGTGTGTTTTTCGGGAAAACAGAAGGACGGAAATGTCCATCGATGGCCCGCCGGAGTAATTGCGTCATCGATGTCCGTGTTCGGGGATAAGATCCTGGAAGAACCAGAATCCGGAGGACCGATGGCCACGCACGCTATTCAGAAGACGCATTCGGGGCGCGGCGGAATTCAGATGCACCGCCAGGGGGAAGTGTCCGATCTGGACGCGTTTCGGGAACGGCGTCTGACGCGCAGGCGCCGGCTGTTGGATGACCTGGCGAGTGCGAGAACGGACACCCGCTACTTCCCTGTGCTGTCGGTACTGGCGCCCGTCATGACCCAATCCGAGGGTGAAATCACCTATCCGGGCGACCCGATGTGTCTCTACACAGCGCTGAGCGCCGCCGTGCACCGTGCCGTGGCGGACGCCGGCCCGCTGGAGGACGCCGTGCACTACAGCGACCTCGCGCCCGAGTGGACCCGGTTCCCGTCCAAGGAGTACCGGCTCTCCGCCAGTGACGACGGATACCGGGCCTACGGCACGTCACCCAACACCGACCAGACGGTGTTCGACCCCCGGGTCTGGGACGACGCGGCGCGCACGAGATGGCTGCGGCTGCTGCGCGAGGTCCAGCCCAGGGTCGTGCTCATCAGCGCCGTGTCACCCGCGCACCGCTACGCGCTCGAAATCGCGAGGTTGGTCAAGCGCGAGGTCCCGGACGCCTTCGTCATACTCGGAGGCCGTCATGTGGACGAGACCGTCACCTGCACCCCCGACGGCCAGTCCCTCGTGTGCGAACCCAGCAGCACGGTGACAGTCATTCAGGAGGGCAAGGCTCCCGGAGTGGTCGACGCCGTCGTCGGCGGCGAGGCCTACTTCGCCGTGGACCTGCTCATGCGGGCCATCGCCCTTGCCACCGATCTCGACCGGCGTTGGGTGGACCGTGACCAGGTCCTGCCGTGCCTGCAGGGGCTGCTCGCCGAAGAGGGGCCCGTGTCCGGCTCGTCGGTCGTCGTCCTGTCGGCGGGGGAGACCTTCGACGCCGTTCCGCTCCGTGGCCGAACGATCGACCTCGCGTCCTTACCCTCGCCGTACGAGGCATTCGCGATCCGGTCCCGATTCCCCATCTTCACCCGCCCCGGGACGGGGGAGGTGATGCGCACCGCGCACTTCATGGTATCCAACGCCTGTCCGTACCGATGTAATTTCTGCTCCGAGTCGTCGCAACTCGGCACTGGGCTCAAGCGGTTCAAGGACGATGCGATAGGCGCGGCAGCGGAGCGGGTCTGCGAATACGTCAGCTACGGCGCCGAGTCGCTCTTCTTCGACGACTCCGTCTTCTGGAGCGGCCGGTACCGGGACATCGAGAACTTCTGCGACGAGCTCAGCCGGATCCGCCGGGACGAGAGCGGTTCACTCGAACCGCGTTACCGCAGATTCGTTCGCGAGGAAGACGATGTCCAGCGGCTGCGCGACCTCCAGTGGGGTGCTCAGCTGACCGTCGACACCCTCGTCGCGCTGCATTCGACTGAAGAGTCGTCAAAAATCCTGGGAAAGATGAAGGAAGCCGGATGCAGCTACATCTACATCGGCATCGAGAGCATGTCGACACAAGTCATGAGCAACATTCACAAGAATATCCGCCGGGACGAGCGGAAGCCCTGGAGGGAAAAGGTCAGGGAAGCTGCGGCCCTCGTCAAGGAGCAGGACCTGCAGCTGGGAACCTCCGTTCTTTTCGGCCTCGACGGTGAGACGCGGGACAGCATCGACGAGACCATCCACGAAGTGGGCCGCCTCATCGACGACAAGCTGATCGATCTGGCCAGCCCGAACATACTCACCTACCACCCCGCGACACCGGTCACGCGCCAGCACGGCATGCAGGACCAACTCGACTACCACTCCCCGCGCATCGACAACCGGAAGCCCTACATTTATTTCGAGGAAGCCTTCCCCGGTGTCGTCTCCGTCCTCCTCACCGAGGACGACATCTGGCACATTCACAGGGAGACCGAGAAACGCTGGGGCGGGGCCCGCAATGATGCTGCCGCAGTTCCTGTCCAGGAAGACCAGTCCGACAGCCCCCGGCACGTCCACGCCGGACCATGACGACACCTGAAGGCGCCCAGAGCTCCGGCCACGGCTGCAAGGGCTGAGCCGCCGGACGGCCTACGGGACTTGCCCACCCGGAGCCCCGTGACGACTCGACCGCTGCTGCAGGACAACGCCGGCGAGGTCGTCCGCGGGATCGACGCGAGTCGAGCCGGCGGAAGGGGACGCGACCAAGATCTGGGCCGGGGCGGATATCGGCAAAACGCACCCCCATGCCGTGGTGATCAACGAGGAGGGCGAGTGGCTACTGTCCTGCCGGACCGAGAACGACGAGGCTGAACTGCCGGCTCTGATCGGCGATGTGCTGTTATCGGGGGTGCGCTCTAACCATCTGAGCCACCGGCCTATTGACCAAGATCATACGTACATACCGCAGCTGCTGCCTGTTCCGGCCGGGTGACCGGGGGAAGTGGTCTCTCCGTCCCGTCCCGACGGCCCGGCTCGCGCCGCGCCCGCCGTCGCTCCGGGCCCGTGCGGTCTCTCCACCTTCGCCGGGCCTGCGCAGGGCCCGCCGCCGCCCCCCGGCTGCGGTGCAGCCCCGTCCGCCGTCGCCGGGCCGCCGTGCGCCGTCCGCCCGGGGTTGTTCCCGGGCCGTCCTCCGCGAACCCGCCTGTCCGGGCGGGGGTATCCGGGCCTCGGCGGCGCGGCTTCACTCATTCTCGTTACAACAATCCGCCCCGGTGTGTACCGGTGTGGCTAGACTGACGGCCAGCGTTACACCTTGCGTGTGGGTGCGGGTGGCCTGTGGTCCGGGCCGTGCCGCGCCCTGCCCGGGACTGGGGCGGCCTCCTGCCGTTCGCCGGTCGGCACCGCCGCCCGTCGGCGGTGGCGCCCGCCCGCTCCGGGCCCGTGCGCCTTCGGCCCCCGGGCCGTTGCCGGTCGTTCCTGTCTGTCTGCTGTGTGCCCTTCTGTGTCTGGAGTGCCTGGTGTCCTCTTCTCGTTCGGGTTCCTCCCGCGCCGCTGCCGGTGTGGCACGCGGTGCGGACGAGGTCCCGCCGGTGGCGGTCAAGGGCCCGGCCGGTGCGGACCCGCTCGTCCCGGCCGCAGGGGACGCCGGCGCTGCGCCGGGTCCGGCCCGCTCCGGCAGCGCCCCGCGCGGGGCCGGTTCCTCGCGGCGGTCCGGCCGTCCCGCCGCCGCACCCGCCGCACCGGCCGTCTCCGCCCCGGAGCCGGAGCCGGGAGCGGCCGGATACCTGAACCTCCCCGGCCCGGAAGACTCGCTGTGGGCCTCGGTCCCGCTTCAGCTGCGCCAGAACCTGGCCATGCCCGCGTACCAGCTGGTGAACCCGGCGCGCGGTCACCTGGCCACCCCGGCGGGCCGCAAGCTGAAGTCCGCGCTCGGGGCCGCCGTCCGGGGCAAGATCACCGGGACGCACTGGCTCGCGCTGCTCACCGCTCCTCGTACCGCGTTCGGCGGTCCGGCCAGCGCCCGCGCCGAGCAGGCGTACAAGGCCCTGGAGCAGCTGGTGACCGACTTCCTGCGGCCCGCGCTGGGCACCGTCGCCGGGGCCGAGTTCGCCGCCGGGGTGGAACTGGCCGCGCCCGCGCCCGCCGCCCCGGAGACCGACGCCACCGCCGTCCCGGCCCCGGCCGCCGCCGTGCCCGGCCCGGCCCCGGAAGCCGTCACGCTCCCCGCCCCCGCCGGGCCGCCCCGGGACAGCGCCGCCCCGGCCCAGCCCGGCCCGGCGGCCGGAACCCCGGCACCGGCACCGGTGCCGGTCGGCGACCTGGCCGAGCTCCTGCGCGTCACCACCCAGACGCCCGGGACGATCCTGGCAGTCACCAGCGCGCACACGACCACCGCGCAGACCGCTCTCGCCCAGGCCCAGGACCTCGAGCCCGCTCACCTGCCGACCGTGCAGGTGAGCGGCCACGACCGCTCGTCCCTGATCCGCGCCCTCTACACCCGGCTCGGCCTCGGCCAGCGCCGCCGACTCCCCGGACTTGACGAAGCCGAAGACCTGATCACCGCCGAGCTGCAGCACACCCCCCGCCTGGTCATCACCACCACCACCCTCGGGCTGAGCCCCTCCGCGCTCCAGCTGCTGCACCGCCTGTGGGAGCCGAAGCCGTTCCCGCTGGTGCTCGTCGGCCACAGCACCCTCGACGGCCTCCTCAAGCGCCACGACCTCGCGGAACTCCACCCCCACATCACCCACCACCGCGTCCAGGAGCCCGCCGCCACCCCCGCGCCCGCGGCAGACCCGGACCTGGCCTCCGACACCGCCCCCGCCGCCTCCGACACCGCCCCCGCCGCCTCCGCCTCCGGCGACAACCTCGCCGCGCCCCACCCCGCACCGGTCGTCCCGACCCCAGCCCTCGACCCGCCGCCGTCCGGCCCGCTCCCGCCGGCCCCCGACCTGGTCCTGGCCCCGAGCCCGCAGACACTGCACCAGGCCCGCAGCACCCTCCCGCAGATGATCCGCGCCGCCGGCGAGGGCACCTCCACCCCACTTGCCCGCGGCACCCACCACGCCCTGCTCACCGCCCCCACCACCGCCACCGCCCTGGGCTGGGACCTGACCACCGCCACCGCGCACGGCACCGCCGACGCCCGAAAGAAGCTCGGCGACCTCATCGCCCTGGCCGCCGCCGGCACCCCCCAGGTCCTGCGCCGCCACGTCACCCCCCTCGCCGTGCTGCTCCCCGCCGCCCCCGACGGCACCCCGCTCCCGCCCGCCACCCACCCCGACCAGCCCACCCCCGGTACACCCGGCGTGGCAGCAACAACCGCACCCAGCAACAGAGTTGTAACGCCCACCCCGGGCGCCGTCCCCGCCGCAGCCGCGCCAACCGCTCCGGACCACAGCAGCGAAGCCGAGCCGGACGACACCCTGTTCTCCACCCCGGCCGCTCCCGCCGGCCAGCCGGCCCCGGCCCCCGCCACGGCCGAGCCCGACCAGTCGGCCCCCGCCGATACCGAGCCGGCCACCTCGAGCGCGCCCGCGCCGGCCGCCGGCAAACCCGCCCTGCAGGACCCCACGGCCGCGGCCCCGTCGGCCGGCCATCCGGCCACCACGCCCCCCACGCCCCCCACGCCCCCCGCGGCGCCCGCCACTCCGCGGCGCCCACGCCGCCTCGCACCGCTCGCCGACGCCCTCACCACCGTCCTCACCCCCCAGGCCCCGGACCACGACACCAACACCCCGGCCGGCCCGCGCGCCCTGTCCACCGGCATCCGCACCCTCGACGACGCCCTCGGCGGCCTCCAGCCCGGCCGCTTCTACCTCGCCGCCGCCGCCCCCGGCACCGGCGCAAGTCTCCTCGCCACCACCACCGCCCGAACCACCGCCCTCGACCACCACCTCCCCGTCCTCTACGCCGCCTCCGGCCTCACCCATGCCGACGTCGCCGCCCGGATCGTCGCCGCCCACCTGCCCGTCGACTACCGCCGCCTGCGCACCGGCCGCCTCACCCCCACCGAACAAGCCGACGCCACCACCCTCCACACCGAACTCGCCGCCGCCCGCCTCTACATCGACGACGGCACCGACCTCACCCCCGAAGCCATCGCCGAGACCGCCGCCGACCTCGCCCACACCACCACCACCCAGCCCGCTCAGCCCGGCCTGGCCCTGGTCGTCGTCGACCGCCTCCAGGCCCTCGACGACCCCCGCCTCCCGCTCTCCGGCCCCCGCCTCACCGACGCCGCCCAGGCCCTGGCCCACCTCGCCCGCACCCACCACGTCCCAGTCCTGGCCATCCTCGACACCGACCACCCCGACCTGATCACCACCCTCGGCCTCGACACCACCCTCACCCTCCACCCCCACCCCGACGCCCCCACCACCCAACTCCTCATCACCATCGCCGAACGCGACCTCGGCACCCAAGCCACCCTCACCCTCACCGCCGACCGCACCCACGCCCGCCTCACCGACCCCACCCCCCACGACCCCTACACCCACCCCCGCCCGGCGCCGGAGGCGCCCAACACCCCCGCCCCCACGGCCCCGGCGCCGGAGGCGCCCACACAGGCCTCCGCCCGGCCCACCATCGCCGTCCCCGGCCACCCCGCCCAGGACACCGCCGCTGCGCCCCAGCCCGATCCCGATCCCGACCCCGACCCCGACCCCGAGGTCACCCCGGGCACCGCCGCCGCCCTGGACGCCCTGACGCCCGACCAGCCCCCCGCCCACCCGCTGCGCCCGACCCGGGACCGCGCGGCGCGTACGGCCGCGCCCCGGCCCGCCCGCCCCGGCGGCGGGGACTACGCGGGCCGGGACTACAGCCACTTCCTCAACATGATCAACTCGGTCGTCGAGCAGACCCTCCAGGAGCACAGCGGCGACACCGAAGCCGCGATCACCGCGCTGGAGCTGAAAGCAATTCCGAACGGAATGGCCCTCTTCGAGGCAACCCGAGTCGGCGGAAATTACGAGCACACCGTCTACCCGGAACGCCTCGAATTCCTCAGCAAGAAATCCCGCGACGGAGCCGACGACGTCTGGGAGGGCCGCCACAAGTGGGAGAACGGCCCACTCATGGACCAGCTCAAGGCCGGCACCCACCAGGACATCGACGTCGACGTCCTGGACACCAACGCCGCCTTCTGCAGCTCCCTGAAGACCTGGCTGCCCATCGGCGCCCTGCAGCACCAGCCGGACGGCGGCTTCAACCCCAAGCGCTCCGGCATCTACCTCCTGCCCAAGCGCCCCACCTGGGAACACCCGCACCTGCCCGACCCGATCGGCAACCGCCGCGAGCCCGGCCCGGTCCTCCTGGACGACGCCACCATCCGCCTCCTGATCCGCTGCCACAAGCTCGGCCTCGCCGAGGCCCCGCACATCACCCAGGCGTGGACCTCCGGCGCCTCCGAAAACATCGCGGAGAAGTTCCGCCGCGTCCTCACCACCGCCCGCGAAAAGGCCATCATCGACGGCGACGACGTCACCGAGAAATACGTCAAGGCGATTTACTCAAAGTTCGTCTCCACCATCGGTGAATCCACCTACAACCGAGATCTTCGCCGACCCGACTGGATGCATATCATTCGCAGCCAGGCATTCGCCAACCTCTGGTACAAGGCACACCGCGCCCACGAACACGGCCTCACCATCGTCCGCCTCCGCGGCACCGACGAACTCCACATTACCGGCGACACCGCATGGCGCACGGTATTCACCGAAGGCCGCCTCACCACCCAGCTGAAGCTCAAGAAGCAGTACACCCTTTACGCGAAGGCCACCTAATGTCGACCGACGGCTGGAAGAACTTCGGCAAATACGGCGCCGACCTCGACCCCGAAAATCGCCACGGGAAAATCGTCCTCGCCCGCGCCCTCGAAGACGCCCTGGAACGGATGATCGTCGAAGGCGGCATCAAGTCCCCCGTCACCACCCGCCGCGGCCTCACCGCCCGGATGCGCTACCTCACCACGACCCAAGGCGGCGCCCAGGCCATGGCCGACGCCGGCATCACCGCCGTCCCCAAGACCATCAGCGCCTGGACCAAGGGCACCCAGAACCCCCTCCCCGCCAACCTCGACGCCATCGACACTGCCTACTGGAACCTCCGGGCCGCCAACATCCTCAACAACCCCGGCGCGTTCAAGCAGCACCTCAACAACCAGGGCAAGGGCACCAAGGTCGAGATCCACCCCATCAACCAGGACGTCGTCGACGAACCGCGCCGCCGCGACAACCTGCGCATCCGCACCCTGCGGGTCCGCTACGTCTGGGACGACGCCGTCGACGCGATGATCGCCGGCGACATCGGCAAGCTCGAGGAGATCTGGGACGACATCATCGCCGACCTCGACTCCGACTGGGGCGCCTACACCTACGTCCGCCACATCGGCCTCGGCGCCTGACCACCCCCACCAGCCGCGCGCCCGCCCCACCGGGCACAGCAGCGCGTACATCCCCGCCCCCGCAACTGCGCCTCCGCGATCTCCCAGGGACCGGTGATACCGCCGGCCAGGGCGAAGAAGACAGCGTGACGGCGCGTGGTGCGGCGCCAGGCGCGCGAGCTGTTCAGGCCGCCCTCACGTAGAAGCAGACGCCGGCCCGGCCGGTCACCGTGAGGACGCCGTCGGCCACGTCCAGGACAGCCGCCCAGCCGACCGTCGGCCCCGCCCAGCCCTCCAAGTCGTCGAACCGCGCCCACCCGCCGGACGCCAGCCCGGCCAGGCGCGGACCCGGCCCGCGGCCGCCGGCCGACGCGAACGTCTCGACCCGGTGCGAGGCCGCGAAGACCACCTGCGCCCGCCGCGCGTCGACGGCCCACGCCTGCATGCCCAACGGCCGCAACGGCCCGCTGCCGACGTCGACGGCGCACATCGTCCGCCGTCCACCGGGGCCGCCTCGTCGCTCACACCAGGCCAACGAGCCGGCCCCCGGAGGCAACCCGCCAGCGGCTGGCCCCGCCCCGCTGCGCACCACCGGGCCCCGGACCGGAGCTCCACCACCTCGGCGAAGCCGCCCGCCAACCGGCACCGCGCCACACGCCCGAACGCCCGGCCTCCCGGAGGACTTCCCGGTACAATTCTCGAAGCGCCGCAGCATGAATCCCTGGTACAACCCGGAGGGGAGACGGGGCATCAGGCGGGATTCCCTGACCGTGAAATTCTGATACAGGCTCAGGCTGATAGATTCCGGTACAACTTCCCTACCCCACAGCGGGAAGCCGTCGGATATGAAGCGCAATCAGCCCGATGTGGTTGACCGTCAATCAGGCGCGTTACAGAAAATTCCACCATTGCCTTGCACAAGCCTCGATTTGGTCGCTAGAATTGCCTGACTGGTTCAGACCATTTGACGAGGATTGTAGCTGACTCAGAGTCACAGACTCCCCGGCCAATAACTTGTAACGATACAGGGACCGTGACATACCGGAGCCCGGTACACAACAGGGCAGGCGCCCGGAGGGCGTCCACCGAAGGAGCCGGCCGAACCCGGGAGTGAGCCCGGCCGGAGCAAGCAGAGCCCGAGAGCATAGAAGAAAAGCCTAGGTCAGAGCCCTAAATGGCCGAGTCCATGAGGGGAGAGGCCACCCAAAGGCTCGAACACGGTACAAGGGCCGGCCCCGAAGAGACGCCACCGATGGGGCGAGAGTTGTACCGACCCTCCCTCCTAGCTTGCCAAGAGCCACGGAGTGGCGTTACATCATTCCGTCACGATAGTGACGGCGCGTCATGTGTCCGGAGGACACGGCGCGC
>NZ_JBICVH010000004.1:0-467449 GCF_043198905.1 Kitasatospora sp. NPDC048715 | reverse complement strand
CGCCGACGGCCGCATCGTCGACGAACTCCACCACCCCACCGCCGACACCGTCCTGGACCGCATGCGCCGCTTCGACGCCAAGGGCCGCACCAGCTGAGGCCCCCAGCCCTGGCCCCCGAAACGCCACCCGTCCCCGAGTACCCCCAGGACTGACGCCTCCCCATGTTCCGCACCGCACTGCGCAATGTGCTCGCCCACAAGGGCCGGCTGCTGATGACGGTACTGGCCGTCATGCTCGGCACCGCCTTCGTGTCCGGCACGCTGGTCTTCTCCGACACCTTCGGCAACGCGCTGAGGACCCAGAACTCCAAGAGCTACACCGACGTCGCCGTCACGGTCGCCGACCGCGAGGCCCGCAACCTCGGCGACGACCACAGCGAGCAGATCGCCGGCCCGACCCTCACCGAGGAGACCCGTGCCAAGGTCGCCGCGGTGCCCGGCGTCGCCGAGGTCCGCGGCGTGGTCGGCGGCTTCGCCGGCATCGCCGACACCAAGGGCGCGCTGATCGGCAACGGCTTCTCCACCACCGGCACCAACTACGTGCCGGGTGCCGACGGCACCGACCCGCGCTACCCGCTGGTCGAGGGCCGCGGCCCGAAGGACGCCACCGAGATCGCGCTGGACCGCAAGACCGCCGAGAAGGGCGGCTACAAGGTCGGCGACACCGTCCGGGTCGCGGTCAACGGCCCGGTGATGAAGCTCAAGCTCACCGGCACCCTGACCACCAACGACCCGCGCGTGGTGGCCGGCGGCTCGCTGGCCGCCTTCGACACCGCCACCGCCCAGCGGCTCTACCTGACCCCGGGCCGCTACGCCGAGCTGGACGTCCGGTCCAAGCCGGGCACCGACGACGCCGCGCTGCTCACCGCCGTCAAGCAGGCCGTCCCGCAGGGCGACTTCATCGAGGCGAAGACCGGCCGTGAACTCGCCGCCGAGCAGGACGAGATGATCAGGAAGGGCACCACCGTCCTGACCACCGTCCTGATGGGCTTCGCGGGCATCGCGCTGTTCGTCGGGATCTTCATCATCGCCAACACCTTCACCATGCTGGTCGCCCAGCGCACCAAGGAGCTGGCGCTGCTGCGCGCCGTCGGCGCCACCCGCCGCCAGATCACCCGCTCGGTGCTGATCGAGGCCGTGCTGGTCGGCCTGACCGCCGCGGTGACCGGTCTGCTGGCGGGCATCGGCATCGCCGCCGGACTCAAGTCGCTGCTCAACGGCCCGATGGACGCGAACCTGCCGGACGGCCCGCTGATCATCGCCCCGACCACGGTGGTCGCCGCGCTCGCGGTCGGCGTGCTGGTGACGGTGCTGGCCGCCTGGCTGCCGGCCCGCCGGGCCTCCCGGATCGCCCCGGTGGCGGCGATGAGCTCGGCCGAGCAGCCCGCCACCCAGAAGGGCCTGCGGATCCGCAACGCCATCGGCCTGCTGTTCTCGCTGGCCGGCCTCGCCACGCTGGCCGGAGGTGTGGCCGGCAAGGAGGTCAAGCTGGTCGGCCTCGGCGCCGGCGCGCTGCTGATCGGCGTGTTCGTGCTGACCCCGCTGCTGTCCCGGCCGCTGATCGCGCTGTTCGCCCCGCTGCTGCGCGCCGTGTACGGCGCACCGGGCAAGCTGGCCCAGGAGAACGCGATCCGCAACCCGCGCCGCACCGCCGCCACGGCCTCGGCGCTGACCATCGGCGTCACCCTGATCACCTCGCTGACCGTGATCGGCGCCTCGGTGAACCAGGCGGTGGACAAGGCCGCCGAGACCGACCTCAAGGCCGACTACACGGTCGCGATGCAGAACTTCTCGAAGCTCTCCCCCGAGGTCGCCGCCCAGATCGCCAAGGCGCCCGGCGTCGGCGTGATCAGCACCGAGCGCAGCGTCACCGTCAAGACCGGGCAGAACGGCGAGGACAGCGAGTGGATGACCGCGGTGGACGCCGCGACCATCGACCAGCTGGCCACCGTCAAGGTCAAGGAGGGCTCCGCGGACGCCCTCAAGCAGGGCAGGCTGCTGGTCAGTTCGGGCCGCGCCGAGCACGCCGGCTACAAGGTCGGCGACACCCTCGCCGTCACCTACCCGGACGGCGCCAAGGGCTCGCTGACCGTCGGCGGCATCCTGGAGGCCAACACCGCGCTGGCCTCGGTCATCGTCCCGGAGGCCGTGGTCGGCCCGCACCTCGCGCCCGGCACCGGCCTGGAGAAGGTCCTGGTCAAGGGCACGAACGGCGCGACCGAGGAGCTGAAGCAGGCGCTGCGCGACGCGACCGGCGGCAACCCGCTGATCGCGGTCAAGGGCGCGAAGGAGATCAAGGCGGAGAACCGCCAGATGATCACCGGAATCCTGAACATGATGTACGGCCTGCTCGGCATGTCCGTGGTCATCGCGGTGCTCGGCGTGGTCAACACCATGGCGATGTCGGTGTTCGAGCGCCGCCGGGAGATCGGCATGCTGCGGGCGATCGGCCTGGACCGGCTCGGCATCCGCCGGATGGTCCGGCTGGAGTCGCTGCTGATCGCGCTGTTCGGCGGGCTGGTGGGTGTCGGCCTCGGCATCCTGGTCGCCTGGGCGGGCGTGCGCACGCTGGCGGACAGCCTCAAGGGCATCACCACCGTCGTCCCGCCGGTGCAGATCGTCGGCTTCCTGCTCGCGGCCGCCGTGATCGGTCTGCTGGCCGCGCTCTGGCCGGCCCACCGGGCGGCCAGGCTGGACATCCTGGACTCGATCAAGAGCCAGTAGCGGTCCGGAGGTACGGAAGCCCGGAGCCCCCGGGGCGGTTCTCGTCGAACCGCCCCGGGGGCTCCGGTGCGTCGTCGGGCGACTGTCGTCGGCCGAGCGGCATCAGGTGGACAGCACCGGTCAGAACAGGACCTTCTCGTTGTTCGGCTGCAGCGTGCCGGTGGTCACCCCGGCGGCCGAGACCAGCAGCTGGCCGGCCGGCTTGCCGTCGGTGCCGAGCACCTCGGCGGTGACCGGCGTGGTCTCGTCCGGCGCGGTGATCTGGAGGCCGGTGAGCACGTGGCAGGTCGCGTCCGACTTGTCGCAGGCGCTCCACTTGAGGCCCGCGTAGCCGGACTTGTTGGGCTTCAGGGTGACCAGCACCGCCGGCCCGGGGTGGGCCTCGCGGTTGGCCGACAGCGCGTCCGCGCTGTTGTCGGCCTTCAGGCCGCCGAAGCCCGGGTACCCGTACAGGGTGCAGTTGTGGTCGCTCTTGTTCTTGATCGTCAGCATGGCCGAGCCCGCGCCCTTGAGCTGCACGGTGGCCGTGATCTCGTCGCTCTTGCACCGCGAACCGGCCGCCTGGCCGGCCATCGGGTCGCCGGGGACGGTGGCCCCGGCGGCGCTCGCCTTCGGGTCGCCCGGCTTGTCGTCGGTGTACTTCACGTCGTCGCACGCGGTCAGCAGGACGGTCGCCGCGAGGGCGGCGACACCGGCGGCGACTAACCTGGCAGGCCTGCGAACGGTCATGGTCCCCCCAAGGGTGAGTAATGGCATGGGTCTGTCACCCTAAGTACGAAGGCCGTGGCAGAACGGTTCCATTGAGGCTGCAGTTTGTCAGAGCTGACCGTTTTCTTCCTTTTCCTGACCGGTTTCGGCCGCTACTGGCGCGAACTGGCGCCGCTCACACGACACCGCCCCGCCCGGCGGGTGCCGGACGGGGCGGTACGGGTGGAGGAGGAGCGGATCAGGCGGCCGGCTTCGCGGCCACCGGCCGGGCGGGCTTCCCGCTCTTCCCGCCGAGGACGTTGAAGAACACGGCCAGGGTCGGGACCAGGTAGAGCAGCCAGATCACCAGCTGGAGCACCGTCGGGTCCGGCTGGAAGTTGAAGACGCCCTTCAGCAGGGTGCCGTACCAGCTGTCCTTGGGGATGGTGCTGGAGATGTCGAAGGCCGTGCTCTGCAGACCGGGCAGCCAGCCGGCCTCCTGGAGGTCGTGCACGCCGTAGGCGAGGACGCCGGCCGCGACCACGACCAGCATCGCGCCGGTCCAGGTGAAGAACTTGGCCAGGTTGATCTTCAGCGCGCCCCGGTAGAACAGCCAGCCGAGCAGCACCGAGGTGAGCAGGCCGAGCGCGGCGCCGATCAGCGGGTTCCAGCCGTCGCCGGTGGCCTGGACCGCGGTCCAGATGAACAGCGAGGTCTCCAGGCCCTCGCGGCCGACGGCCAGGAAGGCGGTGACCACCAGGGCCGTGGTGCCCATCGCGATCGCCGCGTCCAGCTTGCCGTGCAGCTCGGTCTTCAGGTGCCGGGCGGTGCGCCGCATCCAGAACACCATCCAGGTCACCAGGCCGACCGAGATGATCGACAGCGAGCCGCCGAGCGCCTCCTGGGCCTCGAAGGTGAGCTGCGAGGAGCCGAACTGCAGCAGCGCGCCGAAGGCCATGGAGAGCGCCACGGCCGAGCCGACGCCGATCCACACCGGCGGCAGCCGGTCCTTGCGGCCGGTCTTGACCAGGTAGGCGATCAGGATGCAGACGACCAGGCTGGCTTCGAGGCCTTCGCGCAGGCCGATCAGGTAGTTGCCGAACACGCGGGCTCCTGGGGGGGTGTAGAGGTGGTACCGGGGGGGCGGGTGGGGTCAGCCGAGCAGGGCCTGGCCCCACCACTCCCCCGGCTTGCGCACGCCCGCCGGGCAGGCGAAGTGGGCGGAGCCGACGTGCTGGATGTACTCGTTGAGCTTGTCGCTCGCCGCGAGGCGGGTCTGCAGCGGAACGAAGGCCTTGCGGGTGTCGCGCTGGTAGGCGAGGAAGAACAGCCCGGCGTCCAGGCGGCCGAGGCCGTCGGTGCCGTCGGTGAAGGAGAAGCCGCGGCGCAGGATCATCAGGCCGTCGTTGGCGTCCGGGTGGGCGAGCGCGACGTGCGAGGTCGCGGGCATCGCCTTGAGGTCCGGCGCGTCGTGCTCCTTGCCCTTGCCGTACGGGGCGCCCTCGCCCTTGGTGCGGCCGAAGGTGTCCTCCTGGTCCTTGAGCGAGGCGCGGTCCCAGGTCTCGATGTGCATCCGGATCCGCCGGGCGACCAGGTAGGAGCCGCCGGTCATCCACTCCGGGCCGTCGCCGGGCGCGGCCCAGACGTGGTCGGCCAGCTTCCCGGTGTCGGTGCCCGCGATGTTGTGGGTGCCGTCCTTGAACCCCATCAGGTTGCGCGGGGTCTGCTCGTCCGGGGTGGTCGAGGAGGTCTTGCCGAAGCCCAGCTGCGACCAGCGGATGTTGACGGTGCCCATGCCGATCCGGGCCAGGTTGCGGATCGCGTGCACGGCGACCTGCGGGTCGTCGGCGCAGGCCTGGACGCAGAGGTCGCCGCCGCTGCGGGTCGGGTCGAGCTTGTCGCCCTTGAAGTTCGGCAGGTCGATCAGGGCCTCGGGGCGCTTGGCCCGGAGGCCGAAGCGGTCCACGCCGTCCTTCTCGAACAGGCTCGGGCCGAAGCCGATGGTCAGGGTGAGCCGGGAGGCGGGCAGGCCGAGGGCCTCGCCGGTGTCGTCCGGCGGCGCCTCCGGCGAGCCGGGCACCGCGCCGGTGCCGACCTCGCGGCCGCCGGTCATCGCGGCCGCCGCCTTGGTCCACTCCTTGAGCAGCTTGACCAGGGACTCCCGGGTGGCCTTCTCGGAGACGTCGAAGGCGGCGAAGTGCAGCCGGTCCTGGACCGGGGTGGAGATGCCCGCCTGGTGCTCGCCGTAGAACGGCAGCTCGGCGCCGACCGGGGCGGCGACCGGGACGGCGTCGTCCTGCCGGGTGGCGGCCGCCACCGAGCCGACGGCGGCGGCGCCGAGCGCGACACCCGCGCCGGCCCAGCCGATGACGGCGCGTCGGCTGACCGCGCTCCTGGTGCCGGAGGCGTCGGCGGTGGCCGGCGTCCCGTTCTGCTGCTCGTTCTCCGCGTCCATCGGCGGGCGGGCCCTTCTACTGTGCTGGACTGTGCGCTGACCCACGGAGGCCGTGGGGCCCGGATCGCGGGCCGCCACGGCGTCGGCGGGGTACTTCGGGCGGGGTGGCCGGTTACTTGACGACCACGGCGGCGGCCAGCTTCGACAGCGGCTCGCCCAGCGAGTTGACCGCGTCGGAGAAGGCCTTGCGCTCGGTCTCGGTGACCTTGTCGTAGGAGGTGAAGGTGCCGTCGGCCTGCTTGTACTTGGCCAGCAGGGCGTTGATGGCGGCGAACTCGGAGTCCAGCGTCTTCGCGAGCTCCGCGTCCTTCTCGGAGGCGACCGGCTTCAGCAGCTCGTAGGCCTTCTGCGCGCCCTCGACGTTGGCCTGGAAGTCGGCCAGGTCGGTGTGGCTGTAGCGGTCCTCCTCACCGGTGATCTTGTTGGTGGCGACCTCGTCCAGCAGCTCCTTGGCGCCGTTGGCCATGCTGGTCGCGGTGATCTCGGCCTCGGGGATCTTCTTCTGCCAGTCCTTGAGGTCGGCGACCAGCTGGTCGGCGAGCTTCTTCTCGTCGTCGCCGATCTTCGCGTCGGCCCAGAGCGACTTCTCCAGCTTGTGCCAGCCGGTCCACTCCTGGCCCTGCTCCAGCTTGTCCTCGCGGGTGTCGGTCTTCGGGTCGACGTCGCCGAAGCTCTCGGCGACCGGCTCGGTGCGCTCCCAGCCGGTGCGCGAGGGCGCGTACAGCGACTTGGCCTTCTCCAGGTCGCCGGACTTGATCGCGGCGGCGAAGGCCTCGACGGCCGGGATGGTGGCGTCGGCCTGCTCCTGGGCGTACGTGCGGTAGGCGGTGACGGCGGCGGCCAGGCGCGGGTCGGTCGGCGCGGCGCTGCCGCCCTCGCCGGTGACGGTGATCTTCTCGCGGATGCCGTCGCCGACCATGCCGGGCTTGCAGGCGATCTCGTACGAGCCGGCCTTGATCTCGGCGTTGATGCTGGCCTTGGTGCCGGGGCCGATGTTCTCGCGCTCGGTGACGATCTTGTCGCCGTCGCCGTAGACGTAGACCTCGGTGGTCTTGGAGCCCTTGTTGCTGATGTCCAGCACGACGTGGCCGGCCGGGAAGGTCGTCCTGGAGACCTCGCAGGCGGTGTCGGTCGCGTTCACCGTGACCGCGCCGGAGGAGGCCGCCTTGTCGTCCTTCTTGGACGCGCAGCCGGCCAGGGTTGCGGTCGCCACGGCGAGGGTGAGCAGCGCGGCTGCGGTGGAACGGCGACGGGCGGACATGCGGGCTCCAACGGAAAAGGGCATGGGTGTGCCATGGCAGTGCGGGCGGCTGGGGGCCAGCCGACCATCATTAGCTAAGGCATACCTTACGTAAAGACGATTTTTCGTCTACACCCACCCCCTGAACCGTTACCTTCCCGGTGTCCGGCGGGCGGCCGCCCGGGCCGTCCAGCGGCCCTCGTGGCGGCTGATCCTGATCGGGTGCCCGAAGGTCTCGCTGATCAGCTCCGTCGTCATCACCTCCGCCACCGGCCCGGCCGCGACGCACTCGCCGCCGCGCAGCAGCAGGGCGTGGGTGGTGCTCTCCGGCAGCTCCTCCAGGTGGTGGGTGACCAGCACGCTGGCCAGCTCCGGATGCTGGTGGCGCAGCAGGTCCAGACTGTCCAGCAGCAGTTCGCGGGCGGTCAGGTCGAGCCCGGTGGCGGGCTCGTCGAGCAGCAGCAGCCGGGGGCTGGGCATCAGCGCGCGGGCGATCAGCGCCCGGCCGCGCTCGCCCTGGGACAGCGTGGTCCACGCGGCGTCGGCCATCGCGCGCATCCCGAGCGTGTCGATCAGCCGCTCGGCCCGCTCCAGCGCCTCCGGGGCCGGCTTGCGGTGGAACTCCGGCTCGATCGTGTTGGTGTGCCCGGTGAGCACCACCTCGCGCACGGTCAGCGGCGAACGCAGCGGGTGGCGCGGGTTGACGTGCCCCAGGTGGGCGCGCAGCTCGCGGACGTCCACCCGGCCGAGCCGGCGCCCGAGCACGTCCACCTCGCCGCGGGTGGGGTGGGAGACCGCGCCGAGCAGCGCGAGCAGGGTGGACTTGCCCGCGCCGTTCGGACCGAGCAGCGCCCAGTGCTCGCCCGGCCGGATCTCCAGGGTGATCCCGCGCAACAGGTGGCGGCCGTCGCGCACGACGTCCACGTCCCGGGTGCGCAGCAGCGGCCCGTCGAAGTCGGGGGCGGATGAATTCATGGGACTCCGATCGCGGCGCCGGGCAGGGTGCGGGCGGGGCGCCGCACCGGACGGGCCGGCGCCGTCCGTCCGCGTGCAGAGTACAACCGTCGGCCGTGGACGGGCCCGGACGTCCGAGGGGTGGACGCGCCAGAACCCTGTTGTCCGGAGGGAGTTGGGAGGAGGATCGTGCCTCCGAGGGGAAGCGGGGACGAGGGGGACGAGGATGACCGGGGAGCGGGTGGACACCCTGCACGCGCTGGTCGAACGGCAGGCCCGGCTGGCGCCGGAGGCCGTGGCCGTGCGCTGCGGCGGGCGGGAGCTGAGCTACGGGGAGCTGGACGCGCGGGCCGGGCGGCTGGCCGCGGTGCTGGCGGAGCGGGGCCTGGCCCCGGGCGGCCGGGCGGCGGTCGCGCTCGGCCGGGGCACCGAGGTGTACGTGGCGCTGCTGGCCGTGCTGAAGGCGGGCGCGGCGTTCGTGCCGCTGGAACCGGCCGCGCCGGACGCGCTGCTGCGGCACGTGCTCGCGGACGCCGCACCGGACCTGGTGGTCACCGAGGAGTGCCACCGGGTGCGGCTGGCGGACGCCGGCGGGGCCCGGCTGGTCTGCGTCGACACGGAGACACCCACGACGGAGACACCCGCGACGGAGACACTCGTGACGGCGCCGTTCGCTCCGCCCGAGACCGGCCCCGGGGACCTCGCCTGCGTCTTCTACACCTCCGGTTCCACCGGCCTGCCGGCCGGCGCGCTGGTCGAGCACCGCAACCTGCTGGCCGCGTACGAGGGCTGGCGCGAGGTGTACGAGCTGACCGCCGAGGACCGGATCCTGCAGACGGCGAGCCTGGAGTTCGACGTCTTCACCGCCGACTGGGTGCGTGCGCTCTGCACCGGCGCCACCCTGGTGGTCACCCCGTTCAACCTCACCCTGGACCGCGCCGCCGACCTCGGGGCGCTGCCCGCCCTGGTGGCCGCGGAGCGGATCACCGTCCTGGAGCTGAACGTCCGCACCGCGCGCCGGCTGACCGCCCTGCTGGCCGAGGCCGGCGGCGCGGGGGCCGGCGCGGGCCTGCCCGGGGTACGGCTGCTCACCGTCGGCGCCGAGAAGTGGTACCTGGACGAGCAGTTGGGCCTGCAACGCCTGCTCGGCGCGGGCACCCGGGTGCTGAACGTCTACGGGCTGGCCGAGGCCACCGTGGACAGCACCTACTTCGACGCGCGGGGCACCGCCGCCGCCGAGGGCGCCGAACGGGTCTCGCTGGTCGGCCGGCCCTTTCCCGGCACCCGGGTGTACGTGCTCGGCCCGAACCGCACCCCCGCCAAGCAGGGCATGACGGGCGAGATCGCGATCGCCGGCGCCGGCCTGACCCGCGGCTACCTCAACCGGCCCACGGACACCGCCCGTCGCTTCGTCCGGGCGGACTTCGACCCGGACGGCCGGGTGCTGCTGACCGGCGACCTCGGGGTGCTGCGGGCGGACGGCGTGCTGGAGTTCACCGCCCGGGCCGCGACCGTGATCGGACCGCTCGGCACGAGACGGCCGACAAGCGTGCTGGCGCGGGTCCGGGCGGCGGTCCGCGCGGAGGGCGTGCTGCGCGGGCACCCGGCGGTGCGGGAGGCGGCCGTCGTCGAGGTGGAGACGGTGCCGGGGAAGCCGCAGTTGGTCGGCTACGCGGTGACCGAGCCGGGCACGGACGGCGCCGACGGCTGGTCGCTCTCCCAGTACCTGAGGACCGCGCTCAGGGGCCAGTCGGTGCCCGCCGCCGTCGTCCCGGTTCCCGAGCTGCCGCGCACCCGGGCCGGCAAGCTGAACCGCGCGGCCCTGCCGCTGCCGGCCCCGCCGGGACACGCCGCCCGGCGCTCCGCCAAGGCCGGTGGCGGCCGGAGCGGCGGCAAGACCGGGGGCGGCGGCCGGAGCGGCGGCAAGGCGGGCGGCGGTTCCGGGGACTCGGACGTCGGGAGCGGCTGCGGCGCGGTCTTCTGCGTGCTGATCTTCGCCGCGGGCGCGTGGGCGATGACCGATGTGCTCTTCCCCGGATCGACCGATCTCACCGGCGTCCCCTCCCCGTACAGCGGCTGGTTCCGGCTGCTCTATCTGTGCGAGAACCTGGCGTTCGGCGCCGGGCTCGTCTGGTTCGGTGCCGGCTTCGAGGCCGTCCTGCGGCAGGGCAGGCCGGTCCGGCTCTCGGCGCTGGCCCACCTGGCGATCACCTGGCTGCTGGTCAACTGGTGGCCGCAGGACAACCTGTACCGGCTCACCAAGGCCACGGACTGGCTGCGCGAGACCGTGATGGTGTTCGCGTTCAACGTCCCGCTGATGCTCGCGGCGCTGGTGCTGATCCGGTTCATGCTCTGGCAGCCTCCGGCCGGAGGGGGCGAAAGGAAGGGCCGGCATCTCTGAGCGCCTCGAACATCACCTGAGCGCCTCGAACATCCCGGTCAGCCCCTGGTTCGCGGCCTCGACCAGCGCCTCGGCCGCGTCCAGCGCCTCGGCGTCCGGCCCGGCGAGGGCGAGGCCGACGACGGGCTCCGGGTCGTGGCAGGCGGTCGGGATCAGCGGCAGCAGGGTGACGCCGAGCCGGGCGCAGCGCGGGCGCAGCCGTTCCAGGTGGTCGTGCAGCGCGGCCGGGGCGAGCCGGGCGCCGAGCGGCATCCCGTCCAGGGTGCGCACCAGGTGGCCGGGGCCGCGCACCCGGTCGAGGCGGGCGGCCAGCACGAAGGCGACGGCCGGGCCGGTGAGCCGCAGGTTGATCTCGGTGGGGGCGAGCCGGCGCTCCCGGTCGGTGACGAAGTCGACGTCGTACCAGCCGCGGTAGCCCTCAGCGGCCAGCCGCTCCCCCACCGCCAGGGCGAACCGGCGGGCGGTGTCGGCGGCTTCCTTCGGCAGCACGCCGGGGCCGACGGTGACGCCCTGGTAGCGGGTGCCGGCCACGTCCATGGCACCGGCGCCGACCGGGTGGACGGTGCCGTCCTGGCCGACCAGGGCGTCGTAGGTGAGGTCGCGCAGCCGGGCCGCCGGGCCCGGATCGACGTACTCCTCCAGCAGCAACTCACCCTCGGGCGGCAGGACTTCGGTACGCACCAGGTGCCGCAGCAGCGCCCTGCCGCCGCCCGCCGCGAACAGCTCGGCGGGCTCCACCACCACGGTGCCGTAGCCGCCGACGCCGTACGGGCTCTTCAGTACGGTGGTCCGCCCGCGGACGGCGCGGGCGGTGAGCCGACGGGCGGCCCGGCGGCGGCCGGCCGGGCGCTCCTGGTCCGGGACCACGATCCCCGGGTGCCCGGGGGCGAGGGCGGCGAACAGCTCGTGGGCGGCGGCCTTGGACTCGTAGCGGCGCACGGCGGCCAGCTCGGGCCCCTCGCCGTGCGCGGCGTTCCGCCCCCAACTCACCACCGGGCGGCCGGAGTCGGCGATCCGGGCAGCCAGGGCGGGGCGGGCGGCGAGCGCCTCGGCCACCGTCCGGTCCGGCGCCACACCGCTGTGCACCTCGACCGGGCCCCAGGCCAACTCCCGGGCCAGCCAGTCGGTCCACTCGGGAGCGACCTCGGCGGGCAGGACCAGCAGGGCCGGTTCGGGGCTGTAGCAGACGGCCAGGCAGGCGTAGTGGTGCGCCTGCCGCAGCCGACGCAGGCGCTGGGCCTCGTCCATGCCGGGTGCGAGGAACTGCGCGTTGAAGTCCGCCACGTCGCCCACGTGGACCGCCGCCCGGCCACCGGTCCAGGCCCCCACCCATCCGTCCATGGGACGGAAGCCTAGGGCGTGTGGTCAGAGCGCCAACAGCCCCGCGTCGGTGGGGCGCAGGCCGCAGGCGTCGAGGTAGAAGGGGCGCAGGTGGGGCTCGTAGTCGACGTGCAGCCAGGTACAGCCGGCCGCGCGGGCGCCGTCGGCGGCCTCGGCGACCAGCCGGGTGGCGATGCCCTGCCGCCGGGCGTCCGGGGCGACCACGGTGTCGAGCAGGAAGGCGTGGGCGCCGCCGTCCCAGGCGAGGTTGACGAAGCCGACCAGGGCGTCGTCGGCGGTGCGCCGGGCGGTGACCCAGCCGAGGCTGTGCCGCTCCAGGCGGGCGATCCGGTCGCCCGGTTCCCCGGGGTGGCCGAAGCCTTCGGCGTGCAGGGTGTCGAGTTCGGGGTCGGTGAGCGGGCCGCGCCACAGGTAGTCGATCGTCACGACGGCACTGTAGACCCCTTGTTAAGTTCTGATCATTTTTTATCGACCAAGGACACGACTTGGCAAAGTTATGACCTTCCCCCTAGCTGAATCTGACTGACCCCGGTCAATCTCTGACGCAGCTCCTTTCCCTGCACAGCTACCCCCACTGGAGTCAGAGTGACCCCCACGCCTTCCTCCCGCCGTGCCCGCGTGGCCGGAGCCGTCGCGGTCGTCGCCGCCCTCGCCGGCGCCACCGTCCCGGCCGCCACGGCCTCCGCCGCCACCGCCCCGCGCGAGGCCGCGATATCCCAGGCCCGCGCCAACGTCACCCACAACGCGGGGGTGTTCGGCTTCGGCGCCGGCCAGGGCCTCGTGCTCAAGGACGTCGTGCTGGACGCCGACGGCGCCTCGCACGTCCGCTTCGACCGCACCTTCCAGGGCCTGCCGGTGGTCGGCGGCGACCTGGTCGTCCACCAGGACGCCAAGGGAAGGCTCAAGGACTCCTCCCGCGCGGCCGCCCACGACGCCGCCGTCAAGTCGACCGTCCCGAAGGTGACCGCGCAGTCCGGCGCGGCCGGCGCGCTCGCCGCCGCCCCGGGCGTCCAGGACGCCGTCAGCACCCCCGAGCTGGTCGTCTGGGCCGCCGACGGCACGCCCCGGCTGGCCTGGCGCACCACCGTCGAGGGCACCGGCGCGCACGGCGAGCCGGCCGGCAAGGTCGTCGTCACCGACGCCACCACCGGCGAGCAGATCGAGTCCTACGACGCCGAGCACCAGGCGACCGGCACCGGGAACTCCGAGTACACCGGCAGGATCAGCATCGACACCACCGCCAAGTCCGGCGGCGGCTACACCCTGACCGACCCGGTCCGCGGCCACGTCACCAAGGACGCCAACAACCTCTCCGCGAGTTCGATCAAGGCGACCTCCGGCACCGCGTTCACCAGCACCACCAACGTCTGGGGCGACGGGAAGAAGTTCTCCACCGACCGCTCCACCGCCGCCGTCGACGCCCACGCCAACACCGCCTGGACGTACGACTACTACAAGAACGTCCACGGCCGCAGCGGCATCAAGAACGACGGCAAGGGCGCCACCGTCTTCGTCCACGTCGGCACCAACTGGGACAACGCCCAGTGGTCCGACAGCTGCTTCTGCATGATGACCGGCGACGGCAACGGCAGCAGCGACCCGGAGCAGGTCGACCTCGACACCATGGGCCACGAGATGACCCACGGCGTCACCAGCGCCACCGCCAACCTGCGCTACAGCGGCGAGTCCGGCGGCCTCAACGAGTCCACCAGCGACATCTTCGGCACCATGGTCGAGTGGTACGCCAACAACAGCGTCGACACCGGCGACTACCTGTTCAGCGACCAGTCCACCCCGCCGTGGCTGCGCCGCTTCGACAAGCCCTCGCTGGACGGCTCCTCGGCCGACTGCTGGAGCAGCAGCGTCGGCAGGCTCGACGTGCACTACTCCTCGGGCGTCGGCAACCACTGGTTCTACCTGGCCAGCGAGGGCAGCGGCAGCAAGACCATCAACGGCGTCACCTACAACAGCCCGACCTGCAACGGCTCCACGGTGACCGGCATCGGCCACGACAAGATCGCCAAGATCTGGTACCGCGCGCTGACCGTCTACATGACCTCCACCACCAACTACAAGGGCGCCCGCGCCGCCTCCCTGAACGCGGCCCGCGACCTGTACGGCGCCTCCAGCACCGAGTACAACGCGGTCGCGGCGGCCTGGAGCGGGGTCAACGTCAGCTGAATGCCTAGTGGTTGAACCCCACGTGGCAGTGGTCGTGGTGGGTGTCGTCGGTGAAGAACCGGTTGCCGGCGCCCGGGATCGCCACCGGCCCGCCCACGTTGTACGAACCGGCGGCGGCCGCGTCCCGCATGAAGGACTCGACCAGCTGCCGGGACGTACCCGGGTCGACCACGGCCAGCCCGTCGATCCGCCAGACGTCGAAGGCCCGGCCCAGCGGATGGTCGCTGGGCCGGGTCGTCCCGAAGACGTCCAGCGGGTGGCCGGTCCGCACCACGCTCACCGAGAGCGTGTACGGGCCGGCCAGCCGCAGCATCGCCTCCAGCACGCTGTCGTGCACGGTGCCGCTGCGCAGGTCGGCGGCGGCCTCGGGCGGCAGCTCGATCCGGGGCTCGGCCAGCACCCGGGCCACCGCGGGCGGCGGTGCGGCGGCCGCCGGGCCCGCCGCTCCCGGGTGCAGCTCGGTGACCGTCCAGCGCGGCTCGGCCCGGCTCAGCCGGACGTCCACCGTGGTGCCGCCCTCGGCCACCGAACCGTCCGGACCGCGCGTCCACTGACGGCAGACCACGAGCACGCTCGCCGAGTCGTCGAGGATGCCGCCGTACTGGGCGACGATCACCTCCAGGCTCGCCTCGGCCGCCGCCGGGGCGAGCGGACCCGCGGCGTCGGCCAGCGCGGGCGGCAGGCCGAGCGCCGCCACCCGGGCACGGGCCGCCTCCGTGCCCTGCCCGCCGGGCGGCCAGGCGCCGAGCGCGGCGACCAGCTCGACGGCGCGGCGCTTGACGTCGGGCTGGATCTCGCCGGGGCCGGGCTGCCAGAGGGGCGGCCGGGGCAGCGGGGTCGGTGTCCGCGCGGGCGTTCCGGCGCTACTCGTGGCGGCGGGCGTCGTAGCGGCGGGCGTCGTAGCTACGGGCGTCGTAGCTACGGGCGTCGTAGCGGCCGGGCCGGTGCTCGCGGCCCGCGGCCTGCTCCCGCCCGTACACCCCGCCGCACCCAGCACCAGCGCCGCCGCGCCCGCCCGCAGCACCCCGCGCCGGCCCGCGGCCCGGCCGCCGTCTCCACCCGTCATGCCGTCAGTATGCGGCGGAGGAGCCCCTGGCGCAGGAGGCGTCAGCCCAGCCGACGGATCGGTTCGCCCGCCAGGAACACCGCGATGTCCTCCACCGCCTCCTCGTAGTAGCGCCGGTAGTTGTCCTGCGACACGTACCCCAGGTGCGGGGTGGCCAGCAGCCGGGGAGCGGTGCGCATCGGATGGTCGGCGGGCAGCGGTTCGATGTCGAAGACGTCGACGCCCGCGCCCGCGATCCGGCCGCCGGTGAGCGCGGTGAGCAGCGCGTCCTGGTCGACGATCGCCGCCCGGGAGGTGTTGACCAGGTACGCCCCGGGCTTCATCAGGTCCAGCTCGGCCGCGCCGATCAGCCCCCGGGTGCCCGGGTTGAGGGCGAGGTGGATCGAGACGAAGTCGCTCTCGCGGAGCAGCTCCTCCTTGTCGGCCGCGCGCCGCACGCCCGCCCCGGCGGCCCGCTCGTCGGTCAGGCTCCGGCTCCAGGCCACCACGTCCATGCCGAAGGCCAGGCCGACCCGGGCCACCCGGCCGCCGATCCGGCCGAGGCCGAGCAGCCCGAGCGTGCGGCCGTGCAGGTCGGCGCCGACGGTGCTCTGCCAGGGGCCGCCCTCGCGCAGCGCGGTGTTCTCCTGGACGATGCCGCGGGCCAGTCCGAGCAGCAGCGCCCACGTCAGCTCGACCGGCGGGGTGCCAGAGCTGGCGGTGCCGCAGACCGTCACCCCGTGCGCCTGCGCGGCCGCGAGGTCGATCGCCGCGTTGCGCATCCCGGAGGCGACCAGCAGCCGGAGCCGCGGCAGCCGGGCGAACAGCGAGGCCGGGAAGGGCACCCGCTCGCGCAGGGTGACCACGATGTCGAACCCGGCGAGCGCGGCGGCCAGCTCGTCCTCCGAGCCGAAGTGCTCGCGGAAGGCCGTCACCGAGACCCGGCCCGCCACCGGGGACCAGTCGGCGCTGCTGGTGGCGACGCCCTGGTAGTCGTCCAGGACGGCGCAGCTGAGGATCGGAGGCGTCATGCCCGCACTCTCGCAGAGGCCTCCGCCACCCGGCGCGGCGGGTCGGGCTTCGATGACGGTCCCCGTCCGGCTACGGCAGCTCGGGGGGCCGCAGGCCGTAGCCCTCCTCGGTCCGCACGATCCAGGAGGGCTCGCCGAGTTTCCACCTCAGCCGCGTCATCGGGAACGTCAGCTCGTGGGGGTGGAACGGTGCGTTGTAGACCTTCCACATGATCGAGTACGCCTGGTGCACGCCCTCGCCCAGCTCGATCAGGCCGCGCAGCAGCTTGACGTCGGCACGGTCGAGCCGCACCTCGCGGCCGTCCATGGTGACGAGCCGGGTGTCCAGGTCGACGACGAGGCGACCGTCGAAGGCGGTCAGCGAGCCCTGCGGCTCCGGGACCAGGCCGAAGTGCCTGCGGACCCACTCCTCGGCGGCCCGGTCGTCCGTCGGCCGAGCGCCCGCCCCGTTCTCCTGCTCCACGCCGGGCAGCCTAACCGGCGGCGCCCGACGCCGACCAGGCCGCGGCCCAACCGGCCAGCTCCGCCGGGCGGTTGGTGATGATCCCGTCCACGCCCGCCGTCGTGAGGGCCCTCCAGCGGGCGGGCAGGTCGACCGTCCAGACGTTGACCGCCACCCCGGCGGCATGCAGTTCCCCGACCGCGCCGGGGCGGGCGGAGAGCGCCTCGTCCGAGGGGTGGTAGGCGGCCAGGCCGAGGTCCCGGGCGGTGGCGACCGGGTCGGCGTCCAGCGTGGAGCGGAGCAGTGCGAGCGGCAGCTCGGGGGCCAGTTCGCGGGTGTGGCGCAGGGCGTCGACCTCGAAGCTCTGGACCATGACCCGGTCGGCCATGCCGTGGTCGCGCACCTCCCGGACGATCCGGGCGACCTCGTCGCGGCTGTGCGGCCCCTTGATCTCCAGCAGCAGCCGGCCACCGCGGGTGCGCAGGTCCTCCAACTGGGCGACCAGGGTCGGCAGGCGGGTGCCCGCGTAGGCCGGGGCGAACCAGGAGCCGGCGTCCAGCGCGTCCAGTTGGGCGGCGGTCAGCTCGCGGATCCGGCCGGTGCCGTCGGTGGTGCGGTCCACGGTGTCGTCGTGCAGCACGTACGGGACGCCGTCCCTGCTGGGCTGGACGTCGTTCTCGACCCACTCGGCGCCCGCCCGGCGGGCCACCTCGTCCGACACCAGGGTGTTCTCCGGCGCTGCGGAGGAGGCGCCGCGGTGCGCGTACACGGTCGGCGGTGCGCCGGCCGGGCGGAGCCGGGTGTCGGCGGCGGGTGCGGCGGAGGCCGGGGCGGCGGCGGGTGCGGCGGCCGACCGCACCGGTGCCCCGGCGAGCGCGACGGCGCCGACGGCGGCCCCGAGCAGCGCGGCGACGAGAACGGTCCGACGGCGGCGCCGCCGGGGGCGCCGGGGATGCCGGGGGCCTTGCCGGGGACCTCGATTGGGTGTCATGTCCCGCACATTACGGCCGTCCGGCGCCTGCGGCCCGACGACACCGGCATCCGGGGCGACATGCCGGCGCACGGAGCAACACCCGCTCACTCCTCCGCCGACGCCGCCCGCGCGTGCAGCGCCGACCGCCCGGCCCGGTGGGCGAGCTCACCCCCGTGGATTCACACATGGTCGAATCGTTGGCGCTCAGGCCGGTGCAGCAGTGATCATCATGGGCATGACTTCGAGCGCAGTTGCGAACACCCCCGTCACCCCCGCCGCCCCCGTCACGGCCACCACCCCCGTCACGGCCGCCGCCTCCGGTACCTGGAAGCTCGGCGACCGCACCGTCCACCGGATCGGCTTCGGCACCATGCGCCTGCCCCAGACCGGCCCGGCACTCGTCCCGCACGCCGTCCCCCGCGACCGCGAGCAGGCGCTGCGGGTGCTGCGCCGCGCGGTCGAGCTGGGCGTCAACCACATCGACACCGCCGCCTTCTACTTCTCCCCGCTGCGCTCCGCCAACGAGCTGATCAACCGGGCGCTCGCGCCGTACGCCGACGACCTGGTGATCGCCACCAAGGTCGGCCCCGGCCGCGGCCTCGACGGCGAGTGGGTCGAGCACGCCCGCACCCCCGAGCGGCTGCGCGCCCAGGTGGAGCAGAACCTGCGTCAGCTCGGCCGCGACCACCTCGACCTGGTGAACCTGCGCGTCCTCGGCACCGACTCGGTCGCCGAACGCTTCGGCGCGCTGGCCGAGTTGTGCCGGGCCGGGCTGATCCGCCGGCTGGGCCTGTCCAACATCCACCCGCACCAGCTCGCCGAGGCGCAGACCATCGCGCCGGTGGTCTGCGTGCAGAACCCGTACGGCATCGGAGCCACGCCGGCGCAGGACGAGGTGCTGCGGACCTGCGGGGAGCAGGGCATCGCCTTCGTCCCCTTCTACGCGATCGCCGGGGCCGGGCGGGAGGGCGGCGCCGGCGAGGCCGAGGCCACCCAGGTCCGGGCGGTGGCCGAGGCGCGCGGGGTGAGCACCGCGCAGGTGCGGCTGGCCTGGACCCTGCACCGCGGCCCGCACGTGCTGGCCATCCCGGGCACCGGCGACGTGGCGCACCTGGAGGACAACATCGCCGCCGGGGCGCTGCGGCTGTCGGCCGAGGAGCTGGCGCTGCTGGACGAGGCCCACGCGGGCTGAGCCAGAACCGGGCACCGGCTGAGCCGGAACGGGCGCCGCCCGAGCCGGAACGGGCACGGCCCGAGCCGGAACCGGGCACGGCCCACGTCGCGTCACTCCGGGGCGAATCGATCTTCGTCCACCGTGAGGAGCCCCCGAGCATGACCGACCGCGCCACCCGCTACCTCTACCTGGCCCGCCACGGCGAGGCCGCGTCCGAAGGCGACGGCAACGGGCTCACCGCCGCCGGACGCCGACAGGCCGCCCTGCTGGGCCGGCGGCTGGCCGGCCGTCCGGTCTCGGCGCTGCACCACGGCCCGCTACCCCGGGCCGCCGAGACCGCGCGGCTGGTCGCGGAGCAGCTGACCGGCGTGCGGCCGCAGCAGTGCGAGGAGGCCGGGGACTTCGTGCCGCACGTGCCCGAGCGGGACGAACTCCCCGAGGACAGCGCCAAGTTCCTGCTGAACTACCTCTCGTCCACCACGGCGCAGGAGCGGGAGCAGGGCGCCGCGCTGGCGCGGCGGGCCGTCGAGCGGTTCACCGGGCCGGTGCCGGGCCGGGAGGAGCGGCACGAGCTGGTCGTCACCCACGCCTTCCTGGTCGGCTGGCTGGTCCGGCACGCCCTGGACGCCCCGGCCTGGCGCTGGCTCGGTGTCAACGCAGCCAACGCGGCGCTGACCGTCCTGCGCTACACCCCCGGCCGGCCGCCCGCCGTGCTGCTGCTGAACGACCAGGGCCATCTGCCGCAGGAGCTGCACTGGACCGGCTACCCTCCCCAACTCCGGTTCTGACAAGGGCCCGAGCGCCTCTCCGAGGGGCCCCCGAGGGGCCCCCGAGGGATCGCCGGACGACGGTCGGAGCACCGCCGGAGCGGCCCCGACGGCCCGTCGACAAAAATATGCAGACCGGTCTACTATCGCCGCATGGGAGTCAAGGGCGAGGAGACCCGGGCCCGGCTGATCGCCGGCACCAGGGAACTGATCGAGGCGCAGGGCTACTTCGGGACCGGACTCAACCGGATCGTGGCCGCCACCGGCGCCCCGCGCGGCTCGCTCTACTTCCACTTCCCGGGCGGCAAGGACCAGTTGGTGGCCGCCGCGCTCACCCAGGCCGGCCAGGAGGTCGAGGCGCTGCTCACGGCCCTGGCCGGCGAGGGCGCCGACACCGCCACCCTCGCCGAGCAGCTGATCGAGGCCTTCGCCGAGCGCCTGGAGCGCTCGGACTACACCAGCGGCTGCCCGATCGCCACCGTCGCCCTGGAGGTGGCCGGCACCAACGAGACCCTGCGGACGGTCTGCGCCGGGCTGTACGCGGGCTGGCAGCAGGTCCTGGCCGACCGTCTGGAGCGCGAAGGCTTCGGCCCGGCGCAGGCCGGGGCCGCCGCCGGGCAGGCGCTCGCCCTGCTGGAGGGGGCCGTCCTGCTCGCCTCCGTCCGGCGCAGCCGCGAGCCACTGGACCACGCCCGGCACGCCGTCCGGCACCTGCTCGGCAGCCGGTAGACGGAGCGCGGGCGGCGGGCCGTTCCCGCGCCGCCGCCCGCCCGTGCCCAAAAAATATGCAGACCGGTCTACTGATTCTGGATCCCTGGAGTTCACCGTGACCCACGCCCCACCGCCCCGGACCCTCGTCCTCGGCGCCACCGGCTTCCTCGGCCGCTGGCTCGTCCTCGAACTCCTCGGCCGCGGCGAGCCGGTGGCCGCCGCCGTCCGCGACACCGCCGGCGCGGACACCCTGCGCCGGTGGCTGCACGACCACGGCGCGGACGGCACCGCGCCGACCACCGTCACCGCCGACCTCACCCGCCCAGGCCTCGGGCTCTCCCCCGCGGACGACGCCCGGCTCGGCGAGGTCCGCGACGTCCACAACCTCGCCGCCCGCTACGCCTTCGGCCTCACCCGCGCCCAGGCCGAACCCGCCAACCTCCACGGCGCGCTGCACGCCCTGCACTGGTCCGCCACCCGGCCCGGGCTGCGCCGCCTGGTCCACCTCTCCGGCTACCGCGTCGGCCGCGACCCGCGGCCGCGGTACCCCCTCGACCCCTCCGCCACCGCCACCCTCTACAGCCGCCTCGGCGCCTACGAGGCCTCCAAGCACCTCGGCGACGCCGCCGTCCGGGTCACCGCACCCCGCCTCGGCGTCCCGCTCACCACCGTCAACCCCAGCAGCGTCATCGGCCACTCCCGGACCGGCGAGGCCGGCCAGTACCTGGGCCCGGCCCAGCTCGTCCGCCAGCTCCACCGCGGGCGCCTCCCCCTGCTGCCCGGCACCCGGCGCACCTTCCTCCCCGTCGTCACCGTCGACCACCTGGCCCGCTTCCTCGCCGCCGTGCCCGAGCACGACCGCGACCCGCTCGCGGCCCACACCGTCCTCGACCCCACCACCCCCTGCCTCCCCGAGCTGATCGCCCTCCTCGCCCGCCACCTCGGCGTCCGCCCGCCCCGCGCCCTGATCCCCGTCCCCCTGGTCCGCCGCCTCCCCCGCGCCCTCACCGGCGCCGACCCGGAGACCCTCACCTTCCTCTCCGAGGACCGCTACGACACCGGCTCCGCCGATCGCCTCGCCGCCGACGCCGGCCTCACCCACCCGCCCCTCGCCCCGGCCCTGACCCGCTGGGCCACCCGCCTGATCGAGGAGGGATTCGGCGCACCGTGACACCGGCGCGGGAAGTCGGCCCGGCCGACTTCCCACGCGCCACGACGCACCCACAACTCCAACAGCCATCGATGCCACGCCGATGCGCGGCCGTCACACTGTCCCGCGCACGTCCCGTCCGGTTCCGCGCAGGGGCCACGGAGGCAGGTAGGCACGGCGATCACTCGTCCGCCGGCTGTCGGCCCTCACCCGGTGCACCCGCTGCGGGCTCCGCGCCAAAGGGGCGTCAGCTTTCCATGAGAAGGATTTCCTTCAATTCGCTCAGGCTGTCGATCCGGTAAGTTGCCCGGGAGAAGTCGTCCGCCTTCGTGAACTCGTTGTGGACGACGGCGCAGTCGATGCCGGCGGCCACCGCCGAGGCCAGTCCCCTGGCTGAATCCTCCACGACCAGGGTCTCCTGCGTGGAGGCGCCGAAGCGCTTCAGCCCGGCCAGGTACGGTTCCGGGTTCGGCTTGGCGAGTTCGTAGTCCTCGCGCACAAGGACGAAGTCCATGAACTGCCTGATCCGACGCTTCTCGTGGATGATGTCGAAGTCGGCCCGCTTCGAGGTCGTCACGATGGCCATCCGGGCAAACCTCGACAGTTCGGCGAGAGTGTCGACGACGCGGTCGATCTCGATGGCCTCGGTCCGCAAGTACTCCTGGTAGTAGCCGTCACGGGCCTCGCGAACCCGGGTGAGGGTCAGGTCGTCGATGCCGGCCGCCCTGGCCTGGACCCAAGAGCCCGCCCCCAGGGCCATGTCCCGGAGGTACTGATCCTTGTCCAGCGTGAAACCGGCCTCCGCCAGGGCGCGTTCCGCGGATCTGAAATACCAGAACTCGGTGTCGACCAGGACACCGTCATGATCGAAGAGGATGAATTTCTTCACGGCATCATTCCTTTCCGGCGGCCGCGACGGACCGGTACATCCCCGCGGATCGTACCGCCACCAGCTGGCACCGATCAGCTCGAACCGTTCGTCGGACAGCTGCATTCCTGCTCCTGCCCGGATGTGCCGGGCCCTCACCCGTGCGTGACGGGACGGCCGACATCGCCGCACTGCCCGGACCGAAGCTGTCGGGCGCTGCCGAGCGTGACGCGGCCCCGAGAAGACATCTCATGTGGGCCTGCAGGCTGCTCTCGTGACGATCGTGGAGCGGCTCGTCCCGGACGAGTTGTGGGAGCTGATCCAGTTGGTGGTGCCGGAGGCGCCGACTCGGCCGCAGGGCGGTGGCCGGCGCCGCTACGGCGACCGGGAGCCGCTGGCGGCGACCGTGCTCGCTCGCCCCTCGTGACCACCCTGGGGCGCCGCCTGGTCGCGGAGGAGTGCAGCGCGTACAGCTCCGGCCCCGGCCCGCAGTGGACCGGGGCCGACCACCGGTCGTACACGAAATGGCGGCGCAGGTGCGGCTGCAGCGGCAGCGCTGCGGACGGCATCCCCGGCCAGGGGGCGGTTGCTTGCCTCCCGCTCGTGCGGGGCGGCGGTCCCAGGGTCTGGGCATGGTCCCGCCGCCCCGAGCGCCGTCGTCGGTGCCCGGGGCGGCGGTGCGTCCCGCGCCCGGTCAGGAGACCTGGACGGTGACCTTCCAGTTGATGACCCACGGCGGGCAGACCGCGCCGCGGTCCGGCACGCAGCGGCCGATCGCGGTGATGGCGGCCGTCCCGGCGGCCGTCACCGAGAAGGTGCCGTGGGAGTCGCCGTTGGCCTCGGCGCTACCCGCCGTCTGCGAGAGCAGGGCGGGCGTCGGGGTGCCCAGGGCGTACCAGTACCAGGTCACCGTGTAGTCGCGCAGCGCGAGGAGTTCCACCTGCACGGTGTCCCCCACGTGCGCCTGGACGGTCGATCCGCCGTCCGCCCGGGAGATGGTGACGGTGCCGGGCGCGGGGTCGGGGGCCGCGGCGGCCCCGGACGCCGCAGGTGCGGCGGGTGCGGCAGTCGCGGCGCTCAGTGTCAGGGCGAGGGCGGCGGCGGGCACGGCGAGCAGTCTCAGGGCGTTCACGGCACTCCCGGTACTCGGAGGATCGGCGCTCGGAGCCTCCCGTCTACCGGTCACCCGTGCCGCCTGACAACGGTCTCCGGCCACCGCCGGACGAAGCTGCGCCGAACGGACGCCCCCGCCGACCGTCGATCGCCGTAGCGACCCTCCTCCACCGCCGGGGAACACGCCCCGGGCCGACCGCGAAACGGTCCGCCGGGCCGGTACCTGCCGGCCGTACGGGACGGGGCCGAGCCACCCGAGGCGTCGGCGCACCTCACCGAGGAGGGGTCTCCCGCCCACCGCCACTGCCGACCCGGACCGAGCGGCTACGCCTCCCGTTCGAAGAGCAGCAGCGTCCAGTGGACCTCGCCCCGGCCGTGCAGGTCCGCGCGGGTGGCGCGGTGGAGGAGGCGCAGCCCGCAGTCGGCGGCGAGGGTGACGGTGGTCTCGTCCGGGAGGTCGAACATGTGGCGGCCCGGCGGGACGGGGCCGTGGCGGACGGTGAGGGCGAGCCGGCCCGCGGGGGCGAGGAGGCGGGTGAGGGCGGCCATCGCGGGTGGGCGCTCGGCGGGGGCGAGGTGCATCCAGACGGCGGTGAGCAGGACGAGGTCGTAGCTCGCGCCCTCGGCGACGAGCGCGGGCAGTTCGGGCAGCGCGTCGGCGACCCAGCGCACGTCCGAGCCGGCGTGCAACCGCTCTCCGACGGCCCGGAGTTCGGGGGTCGGCTCGGCCGCGACCACCCGGTGGCCGAGGGCGGCGAGGGCGGCGGCGTCGCGGCCGGTGCCGGCGCCGACGTCCAGGACGGACGCGGGCGGGGCCGGGTACAGGTGGTGCAGCTCGCGGTGCACCTCGGTGAAGCTCACGCTCTCGTACTGGACGGCGAGTTGCTCGGCCGCCGCGCCGTACCCGGCGGTCCCCGCGGGCGTGTTCACTCCGCCTCCCGGACGGCTACCGCGTCCCCGGCGGCGGCCGCGCGGGCGAAGAAGTCCCGCAGCTCGCGCAGGTCGTGGACGACGAGCGTCGCCCAGGCCTCGGACCACGGCGTCGGGTAGCCGAGGTGCACGGCCGTACGGGCGAGCACGCTGTTCTGCTGGCGGACGAGTTCGCCGAGCGCCGAGTCGCGCAGGAACGCGGAGGCCGCCGCGACCTGTTCGGGGCGCAGCACGGGCACGGCACCGTCCGGCAGTGCGCCGTCCGGCTGGTGCCGGCCGCCGCCGTAGACGGGCAGTCGGGCGGCCGGGTCGGGATGCAGGCCGTTCTCGGTGAGCGCGAGTTCCATCAGGACGGCGGTGCGCCGCACGCCGAGGGCGAGGCCGGCGGCGGCCAGCCGGTCGTACCGGACGTCGCGGTCGCGGGGCACGAGTTCGCCGAGTTGCTCCGGCGAGCAGGTGCCCGCGGCCCGGCCCGGCAGGCGGTGCCAGAAGTGATCCACTCTCACCCGCTCAGCGTAACGAAGGAACGGGGCCGTCACTCCTGCACCGGGCGGTTCGGGTCGCACCGCACCGCGCCACATCCGTTCAGGCCGGGACATACCGGACCCCTCCGGACCGCCCGGAACCCGCCCGGGAACCCGCCCGGCTCGCCCGACCCGTGCGTTCGGGCGGTGCGTTCAGGCTTCGCCCGGGTGCCAGGCGGGCCACTCCCAGGGACGGTCGGCCCAGTGGACCCGTTGCGGGTCGCGCGGGTCGAGGTCCGGGAAGAGCTGGTGGACGCGCGGCTCGAACTCCTCCTGTGCGAGCGGTTCCCAGCCGTGGCCCTCGAAGTGGATGAGGCGGTAGCGGCTGTCGGTCCGGAACTCGGCCACTTCGACGAGGGGTTTGGACGTGCTGTTGGTCTCCATGCCCCCCAGCATGTGGCGCGGTGGCAATCAACGCCCGTCCAGACCCCTCTTCCGGGTCATGTCCCGGCGTCGGCGCGCTCGTTGAGCACGGAAAGGTTCTGAGGGGGGCCGCTGGAAGGACGAGCACATGACTGGGCAGCCCACCGGAGGACAGTGGCAGTGGCCGCAGAACGCTTGGCAGCCGCCGCCGGTCCCGACGGATCCGCTACCGCCGTGGTCCACCGCCACGCCGCCGCCGAGGCGTCTGTCACGCAGGGCCTGGACGGCCGCGATGGTCGGGACGGGCGCCGTGCTGGCCTCCGTCCTGGTGATGTGCGGGCCGGGGGCGGGTGACGAGCTGAGCGTGGCGGCGCTGCCGGACGCCTCGCCCTCCGTCTCGGACCCGGCGGCGCAGTTGCTGCCGGTCTCCCCGTCACCGGCCGTGCCGGCACCGTCCCCGCTGCCGCCGCCCACCCCGGGCACGGTGATCGCGGTGGGCGGGCCGGGTACGACGGCGGCCGCGCCCGGGCCGGGGGCCGGTGCGACGACGGACGCCGCGCACGCCTCGGCGAGCGCGCACCCCAAGCCGGGGCACAGCCCGCACGCCCCGGCTCCGGCCCGCGGCCAGTCGGCCGCGCCCACCCCGGCGGGTGCCGGGGCGGGCGGGGGCCGGAACAGCATCTGCGACCAGGCCGAGCGGGCGGGCCACTGGCCGGCCGGGTCGGAGTCGGCCCGGCTCTGCCACAGCATCTACGGCTGAATCCGCGGCTGAGCCGAGGGCGGCCCCGGAGCCGTGGACGCGGCCGAACCGGTCGGGCCGGTCGGAACAACCGAACCGGTCGGGCCGGCCTACCCGGTGGGGCCGGTCGACGCGGTCGATCCGGTCGGCACGGCAGAACCGGCCGGTGCGCCCGGGGCTCCCGCCGTCCCCAGCAGTCCCTTGTCCAGCCGGGGCGCCAGTACCCGCGCCAGGGTGTCGGTGATGTGCCCGGTGTCCCGGTACAGCACCACGCCCTCCAGCACCGCCGGGCAGGAGGGCCCGGCGCCGGGGCAGAGCAGCGGGCCGAGGTCGAGGGTCCGCACCCCGTACCGGGCGGCGAGCCCGCCGTCCAGCACCGGGTCGGGCTCGAAGGCGGTGTCGCGGGGGAAGAAGCAGGCGTCCGAGCGCCCGTCGGAGGCGGCCAGGCAGGTCGGGATGTCCTTGCCGGGCATCGGGGTGTCGCCGAGGTAGGCGAGCGGGGCGCCGAGCGCGGTGAGCCGGTCCAGGGTGCGGGTCCAGCCCTCGGCGCGCTCCTCCTGGCTGCCGTACCGGTTGAGCCCCGCCATCAGGACCAGGCGCGGCTTGGGGCCGGAGGTCAGCCGGGTGAGGGTGTTCTCGCGCCAGCGGTCGCACTCGTCGAAGGTGCGGCCGAGCACGTTGTTGCGCACGGTGAGGGTGGCCAGCGGGCAGCCGGGCTTGACCAGGACCTCCAGGGCCCAGTGCCGCTGCTCGGCCAGGGCGAGGCCGGCGGAGATCCACTGCCCGGCGTGGGAGTCGCCGAGCAGCACGATCCGGTCGGGGCTGTCCTCGGCGCCGAAGAGGCAGCGCGGGCTGCTGTCGGCGTTGAGCGGGATCTCGCAGCCCTTGCCGGGCGGGAAGTCCTCCCGGGCCCGGGCCAGCGACGGCGTCAGGGTGAGCACCCGGGCGCCGGGGGCGAGCAGGCTCGGGCCGTCGGCGGCTCCGGCGGGGGCCGCCACGGGCCCGGCGGAGGGGTCGCCGAGAGCCCGCACGGTGCCGCCGCCGAGGGTGAGCGCGGCGATCAGCGGGATGACCAGGGCGCTGGCGCCGACCGCGAGCCCGCGCCGGGGGGCGGGGCTGCTGCCGTAGCGCAGCGGCTGTTCGACCAGCCGCAGGGTGAGCCAGGCGGGCAGCGCGGCGGCGGCGGTGAGCGCGAGCAGGGTGGTCCAGGGCAGCGGGCCGTAGCGGGCCTGGGCGATGGTCAGCACCGGCCAGTGCCAGAGGTACCAGGCGTACGAGAGCCGTCCGGCGGCGCGCAGCGGGCGGGCGGCGAGCAGCCGTCCGGCGTCGGCGGCGCCGGGGGTGCCGTGCCCGGCGAGCAGGACGGCGGCGGTGCCGAGGACGGGCAGCAGCGCGGCGGTGCCGGGGAAGGGTGTGTTGCGGTCGTACAGGAACACCGGCGTGAGCACGGCGGCGAGGCCGAGCCAACCGAGCACCCGCAGCGTCCGCACCACCGGACGGCGCTCGGCGCGGGCGGCCAGCGCCGGGCCCGCCAGCGCCGCGCAGGCGCCGGCCGCGAACTCCCAGAGCCGGCTGCCGGTGGAGAAGTAGGCGAGCGGCGCGGAGGTGGCCGTCCAGCGCAGGCAGAGCGCGAGCGAGACCCCGCCGACGGCCACCGTGGCGAGGGTGATCGCCAGGGTGCGGCGGCGCCCGTGGAGGTAGCGGGCGAGGCCGAGCAGCAGCACGCCCCAGAGCAGGTAGAACTGGTTCTCCACGCCCAGCGACCAGAAGTGCTGCAGCGGGCTGGGGTCGCGTTCGGCGGCCAGGTAGTCGGTCTGCTCGCCGACGAAGCGCCAGTTGGCGAACTGGCCGGCGGAGGCGATCAGGTCGCGGGCGAGGTCGGTGCCGCGCAGCGGGTCGAGCAGGGCGCCGCCGGCGACGGCGGTGGCGACGAGCACGGTGGCGGCGGCGGGCAGGATGCGCCGGGCGCGGCGGGCGGCGAAGTCCCACAGGCCGAGCGGGCGTCCGACGAGCAGGCCGGTGATCAGGAAGCCGGAGACGACGAAGAAGACGTCGACGCCGACGAAACCGCCGGTCAGGCCCGGGACGGCGGAGTGGAAGGCGAGGACGGAGAGCACGGCGACGCCGCGCAGCCCCTCGATGTCGGGGCGGAAGGCGGTGCGCCGGCGGGTCTGCCCGCTCTCGGCGACGGCGGCGCCCTGCGGGGCGGCGGGTTCCCGGCCCACCCGGACGACGCCGGGCAGCAGGTCGGTGGGTGTGTCGGTCGCGGCGGGCGCGGCCGGCGGCGACGAGGCCGAGGCGGATGAGGCCGAGGCTGAGGCGGATGAGGAGGACGAGGCTGAGGCGGATGGTACGGCCGTTGACACGGCGGTGCTCCTTGCAGGGCTGGCAGCGGTTTGTCGGGCCCGCCGGGCCGATGGGGCGGCCGGGCGGTGTCCGCGCCGGTGGGGCGACGCGCAAGGAAACTCGGTGGGACAGCGGTGATGTGACGGTCTGTCAGAAGATCAGCGGGTCGGCCCAGCCGGAGGCCAGCAGCCCGCACAGCAGCAGCACGGCGGTGACGGCGACGGCCTCGGCCCGTCCGAACCCGAGGTCGGAGCGGCCCGGTGCGGGCGCGGCGACCTCGCCGACGGCGGCTCCCTTGCCGCCGCCGGTACCGTTGAGCAGCGGCCGCAGCTCCCGGATCAGCGGGATCATGGTGTAGGCGGTGAGTGCGAGCAGCCCGGCGAGCGCCCAGTACGGCCGCCAGCCGTGCAGCAGCGCGGCCCGGACCAGTCCGGCGGCGCCCGCGAGGACGACGAAGCCGAGCCAGCCGACCCCGATCCGGGCGACGGCACGGGCGAGCGAGCTGCCGCCGGACACGGCGCCGGTGGGCACCCAGTCGGCGGAGCGGCGGCGCAGCGCGTGCACGATGGCGACCACGTGGCAGAGCCCGCCGAGGAGTTGGACCCGGGTGACCTCGAAGCGCCAGCGGGTGCGGGACATCGCGGGCAGCAGCACCAGGGCGACCCAGATCGGCGGCAGGAACGGCAGCACCTGCCAGGGCTGGATCTCCTCGGGCCGGAAGAACAGCATGATCAGGGCGGGCAGCGGCACGGCGAAGACGTTCACGGCGCTGGTGACGTAGCCGAGGATGCCGTTCCAGAAGCAGAGCCGGGCGGACCGCGGGAGCGGCCCCTTGCGGAAGTCCGGGTCGCGGACCAGGGCCAGGGAGCCGAGGCACCAGCGGTACTGCTGGCTGATGAAGGCGGGCAGGCCGGTGGGCGACATGCCCTTGGCGACCAGCGCGGGGACGTAGCGGGTGGCCCATCCGGCGCGGGCGAGGGCGAGGCCGGTGTAGAGGTCCTCGCTGTGGTCGATCTCGGCGAAGCCGCCGATCCGCTTCAGCGCGGCGCGGCGGTAGAGGGCGTTGGTGCCGCAGCAGACGGTGCCGTCCTGCGCGTCCCGGGAGGGCTGGATCCAGCGGTAGAAGATCTCCTGGGTGGCTCCCGCGGCGCGTTCGAGCCAGGACATGTCGGCGTCCGTGTCGAAGCACTGCGGGCTCTGCACGATGCCGACCTCGGGGTTGTCGAGGTAGGGCACCAGGTGGTGCAGGAAGTCGGGGCGGGGGCAGAAGTCGGCGTCCAGGACGGCGACGATCTCGCCGGTGCCCTCGGCCAGGCCGTGGTTGAGGTTGCCGGCCTTCTTGAACCGGCCCCGGTCGGGCCGGGCGTGGTACCGGAAGCCGTAGGACTCGGCGAGTCGGCGCACCTCGGGGCGGCCGGCGTCGTCGAGGACCAGCACGGTCAGCTCGCCGGGCCACTGGACGGCCGCGGTGTGCCGGTAGGCGTTGTCGAGGACGGCCAGTGGTTCACCGGCGGTCGGCAGCAGCAGGTCGACGCTCGGGGCCCGGTCGGGGTTCCAGGCGCGCAGCAGCAGGTCGTGGGAGTCGCGGGTGAAGCGCCGGGCGCGCTGGCCGTCGGTGAGCGAGAGCAGCCAGGTGGCCGCGTTGAGCACGGTGAGCACCAGGAAGGGCCAGAGCAGCGGCTTGCTGAGGGCGAACAGGCCGAGCGTGGCGGTGGCTCCCGCGTAGGAGAGGGTGGCGCAGAGCAGCACCCAGCGGCGCTGCGGACCGAAGTACCAGTAGAGCTCCTCGTCGTCGGGCGGGCTGGGCAGGCGGTGGTCGTCCGGGTCCGCGGGTGTCCGGCGCGGACCGGTGTCGGATGCGGGCATGGCGGTGCCATGGAGTACGGGCATGCGGAAATGGCCCCCCTGGGCAGCGGACGGAGCGTGGCCGTTCGCGCTCAGCTTCTCACATTGGCCTAGACCAATAATGAACGAGGTATGACATCTCCGCATCGCCCCAGCTCAGTGACTTGACCGTGCGTCACCTGCGGAGATCCGGTCCAGCGGAACTGAACCGGACCCCGAGCCGGAGCCGTTCCGGGGGTCGTCAACTCCCCGGCCGGTCACGGCTCCAGCACCGCCGCAGCCGTCAACTTCCGTACACGGACGTCCATTCCGTCAGGAATCCGCCTTCAAGTCCTTGACGAGGTGGGCGAACCGGAGGTCCGGCCGGAGCGGGATGCCGAAGCGCTCGTCACCGTACGGGAACGGGCTGAAATCCCCGGTGCGCCGGTAGCCGCGCCGCTCGTACCAGGCGATCAGTTCGGCGCGCTGCTCGATCACCGTCATCTCCATCGCGCCGACGCCCCACCGCTCGACGGCCAGCCGCTCCGCCTCGGCCAGCACGGCCCGGCCGATCCCGCCGCCCTGGAGACCCGGGCGCACCGAGAACATCCCGAAGTACGCCCGCTCGCCGCGCTGTTCCAGCTGGCAGCAGGCGAGCAGCTCGCCGTCCCGCTCGGCCAGCAGCACCAGGCCATCGGAGTGGCCCACGGCCTCCGTGACGGCCTCCGGATTGGTGCGCCGGCCGTCCAGCAGGTCCGCCTCGGTGGTCCAGCCGGCCCGGCTGGAGTCGCCCCGGTAGGCGGACTCGACCAGGGCGACCAGCGCCGGGACGTCGGCGGGCGTGGCGGGCCGGAACACGGGCTCCCCGTCGGGCCGGGCGGAATCGGTGGCGGTCTCGGTCATGGCTGGTCCTCTCCTCACGTGCGGGGCCGCCCGTGGTGGCCGGCCCGCGGGCATCGTGCCACAGCGCGCCGGGCGCACCCGGAGCCGCCCCGGAGCCCCTCCGGCGCCGACCGCGGCCCGTTCCCCTCCCCGGTTCCACCCCCGCTCCCCGGCCGACCGGACCGGCAGAACCGGCAACGCCGGTTGCCGGTCGCGGTGTTCCGGCACATCCGACGTGCGTTCACCATGTGAAAAAAGCTGCCTGGTGGCGGTGCCAGGTACATGGCTACTCTGCGGTACGGCCGGTCAGGCCCCGGCCGAACCGGGTCATTTCGACCCTCCCCATGCTCGGACCAGAGGAGTGCCCATGCCCCGCTCTTCCCGCTCCGCCCGCACCACCGGCACCGACAGACCGGCCCGCCGCCGTCTGCCCGCGCTCGCCGCCCTCGCCGCCGCGACCGCCCTGGTCGCCGGGGTGGCCGCCCCCGCGTACGCGGCCGAACCCGCCCCTGTCGCCCCCGTCGCCGAAGGCCGCCCCGGCTTCCACCCCGAGCAGGACTTCGCCGGCTCCACCGTCGCCGCCCGCGAGGGCCGCGGCGCCGCCGCCCCGCTCGCCTCCCTCGCCGCCACCCAGACCCCGGGGCTGGACGTCTCCAGCTACCAGGGCAACGTCAACTGGTCCTCGGTGGCCGCCAACGGCGCCAGGTTCGCCTACGTCAAGGCCACCGAGGGCACCGGCTACACCAACCCGTCCTTCGCCCAGCAGTACAACGGCTCCTACAACGCCGGGCTGGTCCGCGGCGCCTACCACTTCGCGCTGCCGAACGCCTCCTCCGGCGCCACCCAGGCCAACTACTTCGTCAGCCACGGGGGCGGCTGGTCCGCCGACGGCAAGACCCTGCCGCCCGCGCTGGACATCGAGTACAACCCCTACGGCGCCACCTGCTACGGCCTCAGCCAGAGCGCCATGGTCAGCTGGATCCGGGACTTCAGCAACACCGTGCACTCCCGCACCGGCCGCTACCCCACCATCTACACCACCACCAACTGGTGGAGCCAGTGCACCGGCAACAACGGCGGCTTCGGCACCACCAACCCGCTCTGGATAGCCCGCTACGCCTCCTCCGTCGGCACCCTGCCGAACGGCTGGGGCTACCAGACCTTCTGGCAGTTCGCCGACTCCGGCACCTTCCCCGGTGACCAGAACTACTTCAACGGCGCGGCCGACCGCCTCCGCGCCCTCGCCCTGGGCTGACGGCCGACGGCTGGCGGCCGACAGCTTGACGGCTTGACGGCTTGACCGCCGGCGCACCCGCGCCGGTGCGGGGCGCCGCAGCGCGTCCCGCACCGGCCGGTGTCGGACCGACGGGGGTTCACAGGGCCTTGAGGCCGTCCAGCAGCCGCTGGCCGCCCGGGCTGCCGAGGCCGGTGCACGGGTCCCAGCCGGGCCCGGAGGGGTACGCCCCGTTGCTGCCGACGGTGATGTCCCGCAGGACGCCGGTCGCGAAGTGCGCGTACAGCAGCGGGTTGAGGAAGCCGACCCGGTGGCCGAGCCCCTGGTTGATCCGGGCCAACAGGGCGGCCCACATCGGGGCCGACGCGCTGGTGCCGCCGACCAGGTCGACGTGCACGCCGTCCACGTTCGGGACGACCACGCCGGTGTTCCGGGAGGCGACCGCGGCCACGTCGGGCACGCCCCGGCCCTGCACGTGCGGCGGGTTCGCGGCGACCGGCATGGCGAGGCCGACCTGGTACGGGGGCACCGGGAACATCCTGCTGATGCCGCCCCCGGTCCGCGCTCCCGGTCCGTCGTCCCAGACGATCTCCTGGTCGACCGCGCCGCCCTGGACCACCAGGTGGGTGCCGCCGACGCCGAGCACGTGCGGGCTGGACGCGGGGAAGTCGGCGTGGGCGCGCTCGCCGAAGTGGACGTCCCGGGAGCCGTCGTCGCCCGAGGCGCAGCAGATGCTGATGTCCTTGGTACCGGCGCTGATGAAGACGCCGTCGACGTTGGCGACGCCCGCGGGGGTCCAACGCGGGCCCCCGTCCTCGGTGTTGCCGTAGCTGCTGGAGATCACCGTGGGCCGGTTGACGGTGTCGGTCGCGATCTGGTTGACCAGATCGGTCCAGCCCTGTTCGGTGAACTTGCTGAAGTAGACGACGATCTTCGCCCCGGGTGCGAGGGAGCCGACCACCGCGAGGTCGAGCATGATCTCGTCGGTGCTGTCGAACGGGTCCGCGGTGGCGTCGCCCGGGCCCGGGTCGTTGCCGGGGGATCCGACGTTCTGGATCACCACGTTGGTGATGTCCGGCACGGGCAGCCCCAGTGCGGTGAAGTACGTGCTCAGCGCGTCCGGCGAGTAGCCGCCGGAGGGCACACCGGGCGAGGTCTCGCCGTTGAAGGCGAGGACGGCGACGCACTGGCCGGTGCCGTCGAGACCGGCCGGGTAGGTGTACGGCTTCGCGAGCTGGTGCGGGAAGAAGACGCCCGTCGGCAGGGCCGGTACGGCCTTCGCCGTGATCGGGAGGCTGACGTCCGTCCGGTGGATCAGCAGGTTGGCGCCGATCGGCCGGTCGTCCAGGCCGAACACGCCGGTGATGACGCCGCTAAGCTCCTCGGGGACGTGGACGGCGCCCTCGCGGCCGCGGTAGACGCGGGGGTTGTCGCGGGCGTCCTGGTAGCGGTAGCGGGCCAGGGTGACCCGGAAGGCGTCCGCGACGTCCCCGGTGGTGCCGGTCAGCTGGACGCTGCGGGCCAGCGGGTTCTCGTTGGAGACGGCGAGGCGGTGCTCGGCGGCGAAGGTCTCGACGGCCTTCAGGTCGGTGTCGCGCCAGCGGTGGACGGCGGCGTACTCGTCGTCGGTGGGGACGGTCCGGCGGGTCGGCGGCTGGAGCGCCAGCTCGTACAGGTCCGGCCGCGGGGGCGCGTCGGGGTCGCGCCGCAGGTAGACGGTGACGGTCAGGGGTGCCCGTGGGTCGGCCGGTCCGATGACCCGCGCTCCGTCGAGCGGAACGCGGGAGCTGTCCGGCAGCGCCACGTAGTGGTTGGTCGACATGATCGCTCCAGCGGTCGGGTCAGCGCCGGGAGCCTCGCGACTCTTGGTCGTGTGCTTTCGACTGTCCGTGTACGGCACACGCTTATGTCGTACACGTACAGCGTCCTCCCGGCCCCCGGCGCCGTCAAGGGATGCCGAGGGGACGCCGGGAGCCGCCGGGGGACGCGACGTGGACGCGAACAGGAACGCGACAGGACGCCGACGGGCGCCGCCCCCGGCCGGAGCCGGGGGCGGCGCCACGGGCTGCCCGGGCTCAGCCGTCGATGCGGTGCTGGCTCCAGAAGGAGGTCAGGTCCACGGTGGTGGCGGCCTGGGCCGCGGCCTTGAACTCCGCGGTGGTGGAGACGCCGTTCCAGTGCGCCTGCGCGTAGTTGCGCAGCAGCGTGGTCATCGCGGTGTCGCCGATCGTCCGGCGCAGGTCGTGCAGGGCGCACTTGCCGTAGCCGTAGACGACCGTGGAGTAGCGCGAGGAGTTGGCGTCCCAGTACGCCATCGAGTTGGTGATCCTCTCCGCCGAGGAGGCCCAGGAGACGCTGTTCCAGCAGCCGTTGCCGGTCTTGCCGAGGGCGAGGTCGGTGGCGTAGTCGGTGAAGGCCTCGTCCAGCCAGGGGGCGTTGTACTCGTCGTCGCCCACGATGCCGTACCACCACTGGTGGCCGATCTCGTGGGTGAGCGCCGTGGTGCTGACCAGGTCGAGGACGAAGCCCGGGTACTCCATGCCGCCGAACCAGAAGTTGTTGTCGATCACCGCGTCCAGTTCGCCGTACGGGTAGGCGCCGAAGCGCTGGGCGTGGGCGTCGACCGCCGAGGTCGCGGTGGAGAGCATCGACTTGGAGTCGGCCGCGCTGATCCCCGCCACCGAGTAGACGTTGACCTTCACCCCGGCCGCCGAGGTGCCGGAGATCCTGGTGAACGGTCCGGCGCCCCAGGCGAAGTCGCGCACCTTGCTCGCGGTCGCCTTGGTGACGGTCCGGCCGGTCGTGCCGGGGGTGTCCACCGAGGTGCCGGTCGCGGGCACCAGCAGGCCGGTCGGGTGGTCCAGGGTGACGGTGAAGTCCGAGGCCATCGAGTAGAAGGACTCGCCGTTGTTGGTGTACGGGTCGAGGTGCCAGCCGGCCGCGTCCCGTATCGCCAGGACGGGCAGGGCGTTGCCGAGGAAGTTGTACGCGCCGTCGTGGCCGAAGCGGTCCGCGCCGCTCGGCACGGTGATGCCGAGGTCGAAGCCGACGGTGCCGCTCTGGCCCTGGGCGAGCGGGGCCGGCAGGGTGATCTTGAGCGCGGTGCAGTTCACCGTGAGCGGGGAGGGCGTGCCGCCGGTCACGTTGGTGACCGTGATCGGGGTGCTGGGGCAGCTGCCGTGGGCGTTGTCCCACAGCCGCAGGTACACCTCGTTCAGCGCGGTGGGCGAGGCGTTGCTGAAGGTCACGCTCTCGTGTCCGGTCCAACTGCCGCCGGAGGCGTCACTGCTGAGGTCGACGGTGTACGCCGGCGCGGCCGGGGTGCGGGTCGGGTCGCCGGGCTGGGGGGTGGTCCCGCCGCCGGAGACGTCCAGGGTGACGTCGTCCAGCACGAAGCTGGTCTGCAGGCTGGCGTCCTCGACGCCGGTGAAGGCGAGCGTCGCGGTCTGGCCGGCGAAGGCGGAGACGTCGACGGTCTTGTGCACGTACCCGCTCAGGGCGTCCAGGTTGGAGTACGTGGCCACCGTGGTGGAGCCGAGTTTGACGGCGAGCTTGTCGTAGGCCGTGCCGGCGGTCGTCTCGGCGGTGTCGACGTGCAGCCAGAAGCCGAGCGTCGCGGTGCCGCACCCGGCGGGGAGGGTGACGGACTGCGAGAGGGTGTCGGTGTGGCTGGAGCCATAGCCGTCGAGCCAGGCGTAGGAGCTGCCGGAGTGCGCGCTCTGGCCGCTGTCGGCGGTGATCGCGCCGCTCGGCGCTGTCCAGGACGAACTGCCGGACTCGAAGCCGCCGTTGGCCACGACCTGGGCGGGTGTGCAGTCCGCGGCGCTCGCCACGGTGGGGGTGGCGAGCGCCGCGAGGCCGGTCGCCGCGAACAGCGCGGCGCCGGTCAGGGCAGGCAGGAGTCTTTTCATCGGAGCCTCTCGTGGGGATCGGGCCGGGAGCAGCAGAGTGACAGCAAACCCGCACCTTTGAAAGGCTCATGACATGAGACGCATACGCCTCACCGTCGGCCGGCCCCTCGGGGACCGGCCCGGCGCCCTACCGGACCACCGGCAGCACCGCCGCCGCGCCGCGGCCGGTCGCCGCCTCGATGAAGTCCACCGGGTCGGCGACCCGCGCCAGCAGCGCACGGGTGAAGTCCAGCGCCCCCTCGGCGGGCGGCGGGCCGCCGACGGCCGCGATCAGGTCGAGCAGGTGGACGGTCGCCTCCATCAGCGCCACCTCGCCGAGCGCGCCGACCGTCACGCTGCCGAGCAACGGGTGCGCCACCGCGGTGCCCGGCGGAAGGTCCGCGAGGCCGTCCAGCGCGGCCGGCCCCTCGACGCCGAACCGGGCGATCAGCACGGCGGGTTCGGCCACCTCGGCGACCTGCTTCGCCGCCTCGGCGACCTGGTCGGCGGCGGTGTGGGCGATGCCGCCGGGCCGGTTGTAGACACGCAGGATGCCGGCCCCGTCCACCACCTCGGGCCGCCCGTCCAGGACGGCCGCGCGCAGCCCGGTGAACATCTCCGGCACCGGCGCCACGTGCGCGTACAACTCCCGTACGGTCCACCCGGGCAGCCGGGTGGACCGCTCCCAGTCCTCGGCGGCCAGGGACGCGCCCCGCTCCGCCCAGGACACCCAGGCCTCCGCCAACAGCGCTCGCACCGGGTCGTTCTGACTGCTCATCGGCTCTCCTCAGGACGGTGATCACGGGGCTCCCCACGCTATCCCGGGCTCCCGGAAAACCGTTTGCCGCCCCCTCCCCCGAGCCGTCACCATCGGCCCATGACCGACTCCGCCGCCCGCCCGCTGCCCGCGCCCGCCGCCCACCCGGCCCCGGGCCGACAGCAGCCCGGCCGTCCCCGGAGGCCCGACGCCGCCCGCCCATGAGGGCCGCGCTGGTCGCCGGGCTGCTCGCCGGGCTCGGCGTGGCCGTCCCGGTGGGGGCCGTCGGGGCCTACCTGGTGTCGCTCACCGCGCGCACCTCGCTGCGCACCGGCGCCTGCGCCGCGCTCGGGGTGGCCACCGCGGACGGGCTCTACGCGCTGCTCGCCGCGGCCGGCGGCACCGGCCTCGCGCCGCTGCTCGAACCGGTCGCCCGGCCGCTGCGGATCGTCTCCGCCCTGGTGCTGCTGGCCCTGGCCGCCCGGACGGCCTTCACCGCGGTGCGCGGCCGTCCCGGCACCACCGCCGGACCGCGGGCCGCGCCGCCCACCCCCGCCCGGGCCTTCCTCGCCCTGCTGGGCATCACCCTGCTGAACCCGCTCACCGTGCTCTACTTCGCCGCCCTGGTGCTCGGCGGCGGCAGCCAGGAGGGCGCGCCGGCCCGGGCCGCCTTCACCGTCGGCGCCTTCACGGCCTCCGCCTGCTGGCAGCTGCTGCTGGCCTCCGGCGGCGCACTGCTCGGCCGGGCGCTGACCGGCCCGCGCGGCCGGCTGCTCACCGCGCTCGGCTCGGCCGCCCTCGTCGCCGCCCTCGCCGTCCGGCTGCTGCTCGACTGAGTCCCGGGGCTGAATCCGGCGCTGAGACCGGAGCTGAAACCGGGGCTGAATCCGGGGTGCGGGTCCCGGGGCGGCGGCCGGCACCCCGCCCCACCCGCCACCGCGCGCCCGGCACCACTCCCCCACCGGCCGCCACCCGCCTCCCGACTACGCACCGCACCCGGCTCGGCCGTCCTGGTCACCGGGCCGCCACCCGATGCCCCGCCCCATGCCTGGTCACCGCCGTTCACCGAACTCCGCGGGGCCGGTCCGCCGCCGCCGCGTCGGCCACCCTCCGCAACCGGCCCCGCCGCCCCGGTCGCCGCGCCGGTCGCCACCCCCGCTCCGCCACCCGTCGGCTGACCAGCGGGATCGGCGAACCGACCGGCAAATCCCGTTGACCCGTTTACGTCTGATTCCTACCTTGTATCCTGGTTCTGTATCCGCTGAGTGACATCCGCCGAAAACGCCGAACCCCCAGCCCAGGCAGCGGGCCCCGCGCCACGGCCGGTCCGCCGAACCGTCCGAACCGTCCGAACGGCCCGGGCGCGACCGGGAACGCTGCCACCGACCCGGAGGAGCGCGGAGATGGCCGAGCAGGACGCCCCCGAGAAGCGGGGCCGGCTGAGCCGCCCGCTGGTGCTGGGCGCCGCCGTGGCCCTGGTCGACCGCGAGGGCCTGGCCGCGCTGACCATGCGCAGGCTCGCGGCCGAGCTCGGCGTGGAGTCGATGGCCCTGTACCGCTACACCCCGGGCAAGGAGGCCCTGATCGACGGCCTGGTCGAGGCCTACTTCGACGAGATCAACGCCCGGCTGCGGGCCGGCTCCGCCGGCGGTTCCCACCCGGACGGCTGGCGCGCCGAACTGCGCCGGATCGCCCGGGCGTTCGCCGCCACCGCGCACGCCCACCCCGAGATCCTGCCGCTGGTCGCGACCCGCCCGCTGGCCGTCCCGGTGGCCCGCCGCCCGGCCTCGGTGCTGGACCTCACCGAGCACATCCTGGCCGTGCTCGGCCGGGCCGGCTTCGACGACGCCGGCGCGCTGACCGTCTACCGCACCTTCGTCGCCTGGAACCTCGGCTGCCTGCTGGTGGACAAGCGCCAGGTGGTCGACAACCCGAGCGAGCCGGACCCGGCCCTGCGGCTCGGCCTGCACCGGCTGCCCGCCGCCGACTACCCCAGGCTGCGCGCCCTGGTGCCCCGGTTCGCCGACTTCGACCACGAGGCCGAGATGCTGAGCGGCCTGGACAGCCTGCTCGACGGGATGCCCGAGCCGCCCCTTGACGACTTCTACCGTGACGGCGGATCCTGAGGATACGAGGTACACGTCGGACATATCCGCTCCTATCGGCGCCGCCGCGCCGCCCGGCACCACCGCGGCAGCGCGCTGACGGCGCCCGGAAGAAGTCCCCATGTCCTCCGCACCCGACACATCACCCCCTGACGACATCCTGCGCCTCCGCGTCACCGCCAAGGACCCGGAGACCCTGCGCGCGCTGCTGCGCGACACCCGCCCCGACGTCGGCGGACGCCCGCACGTCGAGGAGGACGGCCGCATCGGCATCGACGTCTACGTCCCGGCCGACCGGATCCCGGCCCTCGAACGCGAGGGCGTCACGGTCACCATGACCGGCAACGCCAGCGAGGCCGGGCGCGCCGCCCAGGCCGAGGTCGGCAGCGGCGACCGCTTCGCCCCCGCCGACGCCGTCCCGCGCGGCCTGGCCGCCAAGCTCTCCGGCTGACCCGGGAGGCCCCCCATGCCGTACCTGAACGTCACCGAGGTCGAGTCCGCCGTGACCAGCCTGGCCACCGCCTTCCCCGACCTGACCCAACTCGTCACCCTGCCCGAGCCCTCGTTCGAGGGCCGCACCGCCCACGCCCTGCTGATCAGCGAACCCGCGGCGGCCCCCAAGCCGTGCGTCATGATGATCGGGGGTGTCCACGCCCGTGAATGGGGCAGCTGCGAGATCCTCGTCCACCTCGCCGCCGACCTGCTGGAAGCCCACCGGGACGGCACCGGCCTCGGCTACGGCGGCACCGCCTTCACCGCCGGTCAGGTCAGCGGCCTGCTCCAGCGGCTCGACCTGGTGCTCTACCCGCTGGTCAACCCCGACGGCCGGCACTACAGCCAGACCGTCAGGCCCATGTGGCGCAAGAACCGCAACCCGGCGAACGCCGGCGGCAACCCGGCCCCGGACTGCGTCGGCGTCGACCTCAACCGCAACTACGACTTCCTCTTCGACTTCGTCACCGCCTTCGCCCCGGGCGCCAACCCCCAGGTGTCGAACGACCCGTGCGACCAGCAGGTCTACGCCGGCCCGAGCCCGTTCTCCGAGCCGGAGACCCGCAACGTCCAGTGGCTGCTGGACCAGCTCCCGCTGACCCGGTGGTTCGTCGACGTGCACAGCTACTCGCAGGACATGCTCTACAACTGGGGCGACGACGAGAACCAGTCGGTCGACCCCGACATGAACTTCCGCAACTCCGACTACGACGGCAAGCGCGGCCTGCCCGGCGACCTCACGTACGCCGAGTACATCCCCAAGGACGACGAGGACACCGCCGTGCTGCTCGCCGAGGCGTTCTGCAAGGGCGTCAACGGCGTGCGCGGCCTGTCGTACAAGCCGATGAGCGGCTTCCACCTGTACCCGACCAGCGGGACCAGCGACGACTACGTCTACTCCCGCAACTTCGCCGACCCCGACCAGGGCAAGGTGCTCGGCTTCACCGTCGAGTGGGGCACCGAGTTCCACCCGCGGTGGGCGGAGATGGAACAGATCATCCGCGACGTGGACGCCGGGCTGGTGCAGCTCTGCCTGGCCACCGCCTGAACAACCCCCGAACCACAGTGCCCGACAGCGGGGCGCCCGCCACGACCCTTCGTGGCGGGCGCTCCGGGTGCGCGCTCGGGCGGCCCGGTGGAACGTTCAGGCGGCCCGGTGGAAGAAGAACGGGTCGATGGACGGCGGCACCCGGGTCACGCCGTCGGTGCTGAGCAGCTGGTGGACGGTGAAGTTGGCGTTGCGCTGGTACGTCACGCCCACCGGGAAGTTGGCCCGGTCCGGCGTGTTGTTGCCGGCGAAGACGCCGTAGAAGTCCTTCCCGACCGCGAGCATCCGGATGTAGTCACCGAGGAAGGGCAGTCCCGCGGCACGGGGCACGTTCGCGGGTGCCTGGTGCAGGACGTCGGACTCCGGCGCGGTGCTCCAGTTGTCGGCGGTGACCTCCAGGATCGTCGTCCACTGATTGGCGGCGAACCGCTGGTAGACCAAGCCCACCAGACCGTCCTCGTTGACGGCCAGCGACGGGTTCTTGGCGTCGGTGACGTCGTCGCGCACCTTCCGCCAGGTCTGGCCGCGGTCCTGCGAGTGCCGGACGTGCAGGGTGTTGTCGACACCGCCCGGGCCGCCCACGCGGTCGCACCAGGCGATCCAGACGCGGTCGGCGTCGGTCGGGTCCACCGCGATCGTCAGGTCGCCGCCGAGCCGTTCCTGCCCCATGGTCGAGTTGAACGCGACGAAGCGGTCGGTCGCGACCCGCTGCCCGGGGACGCTGTCGGTGGCGTCCTTGAGGTCCTGGAACGGGTGGGCGCCGACGCCCCCGTCGTCGTCCCGGCTCACCACGACGTCGAAGGTGACGTTGGTGATCGGGTCGCCCTGGTCATTGGTCCGCCAGCTCTCGAACGCCGCGTAGACGGTGCCGTCGGGGTGCACGGCGAGGCGCACCGGCGGCCCGTCCTGACTCGCCGGGTCACGGTTCTCGATCACCGTGGGCACGAATCCGGCCGGTGCGGGCGCCGTCCGCGCGTCGCCCGAGACGTCCACGACGGCGGTCCGCGGGCCCGGACCGTTGTTGCCGACGTAGACCCGGTCCCGGTCGGCGCCGCCGGCCGTCACGGTGTCGGCGACGACCCACGGCTGGTCCTCCTGGTCCCGGCTCACCAGGATCTCCATGGGCGCGGTCGAGGCGATGCCCGGCGTTCGAAGGATCTGCATCCTGGTGATCGGCCTGGGCCGGTGCAGTGCGGCCAGGCCGTTCAGTATGCCCGCGTACAGGGCACCGCCCCGGGCCGCGAAGGCCACCGTGATGTCGGCGGTACCGAGATCCGGCGCGGCGCCGGGGACGACGGCGTGCAGCACCCAGCTGTCGCCGCCGTCCGTGGACACGTAGACCGGGGCGAGCGGACCGCCCATCGGGTCGGGGGTGAAGGCGGTCGCGACCATCTCGGTGGGCGTCTCGGGGTTGACCGCGAGAAACGGCTCGGAGTCCTGGGTCGCGGTGCCGCTCAGCGCCTTCGGGGTGATGTTGACGACCTTGAGGGTGGGCATGTCGGCTCACCTCCGTTCGCGCAGCACGGCGAGCGTGTGCACGGGCTGGTAGTCCTCGGGGTGGATCAGTTCGTACGGGGCGAGCTCGCGCTGGTCGTCCTGGGTGGCGTGCAGGAGCCACAGCCCCTCCTGGCCGGCCTTGGGCTTGGGCACCCGGTAGTAGTGGGCGTCGCGGCTGTTGGGGTACAGCACGGCGAGGGTCGCGTCGTTCACCCGGCCGCTCTCGACCCGGGTGACGGCGATCGCCGCCCGCCACCAGTCCGGCGAGTGCTCGGACCGGCGGTCGGCGCGGTCGGCACCGCTGGCCCGTTCCAGGCCGACCACCGTGCCGACGACCACGGCGTCCGCCTCCGCGGCGTGCGCGGCCAGATCCTGGTGGCGGATCTCCCGCTGCACCGAGCTGAACGGCTGTTCGTCGGCCGTGGTGGCGGCGAGCGACACGTGGTGCTGGACGGCCTCGGCGGGCAGCCGGCCCACCTCGGTGACGCCCAGGCCCTCCCCGTACACCATGCCCTGGGTGAAGAACGCGGCCCGGTCGCCGACGCCCATCGGACCCGCGTCGGGCGACAGTTGGACGGTGACCTCATTTCCCGCGAGCTGCCGGAACGCTTCCGGCGCGTGCAGCACCTGGTCCACTCTGACCACGGCCGTCCGGTCGTTCCTGGCCTCGGCCGGAACGGCCGCGAGCGAGGTGCCGCCGACCCGGGTGACCGTGCCGACGAAGCTCAGCGGCGCCCGCCGGACGAGTTCGGTGAGCTCCTCGTGCGCGACGGGTGGCATGTCGGTCATGACGGTCCTCCTCTCCGCTCACCGCACCGCGCGGGCCGAGGAAGGGTGCGCCCGACGCCACTCGATCCGCGCGCCGAGCAGGCAGGCGGCGGTGACGGCGGCCGCCAGTGCGACCACGAGCCACTCCGCCGCACCGCTGCCGGCGTCCGGGTCGATGCCGAGGAGCGTCTCGATCCACTGCGGCCACACCAGGGTGAGCAGGAACAGTAGTCCGGACAGTCCGCCGAGGGCCGTCTCCAGCCAGAAGCGGGGCCGGACCGGATTCGTTTGCCGGAAGGGCATCACTGCGCCTCCCCTTCTCCAACCGCCCGGGCCGCGCCGCGACGCGGCGCGCGCCGTTCCCGTGCCGCCGCGCGTGGCGGCGGCACGACCCGGCCGGGCCGGCCCGGGTCGGGGTCTGGTCTGCTCCCTTCGGCACCGCCGGTCGGGGGCGGGATCGCCGCGGGAGGTGATCTGCTTCGATCCGCAGTGTCGGAGCTGCGGTGGGAGTGCGGCCGGGAGGGGATCGCGGGTCGTCCGCATCCCGTCCCTGCGCTGTACGCCTACGAGGCACACGTACTTCGTATACGAGTCTGCTCGCACTCCGTGAGCAGGTCAAGGGCGGACCGGGCCGCCTCCCCCGTCAGACCCGGGCGCCGAGCATCCGCAGCACCAACTCGCCGTAGCGGCGCCCGAGTTCCTCCGGCGTCTCGGTCGAGTTGTCGGTGTACCAGCGGGAGACGTCGATGCCCAGCGAGGTGACCGCGCGAGCCGCCGTGCGCACCTCCGCCACCTGGAAGTCCCCCGCCGCCACGCCGGCCCCGATCAGCGCGCTGACCTCGCGCTCGATGTCCAGGCGCAGCGCCGCGACCACCGCGTAGGCGTCCTCGGGCAGCGCGTGCAGCTCGTAGTTGACCACCCGGCCGACCGTCCGGGCCCGGGCGTGCCAGGCGGTGAACTGCTCGACCAGCCGCCGCATCCGTTCGGCCGGGCCGCCCTCGCCGGCCGCCGCGTTCCGGACCAGGGTCAGCGTGGCGGCGTGCCCGGCCCGGCTGATCTCGGCCAGCAGTGCGGCCTTCGACTGGTAGTGGATGTACAGCGCCGCCGGGCTCATCCCCGCCGCGGTGGCGATGTCCCGGGTCGTGGTGGCGTGGAAGCCGCGCTCCGCGAACGACTCGACGGCGGCCTGGAGCAGCCGGTACGCCGCTTCGGGGCGGGCGTCGGCGCCGGGCAGGGTCGGCCAGAGGTCGGCGAGCGGGGTGCTGGTCATGGCGTCATCCTCCCAGAGAACTCGTACACGCTTTCCCTCCGACCGCCCGCCCGGGCCGACCGTCGGCCACCGTTCGGGCCGGGGGTGGGCGGTCGCCGGAGTGTTGACAGGCTCCCGCACCGACAGCATGCTGAGCAAGCGCTTAGTCAGGTGGTGGCAGAGATCCTCGCACGAAAGGCAGGACGCTCCGTGGTGCACTCCTTCAAGGGCCGGGTGGCCGTCGTCACCGGGTCGAGCCGGGGCATCGGCCTCGGCATCGCCCGCGAGCTGGTCGACCGCGGGGCCAAGGTCTGCCTCACCGCCCGCAACCCGGAACCGCTCGCCGAGGCCGTCCGCGAGCTGGGCGGCCCGGACAACGCGATCGCCGTCGCGGGCAGGGCCGACGACCCGGCGCACCAGGAGGAGGCCGTCACCCGCACCCTGGAGGCCTTCGGGCGGCTCGACCACCTGGTCAACAACACCGGCATCAACCCGGTGTACGGGCCGGTCCTGGACACCGACGAGGCCGCCGCCGCCAAGATCCTCGCCGTCAACGTGCTCGCCCCGCTGGCCTGGACCCGCCGCGCGCACGCCGCCTGGATGGGCGAGCACGGCGGCTCCGTCGTCAACCTCGCCTCCATCGCCGGCATCCGCTCCTCGCTCGGGATCGGCATGTACGGCGTCAGCAAGGCCGCGCTGATCCGGCTCACCACCGAACTCGCCGCCGAACTGGGCCCGCAGGGCATCCGGGTCAACGCCGTCGCCCCCGCCGTGGTCAAGACCAGATTCGCCGAGGCCCTGTACGAGGGCCGCGAGGAGAAGGTCGCCAGGGCCTACCCGCTCGGCCGCCTCGGCGTCCCCGAGGACATCGCCGGCGCCGTCGCCTTCCTGCTCTCCCCGGACGCCGGCTGGATCACCGGCCAGACCCTGGTCGTGGACGGCGGGGTCACCCTCGGCGGTGGGATGTGACCCCCGGGGACGTCGACGGCCGGACATCCGACAGCGGGACGTCCGACAGCCGGGCGTTCGACGGCCGGGGCGTGGTGGTGACCGGCGGCGGCCGGGGCATCGGCGCCGCGCTGGCCCGGGCCTTCGCCGCGGCCGGCGCCCGGGTGGCAGTCAACGACCTGGACGCCGGGGCCGCCCACGCCGTCGCGAAGGAGTGCGCGGGCACCGCACTGCCCGGGGACGCCGCCTCCGCCGAGGGGATCGCCGACCTGGTCGGCCGGGCCCGCGCCGAACTCGGCGAGATCGACGTGTGGTGCGCCAACGCGGGCGTCGCCCCGGTGGGCGGCGCGGACGCGCCCGCCGCGGCCTGGACGAGCGCCTGGGAGGTCAACGTCATGGCCCACGTCCGGGCCGCCGAACTGCTGCTCCCCCGCTGGCTGGAGCGCGGCGAGGGCCGGTTCCTGGCCACCGTCTCCGCCGCCGGGCTGCTCACCATGCTGGGCTCGGCCCCGTACTCGGTGACCAAGCACGGCGCGCTGGCCTTCGCCGAGTGGCTCTCCGCGACCTACCGCCACCGGGGCCTGCGGGTGCACGCGCTCTGCCCGCAGGGCGTGCGCACCGATCTGCTCGCCTCCACCGGCGCGGTCGGCGAGGCGCTGCTGGCCCCGACCGCGCTCGACCCGGCGGACGTCGCCGAGGCGGCCCTGGACGGGATGCGCGCGGAGCGCTTCCTGCTCCTGCCGCACCCCGAGGTCGCCGACTACTGCCGCGCCCGGGCCACCGCGCCGGACCGCTGGCTCACCGGGATGAACCGGCTCCAGCAGGGGCTGGAGAGGAGTGAACTGCTGTGAGGGCCTGGCAGGTCGACGAGCTCGGTGAGCCCGGCGAGGTGATGCGGCTGGTCGAGGACCTCGCGCGGCCGGTACCCGGCCCGGGGCAGCTGCTGGTGCGGGTACGGGCGGCGGCCGTCAACTTCCCGGACGCGCTGATGGTGCGCGGGCAGTACCAGGTCCGCCCGCCGCTGCCGTTCACGCCCGGCGTGGAACTGTGCGGCGAGGTGGTGGACGGCGCCCGGCGGGGCGAGCGGCTGATCGGCAACCCGGTGCTGCCGCACGGCGCCTTCGCCGAGTACGCGCTGCTGGACGCCGCCGCCGCGTTCCCGGCGCCCGAGGTGCTGGACGACGCCGAGGCCGCCGCCCTGCACATCGGCTACCAGACCGCCTGGTTCGCGCTGCACCGCCGGGCCCGGCTGCGGGCCGGCGAGACCCTGCTGGTGCACGCGGCCGCCGGCGGCGTCGGCAGCGCGGCGGTCCAGCTCGGCCGGGCCGCCGGGGCACGGGTGATCGCCGTGGTCGGCGGGCCGTCGAAGGCGGAGGCGGCGCGGGCGCTCGGCGCGGACCTGGTGGTGGACCGCCGGGAGCGGGACTTCGTCGCCGCCGTCAAGGAGGCCACCGGCGGACGCGGCGCGGACGTGGTCTTCGACCCGGTCGGCGGCGAGGCCTACACCGGCTCCACCCGGTGCATCGCCTTCGAGGGCCGGATCGTGGTCGTCGGCTTCGCCGCCGGGCAGATCCCCGCCCCGGCGCTCAACCACGCCCTGGTGAAGAACTACTCGATCCTGGGCCTGCACTGGGGCCTCTACAACACCCACGACCCGCGCGCCGTCCGCGCCGCCCACGACGAGCTCGGCAGGCTCGCCGAGCAGGGCGCCGTCCGCCCCCTGGTGAGCGCCCGGGTGCCGCTGGCCGCCGCCCCGGACGCCGTCCGGCTCGTCGCCTCCGGGCACAGCACCGGCCGGATCGCCGTCCTCGGCGACTGACCCGCCGCGCGGCCCGGACCGCGACACGGGGCGAGGCCACAACCCGTTGGCTGTGGCCTCGCCCCGCTCGACGCCGCGCGCTCCTAGCTGTTGCCCCCGCTGCTGCCGCCGCCGTTGTTGCCGCCCCCGCCGCCGTTGTTGCCGCCGCCGTTGTTGCCACCGCCGTTGTTGCCGCCGCCCCCGCCGCCGCCCGCCGGGTTGAGCAGGCCGACGACGTCGATGGAGTTGCCGCAGACGTTGGCCTCGAGGTTGACGGGGATCTGGATCAGGTTGCCGGACAGCACACCCGGCGATGCCGCGGCGATGCCGTCGGCGTCGGCGTCGCCGTGCGCGTTGAAGCACGCGCCCGAGGGCAGGGTGTATCCGGACTCGCCGTGTTCGGCCCCCTCGTCGTGGCCCGCGGCCGCGGGACCCGTGGAGAGGACGGCCAGCGCGACCGTGAGGCCGCCGGCGAGCAGGTACTTGCTGGTGTTGGTCATGGCGGAAGGGGTAGCCGGTCGGCCCGGGCGTCACGGGGCAGCCCCGCCCGCGCGGTCACCCGGTTGCAGGCCCGATCTACCACCGATGCAGGAGCCCCACCCCGATCGGACCGGAACCGGACGGTCCCCGCGGTCCGAACCGGGTGAGACCGGCGCCCCGGGAGCACGGCCCGCCTGCGGGACCTCGGCCGGAGAGGTGACGTACGGCAACCGATCAGGTGCCTTTCGGGCGTTTCACGGTGCCGCGCGGCACTGCCCGGGGCGATAACCGGCCTTGCATGTCCGCTGCCGAGGCGGCAGGCGTGCGGTGACATGGTGCGCAGTCGTTCGACCGGGTCGGCCCGGGTGCCTCCGGCGAACGGATGCGCGGCTCGCGTTTCACACCGTCAAAGCCGTCCCACCCGCCGCGCCAGTGTTCGGGCGCCGGTGCCCGAGTCGACCTGGGAGTACCCGCATGAGAGTCCGCACAACCCGGCCGCCGCACGACTCGGGGGAGTCCGGACCGCCTTCGGGGGCGCCGAGGGCCCGGCGGGTCCTCCGCCGGACCCTGATGGCGTTGACGACCGCGGCGGCCGTGGCGACCGTGTCCGTCACCGGCTTCCCCCTGGCCGGGAAGGCCGCGGCGCAGTCGCCCTCGCTGTCGCTCTCCCAGTCGGTCTCCCCGACGACCGTCAACACGGTCGGCGAGAACGCGACCTTCTCCTTCGTGGTCACGAACAACGGTGACGAGCCGCTCACCGGAGTCACGGTCACCACCACGTCCTTCAGCGGCACCGCGGGCCCGCTGGTGGTCTCGTGCCAGGGGACCGACCTCGCCCCCGGCTCCGCGACGACCTGCACCGCCCCGTACACCGTGACCCAGGCGGACATCGACGCGGGCGGCGTCACGAGCATCGGCACCGCCACCGGTCGGACGTCCACCGGATCCACGGTCACCGCGCCCGGCGCCACCGCCACCCTGGCCGCCATCCAGAGCGCGGCGATCTCCCTGCAGAAGGCCGGGGCACCGTCCGGAGGCAACGGCGGGGGCGGGAACAACGGCGGCGGCGGGAACAACGGGGGTGGGAACAACGGCGGCGGCACCAACAGCCGACGCTCGACCTCCGTGACCACGTTGACGGTCGGTCAGACGATCTCCTACACGTACGACGTGATGAACACCGGGAACGTCACGCTGACGGGGGTGTCGGTGACGGACACCTCCTTCTCCGGCACGGGCACCCCGCCCGCGATCTCCTGCCCGGCGACCACGCTGCCGCCGGGCGAGTCGATGACCTGCACCGGCTCGTACACGGTGACGCAGGCCGACGTGGCCGCCGGGTCGATCACCAACACCGCCACCGCGACCGGCACCCCGCCCTCCGGGCCCCCGGTCACGTCAGGGCCCGCCACAGCGACGGTGACCTCGCCGCAGAACCAGGCCGGCCTGGCCCTCGACAAGATCGCCATCACCTCCGGCGGGGGCGGCAGCGGCGGCAACAGCCGGCGCAACACCCTGATGACCACCATCGCCGTCGGCGAGCCCCTCATCTACTACTTCACGGTGACCAACACCGGGAACGTCGACCTGACGGACATCAACGTCACCGACACCTCGTTCTCCGGCACGGGAACCCCGCCCGCGATCTCCTGCCCGTCGGCCATCCTGCCCGTCGGCGCGAGTTTCACCTGCTCGGCCACCTACACCGTCACCCAGGCCGACGTCACCGCCGGGACGATCACCAACACCGCCACCGCGACCGGCACCCCGCCCTACGGGCCCCCGGTCACCTCACCGCCCGCCACCGCCACCGTGACCGGCCCTCCGGCCGCGCTCACCCTCGACAAGATCGTGTCCGTCGCCGGCGGCGGCGGGGGCGGGGGCCACAACGGCGGGGGCAACAACGGCGGCGGCGGCAACAACCGGCGCAACACCGTGGTCGCCACCCTCACCCCCGGCCAGGTCCTCGACTACTCCTACGTCGTGACCAACACCGGCAACGTCACCCTGACGGGCCTGTCGGTGACGGACACCTCCTTCTCCGGCAAGGGCACCCCGCCCGTGATCACCTGCCCGTCGACGCCCCTGGAGCCGGGAGCGTCGATCACCTGCACGGCCACCTACACCGTCACCCAGGCCGACATCGACGCCGGGACGATCACCAACACCGCCACCGCGACCGGCACCCCGCCCTCCGGGCCCCCGGTCACCTCGCCCCCCGCCACCGCCACCGTGACGCTGACCCGGTCCCCGGCCCTCACCCTCGCCAAGTCCGCGTCCCCGGCCACGGTGACCGCCGCCGGCCAGACCGTCACCTACACCCTGGTGGCCACCAACAGCGGCAACGTCACCCTCACCGGCATCACCGTCGCCGACACCGCGTTCTCCGGCTCCGGCACCGCCCCCACCATCAGCTGCCCCACCGGGCCGCTGGCGCCCGGCGGGTCGACGACCTGCACGGGCACCTACACCGTCACCGCGGCCGACCTGCGCCAGGGGCACATCGACAACACCGCGGTGGCCACCGCCACCGGGCCCGGCTCCACCACGGTCACGTCGGGCCCCGCCACGGCGCGGGTCGCGGCCACGCCGCCCCAGTCGGCCCCGTCCCCGTCCCCCTCGCCCTCCCCCTCGCACATTCCTTCTCCGTCGCCCTCGCACCACCCCTCCGGCCAGCCCCACCCGCCGCACGGCCAACTGCCCGAGACCGGTGCCGGAAACCTGACCCTCATCGGCGCGGCGGGCGCGCTCCTGCTCGCCGCGGGCGTCCCCGTGCTCCTCACCGCCAACCGCAGACGCCGCCCGCAGGCCGGCAGCGCGGACCAGGGCACCCGGCCCATGGAGTGACACAGCACCCCCCGGATGACGGCACCGGCCCGCGCGGAGCGCGCGGGCCGGTGTCGTGCGTCGGGGCTCGCACAACCGGCGGTCACCCGCGCCGTGGTCACCGCCCCTCGGTGATGACCTCCAGGGCCGGACGGGGCTCGCGGCCGAGCAGGGCCGCGAGATCACCCGGTCCGCCCGGGCCCGCGAGGAAGCCGTGGGCGATCGCCGAGTAGGTGCCGACCACCATCGGCACCTGGAAGTCCCGCGCGTCCGAGGCCGCCACCGCCGCCCGGGCCTCGGTCAGCCGTCCCGGGCGGTACTCGGCGCCGAGCGCCTCGGCCACCTCCGCGCCGCCCACCGCCCGCTCCCCCACCAGCTCGTAGGTGCGGCCCGCGTGCCGGGCCGGCGCCAGGGCGACGTTCACCGCCACCTCCGCGAGGTCCGCCCGGGCCACCGCCGCGAGCTTCCCGTCCCCGAGCGGAGCGCCGATCACCCCGTCCGGGCCGGGCGCGGTGATCGCCCCCAGCAACTCGGCGTACAGGCCGTTGCGCAGCACCGTCCAGCGCAGCGTGGCGGACGCGCGCAGCCGCCGCTCCGTCCAGCGGTGGGCGAGGGCGTAGGGCAGGTGGTCGCCGTCGCCGGAGAGGCTGGTGTAGACGAGGTGCTCGACGCCCGCCCGCTCCGCCGCCTCGATCGCGGCGCCGTGCCGGGCGATCACCACGTCATCCTCGGCGGCGCCGGCCGAGATCAGCAGCAGGGTCCGCACCCCGGCGAAGGCCTCCGCCAGGGTGTCCGGCCGGTCGAAGTCCACCAGCCGGGCCGGGACGCCGTGCGGCACCTCCCCGGGCGTGCGCGAGCCGGCGACGACGCCCTCCCGGCCGGCGAGCCGCGCCAGGACGAGCGCGCCCAGGCCTCCGTTGACTCCGGTGACGAGCAGCATGGGTTCCTCCAGGGGTGATCGGTCGTCGGCTGCACGACCATCCTCGATAGCCTGGGCGTCCGGCGTAAGGAGGCACATTCATGTCAGCAGGGCACACCGCGGTAACCACGTCCCGCCCGGTGGTCTGGTGCGAGGACGGCGTGGACTGCGGGATCCGCGACCTGCTGGACCGCCTGGGCGACAAGTGGTCGGTCCTCACCGTCGTCGAACTCGCCCAGGGCGTACGGCGGTTCCGCGAACTGCAGCGCGCCCTGCCGGGCATCTCGCAGCGGATGCTCACCCTGACCGTGCGCCGCCTGGAGCGCGACGGCCTGGTCTCGCGGACCGTCCACCCGACCGTCCCGCCGCAGGTGGAGTACGAGCTGACGCCGCTCGGGCACAGCCTGACCCACCTGGTGCGGGCGATGGCGGACTGGTCGTACGGCCACCACGACGCGATCGTCGACTCCCGGCGGCAGTGGGACGAGGCCAACCCCGGCTCGGAGATCCGCTAGGGGTCGGGTCTCACCCGGTGACCTCGACGGTGACGTCGTAGCCGCGCTGCTCGGGCGGGCAGTTGAGGGCCTCGCCGCAGCTGGTGCGGGTCGCGGTGAGGCGGGCGGTGCCGGGGGCGCGGGCGGTGAAGGAGGCGGTGACGGTGCCGCAGCCGCCGCCGGGGCGGCAGGACGGGGACGGGGCGGTGGTCGGGGAGCCTTCCGGCGCGAGGACGTCGGGGGCGGAACTGGTCGCGGCCGACCAGTAGGTGCTGTGGAGGGCGAGCGTGACGGTCGTGCCGACGGCGGCCTTCAGGGTGGTGCGGTCGGCGTGCTCGTCCACCGTGACCGTCGCCGGGCTCGGCGCGGTCGACGCGGTCGACGCGGCGGTGGGCGTCGACGGGCCCGTTCCGGTGGAGGCGCAGCCGGCCAGGGCGAGCAGGGCGGCGGCGAGTACCGGGGCGGCGGATCTTCTCGGGTTCACGGCGGTTCCTCCTGCTGTTGTTCCGGGGGTACCGGTTCGACGCCCCGGCGGCCGGTTCGGATCCCGCCGGACGGCGCTCGGACCGGAAACGGCACCGGGGCGGGCGCTGGGCCCACCCCGGTGCGTTCGGCGCGGCGGTCGTCAGGAGACGGTCACGTCGTCGTAGTAGGTGTAGGTCGGGTCACCCGGGTAGTTGTCGTCGTGGTTGCTCAGGGTGAGGGTGTAGGAGTGGCCCGGGGTGACGGTCGCCGCCTTGTTGGTCCAGGTGCCGGTGGTGGTGCAGGTCTTGGCCAGGACCGTGGTCGTCGTGCCGGTGGTGTTGTCCTTCAGGGTGGCGGTGGCCCAGTCGTAGGTGACGGTGTCGTCACAGGTGTTGCTGTACCAGAAGGACAGCTTGCTGGAGCCGGTCGGCGCGGTGAAGGTCTGGGCGATCGAGGAGTCCCCGGTCGGGCCGGTGGAGCCGACCATGGCGCCGTAGCCGCCGCTGTGGGCGGCGGAGGCGGTGGCGGAGGTGCTGCCGGCGGTGGTCCAGCCGGTCAGGCTGCCGGTCTCCAGTCCACCGTTGGTGACGGCGTTGCCACCGCCCCCGCCGGTGGACTCGGTCCAGGTGAAGGTGGTGCTGCCGGCGGCGCCGGTGGTGTCGGTGGCGGTGACCGTGACGCTGGAGGTGCCGGCGGCGGTCGGGGTGCCGGAGATCAGGCCGGTCGAGGCGTTGATCGACAGGCCGGCCGGCAGGCCGGTGGCCGAGTAGCCCAGGGTCTGGCCGGTGGCCGAGTCGGTGGCGTTGATCTGCAGGCCGACCGCGGTGCCGACGGTGCCGCTCTGGTTGCCCGGGTTGGTGACGGTGACCGAGTTGCCGTGGGTCAGGATGGCGTGCGAGATCGCGCAGGAGTTGGTGTCGTTGGACCAGCTGGCCTGCTCGGCGTAGCTGCCGAATGCCCCGAAGGAGATGTTGGCGGCGCCGCCGGTGCTGCCGGGCTGGATCCAGGCGCACTCGTCGGAGTTCTCCTGGCCGTTGTAGCTGCTGCCGGAGACGTGGTTGGTCCAGCCTCCGGCCGGGTTCTGGTCGGACATCATCTCGTGCCACTCGTGGCCGAGGGTCATCGTCCAGCCGTCCAGCGTGCCGGGCGAGTTGACGAAGCCGACGCCGCAGTTGGAGCCCGCGTCGATGTTGTACGGCTGGTTGGAGAAGGCGATGTCGCCGTAGGGCGAGCTCGCCGCACCGCCGGTGAGGGTGGTGTCACCGTTCCAGTCGTGCCAGGCGCAGTACCCGGTGGTCGGGTTCTGGTAGTCGTCCGGGTTGGTGCCGTGCGGCGACAGGACGATGTAGTACGCGTCCCGGTTGGCGGCGGCGGTGGTGTTGCCGAAGTGTCCGGCGGCCTTGACGGCCTCCTGGGCGAGCTGGTTGCCGCTGGCCTGGCTCGGCGAGGCGGCCGCGTTGTCGTACCAGACGCCGGACAGGACGCCGCCGCTCTGGTACGGGATGAAGTTGGCGCCGGACGGGCAGCTCACGGCACCGGTGGCGACGGTGGGGCCGTCGCACCACTGGGTCAGGTCGGCCGACCAGGTCTCGCCGTTGGTGCCGATGCCCTTGAACATCTGCTGGGTGGCACCGGCGGCACCGGCCGAGTCGTTGGAGAACTTCGCGTTGCCGCCGGCGTCGGTGGTCTGGGTGCCCCACTGGTTGCCGTAGAAGACCAGGTAGACCTTGGAGTGCCCGCTCTGCACGCCGATCCCGTCGACGCCGCCGCCGTACGACAGCGTCTGCTGACCGGTCGCCGCGGCCTGGTCGTGGGCGGCGAGCCACTTCTTGTAGTTCTCGTGCTGGGACATGCCGGGGACCGCGCCGTGCCGGTAGGGGTGGCCGTTCTGCGGGCTCCAGGGGTTGAACTCGTTGGTGGTGCTGCCCTGCGAGCCGGAGATGTCCTGCGCGGAGGCCGGACCGGCCGCGCCGGCCAAGCCGGCGGCGGCGAGCGCGAGCGACGCTATTCCGGTGAGCGCCGCGTACCTCGCGCGTCCTGTCCTGGGGGAGTGACCCATGGGTGAGGGTGCCTCTCTTCTGCCGATCGTCCGCGGCCTCGGGAGCCGGGAACGATCCCTTTGTGGGGGAAGGGCCGGCGGCGGATTCCGTCGGGCCGGGTTCCGGTCGAATTCATTCGCACACCCGGAATTGACGGTCCGTCGGCATTTGCCGCCTGCGTGGCAAGAAGGAAAGCAGAGCTGATGAACACCGGTCAACGGCGCGGGGTAAGGATCGATTAAGAAGCGCGTCCAAGCAGGTCAAGCAACGTTGATGAAAGGGGATCAACGCGCGTAGTCATTCACTGAATAGGACAGGAAATACCGTTTCGAAATCCGCGAGCGGCCGTGCGGCGAGGCCCCCTGACGGCAATTCGGCGCCGTGCGGAACCTCCCCCTCGGCCCCTCCGGAAGGGGGCGGCGCGGGAATCCGCCCGCCGCCCCGGCCCGCTACCGCTCGTACGCCACCTCGGGGAAGCGCGCCGAGGGCCCGTCCAGCAGGTGGTCGTCCTGGCCGCGCAGCCAGCGGTCGAAGAAGGACGCCACGTAGGAGCGGGTGGCGAGTTCGGCGCGGCCGGGGCGGATGTCGCCGACGTCCTTGCGCAGCCGCTCGGCGCTGAGCACGCCCTGGCGGGCGAGCTGCGGCAGCAGCGGCTGGGCGTCGGTGTACGAGCCGTGGCGGGAGCCGGTGAGGGTGACGTCGGCGTGCCAGCCGGTGCTGTGCTGCCACAGGGCGTTCCAGCCGGGCTGGTCGCGGTAGCCGCCGGAGTCCTCGCCGCCGGTGCCCATCAGCAGGAACGGCCGGTTCAGGCCGTCCTCGGCGACGCTGGGCAGGAGGACGCCGGTGTGGCCGTCGGGGCCGGGGAAGTGCATCTGCCCGTCCATGTTGATCCCGGCCGCGATCCGCGGGTCGTCGTGCATGGCCTGGAGCGCGGTGAAGCCGCCCGCCGACTGGCCGACCATGCCGATCCGGCCGAGGTCGAGGGCCCCGGCCACCCCGGCGGGCAGGCCCGACCGCGTGCCCAGGCCGGCGAGCCGGTCCAGGACGAAGCGGGTGTCGGCGACCCGGGTGTCCATCGCTTTGCGCAGCACCGCGCCGATGTCCAGGCCGGGCCGACCGAGCATGCCGGGGAGCACCGAGGTGGCCAGGTCGCCGCCGGGGAAGGCGACTTCGGAGGCCTCGTAGGTGTGGTCGACGGTGACCACCACGTAGCCGCGCGAGGCGAGGTCCTCGACCAGCGCCGTCCCCCAGGTGCGCGGGTCGCCGAGGCCGGGCGAGTACAGCACGACCGGGCGCGGGCCGCCGGGCAGCGCCGGGGCGTCCTTGCGCGCGTGGGTGCGGATGGCCGACCAGTCGGTGCGGCCGGGCTCGGTGCCGTAGTTGAGCAGGCCGACACCGTCCGGGCCGTCGAAGTGCCGGCCGGCGGCGGGCTCCATGTACGGGGCCCGCTCGTCGCCGGAGGCCGGGTGGGAGGTCGGGTACCAGAGGCTGATCATCAGCTCGCGCCGCTGCCCGGGGTGCCAGGGGTCCTCCCGTCCGGTGTCGGTGAGGTGCAGCGCGGTGGTCCCGATCGGGTACGGCCCGCTGGGCTCGGGCAGCCAGGCCCGGGCCTGCCGCCCGGGGCCCGCGTCCCCCGGCGCGACCGCCCCCACGGCCGTACCGATCGTGCCCACCGCCGTTGCCGCCGCCAGCACCACCGCCGCCACGGCCCGTCCCGGAATGCCCATGATGTCCTCCGTGCTCCGATCGATCGAACACGCAGGACACTACGGTCGGGGACGGGCCGCGGCCGTCATACCAGAGGGCCAACACGTCCCTGAATACCCGGGTATGACACCCCTACGGGTCAGCGCCGGTACTTGCGCAGTTCCCTCCGGGCCAGCGAGCGCTTGTGCACCTCGTCGGGGCCGTCCGCCAGCCGCAGGGTGCGGTTGCCGGCCCACAGCTGGGCGAGCGGGGTGTCCTGGCTGACGCCGGCGGCGCCGTGGGCCTGGACGGCCTTGTCGAGGATCCACTCGACGGTGCGCGGGGTGGCGATCTTGATCGCCTGGATCTCGGTGTGCGCACCGCGGTTGCCGACGGTGTCCATCAGCCAGGCGGTCTTCAGCACCAGCAGCCGCAACTGCTCGATCCGCACCCGGGACTCGGCGATCCAGTCCTGCACCACGCCCTGCTCGGCCAGCGGTTTCCCGAACGCCACCCGCTCGTCGGCCCGGCGGCACATCAGTTCCAGCGCCCGCTCGGCGATGCCGATGGCGCGCATGCAGTGGTGGATGCGGCCGGGGCCGAGCCGGGCCTGGGCGATGGCGAAGCCCGTGCCCTCCTCGCCGATCAGGTTCTCCACCGGGACGCGGACGTCCTCGAACAGCACCTCGGCGTGGCCGCCGTGATCGGCGTCGTCGTACCCGAAGACCGTCATGCCGCGCCGCACGGTCACGCCCGGGGTGTCGCGCGGGACGAGCACCATGCTCTGCTGCCGGTGGGGTTCGGCGGCCGGGTCGGTCCTGCCCATCACGATGAGGATCCGGCAGTCGGGGTTCATCGCCCCGGTGATGTACCACTTGCGGCCGTTGACGACGTACTCCTCGCCGTCCCGCTCGATCCGGGTGGCGATGTTGGTGGCGTCCGAGGAGGCCACCTCGGGCTCGGTCATCGCGAAGGCCGAACGGATCGCGCCGTCCAGCAGCGGGCGCAGCCAGCGCTCGCGCTGCTCGGCGCTGCCGAACTGGGCGAGCAGCTCCATGTTGCCGGTGTCGGGCGCCGCGCAGTTGAGCGCGGGTGGGGCCAACTGGATGCTGCGGCCGGTGATTTCGGCGAGCGGGGCGTACTGGAGGTTGGTCAGGCCGGCACCGGGCTCGCCGGGGAGGCTGTGCTTGTCCACAAAGAAGAGATTCCAGAGCCCCTGCTTGCGGGCCTCGGTCTGGAGGTCGGCGACGACCGGGGGGACGGCCCACCGGTCGCGGGCCGGGTCGGCGGGTCGGGCCGCGAGCTGGGCGGCGAGGACGGGCTCGGCGGGGTACACGTGCTCGTCCATGAACGCGAGCAGCTGCTCGCGGAGCTCGTTCGTCCGGGCGTCGTAGGCGAAGTCCATCGGGTTCTCGGCTCTCCTTGAGGGTGCTCAGGCCTTGAGGGTGCTCAGGCCGTGCCGGGCGAGGATCGGGGCCATCTCGCCGGCGCGCTCGAAGCCGGCGCCCAGGGTGCGGCCCTGCCGGAAGCGGAAGTGGATGCCCTCGGCGACGGCGGCGAGCTTGAACGAGGCGAAGGCGACGTACCAGTCGAGGTCCTCCGCCCGGCGCCCGGTCGCGTCGGCGTAGGAGGAGACGATCTCGTCGGGCTTCGGGAAGCCGGGGGCGGTCATGGCGGAGGGGATGATGCCGCCGCCGACGCCGGCGAGTTCGGTGTACATCACCAGCAGGCCGACATCGGTGAGCGGGTCGCCGAGGGTGGACATCTCCCAGTCCAGGACGGCGGCGATGGTGTCGTCCGCGTCGACCAGGACGTTGTCGAGCCGGTAGTCGCCGTGCACCAGCGCGGGCGCGGGCGAGACCGGCAGCCGCTCGGCGAGCCCGGCGCGCAGGCGGTCGAGGTCCGGCAGGTCGCGGCTGCGGGAGGCTTCCAGCTGCTTCGACCAGCGGCGCAGCTGGCGCTCCAGGTAGCCCTCCGGGCGGCCGAAGTCGGCGAGGCCGACGGCGGCCGGGTCGATCCCGTGCAGGGTGGCGAGGGTGTCGACCAGCCTGCGCCCGAGCGCGTGCACCCGCTGTTCGCCGAGGGCGGCCAGCGGGGCGGCGTCCCGGTGGGCGGTGCCGGGGACGTACTCCATCAGGTACCAGGGGGCGCCGAGGGTGTCGGTGTCCGGGTCGAGCAGCAGGGTGCGGGGGACGGGGACCCCGGTGTCGCGCAGCGCGGTCATCACCCGGTACTCGCGGCCCATGTCGTGCGCGGTGGCGAGGACGTGCCCGAGCGGCGGTCGCCGGAGGACCGCGCGGGAGGCGCCGTCGCTCAGCACGTACGTGAGGTTCGAGCGGCCGCCTTCGATGAGGTCGGCCCGCAACGGCCCCCGCCCCCGGCCCTCTCCCTGGCCCTGGCCCTGGCCCTGGAGGATGCCGGGCAGCTCGCGGTCCAGGTGGGCCCGGAGGCGGGCCAGGTCCAGGCCTGGCGGGTCGACGGGGGTCTCGGCCATCGGGCGGCTCCTCGGGGAAGCGGATCATTGACTAAGCGCTTGCTTAGCATTCAACCGCAGGAGGCCCCCTGTCAATGCCGCGAACCCCCGCGCCGCACGGCTCGGGGGTTCGATCGATGCGGGGGCCGCCGGCGAGGCCTGCTCATCACGCCATCCGCCGTGCGACACAAGGGAGTTGCTTGCCGACCCCGCCCCCACCGCGGTCGCACCGGCCCCGCCTCGACAGAGGTCGATCAAAAGTGTTCTGATGATCACTTCCATCGATCGTCTTCTGAACACCGCCTGATCGAAGATCAGAGAAATGGGGTCCGGTGAGGACTGCTCGCGGCTCGGCCATCCTGCTGGCGATGGGGGTCCTCGGGACCTCCGCCCTGGCGACGGGATGCTCCGGCACGCAGAGCAGACCCACGGCCGCCACCGGCACCACCCCGTCCACCCCGGCCCCGAGTGCCACGACCGACACCCCCGCCCCGCCACCCCCCGCCCCCACGCCCACCCCCACCTGGGACGGCCAGGTCAAGGTGCTCGGCGACGGCTCCACCTCCTACACCGGCCCGCAGCCCAAGCAGCCCACGCCCGAGAAGCTCAAGCCCGGCGAGAAGCCGCCGCAGTTCGTCGTCTTCTCCTGGGACGGCGCGCTGGAGGGCGACGATCGCATGTTCTCCCGCTTCCGCAAACTCGGCGTCGAGAACAACGCCCAGATGACCTTCTTCCTGAGCGGCCTCTACACCCTCCCCAAGTCCAGGAGCACGCTCTACAAGCCACCGCAGCACAAGCCCGGCGACGCCTCCATCGACTACGCCACCGACCCCCACATCAAGGACACCCTGGAACAGCTGCGCCTCGCCTGGCAGGACGGCAACGAGGTCGGCACCCACTTCAACGGGCACTTCTGCAACGCCAAGGGCGGCGGCGAGTGGAGCACCGAGGAGTGGAAGAGCGAGCTCGACCAGGCCGTCTCCTTCGTCACCAACTGGAAGACCAACACCGGCTTCAAGGACGTCCCGCCCCTCCCCTTCGACTACACCAAGGAACTGGTCGGCGGCCGCGCCCCCTGCCTGGAGGGCCAGAAGAACCTGCTGCCGGCCGAGAAGGCGGCGGGCTTCCGCTACGACGCCAGCTCCCCGGGCGAGTTCCAGGTCTGGCCGGTGAAGAAGGAGGGCATCTGGAACTTCCCGCTCCAGATGCTCCCCTACCCCGGCAGGTCGACCCAGAGCCTCTCGATGGACTTCAACTTCCTGGCCAACCAGTCCGGGAACACCACCACCGGCGATCCCAAGAAGTACGACACCTGGGAGAAGGAGACCCGCGAGAGCTACCTGGCCGGCTTCGAACGCGTCTACAACGGCAGCCGCGCCCCGCTCTTCATCGGCAACCACTTCGAGTCCTGGAACGGCGGCATCTACATGCAGGCCATCGAGGACGTGATGAAGAACGTCTGCAAGCGCGAGGGCGTCCGCTGCGTCTCCTTCCGCCAGGTCGCCGACTGGCTCGACGCCCAGGACCCGAAGGTCCTCGACCAGCTCCGCCAACTCGACCCCGCCCAACCGGCCGACTGGTCCCGCCTGGTCAGGTGACCGGACGGGACCGCCGGGCCTCAGACAGGAGGAGGCGCACCCCCGCCGTTCGGGGCGTCGGGGCGGGGGCCGGGTGCGTGTCAGCTTCGCCGGATGGGGCGGCGCGGGGCGGCGGGTCGGGCGGGGCGGAGGCGTCAGCCCCAGTTGCCCACCAGCGGGACGTCGCCCGGGTTGCCGAACTTCTTGCTGTAGATCACCAGGTCGGAGTTCTCGGCGGCCCCGTAGAAGCTCTGGTCGCCGGGCCGGTAGACGCCGATGGTCTCCTTGCCGGTGCCGTCCCAGTCGCCCTTGATCGGGCGGTCGCCGGGGTTGCCGAACCTGACGCCCGGGCGCGGGTGCTCCGTCCGGTTGGAGTCGTTCAGGTAGAAGGTCTGGGTCTGCGGGTCGTAGACGGCGACGGTGGTGGTGCCGTTGCCGTCCCAGTCGCCGACCAGCGGCTTCCAGCCCTCGTTGCCCAGCTTGATCCGGTACGTGATGGTGGAGTTGTCGTCGGACAGGTAGAAGTACTGGTCGCTGGGCCGGTAGACGCCGACCGTCGTCCGTCCCTGTCCGCTCCAGTCGCCGACCAGCGGGATGTCGCCGGGGACGCCGAACGGGAAGGTGGCGGCCACGGTGGCGTTGTCGTTCGACAGCTGGAAGGTCGAGGTGTCGGGGTGGTAGACGCCGATGGTGTCGGTGCCGGGACCGTTCCAGTGGCCGGTCAGCGGGACGGCGTCGCCGCCGCCGCCGAACCCGGTCCGGCCGGTGTACCAGCCGTTGTGGGCGGCCTCGGCGAAGCCGGCGTCCGACGGCCGGTACACGCCCACCGAAGCGGGTGCCGGTGTGGGCGTGGCGTTGACCACGGCGCTGCCGATCCGCTGCTGGGCCGCGACGGTCAGCGGCACCTTGGTCGGCTGGTCCGGGCCGAGCCAGCGGAAGTTCTGCAGGTAGACGACCCGGGGGTCCTGCGCGGCGATCGCGCGGTACTCGTCGTTGTACGCCGCGACGTCCGCGTCGGTCTTACCGGAGTAGCAGCCGTCGGCGACGCCCTGCTCGTTGGTGGACTCCGGGAAGAGCATCAGGTGCTGGTCGGGCGAGGAGAGGAAGGTCTTCAGGTTCGCCAGCCGCCACTGGATCTCGCCGCGGCCCACGCAGTAGTAGTCGAAGCCGACGATGTCGACCTCGGGCGGGATCGGCGCGGTCTGCTCGGCGTTCCAGCGGTCGAGGCTCATGATCAGCGTCTTGTCCGGGAACGCGGCCCTGATCTGCTGGGCCTGCGCCTTGACCTGGTCGCCGTTCAGGCCGTGGGAGTAGGCCTCGTCCGTCATGTCGACGGCGCCGATCTTGTCGATGTTCGGTCCGATGCGCCGCACCAGATCGAGCAGGTTCTGCGCGGCGTTCGGGTTCGGGGTGACCTGCCAGTCACCCGGCGAGCGCGGGATCACCGTCTCCTGGTTGAGGTCGATCACGCAGGAGGCCGGCAGGCACTGGTCCAGGAACTCCAGGCGGGGGTCCTGGTCGCGCAGGTAGTTGTTGAAGTTGGTCCACTGCGCCACCTCCGGCGCGTGGTTGGCGCCGTAGTTCGGCTCGTTCGGGTCCCGGATGTCGAAGAACCCGTAGTAGCCGAGCCCGCCCAGCGTGGAGACCCGCAGGTCGTCCACCGTGGTGACCCGGCCGGCCGCCGAGTGGTGGGCGCCGAGCGAGACGTAGCCGTCGCGGGGCAGCCGGGCGTCGGTGCGGCCGGAGAAGACCGTCGCGCCGTTGACCCGCACGGTCGCCTGCTGCTTGTCGCCGGTCGCCAGCGCGACCGACACCTCGTAGGAGCCCGCAGCGGGTACGGCGGTCAGGGCGGTCGGCGTGCCGCCCTGGAAGAGCGTCAGCCCGCCGTCGGCCTGGACGCGCAGGCCGAGCGCGACGTCCTCGGCGTCCACGGCGCCCGTGCCGCCCGAGGCGTTACTGACGGCGAGGGAGGCCCAGTCCTGGCCGGTGGTGGCGCCGACGACCGGGGTCAGGACGGCGTGCACCGTGTAGGCGCCGCTCTGGACGTCCGAGGTGGCCGGCTTGTTCAGGCGCACCGCCGAGGTGCCCTTGGGGAACGACAGCACGTTCGGCTGGGCCGGGCTGTTGACCTGCACCGAGCCCGCCGGCGGGTCGAGCGCCAGGCCCTTGACGCCGGAGACCGCGGTGTAGTCGGCGGAGATCAGGCTCGGCTGGCGGGCGCCGAGGTCCTGGTTGAGCCCGAAGTCGGCGGTGGCGTTGGGCGCGCCGTCGAAGGTGTCGACGAGCGGCTTGGCGCTGCGGGTGGCGCTGGTGTCGATCCGGCTGACGTTCAGGCCGTGGCCGGCGCCGTCGCCGAAGGTGGTGACGCGGTTCGGGTCGGAGAGGTAGGCGCCGAGGTAGAGGAACTCGCTGCCCGGCCAGCGGGTCACCCCGGCCGGCGCGGAGACGGTGAACGGGGTGCCGTTCACCGTCAGGGTGACGGCGCGGTCGGCGCCGGTGGAGACGGTGAGCGCGACGGCGTACTGCGCCGTGGGCGCGACCGAACCGGTCCAGAAGGGCGTCTCGCCGCCCCCGCCGTGGAAGAGGGCGAGCTCGCCGCGCGAGTTGACGGTCAGGCCGAGGTCGACGTCGCCGCCGGTGACGTAGCCGTTGCCGCGGTGGCTGCGGCTCAGCACGATCGAGCCCCAGTCCTTGCCGGTGGTGTCGCCGACGACCGGGTCGATCACCGTCGAGACGGTGTAGTGGCCGGTGCCGTCCGCGACGGCCGGCGCGCCCAGCATGACCGCGGAGACGCCCTTGGCGAACAGCAGCTTGTTCGGGTGGTCCGGGTGGCTGGTCTGGACGAACCACTGGTCGGGCGCGACCGAGGTGTCCCAGCGGCCGGAGACCCGGGTGTAGGAGATGCCGTGCTGCTTCTCCGGGGGCGACTGCCGGGCGTCGATCCCGACGTTCAGCCCGTACATCGGGTCGGTGTCCTGGGACGGGTCCAGCCGGAAGGTGTCCGCGAAGGCGCGCGTGGTGTTGAGGTCCACCGGCGTCGGCCCGGACCCGTCACCGGCCGGTGCGGCAGCGGCCGGTGCGGCAGCGGCCGTGGTGGCGTCCGCCGTGGTGGCGCCTGCCGTGGTGGGGGCGAGGCCCGCGGGCAGCAGCGCCAGCGCGAGCGCCGAGGCGCCGGCCAGCAGCCCGCGGCGCAGGCGTTGAGTGAGTATCACCGAGTCTTCGTCTCCCGGTCGTCGAATCGGCGGCGCGGGCGTGCGTCGCCGAAGGGAGCGGACACGGCTGTGTCGCACCAGCTCGGCGTACTTCCCCCCGGGCTGGGATCATAGGGGGTGGATACGAACGGCCGTGCCACAACCCCGCGCCGGCGGGCGGTCGTTCGCCCCCGACGTCACGGGAGGACGGCGGCGGCCGGCGGCAGGTGGCCGGCGGGCAGGCGGGGGTCGGCGCGCAGCCAGTGCGGGCCCGTCGTCCAGCCGAGGAGCACCCGGCCCGCCCCCTCGTCCGCCGAGCCCCCGGCGGCGGCCTGGCGCAGGCCGGTCAGGGCCGGGGCGAGGCGGGCGGCGACGTGTGCGGGATGGCGGGCGGCCTCCGCGTCCAGGCCGGCGATGGTCCGGGCCCGCTCCTCCGGTGCGCACAGCGAGAGGTGGAGGACCATCTGCCGCCACGCGTACGCCGCGTCCTTGATCGCGGCGAGCGGGCGCGGGTTGCCGTGGACGCGGGCCGTCCGGCGGCAGACGGTGGTGAAGGCGCGGCGGGCGAGGTCGTCCCAGCCGGGGCTCGGGCGGATGCCGACGCGGGCCACCAGGACGGCGAGGTTGTGGGTGGTGAGGATCTGGGCCTGCTCGACGACCTTGCCGTTGGCGGCGACCGACCGGGCCGGACCCGGCCCGGCGCGCCCGGTGCACAGCTCGGCGAACCGCGCCGTCCCCGCGTCCGTCCCCGTGTCCGCCGTCGCGTCCGCCGTCGCGAGCCCGCGCAGCGCCGCGTAGTCGATGCCGTAGTAGCGCTCGTACAGCGTGCCGCCGAGCAGTTCCGCGGCGACGCCCGCCGCCGCGAGGAACTTCGGGGTGAACCTGCCGACGAAGATGTCCGCCGCCAACTCCTCCACCAGCGGCGCGTCGAGCCCCGACTGGCGGGCGAGCACCGCGAGTTCGCGGACCAGCGCGTTGGGCAGCAGCGTGCCGGGGAACGCCTGGACAGCCAGTTCGCCGAGCCGGCGCAGGGCGGTGAGCGCGGGCCCGCGGCCGTCCTCGTCGGAGCGGTGCGCCGCCACCGCCCGTACCCAGGGCAGTTCCTCGACCCGCACCTGTGCGGCGAGGTTCAGCAGGAGCAGCGAGCGGCGGTTGCGGAACGCCCGGTAGTTCGCGGCGGCGAGGGTGCGCAACGCCGCGTCCGGACAGGCCTCGACGCCGGTGGCGGCGACGAGTTGCGGGACGAGTTCGGCCAGGACTTCGGCCGAGGGCACGACGCCGCGCTCCACCAGGGTGCCGATCGGGGCGCTCAGGGTGGCTTCCACGAGGTGGCGGACCGGCGCGGGCACCGGGGTGCCCGCGGGCAGTCCGGTCTCCGCCGCCTCGGCGGCGGAGACGTCGGCGACCAGCGGTCCGACCTCGGCGGCGCCCGTCTCCTGGGGCTGTACGGCGAGCCGGCGCAGCACGAGCTGGGCGAGGTCGTGGTACGAGGGCCGCGCCGCCTGGACGGCCTGACGGGCGCGCAGTTCGGTGTGCGCGGCCGATCCCGGCCGGCCGCGGCGGCGCACCATGGAGTCCACCGCGTGCCGCAGCAGTCCCAGCCGGCGGGCGTCCAGCGGCCGGCCGGCGACGGCCTCCTCCAGGGCGCCGCGCAGGATGCCGAGGTTCTCCTTCAGGTCGCGGTGCTTGGTGCAGCGGGTGTGGGCCGCGGCGAGTTCCCGGTACTGGCGCAGCAGCAGCGCGCCGCGCTCCCGCCAGGGGCCGTCGGGTACGCCCGCCGGTATCCGTCCGGCATCGCCGGTGGTCTTCCGGTCGACGGCCTCCGGTTCGACTGCCTGCGGATCGACGGCCTCCACGCCGGTGGCCTCCGGGCCGACGGCCTCCAGCCAGTGGGCGAGCAGCCGGTCGCCGAAGGGCTGCCAGACGGCGAGGGCCTCGCGCTGCGCCTCCACGGCGGCGTTCGGCCGGCGGCCGACGAGGGAGTCGACGGCGTCGCCGACGGTGTGCCGGTGCACCGCCTCGGGGTCCGGTGCGGGCAGCGCGGAGGGCCGGGGCGTGAAGCGCAGCCGGGAGGCGAACGGTTCGAGGGTGTCGACGAGGTCGAGCGCGGCGGCCGTGTCCCCGGCCCGGACCAGCCAGGCGACCGTCAGCAGCGCCGCCTCCTCGGGCACCGCGACCTCGTAGCGGCCGCTGTCGAGCAGCTCGTACAGCCGCGCCAGGCCGGGCTCGGTGAGGCAGTGGGCGAAGAGGGCCCGGCGGTCGGCCGGTACCCCGGCGAGGGCCGCGGCCTCGCGCTCGTACGGCTGGAGCGGCCCCTCGGCGCTCGCGGCGGAGGTGGCGAAGCCGCCGCGGACGACCTCGGGCGTCACCCAGGCGGGAAGCCCGGGGAGCGGGGTGCGCGAGCCGACGGCCGACCGCCCGGCGGCGGCACCGTCGAGCACGGCGCGCCAGCGGTCGGCGCGGGCCGCGGCACGGCGGCGGGTCTCGCCGTCGGAGTGGGTCAGCGCGGTGAGCAGCGCACGGGCCAACTGGTGCTGCGGGTACGGCACGGACACCCCGGCCCCGGTGGAGTGCTGCTGATCAGCGTCGTCGTCCATAAGCCGACGTGGCAGGTTCCGCCCCTGCGCCCTCCGGGTCTCAAGCCCGGTGCTCTCCTGCTGAGCTACACGCCGTCGGGCGTGACACTAGACGCTCGGCCCGCGCGGACACAACGCGCTTTCCGTCACCGCCGACACGTCCACCGCCGGCACGTCCACCGCCTCCGACGCCAGTGCTTCGTGGACATGATTGTTCACGGCTGCATCACGACTTGACCACGGGACCGGTATCCCTCGGAGCCGATCGCTACGGTTCCCCTGCCACAACTGTCACGTCATGGGGGGACCATGCGTCGTACCGTCACTGCCCTGCTGGCCATCACGGCCGCTCTCGGCCTCACCGCCTGCGACCCGAAGGACTCCACCGGGAGCGGCGCCGGCGCCACGGCGGGCCCGTCGGCGGCCGGCGCCCCTTCGCAGACCGCATCCGCAGCTGCACCCACAGCCGCGCCCACAGCCGATGCACCCGCAGCCCCCGCACCCGCTCCCGCAACGGGCGCACCTGCGGCCGCCGCCGCCGGAACGGCCGTGCTCCCGAACTTCGTCGGCATGGGGCTGCAGTCCGCCCAGGACACCGCGCAGAGCGCCGGGTTCTTCCTCCTGACCAGTCACGACGCGCTCGGTCGCGACCGCAACCAGATCCTGGACCGCAACTGGAAGGTCTGCGCGCAGAACCCGGCCCCGGGCAGCCACCCCACCGGCACAAAAATCGACATGGCGGCGGTGAAGCTGGAGGAGAACTGCCCCGCCCAGGACCAGGGCGCCAACGGGCCCGCCAAGGCCGGATCCACCATGCCCGACTTCAAGGGCAAGGCCGTCTCGGTGGTACGGGATTCACTGCCGGGCAACACGTCCCTCAGCACCAAGGACGCCGGCCCGAAGAACCGCGCCGTCCTGGTTCAGTCGAACTGGCAGGTGTGCGGCCAGGATCCGGCTCCGGGCGCCGCCCTCACCGGTCAGCCGGTCAGTGTGACGGCCGTGAAGTTCGGCGAGACCTGCCCGTAGCGGCCGGGCCCACCGGAATGCGATCGATCGTTTTCGGTCAGGTACAGAAATCCACCGATGAGGATCTATCAGCGGCCTGATCACCGCCACTAGGGTGCGGCGCATCCCCGTTGTTACGCCCTCCCGCGCCGTGCCCACGGCGGGGAGACGACCGATCGGAACGGTGTCGCCGTGACCAGGATCCTCCGCAAGCTGATGACCCGCACGGGACGGGCCGCCGCCACGGTCGCCGTCCTCGCGGCCGCGCTCACCGGCACGACGGCCGCCGGCACGGCCTCCGCGGCCGGCGGCTGGAGCTGCTCCGGGGCGCCCGTCCCGGCCGGCTACGTCATCACCATGTACAACGCCGGCGGCTGCAACAACCACGGCTCGTGGTACCAGCAGCCCGCCCAGAACCGGCTGTGGACCTGCTCCGGCTCGCCCATCGTCTCCGGCTACGTGCTGACGAACTACGACGTCAAGGGCTGCAGCGGCGTCGGCGCCTGGTTCCACGAGCAGGTCCGCAACGGCATCTGGACCTGCCCGTACTCGCCGATCCCGGCCGGCTACCGCAGCACCACCTACGACGCCCGCGGCTGCAGCGGCCTCGGCGCCTGGCTCACCGTCAAGATCTGAGCACACCCGTACGGCGGCGCCCCCTCCACCGCGAGGGGGCGCCGCCGCACGAAGCCGCCGTACGAAGCCGCCGTACGAACCCGTCGGCGGCCGAGGAGTCCGCCGGCTCCGGCCCGCACCAGCGAGTGCAGGCCGAAGCAGGCCGAACACGCCTTCAGGTCCGGGGTGCGACGCGGTCTCGGCCGACGACGCCGCGCAGCCTCGACCGTCAGGCGGCGAAGGCGGCGAGGAGCTTGTCGGTGAGGCGGTCGAGGTAGTCGGGGGCGGTCGCCGTGCGGACGACCGCGAGGCGCCAGTACAGCGGGCCGGCGAGGAAGTCGAGTGCGAGCTCGCGGTCCACATCGGCGGGGAGTTCGCCGCGGTCGACCGCCCGTTCCAGCAGGCCGGTGGCCTTTCCGCGGCGGGTGTCGCGGACGGCGGTCATCAGCACCTGCGCCAGCTCGGGGTTGCGACCGCTTTCGGCGAGCAGATCGGGGATGATCTTCGACGGGAGCCGGTGACGCAGCGCCCCGTCGATCTCGGTGAGGAAGGCGAGGACGTCGCCGCGCAGGGTGCCGGTGTCCTCGATCTCGGAGGCGTCCACGGCCACGGCCCGGATCAGGGCGACGGTCATGTCGAGCTTCGACGGCCAGCGGCGATAGATGGCGGCCTTGCCCGCCCCGGCGCGCTTGGCGACCGCCTCCAGGGAGAGCCGGGCGTAGCCGACGTCTGCCAGTTCCTCGAAGAAGGCGGCCGCGATCGCCTCGGTCACGGAGTCCTGGAGCACCGGCCCGCCGGGTGTCCGGCGCACGGGCTGCTCGGAGGGGCCGGGGGTCGCGGGCCGGGGCGCGGGCGTGTTGGGCATTCCCCGAACCTACACCAGGCGGAACGCTTGCGTCTCGACTAGGCGGGGGCTAGCGTTTAGACGAGACGGAACCGTTCCGTCTCAGCAATGTCGGGAGCACCCATGCGATTCCTCTTCGAGGACGAGTCGTTCTCCTTCGAAACACTCCGGGCGGCCGGATTCGCCAACTACGGCGGCGCCGACCTGGGCGAGGTCGTGGCCACCGCCCGGAACATCGGCGAAGGCGACGAGGCGGCCTGGCTGCGCGCGTGGAAGGCCACCGCCGAGCGCGTCCACGACATCGGCGACCGCGCCCTGGCGGCCGGGCACCGGGTCAGCGCCCGCGAAGCCCTGCTTCGCGCGTCGAACTACTACCGCACCGCCGAGTTCTACCGCCGCGACGACCCCGCGAACGACCCCGAGGCCAAGAGCCTCTCCGCGCTCTCCCGGGAGACCTTCGCCGCCGCGGCGGCCCTGATGGACACCCCCGTCGAGGCCGTGACCATCCCCTACCAGGACACCGGCCTGCCCGGCTACCTGTTCCTCGTCGACGACTCCGGCGCCCGGCGCCCCACCGTCCTGTTCACCAGCGGCTTCGACTCCACGCTGGAGGAGGCGTACTTCGCCGTCGCCGCGGCCGCGCTGCGCCGCGGCTACAACGTCCTCGCCTACGACGGTCCGGGCCAGGGCGCGGCGCTGCGCGAACAGCGGCTCGCCTTCCGCCCGGACTGGGAGGCCGTGGTGACCCCGGTGGTCGACTACGCGCTGACCCGCCCCGAGATCGCCGCCGACGGGCTGGTCCTGTTCGGCTACAGCCTCGGCGGCTACCTGGCCGCCCGCGCCGCCGCCCACGAACACCGCCCGGCCGCCCTGGTGCTGGACGACGGCCTGTACAGCTTCGGGGAGGCCCACGACCGGTTCATGCCGCCGTTCCTGCGCGAGTGGATCGAGGCCGGCCGGGACGACCTCGTGGAGCCGGTCATGGCTCTGCTCATGCAGGCGAGCACCCAGTTGCGGTGGGCCCTGCGCAACGGGGTGTGGACGTTCGGCGCCGCATCGGTGGCGGACTACATCCGCCGCACCGCCGACTACACCCTCGACGGCGTCGCCCGGCTCATCGACTGCCCCACCCTCGTCCTGGACGCCGAGAACGACCAGTTCTTCCGCGGCCAGCCCCAGCGGGTCCGGGCCGCGCTGACCTGCCCCCACACGCTCGTCACCCTGACCGAGGCCGAGGGCGCGGGCGAACACTGCCACATGGGCGCCATGTTCCGCTTCCACCAGACGGTCTTCGACTGGCTGGACACCACCCTGGCGCGGGCGGCCGGGCCCGCGAGCTGACGGGCGCGCCCGCCGGCCGACCACTCCGCGCCGGCCCGACCTTCGCCGGCCCGACCACGCCCGCGGGACACCCCCGCGGATGCGCCTCCGGCCGGGTCCGTCCCCTGCGCGAACCCGACCGGCTGCCCGTGCGGCGCGTACGGGACGGGCGCGTCGACCAGGCCTGCGGCCGGATACGGGTGCGTCTGTCCTGTACGTGGAGATCGATCGTAGGCAACCGGGCCTTACCGATCGCTTACCGATCCCTGGCCGCTCGCCATCGCCGCCCCGCACCGCCTCGCGCCTCCCCGTGCTGCCCCCTGCTGCCCCCTGCTGCCCCGGGCCGCCCCACGCCGCCTACCGGATGTCGCTCAGCTCCCGCGCCTCCTCCAGCACCCGCGCGGCCGACTCCGGCAGCCCGGCCGCCTGGTACGCCCGGCCGAGCGCGCGCAGCGCCTCCGCCAGGAAGGAGCGCCAACCGCGGGCCCGCCACACCAGCACCGACTCCTCCAGGTGCGCGACCGCCGAGGCGTGGTCGCCCGCCGCCAGGTCCAGCTCCCCCAGGATGCCGAGGGCCTGGGCGAGGTGGTGCCCCAGGTCGAACCGGCGGGCGATGGCCAGTGCGGCCTCCGCCGTCTCCCGGGCGCGGCCGTCGCCGGTGGCCGCGTACAGCATGGCCAGGTAGAGCAGCGAGAACGCCTCCACGTAGCGGTCCTTGAGGCAGCGGGCCATGGCGAGCGAGTGGAGGAGCAGCTCGCCGGCCCGCTCCACCTGGCCGGCCCGGCCGTGGGCGGCTCCGAGGAACTGGATGGCGGTCGCCTCGAAGCGGGTGTTGCCGATCAGCCGGGCCAGCCGCAGCGTCTCGGTGAGGTGCTCGATCGTGCGGTCGAGGTCCGTCTCCCCGTGGGCGATGGCGATGATCTGGTGCGCCCGGGCCTCGCCGCCCGGGTGGTCGTGGGCGGTGGCGAGGTCCAGGGCGCGGTGGCCGGCCTCCAGCGCCTCCTGTTCGCGGCCCTGGGCCACCAGGCTCCAGGCCGTCAGGACGAGGGCGTCGGCGGTCCCGCGTTCCTCCCCGACCTGCTCGAACAGCCGCTGCAGGTGCCGGGCGCGGTCCTCCAGCGCGACCATCGTCTCGGTGCCGTCCGCCAGGTCGACGGTCGTCCCGGAGCCGTCCGCCGGGGTGGTCCAGGTCGTCACCTCGATCAGGCCGCGGGTGAGCACGGCCGTGCCCAGCGCGTCGCCGGCGGTCCGGCAGGTCTGGAGGACGGTCAGGTGGGTGGTGCGCCAGTCGTCGTACAGGCCCCGCACGTCGCAGTACTTCTCCTGGCAGGCGGCGAGGTCCCACGCCACCGACACCATGCGCAGCGCGGCGGCCTGCCGGGCGCTCGTGTTCAGGGCCGGCTGCTCGGCGTCGAACCAGGCCATCGGGTCGTCCAGCAGTGCCGCCGCGACGCCGGACGGCATCGGGTGGCGGGGTGCGGTGCCGTGGATCGGCGCGAAGCACGGCCCGGGCACCTGGTCGGCCGCCTGCTCGGCCAGCCAGAGCCAGGCGCCGAAGGCCCGTTCGAGCGCGGCGGTGCGCGCGGCCGGTTCGTCCGCGGCCTCGGCGTGCTCGCGCGCGTACAGCCGGACGAGGTCGTGGAAGCGGTAGCGCAGATGCGGCTCCGTGCCGGTCTCCTGCAGGAGTTGGGCGTCGATCAGCTCCTCCAGCTGCCGCTCGGCCTGCTCCGGCGGGATGTCGGCCATCGCCGCCGCGGCCCACGGCGCGAAGTCGGGCGCGTCGAGCAGTCCGAGCAGCCGGAACGTGCGTCGGGTCGGCTCCGACAGCCTGGCATAGCCGACGGCGAAGCCCGCCCGTACGGCCAGGTTCCCCGCGGCCAGCTCGTCGAGCCGTCGCCGTTCGTCGCGCAGCAGGTGGGCGAGCCGGGCCAGGGTCCAGCGCGGCCGGGCGGCGAGGCGGGCCCCGGCGATGCGGACCGCCAGCGGCATGCCGCCGCACAGCTCGACGATCTGGGCGGCGGCCACCGGTTCGGCGGCGACCCGCTCGTCCCCGAGGATGCGGCGCAGCAGCGTCCGGGCGTGGGGGGCGTCGAGTTCGTGGAGGTCGACGAGCCGGGAGCCGGGCAGGGCGGTGAGCGCGGCGCGGCTGGTGACGAGGACGGCCGGTCGGGCACCGGGCCGGTTGCCGGTTCGGCCGCCTGACCCGTCGCCCGGCCGTTCGCCGGACCCGTCGCCCGGCGGTTCGTCCGCGGCCGCCGGTGTGCCCGGGAGCAGCGGGACGATCTGCTGCTCCCCCGCGGCGTTGTCGAGGAGGACGAGCGTGCGGCGGCCGGCGAGCAGGGTGCGGTACAGCGCGGAACGCTCCTCCAGGGAGGCCGGGATCTCCCGGGGGTCGGCGCCGAGGGCGCGCAGGAACGCGGCCAGGACGCCGGCCGGGTCGGCGGGCGTCTCGTCGGCCCCGCGCAGGTCCGCGTAGAGCCGGCCGTCCGGGTAGTCGACGGCGGCGAGGTGGGCGGTGCGGACGGCCAGCGCGGTCTTGCCGATGCCGCCCATGCCCGCGATCACCGGCACCCGGCCGGTCGCCAGGGCGTCCAGCACGATCCGCACCTGCTCGTCGCGTCCGGTGAAGTCCGGGACGTCCCGGGGGAGTTGGGAGGGCACGCGGGCGGGACCGCGGTCCGGCCGGGCACCCTCCCGGTCCTGCGCCAGCAGCGCCAGGAAGACGTTCCGCACCTGCTCGCCCGGCTCGATCCCGAGCTCCTCGGACAGCCGCCGGCGCAGCGCCTGGAAGCGGCGCAGCGCCTCGGCCGCCCGACCGTCCGCCGCCAGCAGCTCCAGCAGGGCGGCCTGCAGGGGCTCGTCGAACGGGTACTCCTCGGCGAGCGCCGTCAGGGCGGGGACGGCGGTCCGGGACGCTCCGGCGGCCGTCGCGGCCCGGGCCAGCGCCAGGGCGGTGGCGCGCACTTCGTGCTCCACGGTCGTGACCAGCGGGTCCTCGCGGTTCACCCGTTCCAGCCCGGCCAGCACCGGGCCGCGCCGAAGGCCGATCGCCCCGGCCGGGTCCCCGTCGGCGGCGAGCCTGCGGAACCGTCCGAGGTCCACCGCGTCCGGCCCGGTCACCAGCCGGTAGCCCTGCCCGTCGGACTCCAGCGCCACCGCCTCGTCCCCGAACCGCCCGAGCCAGGTGCGCAGCCGCGACATCCCGGTGTGCACCGCGCCCCGGCCGACCCGGTCCGACTGCTCCGCCCACACGAGGTCCAGCAGCCGCCCCACGGGCAGCCGTTCCCCCTCCGCGAGCAGCAGGGCCCCCAGCAGCCCCCGCAGCACGGTGGCCCGCGGCAGCGCCTGCGGCACGGCGTCCACATCGACCGTCAGGGGCCCCAGCAGCCCGAACGTCATCTTCATCCGCTTCAGTCCCTCGATGCTCACGACCGCACCGAGGCCCGCCCGGCCGCCCGATCGGGTGGCGCCCGCCGACCTCGGCACGACCCTGACACTAGTCCGGGCACTGATCAACAGCGGCCACCGGCCCTGCGGTCCGCCGCCCGGCACCGCACCCCGGCGGTACCGCAGCTCGTCAGTACCGCACCTCGACGGTCGCTCCGGCGGCCCGCAGCTCGGCCGCCACGGCCTCGGCGAGGTCCGAGGTCACGTCATCGAGGACAACCGCGGGCAGCCGACCGAGCAGGGCCTTGCCGTGCCACAGGCTGAGCCCGGTCCGACGCCTGACGGCCTTCGCGACCTCCAGCACGCGCGGCCCCGCACCGGTCACCACGACGCGGATGGGCCCCCCGTCACAGACCAACTCGAAGTACCCGTCCGCCGCCACCACTCCCCCACCCCCAGCCGTTGCCCGGAGGACAGACACTGCCGCAACGCCCGGTCGACCGAGAAACACACCCGGCCCGGGGGCCCGCCCGACCGGACGTCGGTTGCGGGGACCGTGCAGCACGGTCCCCGCGGCGGCCCGGCCTACTGTCCGGTGGCCGTCTTCATGTAGGCGGTCCAGATCCGGGCCGGCACGGTGGCGTCGGAGGTGTCCGGGGTGGCGCCGCCCAGGCCTTCGAGGGAGAGGAGCTTCATGTCCTTCAGGTCCGCGCGGAACACGGTGACCGCCGTCGACAACTGCCCGTTGTAGCCGACGAACCAGCCCGCCGTGCGGTCCGCGGTGGTGCCGGGTTTGGCGGCCAGGTTCGGGCCGGCCTCCGCCGCCGGCTTGGCGGCCCCGTCGCGGACGGAGCCCTTGAGTGCCGCGTCCACCTCGCCCGCGACCGCCGGGGTGAGCGCCTGGGTGGCGGCGGGCAGGCGCAGGGGGAGCTGGACGCCGTTGCGGGAGATCCTGAGCACCGAGTACGGGTCGGTGTGGGAGCCGCCGGCCGCGAAGGCGGCGTACGCGTCGGCGGTGCGCAGGGCACTGGGGGTGGAGTTGCCGACGCCGAGGGCCGGGACGAGTTCGCCGAGGCTGTTGGGGAGCAGGCCGAGGTCGGTGGCGGTCTTCTGCACCTTGTCCAGGCCGACGTCCATGCCGAGCTGCATCAGCGGCCCGTTGACGGACTGCTCGACCGCGTTCCGCAGGGTGACGCTGCCCCAGTTCCGCTTGCCGTCGTTGGCGGTCTTGACGATCTTCCCGTCCCGTCCCCAGTACGGTCCTTCCGGGGTCATCACGTTCACCCCGTCGTCGCCGTTGTAGGTGGTGGTGGGCGCGACCGGGGTGCGGTCGCCGCCGCGCCGGCGCTGCACTCCCTCGCCGAGCCCGGCGGCGTACACCACCGGGGTGAAGGCCGAACCGATCGGCACCGTCGTGGTGTTGGCGTTGTTGAAGCCCTGCTTCAGGTAGTCGGGGCCGCCGTAGAGCGCGACGACCCGGCCGTCCGGGGCCAGCGAGGCGGCGCCGACCTTCAGGAGCTTGTCGGACTCCCGGTTGTCCGGGTCGATCCCCGCGGTGCCCTGCTGGACGGCGGCGACCAGGGCGTCGACCTTCGGCTTCTCGAAGGTGGTGCGGATCTGGTGGCCGCCGAGGTCGAACTGGGCCGGGGTGATGTCGCTGTGGCTCTCCACGTAGGCGCGGGCCGTGTCCACCAGGTACCCGATCTGGCCGCTCAGCCCCGCCGACTTCGGCTGCGGCTTGGGCTCGGGGAACACCGTGTACCGGGCGCGCTCGGCGGCGGACAGCTTGCCCACCTCCACCATCCGGTCCAGGATCCAGGACCAGCGCTCCTCGGCCCGTTCCCGGTTCCCCGCGCTGATCGCCGGGTCGTACTGCCCGGCGCCCTTCAACAGGGCGGCCAGGAAGGCGCCTTCGCTCGGGTCGAGCTGGGAGACGTCCTTGCCGTAGTAGGCGGCCGCGGCGCGCTCGATGCCGTAACTGCCGCGCCCGAACCAGCTGGTGTTCAGGTAGCCGGCCAGGATGTCCTGCTTGCTCATCCGGTCGTCCAGCTTGATCGCGATGGCGATCTCGCTGAGTTTGCGGGACATGTCCTGACGCTGGTTCAGGTAGATGTTCTTGACGTACTGCTGGGTGATGGTGGAGCCGCCCTGGGTGTCGCCGCCGGTGACCATCTGGACGACGGCACGGCCGATGCCGGTCACGGAGATGCCCGGGTCGGTGTAGAAGGTCTCGTTCTCGGCGGCCAGCACCGCCCACTGCACCGGCTCCGGCACCTGGGCGAGCGGCACCTCCTGCCGGTTGGTCGGGCCGATCCGCGCCATCTCGGTGCCGTCCGCCCAGTAGTAGACGTTGTTCTGCTGGGTGGCGAAGGAGTTGAGGTCCTCCGGGACGGCGGTGTTCGTGTAGAACCAGGCCAGCCAGCCCGTCAGTGCCGCCGCCCCGGTCCCGGCCACCAGCATGTGCTGCCGCCAGGAGGGGAGCCAGCGGCGGACTCCGCGCCGTGCGCGGCGCGGGTAGTCGATCCGCAGGAACCGGCGCAGGGGTGAGCGCGGGGAGGCGCCCGGGTCCGGGGACCGGCACGGGTCCGTTGACGGGCTCGGGGACGGGCTCGGGGACGGGCTCGGGGAGGCATCCGTTGGCGGGCTCGGGGACGGACCCGGGGACGGGCGCCGACCCCGGAGCGGGCGCCACGCCCGTAACGGCCTCCGACGCGGTGGGAAGCGCCACCGTCGCCGCCCGGGCTTCTCCTCTTCGGCGGCGCTGTCTTGCTGGGCACGCACAGTCCGGTCTCCGATTCGCTCGTGGGCGTGATCCTCCGTACACATAGACGCGGTGGGAACATCAGTACGTATGCCTCGCCTTGGTGTGATCATGGTCATACTCGGTGCGGTGAACCGGGGCGCCCCGGCCACGGACGGCGGGCGGACGGCAGGTGGACGGACGGCCGACGGCCGACCCGCGCGGGCACCGGTCCGCGACAGCCCCGGCGTACCGCCAGAATGACGCCATGAGGATGATCCAGACCGCCCTCGGCGCGATGCTGCTCCTGCTGATCGTCGGCAGCATCCTGCGCACGCTGGTCGTTCCGCGCGGGCTCTACTCGTCGCTGGTGATGCGGCTCTGGCGGATGCTGCGCGGGCTGCTGCGGCTGGCCGCCGGACCGGGCCGCGGCTACCACGCGCAGGACCGGGCGCTCACCTGGCTGGCGCCGCTGGTGCTGCTGGGCATGCTCGGGGTGTGGCTCAGCTGCATGCTCACCGCCTACACCCTGCTGCTGCACGGCACCTCGGAGCTCAGCTGGTCGGTGGCCGTGCGCGAGGCCGGGTCCAGTCTGTTCACCCTCGGCTTCGCCAGCGGCGACCGGCTGCACCTCTCCGCGATCGACTTCCTGGCCGCCGCCAGCGGCCCGCTGGTGATCGCCCTCCAGATCTCCTACCTGCCGACCCTCTACGCCGCCTACCAGCGCCGCGAGACAGAGGTGACGCTGCTGCAGTCCCGGGCCGGCGAGCCCGCCTGGGGCCCCGAGCTGCTGGCCCGCCAGTCCCTGGTGGACACCGAGACCGCGCTCCCCCAGCTCTACCGGGACTGGGAGCGGCTGGCCGCCGACATCGGCGAGAGCCACTCCAACTACCCGGTGCTGCTCTCCTTCCGCTCCCCGCAGCCCAACCGCAGCTGGGTGGTCGGACTGATCGCCGTGATGGACGCCGCCGCCCTGCACCTGGCGCTCTGCCCGCGTTCGGCCCCGCCCGAGGCCCGGCTGGTGCTCCGGGCCGGCTTCACCGCGCTGCGCGACATCGCCCGCTCGCTGCGGATCGACTTCGACACGGACCCGGACCCGGACGTCCCGATCCGGCTGACCTACGCCGAGTACCTGGGCGCCGTCGCGATGATCACCGCGGCCGGCTTCCCGCGCGAGCGCCCGGTCGAGGAGGCCTGGGCGCACTTCCACGGCTGGCGGGTCAACTACGAGGCCCTGGCGTACGAACTGGCCCGCCGCAGCGACGCCGTCCCCGCGCTGTGGACCGGCCCGCGCGACTTCCGCGCCCCGGTCATCCCGCCGGCCCGCCCCGCCGACCGCCGGCCGTCCTCGGCCCCGCCGCCGGCCGGGCCGTCGCTGCCGCCGGTGCCGCCGGTCTGAGCGGTCCACTGCGCGCCGACGCCTCCTGGATCGAGGGCCTGTCCCTCGTCGCCGCCGACGAGCACGGCACCGCCGTCGGCCACGCCCTGCTGACCCGCTGCCACATCGGCGACGTCCCGGCCCTGTGCCTGGCCCCGTGCGCCGTGCTCCCCGCGTACCAGCGCACCGGCGCCGGCTCCGCCGCCGTCCGCGCCGCCCTCGACGCGGCACGGGGCCTGGGCGAACGCCACGTCGTCGTCCTGGGCCACCCGGACTACTACCCGCGGTTCGGCTTCACCCGCGCCGGCGCCCACGGCATCGGCCTGACCATCGACGTCCCGGACGAGGCGCTGATGGCCCTCTCCCTGGACGCCGACCACCCGCTGCCCGCGGGCACCGTCCGCTACGCCGCGCCGTTCGGCATCTGACGGACGGCGCCGGGCGGGGCACCCACGTGCCCCGCCCGGCGCCCTTTCGAACCATCGGTCCGTACCCGACGTCCGTCCGAACCGCCGGGCCCTACCCGGCGTCCGTCCGAACCGCCGGGCCCCGCCCGGGCCCGGCCGCGTCGACCGCTCAGACCTCCACCGGGCCGCCGCTCGCCAGCGAACGCTCGGCGCCGACCAGGATCTCGACCACCCGCAGCCCGAAGTCCGCCCCGCAGGGGTGCGGCTCGCCGGAGGCGGCCGAGGCCCGCAGCGCGTCCAGCGCCCGGTGCAGCGCCGCGACCGGGCCCTCGCCGCGCGGGGGCAGCTGCACCACGCCGTGCTCACCGCGCAGCTCCATGCCCGTCCCGCCCGCCGCGAGCGGCGCGGTCAGGCTGAGCGCGAGCGTGCTGGAGGCGCCGCCGGCGTGCCGCACCACCAGGTGCACGGTGTCCAGCGGGCCGGCCGCCGCCGTCACCTGCGTCGCGTCGCCCAGCACCGGCAGCAGCACGGACAGCGCGTGCGGGCCGACGTCCCACAGCGCGCCCTTCTCCACCCGCCACGGCGAGGCAGCGTACGGGCTGGTGCTGCCGGGCGCGAACACCGAGCCGAGCCAGTCCGAGCGGCCGGTGAACCAGCCGCCCAGCTCCGCCTGCCGCTCGATCCACGGGATCTGCTCGCCGCCGAAGCGCACGGTGAAGAAGACCACCGAGGCGACCTTGTGCTCGCGCACCGCCTCGGCCACGGCCCGGGCGTCCGGCACGGTCAGCGCGACCGGCTTGTCCAGCAGCAGGTGGCAGCCGGCCTCGGCGGCCCGTACCGCGAGACCCGCCTGCACGGTCGGGGGCAGCGCGATGGAGACCGCGTCCACTTCGGCCAGCAGCCGGTCGAGGTCCGCGTACCCGGGCACGCCGTGGGCGGCGCCCAGTGCCTCGGCCGCCTCCGGTCGGCGGCCCCAGACGCCGGTGAACTCCAGCCCGGGGTGCTCGGCCAGGACGGGCGCGTGCACCCGCTCCGCCCAGGGGCCGGTTCCCAGCAGTCCGATCCGCACGATGTCTCCGTTCTCCGGTCAGCGCGGGTGAGCGCGCGTGGTACAGGTGGGTGTGAGTGGTACAGGTGGGTGTGAGTGGTACAGGTGGGCGCGAACGGGCGCCGGTGGTACGGGTGGGCCCGCGGACGCCCTGGCGGCGCGGGTCTCGGCCCTGGACTTTCGGCCCCGGACGTTCGGCCCCGGACTTTCAGCGCTGGACTTTCAGCCCTGGACGCGGGCCAGGGTGAAGCCGTCGTAGCCCTTGCTGCCGACCGTCTGCACCGAGGTCGCGGTGACGCTCGGCTCGGCCGCGATCAGGTCGTGCAGCGCCCGGGTGCCGACCACCGCCGGGTCGGTGCCGGCCGGGTCGGCGACCGCGCCGCCGCGCACCACGTTGTCGACGATGATCAGCGAGCCCGGTCGGGTCAGTTGGAGCGCCCGGCGGAAGTACTCCGGGTTGCTCGGCTTGTCGGCGTCGATGAAGACCAGGTCGAAGGGGTCCGCGCCCTGCTCCACCAGTTCGGCCAGCGAGTCCGCGGCCCGGCCCACCCGCACCTCGGCGACCCCCGCCAGCCCGGCGGCCGCCAGGTTCCCCCGGGCGACCTCGGCGTGCCGGGGGTCGAGCTCCAGGGTGATCAGGGTGCCGTCCGCGGGCAGCGCCCGGGCCAGCCAGATGGCGCTGTAGCCGCCGAGCGTGCCGACCTCCAGGATCCGCTTCGCACCCAGGGTCAGCGCCAGCAGGTGCAGCAGCTTGCCCTGGTTGGGGGCCACCGCGATGTTCGGCAGTCCGGCCGCGCGGGCGGCGGCCGTGGCCTGCTCCAGCACCGGGTCGTGTCCGACCAGCCGCTCGGAGAAGTAGGCGTCCACGGCGTCCCAGGTCGGCTGCGAAGACATCGGGCCCTCCGGAGTGCAAGATCGGCAGTACCCGACCGATGCTACTCCGAGGGCCCGAGGGCACCACGACGGTGGTGGTGGACGACCGGTCCGGGACCGGTCGGACGATCGACCGGGACCCTGCCGGGGGGCCGACCGGGGGGCCGGTCGGCGGGGTGGTCAGTCGGCGACCGGCTCCTTCGCCGCGGCGGCGGCCTTGGCCGCCTCCTCCGCCTCGATCCTGGCGTGCGTCTTGGCGGCGCGGCGCTTCATGATCCAGGCCGACAGCAGGCCGATCACCAGCGCCGCCCCCAGGCCCGCCCACGAGAACCGGGCCAGCCAGGGCTCGATGCTCTTGCCGACCTTGTAGACCAGCAGCGTCGTACCGCCGGCCCAGACCACGCCGCCCAGCACGTTGGCGATCAGGAACTTCCAGTACGGCATCTTCAGCGCGCCCGCGAGCGGACCGGCGAAGATGCGCAGCAGGGCGATGAAGCGGCCGAAGAAGACCGCCCACATGCCCCACTTCTGGAACGAGCGCTCGGCGGTGGCCAGGTGGGAGGGCCCGAAGTGCTTGGGGAACCTGCGTCCCAGCTTCTCGAAGAGCGGCTTGCCGCCCTTGCGCCCGATCGAGTAGCCGATCGAGTCGCCGATGATCGCGCCGGCGATCGCGCAGATGGCGACGCCCCACGGGCTCACCACACCCTTGACCGCCATGAGGGACGCCGTGACCAGGGCGATCTCGCCGGGCAGCGGAATGCCCAGCGACTCCAGCCCGATGATCAGACCGACAACGGCGTACACCGCCGTCGGCGGAATCCCCTCGATCCAGGCGTCGATGTGCAAGGCCAGTCCCTCCGTGGCAGGACGGGACCGGCCGCCCTCCCCCTGGAGCAGCGTGCCCGTCCCGGCAAATTCGTCCGATGGCGGCACCCAGGCCGCTCCCCCAGAGCGAGCCTAACGTGCCGGGCGGCCTGTCCCCCCGGCCGATCACCCGTGGTTACGACGTACGCCCCGACACCATGGTTCCAGGTTGACCAGCGTTTCTTCAAGATTAGGCAAAACGCAGCGCGACCACGGACGGACGCTGCTTGATCCGGCGCACGAGCGGCAGCAGGGTGCTCAGCGGCGGGCGCCCGCCCTCCGGGTACACCTCCCGCACGTCGACGACCCCCGGGTGCGCGGTGGCCAGCAGGCCGCACTCGTCCGCGTCCATCCCGAACGGCATCGGCGGCGCCTGGTAGTACCGGTCCCGCAGCTTGCCCTCGACGGCCCGCCGGCTGAACCAGCGCGGCACCGCGTCCAGCACCATGGCCCCGCCGGGGAAGCGCTCGGCGCAGGCCGCGATCAGGCCGCGGACCTCCTGCGGCCGCAGGTACATCAGCACCCCCTCGGCGCTGATCAGCACCCCGTTCGCCGGGTCCACCGCGTCCATCCAGCCCGGGTCGGTGGCCGAGTGGGCCACGATCCGGTGCCGCTCGTCCGGCGGCAGCAGCTGCCGACGCAGCGCGGCGGTCTCCGCCAGGTCCACCGACAGCCAGTCCGCCCGGCCGTTGTCGACCCGCCAGGCCTGGGTCTCCAGGCCGTCCCCGAGCCCGACCACGGTGCCGCGCGGGCAGCGGGTCAGGAAGTCGGACACCTCGCGGTCGAAGCAGGCCGCCCGCAGCGCCTGGAGCTGGCTCACCAAGGCGTTCTCCCCGAACCGCGTCGCGAACGGGTAGTCGATCCGGCCCACCAGCTCGACCGCCTTCGGGTCCGGCAGCACGGTGTCCGGCCGCCGCGCCTCCACCGCCCGGTGCCACAGCGTCCACAGCGCCGTCTCCGACACCTGTCCCAGCTCCGGCCGCACCCCGCCACTCATCGCTCGCTCCTTCGGACCTGGTCCCGTCGCGTCTCCGCCGTGGTCCCGCCGCGTTCCGGCCGGTGTTCCGGCCGCGTTCCCGTCATGGGCATGAACCCGCCGATTCTGACACCCCGTCCGTCCCTCCCGTCCCGTCGACGCGCCGACGCAACGGCGCAACGGCGCAACGGCGCAACGGACCGGGACGGGACGGTCGAGGCCCGGGTACGGTCCGCCTCCGTGCTCAACCTCGTCGGCCCGGGCGAACAGCCGGGAGCGGGCGCCGGAGCGACCGGCGGCGGCGCGGGCAGGGCGGGCGGTCCACCGCCGGGGTGGGCGGTCCGCGGGATCGCCCCGGGCAGCCACCGGTCCACCGTGGAGGCCGAGTTGTTCCACGCGGGGTACAGGCCGCGGAGCGGGCCCGGCCGCCGAAGAGGCGGCCGTACGGCTGGCAGCCGAGGTCCCGGCAGAGCATGATTGAATCATGTTCAGCTCGAAGCCAAACAGGAACCGGCATGAGCTACAAACCGATTGAGAGTTACGGGCTGATCGGGGACATGCACACGGCGGCCCTGGTCGGTACGGACGGTTCCATCGACTGGTGCTGCCTTCCCAGATTCGATTCACCGAGCGTGTTCGCCCGCCTGGTCGACGACCGGCGGGGAGGATATTTCAAAATATCGCCGACACTGCCGGGGCGTCGCCAGCAGATGTACATGCCCGACACCGCCGTCCTGATCACGCGTTTCCTGAGCACGGAAGGCGTGGGCGAATTGGTCGACTTCATGCCGGTCAAACGCTCGGATTCCGACGTGAAGTCTCATCAGATCGTCCGCATAGCCAAGGCGGTGCGCGGCAGCATGTCCTTCCGCCTCGATTGCCTGCCTGCCTTCGATTTCGCCCGAAAGGGACATGAAATCACCCAGGAGGGACGCGGAGCCGTTTTCCACGGCGGCGATTTCTCCATCGCCCTCACCAGCAGGTTCCCGCTCGCCACCGTGGACGACGGGGTCTGCGTCGAGTTCACCCTGCACGAGGGCGAGGAGGCCACCTTCCTCCTGCGCCAGGTGGAGGGCGCCGGCGGTGCGGGCGACCTGCTCGAAGCGCGGCTGACGGGGCAGGACCTCCTGCACCGCACCATCGACTACTGGAAGGCCTGGCTCGGCCAGTGCACCTACACCGGCCGGTGGCGGGAGATGGTGTGGCGCTCCGCCCTCACCTTGAAGCTCCTGACCCACGACCCGACCGGCGCGATCGTCGCGGCCCCGACCACCAGCATTCCCGAGGAGGTGGGAGGGGACCGGAACTGGGACTACCGCTTCACCTGGATACGGGACGCGGCCCTGACCCTCTCGGCGTTCATGCAACTCGGGTTCACCGAGGAGACCATCCGTTTCATGGGGTGGCTGGAGGAACGCGCGAAGGAGACCGGGGAGGGAAGTCCGCTGAAACTCATGTACCGGGTCGACGGGAGTTCCCGGCTCGACGAAATCGTCCTCGACCACCTTCAGGGATACCGGGATTCGCGGCCGGTGCGCATCGGGAACGGGGCGTCGCAGCAGCTCCAGCTGGACATCTACGGCGAGTTGCTCACGGCGATCGAGATCTTCGACGCACGCGTCTGCCACATCTCCTACGATCTGTGGCGGCACCTGGAACGCATGGCCGAGTGGGTCGCGTCCAACTGGCACCGGCCTGACGAAGGAATATGGGAGATCCGGGGCCGGAAACAGCACTTCGTCCATTCGAAGCTGCAGTGCTGGGCGGCCCTGGACCGGACCTTGCGGATTTCCACGCGCCGCGGTTTCCCGCTGGACAGCGGTCGCATGACGGCCGCTCGCGACGAGATCTTCAGGACGATCATGCGGGAGGGCTACGACGCCGAACGCGGCACCTTCGTGCAGTGCTTCGGGGCGAGCGCCCTGGACGCCAGCATCCTCACCATGCCGATGGTCGGCTTCATTTCACCGAAGGACCCGAGAATGCTGGGCACCCTGAGCAGCATCGTGGAGGACCTCTCGTCGGACAGCCTGGTGTACCGGTACGAGGTGAGCACGGCCGCGGGTGACGGCCTTCAGGGGAACGAAGGGACGTTCAACATCTGCACGTTCTGGCTCGTCGAAGCGATGGCTCTCGCCGGCCAGGTCGAACAGGCGAGGTTCCTGTTCGAGAAGATGCTCACCCACGCCAATCACCTCGGCCTCTTCGCGGAGGAGACCTCGGAAACCGGAGAGGGCGCCGGCAACTATCCACAGGCACTCACCCACCTGAGCCTGATCAGCGCCGCCTGCACCCTCGACCGGGCCCTGGGCGGAGGCACGGTATGAACGGGGACGAGCGTTCGGGGAGCGGCGAGTACCTGGGCCGGCCGACCGCCTCCTGGGCGGCCCTCGCCCGGAGCGACGATCCGACCGAACGTCGGCTGGGCGTGTACGCGTTGGGAGAGACCGGTTCGGCCGACGCGGTGCCCCTGCTGGAGGCGGCACTGGGCGACCCGCTCAGCTTCGTCCGGGTGTGGGCGGCGGCGGCTCTCGCGCGGGCGGATCCCGAACGGGAGGAGGACGTCGTCCGCGCCCTTTCGGCGGAGAGCTCCGACCCCGCCGGCTTCGTTCGCAGCCTGGTGGCCTGGTCCCTGGGCCGCCTCGACTATCAGCGGGCGGACAGCTCGGCAGCCGTTCGGACCCTTCGGCTCCTGCTCGACGATCCGGATGCCAGCGTCCGCGCCGAGGCCGAGCTCGCCCTGCACCATCTCGTCCGAAGTGCCGGCCGAGCGGATTCGGCCGACTGACGGCCGTCCGTCCCCCTCGCCCCGGGAACACCGAACCGGCCCGAACCGGCCAGGCCCACCGGCTCTGGCTTTGCGGAGGATTTCCGCAACAATGGTGATGGCAGGTTCATTTCGCACGACGACGAAACGGAACCGCCATCCGGCACCCGAGCCGCGCGGCGGATCGCAGGGCCTGCGATTCAGCGAAACGAGCACGGTGGCGGGCTATTGACCGGGCACTCGTACGCCCGGATCCTGCGGGGTGCCGAAATCCTTGCAGGGAGGCTTCGACATGAAATTTGACCAGCCATGCGTCCTGGTGGTGGACGACGATCCCGTCAACCGGATGCTCCTCACCAGGCTCGTCGAAATGGAAGGGTATCTGGCGATCACCGCGGAGGACGGCCAGGCGGCCTGCGACCTCCTGTCGACGAAAGACGTGGATGCCGTTCTGCTGGACATCGAAATGCCCGGGATGGACGGTTTCAGTGTGCTGGAGCACGTCCAGAAGGACGTCGCGACGCGCGATATTCCGGTCATCATGATTTCGGGGGTCGAAGACATGGACAGCATCGTCAAGGCGATCAGCCTCGGTGCGGCCGACTACATTCCGAAACCGGCCAACAAGGTCCTTCTCCGAGCGCGCATCGACGCGAGCCTCAACCGGAAGCGGCTGCACGACCTGGAGCAGGACCGGATCCGCGGGATGTTCGCCCGGTTCATCCCCCCGCCCATCGTCGACAAGGTCCTCCTGCAGGTCGACGAGGACCTCAGGCTGAAGGGGGAAAAGCGCACCGCGACGATCATGTTCGCCGACCTCCGCGGCTTCACCTCCTGGGCCGAGGACAGCGCTCCGGACCTGGTCATCAGCACCCTCAACCAGTACCTCGGCTCGATGAGCGACGTCATTCTCGACCACGGCGGAACCCTGGTGTCCTATCTGGGCGACGGGATCATGGCCGCCTTCGGGGCACCGATCGAGCAGGAGTTCCACGCCGACCTCGCCCTGGCGGCGGCCAGGACGATGGACCGGGACGCCCTGCCCGCCTTCAACGCGTGGCTGCGGCAGGAGGGACTGGGCACGGGGTTCCGCATCGGGATCGGCCTGAACAGCGGGCCGGTGATGTCCGGCACGGTCGGATCCGCCCGCCGCCTGGAGTACGCGGCGGTCGGCGACACCACGAACACGGCCTCGCGTCTCGAACAGATGACGAAGGATGCCTCGCACGCGATTCTGCTGTCCGGCGAGACCTACTCGATGCTGAGCAGCCCTCCGGACGACCTCGTCTTCGTCGGGGACCTGCCGCTCCGCGGGAAGCGGTCGACCGTCGGGGTCTGGGGCTGCCGCCGGAAAGAGGATTTCGGCCAGGACTCCTGAGGCACGGCGCCCCAGAACGGCCGCCGGATGACAGAAGGAGAACACCTCCCCCCCCTGGCCCGCCGCGAGCAACCCCGAATGATCGTGTATTTTTCATCCATAAAACTTTCCATCAACCCCGGGCCCGGAACTTCTTGCACCGACAGATCAGGCGTGCTGTACTTGTGACATATCGAGCAGTTTCCGAAGATTTGGTGCGTCAGCAGAACGCAAAATCATGACCGAGGGTATCCACCGAGCCCGACCGGGCCCGGGAAACCCGGTCGGAGAACCTGGAGCGATAACTCTTCGCAATCACTCGCCCTTGTCGGTCCAACATCCAGGGTGGCCACAGAATGTCCATGCGAATTCATGTCACAGATTCCGGCGGAGCCGAGCGCGACGTCGTCCTGGAAGGGCGGCCGGAGATCCTGCCCAACGCCTCGTCAGATCATTCGACGGCCATGTCCGGCGCCCAGGTGGTCGTGACCCGTTACGGGCAGCACCACCACTTCGAGCAGAACGGCGGAACCGAGTACGTCGACGGCCGGCTGCTGCCGGTGTTCAGCTGGACCTACAGCACGTCGATAGCCGAGTAGCACACCGACCGTCACACCGCGGCCGCGCGCCCGGGATCGACCCGTGCGGCATCCGTCGACCGCGGCACCCGTCGGCCCGATCCGGTGCGCCCCGGTGCGACCCGATGCGCCGCGGGTGGAGGAGCGTGATGTCCGTGGACGACAGAATCGCCGTCGTCGGGATGAGCTGCCGTTTCCCCTCGGCACCCGATGTCCGGTCCTACTGGTCCCTCCTGACCGTTGGCGCCAGTGCGATCTCCGCACCGCCCGACGATTCCCGGGCGCGGCTCCCGAACCGCCCCCGCTCCGGTGGATTCATCGAGAATCCGGCGGAGTTCGATGCCGACTTCTTCGGGATCTCGCCGAAGGAGGCGGCCGCGCTCGATCCGCAGCAGCGGCTGGCCCTCGAAGTGGCCTGGGAGAGCATCGAGGACGCCGGAATCCGGCCGTCCGCACTGAGCGGGCTCGACACCGGCGTCTACTTCGGGGCCATGCGCGACGACTACGCCGTGATCACACGGCGTCAGGGCGCGGGCGGCTACGGTCTGCACACCTTCACGGGGCTCCAGCGCAGCATGATCGCCAACCGGGTGTCCTACGCGCTGCGGCTCGGCGGTCCGAGCATGACGGTGGACACCGGGCAGTCGTCGTCCCTGGTGGCCCTTCACCTGGCCTGCGAGTCCCTCCTGAACGGAGACTCCGAAGCCGCCCTGGCGGGCGGCGTCAGTCTGCTGCTCGATCAGGACGGGGCAGCGGGAGCCGGGCAGTTCGGCGCCCTCTCACCCGACGGCCGCTGCCGGCCGTTGGACAAGGATGCCAACGGTTTCGTGCCCGGCGAGGGCGCGGGGGTCGTCCTGCTCAAACCCCTGTCCGCGGCACTGGCGGACGGAGACCGGATCTACTGCGTCGTCCGGGGCAGCGGCGTCAACAACGACGGCGGCGGGCCGGGTCTGACGCACCCCAGCGTCGTGGCGCAGCAGGAGCTGCTGCGCCGGGTGAACGACCGCGCCGGGACCCTCGACTCGGTGCAGTTCGTGGAACTCCACGCCACCGGGACGCCGACCGGCGACGTGGTGGAGGCGCGGTCCGTGGGCGGCACGCTGGGCGCCGCCCACGACAGCGGACACCCGGTGGCGGTCGGCTCGGTCAAGGCCGCCATCGGTCACCTGGAGGCCGCGGCGGGGATCGCGGGCTTCATCAAGGCCGCTCTCTCGGTCTGGCACCGGGCGATCGTCCCGCAGCCGAACTACCGGGAGCCGTCCCGGCTCATCCGGCTGGGGGACCTGAACCTGCGGGTTCCGCTCGCCCTGGAGGACTGGTCGCCCCGGCGGGTGCCGCTGGTCGCCGCCGTCGACTCCTTCGGGCTCGGCGGCACCAACTGCCACGTGGTGGTGTCCGAGGCCCCGGGGACGGACGGAACGGAGCCGCGGGCGGACCGGGTGCGCTCGGAGCACGTCCATGTGCTGTCCGGGCGGACGCGGGAGGCCCTGCAGGCCCAGGCCCGCACGCTGCTCGGCCAGTTGACCTCGGCGGTCCGGGCCACCGAGGGCGTCGAGGCCACCGACGGCGTCAAGGGCGTCAAGGGCGTCGAGGATCCGGCCCCGGCTGCTCCGGGCGCCTTGTGGGGCACGCCGCCGGAATCGCTCGACGTCGCGTACTCGCTGGCGACGACCCGGACCCACTTCGACTGGCGCGCGGCCGTCGTCGCCGATGGGCAGGACGCGCTGCGGGAGGGACTGTCCCACGTCGCCGCGGGGAGCCCCTCGCCCCTCGTCCGCACCGGCGAGACGTGCGGTCGGCAGGGCGTCGCCTTCGTCTTCACGGGACAGGGCAGCCAGCGTCCCGCGATGGGCCGCGGACTGCACCGGCACCAGCCGGTGTTCGCGGCGGCCTTCGACGAGGTGGCCGCGGCGTTGGACGCTCACCTCCCCCGCCCGCTGGCGTCCGTGGTGTTCGCCGACCCGGGTGGCGACGAGGCGGCGCTGCTGGACGACACCGCCTACACCCAGCCAGCGCTCTTCGCGTTCGAGGTCGCGCTCCACCGGCTGCTGACCAGCTGGGGGATCCACCCGGACGTCCTGCTCGGCCACTCGATCGGGGAGCTGTCCGCGGCGTTCGTCGCGGGCGTGTTCTCCCTGCCGGACGCGGCGTTGCTGGTGGCGCAGCGCGGTCGGTTGATGAGCGCGCTCCCGGAGGGGGCGATGGCGGCGATCGAGGCCACCGAGGAGGAGATCGCCCCGCTGCTGGACGAGTGGAGCGGTCGGGTTTCGCTCGCCGCCGTGAACGGCCCCCGGGCCGTCGTCGTGTCGGGGGAGGCGAGCGGTGTGCGCGCGACGGCCGAGGCGTTCGGGCGCCGCGGAGCGCGCACCAGGATCCTCCGGGTGGCCAAGGGCTTCCACTCGCCCCAGGTCGACGAGGTGCTGGACGAGTTCGCGGAGGTCGTCGCGTCGATCCGGTTCCGGCCGCCGGAGGTGCCGGTGGTCTCCTCGCTGACCGGCGCCCCGGCGCGCGGGGAGGACCTGTGCACGGCCGGGTACTGGGTCGATCAACTGCGGGGAACCGTACGGTTCTGCGACGCCGTCCGCGCCGCCGCCCGGAGCGGGGCCGCCCACTTCCTGGAGCTCGGACCCGACGCCACCCTGACCACGATGGCGGGGCGCTGCCTGGAGGCGGAGGGAGCGGACCACCGCGGCACGATCGCGCTGCTCAGCGACACGGTCCCGGAACCGGCCGCGCTGTCGGGGGCGTTGGCGGAGCTGTACGTCCACGGGGTCCCGGTCGACTGGTCCGCGGTCTTCGGGCACCTGCCCGCACGGCGGATCGCGTTGCCGACGTACGCCTTCCAGCGCAGGGAGCACTGGCTGACGCCCGAGGGGGCCGCGGACGCCGCCGTTCCCGCGGAGACCGGCCGCCCGCCCGCCGCAGCACCGACCGCACCGACCGCACCGACCGCACCGACCGAGCCTGCGGCCTCGCCCACGGACCCGACGCACCTGTCACCGGGCCTCGCCGCCCTCGCCGGCCCGGATCCCGAACGGGCCGTCCTGGACCTGCTCCTGAGCCGCACCGGCGCCCTGCTCGGCTACCCGGCCGGCGAACGGATCGATCCGCGCCGCTCCTTCGCGGACCTCGGGATGAACTCCCTCACCGCCGTGCAGCTTTCCGTGGAACTCGGTACGGCCGTCGGGCGGACGCTACCGGACACCCTGACGTACGACCACCCGACCCCGCGCGCCGCGGCGACCGAGGTGGTCCGGCTGCTGGCCGCCGGGGACGGGCGGACCTCCCGGGCCGAGGATCCGTCCGCCGGTCTCCCGGAGCAGGGCCGTGATCCGGTGGCCGTCGTCGCGCTCGGCTGCCGGCTGCCCGGCGGCGTCGGGTCCCCGCAGGAGCTGTGGGACCTGGTGCGCGAGGGCCGGGACGCCGTCGCGGACTTCCCCCGTGACCGGGGCTGGGACCTCGACGGGCTGTTCTCCGACGACCCCGACGCGTCCGGGAGGACGTACGTGCGCCAGGGCTGCTTCCTGTACGACGCCGCGCAGTTCGACGCCGGCCTGTTCGGCATCTCCCCGCGCGAGGCGCTGGCGATGGACCCCCAGCAGCGCCTGCTGCTGGAGACCGCCTGGGAGACGTTCGAGCGCGCCGGCATCCCCGCCGATTCGCTGCGGGGCAGCGACACCGGCGTGTTCATCGGTGCGACCGCCCAGGAGTACGGCCCGCGGATGCAGCAGGCGTCCGGCGAGGGCGCCGGCTACGCCCTGACCGGGACCACCACCAGCGTGGCCTCCGGTCGGCTGGCGTACGCCTTCGGTCTCCACGGGCCCGCGCTGACCGTCGACACCGCGTGCTCCTCCTCGCTCGCGGCCGTCCACCTGGCCTGCCGGTCGCTGCGCTCCGGCGAGTGCGGGCTGGCGCTGGCCGGTGGGGTGGCCGTGCTCTCCTCGCCGGGCATGTGGATCGAGTTCTCCCGCCAACGCGGGCTGGCGCCCGACGGCCGGTGCAAGCCGTTCGCCGACGCGGCCGACGGCACGGCGTGGAGCGAGGGCGCGGCCCTGGTCCTGCTGGAACGGCTCTCCGACGCGCGCCGCCACGGCCATCCGGTCCTGGGGGTCCTGCTCGGCAGCGCCGTCAACCAGGACGGTGCGAGCAGCGGTCTCAGTGCTCCCAGCGGGCCCGCGCAGGAGCGGGTCGTCCGGCGCGCGCTCGCGCAGGCGGGTGTGGGTCCCGCCTCCGTGGACGCGGTCGAGGCCCACGGCACCGGGACGACGCTCGGCGACCCGATCGAGGCCCAGGCGCTGGGCCGGGCCTACGGCGAGGGCCGGGACGCCGGCCGCCCCCTGCTGCTGGGCTCGCTCAAGTCGAACATCGGCCATGCGCAGGCCGCCGCCGGAGTCGCCGGTCTGGTGAAGATGGTGCTCGCGCTCCAGCACGAGGAGTTGCCCGCCAGCCTGCACATCGACGCGCCCTCGACCCGCGTCGACTGGGAGGCGGCGCGGGTGCGGCTGCTGACCGAGCGCGTCCGCTGGCCGCGGGGGCCGGTCCCCCGGCGGGCGGGCGTCTCCTCCTTCGGGATCAGCGGCACCAACGTCCACGTCGTCCTCGAAGAGGCTCCGGACGGCGTTCCGGCGGCACCCGACGACCGCTCCGACGACCACCGCCCCGACGGCCGCCCCGACAACGGCCCCGGCGACCGCCCTGGCGACCGCCCCGGCGCGAAGTGGGGCGCGTCCGCCCTCCCGTGGGCGCTCAGCGCCGCCGATCCGCGGGCGCTGCGCGCCCAGGCCGGGCGGCTGGCCGAGTTCCTGCGGGACGACCCGGGGGCGGACCCCCGGGACATCGGCTGGTCCCTGCTCACCACCCGGACCGCGCTCGACCACCGGGCGGCCGTGGTCGGCGACGACGCGCAGGCCCTGTCTGCGGCCCTGGACGCCCTGGCCCGCTCGGCCGACGCCGACGGCGCCGCCTCCCGGGAGGCCGTCGAGGCCGAGGCCCGGCCCGGTCACCGGACGGTCTTCGTCTTCCCCGGCCAGGGTTCGCAGTGGGCCGGCATGGCGCGCGGCCTGCTGGCCGCCTCGCCGGTGTTCCGCGCGCACGTCGACGCCTGCGACCGGGCCCTGTCCGCGCACTGCGACTGGTCGCTGCGGTCGGTGCTGGCACAGGAGCCGACGGCCCCGTCCCTGGAGCGCGACGACGTGGTGCAGCCCGCCCTGTTCACCGTCATGACCGGGCTCGCCGAGGTCTGGCGCGCGCACGGGGTGGCTCCGGACGCCGTGGTCGGGCACTCCCAGGGCGAGCTGGCCGCCGCCTGGGTGGCCGGTGCGCTGACCCTGGAGGACGCCGTCCTGGCCACCGTGACCCGGAGCCGGCTGGTCGGCACGCTGGCCACCGACGGGGCGATGGCCTCCCTGAGGCTGTCGGCCGCCGAGGTCGAGGAGCGGCTGCGGGACGGCTGTCCCGGCCTCGGCATCGCGGTGTACAACGGCCCCACGTCCACCGTGGTCTCCGGACCGCGCGACGAGCTGGAGCGCCTCCTCGCCCGGTGCGACGAGGAGGGCGTGCGCATCGCCCGGATCGCGGTCGACTACGCCTCGCACTGCGCCGACGTCGACGTCCTGCACGAGCCCCTGACCAGGGCCCTGGCCGCGATCGTCCCGCGGCCCGCGCGGATCCCGTTCTACTCGACCGTCACCGCGGACACGGACCCGGCCCGCCTGCTGGACGCCGCGTACTGGTTCACCAACCTGCGCAGCCCGGTCCGCTTCGAGTCCACCGTCCGGGCCCTGCTCGCCGCGGGGCACGACACCTTCGTCGAAATGAGTCCGCACCCCCTGCTGGCGGTCGGCGTCCAGGAGACCGCCGACAGCGCCGAGCCGCCGCCGGACGTCACCGTGCTCCCCTCGCTGCACCGGGACGCCGGGGAACCCGCCGACCTGCTGCTGGCCCTCGCACGGGCCTGGTGCCACGGCCTGCCGGTGGACTGGGCTCCGGTGCTCGGCGGGGCCCGACGGGTCGCGCTGCCCACCTACGCCTTCCAGCGGGAGCGCTACTGGCTGCCCGCCGTGCCGGAGGCCGCCGACGGCGCCCGGCCGGACGGGGACGGGGAGGAACGGTCGCTGTGGGAGGCCGTGGAGCGCCGGGACACCACCGCGGTGGCCGCCCTGCTGGGGCTGGCCGACGAGGCCCCGGTCCACGACGTCCTCCCGGCGCTCGCCGCCTGGCACGGCTCCCGGAACTCCCGGGCCCGCCTGGGCGATTCGTGCTTCACCGGCTCCTGGGTGCCGATGGCCGCCCAGCCCGCGTCGACCGCCCGGGGCGACTGGCTGCTGGTCACCCCGGGCCCGGACGCGGGGCCCTGGCCGCGGGCCCTGGCCACCGCCCTGGCCTCCGACGGCGCCGACATCCGCACCGTGGTGCTGCCGCCGGGCACCGACCGCGCCGGGGCGGCCCGCCTGCTGGACGGCGGGGCGGACGCCCCGCGGCCGGGCACCGTCGTCTCGTTCCTCTCCCACCGGCCGCCCGAACAGTCGCGACCGAGCCGTCTGCTGGCCGACACCGCCGCCCTGCTCCAGGCCCTGGACGACCTGGGCGCGGAAGCCCCCGTGTGGTGCGCCACCCGCGAGGCCGTCCGCGTCGACGAGTGCGACCGCGTGGTCGACCCCGCCCAGGCGGCGCTCTGGGGGTTCGGCCGCGCCGCCGCCCAGGAGTATCCCGACCGCTGGGCCGGCCTGCTGGACCTCCCGCTCGGACCGGATCCGGAGAGCCTGCGCCGGGCCTGCGCCGTCCTGGCCGTGGCGGGCCCGGAGGACCAGGTCGCGGTCCGGTCCCGGGGCGGCTGCGTCTGGCGGCTGCGGCAGGCCGCACTCCCGCCGGGCCCCGGCTGGCAGCCCCGGGGAACGGTCCTCATCACCGGCGGGACGGGCTTCCTCGGCTCCCACGCGGCCCGGGCCCTGGCCGCCGCCGGCGCCCCGCACCTGCTGCTGCTCAGCCGGCACGGCGCGGACGCCGCGGGCGCGGGCGAGCTCACGGCCGAACTGACCGCCCTGGGAAGCCGGGTGAGCGTGACCGCCTGCGACGTCCGCGACCGGGACGCGCTCGCCGCCGTCCTCGACGCCGTCCCACCGGACGAGCCGTTGACGGGCGTCGTGCACACCTCGGGCGTGCTGTCGACCGCCATGATCGACCAACTGACGCAGGATCACCTGGAGCAGGTGCTGGCCGTCAAGGCCCAGGGGGCGCAGCACCTGCACGACCTCACCGAAGGCCTCGACCTCGATGCCTTCGTCCTCTACTCCTCGGTCCTCGGCACCGTCGGCATGGGCGGCCACAGCGGGTACGGCGCGGCCAACGCGTACCTCGACGCGCTCGCCGAGGCCCGTCGGGCCCAGGGCCTGGCGGCCACCTCCATCGCCTGGGGCTACGCCCCCGGCGGCCTCGGTGCCGGACACGGCGACTGGATGACCGAGCGCGGGCTGCTCTCGCTCACCCCCGAGTCGACCGCCGCCGAGCTGACCGCCCTGGCCGCCGGACGCGAACCACGGATCACCCTGGCCCGCTTCGACTGGCCGGTGTTCCTGGCCGCCCGGGCGGCCGACCGTCCCAACCCGTTCCTGGACGACCTCGCACCCGTCCAGCGGGCCCGGCAGGAGCGGAGCGAGGACTCCGGCCGCGCCGCCGCGGGGCTGCCCGCCGACTATCCGCAGCTGCCGTCCGCCCGTCAGCGGCAGGTGCTGGCCGACCTCGTGCGCTCCACCACCGCGGCCGTCCTCGGCCACCGCACGCCCGACTCGATCGCCCCGAACCGGCCGTTCAAGGAGCTCGGCCTGGACTCCCTGGCCGCCGTCCAGCTGCGCAACCGCCTGGCCCGCTCGACCGGCCTGCGCCTGCCGACCGGCCTGGCGTTCAGCCATCCGACGCCCGCCGCCCTGGCCTCCCACCTGCACGCCCGGCTGGACGGTGGCGAGGCACCGGGGAAGGCCGCGGACCGGACGGCCCGGCAGGTCCCGGTGGCGGTCACCGAGCCCCGCTCCGCCGTCGAGCCGATCGCCGTCATCGGCATGGCCTGCCGGCTGCCCGGCGGGGTCGACACCCCGCAGGAGCTGTGGACGCTGCTGGAGGCCGGCACCGACGCCATCTCCTCGTTCCCCGACGACCGCGGCTGGGACCTCGCCGGACTGTACGACGCCGACCCCGCCGCGCACGGCAAGAGCTACGTCACCACGGGCGGGTTCCTCACCGGCGCGGCCGACTTCGACGCCGAGTTCTTCGGCGTTTCGCCCCGCGAGGCCCTCTCCATGGACCCCCAGCAGCGGCTGCTGCTCGAAACGTCCTGGGAGGCGCTGGAGCGGGCCGGGATCGATCCCTGGTCGCTGCGCGGAAGCTCCACCGGGGTGTTCGCCGGCGCCGTCTACCAGGACTACGGCTCCCGCTCGCACGAGGCGCCCAAGGAGATGCAGGGCTACCTCACCACCGGCAAACCGCTGAGCGTGATCTCGGGGCGGGTCGCCTACGTCCTCGGGCTCGAAGGGCCCGCCGTCTCGGTCGACACCGCCTGCTCCTCGTCCCTGGTGGCCGTGCACCTGGCCTGCCAGTCGCTGCTCCTGGGCGACAGCGCCCTGGCCCTGGCCGGCGGGGTCACCGTGATCGCCTCGCCCGGGCTGTTCATCGAGTTCTCCCGGCAGCGGGCGCTGTCCCCCGACGGTCGCTGCCGCTCCTTCGCGGCCGAGGCCGACGGCACCGGGTTCGCCGAGGGCGCGGGAACGGTCGTCCTGGAACGGCTCTCCGACGCCCGCCGCAACGGCCACCCGGTCCTGGCGGTGATCCGCGCGGGTGCCGTCAACCAGGACGGCGCCAGCAACGGCCTGACCGCGCCCAACGGGAAGTCCCAGGAGCGCGTCATCCGCCAGGCCCTGGAACGGGCCGGGCTGAGCAGCGGGGACGTCGACCTGATCGAGGCCCACGGCACCGGCACCACCCTGGGCGACCCGATCGAGGCCGAGGCCCTGCTGGCCACCTACGGTCGCGACCGCGCCGCCGACCGGCCGGCCCACCTGGGCTCCCTCAAGTCCAACGTCGGCCACACCCAGGCCGCCGCCGGCGTCGCCGGGCTGATCAAGAGCGTCCTGGCGCTGCAGCACGCCGTCCTGCCCAGGACCCTGCACGCCGCGACCCCGACCCCGCACGTCGACTGGGGCACCGGCGCCGTGCGGATCCTCTCCGAGAGCGTTCCCTGGCCGGACACCGGCCGACCGCGCCGCGCCGCCGTCTCGGCCTTCGGGGTGAGCGGCACCAACGCCCACCTGATCGTCGAACAGGCCCCGGCGGAACCGGAACCGGCCGCCGTCCCGACCGCCGCCCCGACCGTCCGGCCGCCCGTCCTGGCGCCACCCGTCTGGCTGGTCAGCGGGCACAGCGAAGCCGCCCTCAGGGCCCAGGCGGAGAAGCTGCGCCGCCACCTCGACGCCTTCCCGCCCTCCTCCGCCGAAGCCGTCGGCCACGCCCTGGCCACCGGCCGCGCCCGCCTGGCCCACCGGGCCGCGATCACCGCCCCCGACCTGGACGGCTGCCTGCGGGCGCTCGGCGCGCTCGCGAGCGGGGACACCGACCCGGACCTGGTCACCGGACGGGCCGCCGAGGGCCGGACGGTGTTCGTGTTCGCCGGCCAGGGCTCGCAGTGGCCCGGCATGGCGGCCCGGCTGATCGAGGAGAGCCAGGTCTTCGCCGACAGCATCGCCCAGTGCGCCGACGCCCTGGCTCCGTACACCGACTGGTCGCTGCGGCACGCGCTCTCGCCGGGGGCCGGCGCCGAACTGCTGGACCGGGTGGACGTGGTCCAGCCCGCGCTCTTCGCCGTCCAGCTCTCCCTCGCCCGGCTCTGGCACGCCGCCGGGGTCAGGCCGAACGCCGTGGTCGGGCACTCCCAGGGCGAGATCGCCGCCGCCTGCTTCGCCGGTGTCCTCTCGCCGACCGACGCCGCCCGGGTGGTCGCCCAGCGCAGCAGCGCCCTGACCCGTCTGGAGGGCGACCACGGCCTGCTCGCCCTCCAGCTCTCCCACGAGGAGGCGCTGCAGCGGCTGGAACCGTACCCCGGGCTCACCGTCGCCACGGTCAACAGCCCCCGGGCCGTGGTGGTCGCGGGCCCGGCGGACGAGCTGGAGGCCCTGCGGGAGGAGTGCGCCGCCGACCGGGTCAGGGCGCGCCGGATCCCGGTCAGCTACGCCGCCCACTCCCCCCAGGTCGACGAACTGCGCACCGAGCTGGTGGAGTTGCTGGCCCCGGTGGCCCCCGCCGCCGGGGAGCTGGACTTCTACTCCTCGGTCACCGGCGCCGCGGTGGACGCGGCCGAACTGGACGCCGCCTACTGGTACCGCAACCTCCGCGAACCGGTCCGGTTCGACCTGGCCGCCCGGGCCCTCCTCCAGGACGGCTACCGGTTCTTCGTCGAACCCAGCGCCCACCCGCTGCTGTCCAGCGCGGTGCTGGAGATCGCGGACGAGGCGGACCGGCCGGCCACGGCCCTGCCCACTCTGCACCGCGGCGAGGGCACGCTGCGCCACGTCACGGCGGCCGTCGCCCGAGCCCACGTCGAGGGGGTCGCCGTCGAGACCGCCGCGCTCAACCCGCACCACCCCGGGCAGCCGTCGGACCTGCCGACCTACGCCTTCCAGCGGCGGCGCTTCTGGGTCGACACCTCGGGCGGCGACACCCGGCAGGAACGCGCGGCCACCCTCGGCGCGGCCTCCACCGACCACCCGGTCCTGGACATCAGCCTGCCCGACCCGGAGAACGACGGCCTGGTCCTGACCGGCCGGGCCGGCCCGGCCACCCACCCCTGGCTGCGCGACCACGCCCTCCACGGCGCCCCGATCCTGCCCGGCACGGCCTTCGTCGACCTCGCCCTGCACGCGGGCCGGGAGTCCGGCTGCCCGCACCTGACCGAACTGACCCTCCTCGCCCCGCTCCACCTGGGCGAGGAGGACGGCACTCAGCTCCACCTCACCGTCGGCGGCCCGGACCCCACCGGCCGGCGGAGCGTCACCGTCCACTCCCGGCCGCACACCGCCGTCACCGGCGAACCCTGGACCCTGCACGCGCGAGGCGTCCTCGCCGCCTCCGCTTCGCCGCCCGACGCGCCGGCGCCCGAGTCCTGGCCCCCCGACCACAGCGTTCCGCTGGACGTGGACGAGTTCTACGCCGGCGTCGGCCTGCGCGGCTACGACTACGGCCCGGCCTTCCGGGCGCTGACCGGGATCTGGCGGCGCGGCCAGGACATCTTCACCGAGGCCCGGCTCCCCGACGCCCTGGCCGCCGAGGACCCCGCCTTCGCCCTGCACCCGGCCCTGCTCGACGCGGCCCTCCAGGGCCTGCTGGTCCGCCGCCCGGCCGGCGTCGAACTCCCCTTCCACTGGGGCGGTGTCCAGCTCCACCGGCCCGGCGCGCGAACACTGCGCACCCGCATCCGGCCGCTGGACGAGCGGAGCGTCACCGTCGACATCCGCGACGGTGACGGCAACCCGGTGCTGCGGATCGAACGCCTGGTCATGCGGCCGGCCGGCGCCCGGGCTCCGCGCCGACGTCTCGGCGGCGAGGGGCTGTACCGCCTCTCCTGGAAGCCCGTGGCCTCCGCCACCCCGTCCGGCCGGCAGCCGGGCGCGGTGTGGCTCGGCGCCGCTCCCGGGCCCCGGCCGGACGGCGGCTGGCCCCCGCCGCTCCACCCGGACCCGGCGGCCCTCGTGGCGGACCTCGGCTCCGCCCGGCCCGCCCCCGACCTGGTGCTGCACCCCCTGCCGACCGGCGACCCGGGGCCGGAGGGCCTCGCCCCCGCCGTCCACGCCGCCGTCCGGCGGACGCTGGAGCTGCTGCAGAGCTGGCTCGCCCAGGAGAGCCTGGCCACCGGCCGGCTGGTCGTGCTCACCCACCGGGCCGTCGCGACCGTCCCCGGTGAGACGCCCGACCCGGTCGCCGCCGCGGTCTGGGGCCTGGTCCGCTCCGCGCAGAACGAGGCTCCGGGGCAGTTCACCCTCTTCGACGTCGACGACTTCGGCCGCGTCGTCGACCCCGCGACCGGACAGCCCGACGCATCGGCGCTGGCCACGCTCCCGCTCGACACCGAGCCGCAACTCGCCCTGTGCGAAGGCGTGGTGTACGCACCCCGGCTCACCCGGGCCGCCGTCCCGCCGCCCACGCCACTGCCGTACGGCCCGGACGGCACCGTCCTGATCTCCGGCGGCACCGGCACCCTCGGCCGGCTGCTCGCCCGCCATCTGGTCGCCGAGCAGGGCGTGCGCCACCTGCTCCTGCTCAGCCGGGGCGGCGAGGCCGCCGCCGGCGCCGACACCCTGCGGGCCGAGCTCACCGACCTGGGCGCGGACTGCACCATCGCCGCGTGCGACACCGCCGACCGCGCGCAGCTGGACGCCGTCCTCGCCGCCCGTCTCGGCGACCAGCCCCTCACCGCCGTCGTCCACGCCGCGGGCACCCTGAACGACAGCACCGTGGCCAAGCTGACGGACGAGCAGGTGACCGCGGTGCTGCGGCCCAAGGTCGAGGGCGCGATCAACCTCCACCTGGCCACCCTGGCGCACGCCCCGGCCGCCTTCGTCCTGTTCTCCGGCGCGGCCGGGGTCTTCGGGACCCCCGGGCAGGCCCACTACGCGGCGGCCAACTCCTTCCTCGACGCGTTCGCCGAGTACCGGCGCGGCCTGCACCTGCCGGCCCTGTCCCTGCCGTGGGGCCTGTGGGCGGAGCGCAGCGCCATGACCGGCCACCTGGACGCCACCGCGCTGCGACGGCTGGAGCACCTGGGCATCGCCGAACTGCCCGCCGCCCACAACCTCGCGCTCCTCGACGAGGCACAGCGCCTCGACGAGGCCGTCCTGCTGCCCCTGCGGCTGAGCGGCGTGGCCCTGCACCACGACGGCGCCGCGTCACCGCTGTTGCGCGACCTCGTCCGGCCCCGGCAGCAGAGCACGCAGGCCGTCGAGGCCACCGAGGCCGATGAGCGGACCCTGCCCCGCCGGCTCGCCGACGCCGACCCGAAGGAGGCCGGGAGGATCCTCACCGACCTGGTGCGCAGCGAGGTCGTCCAGGTCCTCGGCCATTCCTCGACGGACGACATCGACGCCGACGCGCCCTTCGCCGACCTGGGCTTCGACTCGCTCACCGCCGTCGAACTGCGCAACCGGGTCAACCGGGCCACCGGGGCCGCGCTGCCGATCACGGCGGTCTTCGACCACCCCACGCCCGGGGCGCTCGCCGCCCGCCTCCTGGCGGACCTGCGGCCCGTCTCCGCCGCCGAGCCGGCGGAAGGGGCCACCGAACCGGAGCCGGCGACCCACTGGGCCGAGACCGCCGAGGACGCCGCGCTCTTCGCCGCCATCGACGGGATCCAGGAATGACTGCCACCGCCCCCCGCACCCTGCCGTTCAACGGCCTCGTCCGGGCCACTGCCCGCCGGGACGGCGCCCCGGGCCGCGAACCGTCCTTCGCGCAGATCCGCTGGGACCCCGCCCCGGCCGCCGCCGCCCCCTCCGCCTGGGCGGTGCTGTCCCCGACCGCCCGGCCCTCGGCGGCCGCCGAGGAGGTGCGCGCGGCCCACCCGGACGTCCCGCTGCTGACCCCCGGTCCGCGGGCCGGGCTGCCGACGGGGGTCCTGGTGGTACCGGCGGCCGGCGCGGCCGACCGGACGCTGGCCCTCGTCGAGGCCGCCCTCGCCCTGCCGCAGGAACGGGCGCCCCGCCTGGTCGTCCTCACCCGGGGCGCCGTCCTGGCCCGCGACACCGACCGGGTGACGGATCCGCGGCAGGGCGTCCTGCGGGAGCGCGTGCTGGCCTCGGCCGGCGCACGGCCCGGCCGGTTCGCGCTGGTCGACCTCGACGGGCACCCGGCCTCCCTCCGGGCCCTCGCCGCGGCGCTCGGCTCCCCGCGTTCCCAGCTGGCGATCAGAGCCGGCGAGGTCCTCGCGCCGGAGTCCGTTCCGGCCGCGCTCCTGCCCCTCCCCCCGGGACACGTCCGGCTCGCGCTGCCCGGCCCACCGCCCTGGCGGCTGAGCCTGATCGGCAAGGGGACCCTGGACTGCCTCGCCCTCGACTCCTGCGAGGAGGTCGGCGCACCCCTCGTGGGCAGCCAGGTGCGGGTGGCGGTGCAGGCCGCCGGGATCAACTTCCGCGACGTCCTGGACGCGCTCGGCCTCTACCCCGGCGACCCGGGACCGCTGGGCGCCGAGGGGGCCGGCACGGTGCTCGACACCGGCCCGGACGTCACCCGGCTGAAGCCCGGCGACCGGGTGATGGGCCTGCTCACCGGTGCGTTCGGCCCCGTCGCCGTGACCGACGAGCCGCTGCTCGTCCCGGTGCCCCCGGGCTGGCCGGCCGCCCGCGCCGCCGCCGTCCCGGTGGCCTTCGCCACCGCCTCCTACGGGCTGTTCGACCTCGGCCAGCTGACGGCCGGAGAACGCGTCCTGGTCCACTGCGCCTCCGGTGGCGTCGGCAGTGCCGCCGTCCGGCTCGCCCGCCACGCGGGCGCCGAGGTGTTCGGCACGGCGAGCCCGCCCAAGCACCCGGCCCTGCGGTGGCTGGGCCTGGACGACGACCACATCGCCTCCTCCCGGGACACCGGCTTCGAGCGGGAGTTCCTGGACGCCACCTCCGGCCGGGGCGTCGACGTCGTCCTCAACGCCCTCGCCCGCGAGGCGACCGACGCCTCCCTGCGTCTGCTGCGTCCGGGAGGCCGGTTCGTGGAGATGGGCAAGACCGACCCGCGCGACCCCGACGACATCGCCCGGGACCACCCCGGCGTCTCCTACCTGCCCTTCGACCTCCGGGAGGCGGCCGGACCGCCGCAACTCGCCGGAATCCTGCACGACCTGCGGGAGCTCTTCGCCACCGGAGTGCTCCACCCGCCCACCGTCCACGTCTTCGACGTCCAGGACGCCATCGCCGCCTTCCACCACATGAGCCGGGCGCGGCACACCGGCAAGCTGGTGCTGCGGATCCCGCCGCCCGAGGACGCGCGGGACGGCGTCCTGCTGGTCGGCCCGCTCGCCGACACCGTGCCGCTGGCCGACCACCTCGCCACCGGCCGGGGCTCCCGGCACATCTGGCTCCTCGCGCCCCACGACGAGGACGACGAGGGCCTCGCCCGGCTCCGGTCGCGGCTGGCCGGCCGGCCGGCCGAGCTCCATCCGGTGAACGCCGATCCCACCGACCCGGACGCCGTGCGGCAGGTCCTGGCCGACGCCTCGGCCGTGGCCCCGCTGACCGCCGTCGTGCACACCGCCGCCGACGACCGGACGGCGCCGGACGGCGACGGACCGGACGGCGACGAACGGGCGAGTGGCGAACCGGCGAGTGGCGAACCGGCGGCTGGCGAACCGGCGGCTGGCGAACCGGCCGGCGCGGCCGCGATCCTGCACCGGTCGACCCTCGAACTCCCCCTGGAAACCTTCCTGTTGATCGCCACCTCGGGCCCGAACGGCCCGGCCCGCGCCCCGGACGACCCGGTACGGGGCCTCGCCGCGCTGGAATCGCTGGTCGCGCACCGACACTCGCTGGGGCTCGCCGCCACGCTGGTGGTGCTGCCGTCGGCCCCCGAACCGCACCGCGCCGCCCTCCTCGCCCGCCTCTACGAGACGTCCCGCCACACGGACGCCCCCGTCCTGACCGCGGCCGAGGCCGCGCCGGACGCCGGACCCGCCGAGGCCGCGCCGGACACCGGACCCGCCGCCGAGGGCGGCTGAGCCCCTTGCCGTGCCGTCACCGCCCGTGCCGTCACCGCCCGTACCGGCGGCGGGCCCGGGCTCCGGCCGGCCCGGCGCACCCCCGGCCCCTCCCCCCACCCACGCGAAAGGCAGGACCGAACCATGGCGGAACAGGAGGAGATCCGCACCTACCTCAAGCGCGCCGTCGCCGAGATCGACAGGCTCCGTGACCGCCTGAAGGCCGCCGAGGCGGGCTCCGGCGATCCGGTGGCCGTCACCGGGTGCGGGTGCCGGCTGCCCGGCGGGGTCGACTCGCCCGCCGGGCTGTGGCGGCTCGTCGACGAGGGCCGCGACGCCGTCGGCGCGTTCCCCGACGACCGGGGCTGGCCGCTGGACGAGCTGTACTCCCCGGACCCCGACCGCTCGGGCACCTCCACCACCACGCGCGGCGGGTTCCTCTCCCGCCCGCAGGACTTCGACGCCGGGTTCTTCGGCATCACCCCGCGCGAAGCCCTCGCGATGGACCCCCAGCAGCGCGTCCTGCTCGAAGTGGCCTGGGAGGCCCTCGAACGCTCCCGCATCGACCCCGCCGCACTGCGCGGCACCGACACCGGCGTCTACGCCGGGGTGTCCTGGCAGGACTACGGGGAGGCCTGGTGGGACGACAGCCGGGTCGAGGGCCACCTCGTCACCGGAAGCGCCACCAGCGTCGTCTCCGGCCGCATCGCCTACCTGCTCGGGCTGGAGGGCCCCACGCTCTCCGTCGACACCGCCTGCTCGTCCTCGCTGGTCGCGATCCACCTCGCCCGTCAGGCCCTGCGCACGGGCGAGTGCGACCTGGCGCTCGCCGGCGGCGTCACGGTGATGGCGACACCGCGTCCCTTCATCGGGTTCTCCCGCCAGCGCGGCCTGGCCGCCGACGGCCGGTGCAAGGCGTTCGCCGACACCGCCGACGGCATGGGCATGGCCGAGGGCGCCGGCCTGCTGGTCCTGGAACGCCTCTCCGACGCCCGCCGCCACGGCCACCCCGTACGCGCCGTGCTCCGGGGCAGCGCCGTCAACCAGGACGGCGCCAGCAACGGCCTCACCGCGCCCAGCGGTCCGGCCCAGCAGAAGGTCATCCGACGGGCCCTGGCGGACGCCGGGCTCACCCCCGCGGACGTCGACGTCCTGGAGGCGCACGGGACGGGCACCAGACTGGGCGACCCGATCGAGGCCCAGGCCGTACTCGCCACGTACGGCCGCGGCCGCCCGCCGGACCGGCCGCTGCTGCTCGGCTCGCTCAAGTCCAACATCGGCCACACCCAGGCCGCCGCCGGCGTCGCCTCCGTCATCAAGATGCTCCTCGCGATCCAGCACGGCACCGTCCCCCGCACCCTCCACGTCGACCGGCCGAGCAGCTACGTCGACTGGGACTCCGGCGCCGTCGAGCTCCTCACCGGCCCGCAACCGTGGCCCGACACCGGACGGCCCGCGCGCGCGGCGGTGTCCTCCTTCGGCATCAGCGGCACCAACGCCCACCTCGTCCTCGAAGCGGCTCCCCCCGCCGGGAGCCCGCCCGCCGAACCGCCCCACCGCGACGGTGCGGTCCCCTGGCTGATCTCCGCCAGGAACGCCGCCGCCCTCGAAGCCCAGGGCGCGGTCCTGGCGGCGTACACCGAGGCCCACCCGGGGCTGCACCCCGCCGACGCCGCCCACGACCTCGCCACGACCCGCGCCCGGCTGCGCCACCGGGCGGCCGTCGTCGCCGCCGACCGCACCCGGCTCCTCGACGCCCTGCGCGCGCTCGCCGAGGACCGCCCGCACCGGCACCTGGTGTCCGGCACGGCCGCCCGCAAACCCGGTGGCACGGTCTTCGTCTTCCCCGGCCAGGGCGCCCAGTCGTCGACCGCGGGACGGCAGTTGCTCCACGACTCGGCCGTCTTCCGCGAGGCGTTCGAGGCCTGCGACCGGGCCATGCGCCCGCACACCGGGCGCAGCCTGTCCGACCTGTTCGGCGACGCGGCCACCACGGCGGAGCTGGAGCGCCCGGAGCTCGTCCAGCCGCTGTTCTTCGCGACCTCGGTCGCCCTCGCGGCACTCTGGCGCCACCACGGCGTCGAACCGGATCTCGTCATCGGGCACTCCCAGGGGGAGATCGCCGCCGCCCACGTCGCCGGCGCCCTCACCCTCGACGACGCGGCCTCCCTGGTCGCCCTGCGCGACCGGGCCCTCGGCCGGATCGCGGGCACCGGGGGCATGGTGACCCTCCCGCTGTCCGCCGAGCGCGCCGCGGAACTGCTCTCGGCGCTGCACGCCGCGCTGTCCGTCGCCGCCGTCAACAGCCCCTCCTCCGTGGTGGTCGCGGGCCCCGACGACGCCCTGGAGCAGCTGCTCGACCACTGCCGGACGGAGCGGATCGCCGCGCACCGGCTGCCCATCCGCGTCGCCGCGCACACCGGGGCCGTCGAGGCCGTCCGCTCCGACCTGCTGGCCGCCACCGACCTCCGCCCCCGCAAGGGCCGCATCCCGCTGCACTCGACCGTCACCGGCGAGCTGATCGACCACCAGCTCCTGGACGCCGGCTACTGGTACGCCAACGTGCGGGAGCCGGTCCGGTTCGACGAGTGCGTCCGCTCGTTGCTGGCGGCGGGATACCGGCACTTCGTCGACCTCGGCCCGCAGCCCGTCCTGGTCCCGGCCATCACCGAGAACCACCAGGCGTACCGCGGCGGCGCGCCGTCGCCGGGCGAGGCGTCCCCGGGCGCGCCGTCGCCGGGCCAGGCGGCCACCGTCACCGTCACCGGAACGCTCGGCCTCGACGCCGACGAGCCCACCTCGTTCCTGCTGTCCCTCGCCGCCCTCTGGGTGGCCGGGGCCCCGGTCGACTGGGCGCCCGCGCTCCCCGGCACGTCCGCGCTCCCGGCGGACCTCCCGACCTATCCGTTCCAGCGCCGCGGCTACTGGCTCGCTCCCGGGCCGGGGCCCGCACGCCCCTCCGCTCCCACCCCGCCGGACGGCGGCGCACCACCGTCCCCCGATCCCACCGGATGACGACCATGAACCAGGAATCCGCCACCGCTTCCCCCGCGTCCCCCGCCTCCGCTCCCCCTCGGCTCGAACCGATGATCGCGCTGGTGAAGGAACACGCCGCCGCGATCTCGGACCTGCCGGTCGAGGAGATCGACGACGACCAGCTCTTCCAGGAGCTCGGCTTCGACTCACTGATGACCGTCCGACTGGTCAACGGCCTCGAAAAGGCGACCGGCCTCGAATTCGAACTCGGCGTGGTCGGCGAGAACCCCACCCCGGCCGACCTCGCCGCCTTCCTCTGCGCCTCGCTCGCCCGGCAGGACCAGGAGGCGCCGTCCACCGCCCCGCCCGCGGCCGACGGCATCGGCGACATCTTCCGCAGGACCGTCGAGGAGGGCAGAGCCGTCGAAGCACTCGACTTCCTGGCCGCCGCGGCCCGCCTGCGCCCCCGCTACAGCGGCGCCGAAGACGCCGGCCCGCCACCGCCCCCGGCCCGCCTCTCCCGCGGACCGGAGAGCAGGAAGATCATCTGCCTGGACTCGCTGGGGCCGTTCCTCGGCAACTTCACCTACAGCCGCTTCGCCAAGCGCTTCCTCGGCCTCCACGACGTCCACGCGCTGCGCTACCCCGGCTACGCCCGCCCCGACGCCGTCCCGGAGTCGCCCGCGGCCCTGGGCCGGGCCATGGCCCCCGCGGTGGAGCGCTGCGCCGACGGGGCCCCGTTCGTGCTCGTGGGGTACTGCTCCGGCGGCTGGGCCTCCCGGCTGGTGGCCGCCGAACTGGAGTCCCGCGGCGCGGGGCCGGAGGCCGTCCTGCTGATCGACACCCCCGTCCCCGAGGACCTGTCCGACGAGGTCTTCAACGGCGGCACGAAGTCCCTGCTGGAGTCCTGGCCCGACATCGTCTCGCTGGAGACCCCCGCGCTCACCGCCTTCGGCTGGCACTACAGCATGCTGCGGGGCCACCCGCTCCCCGGCACGGCCGCCCCCACCTACTCCATCCGCGCCACCGAACCGCTCCCGTACACCGACGGCGTCCGGCTGAACAACCACTGGCCCGACAGCGTCGAGAGCGCCGACCTGGCGGCCGACCACTACTCGGTCATGGTGGCCCACGCGGCCGAGGCCGCGGACATCGCCGCCCGCTGGATCTGACCACCGCCCACGAACCCGGAGGGAACCCCGATGACGGACACCAAGGTATTCGCGCGACTGATCGACGCCGTCAACCGGAAGGACGTCGACGGAGCGGCCGGCTGCTACAGCCGGGACGTGCACTACGCCGAGCCCGGCATCAACTGCGAACTCCACGGCCGCGATCAGGTCCACGAGCTGTACAAGTCCTGGATGACCGACGCGGACCTGACCGCCCGCCTCGACGACACGTTCTCCGCCGGCGACCGCGGCGCGTTCGTCTTCACCATGACCGGCACCGTCGTGAACGAGGTCGCCGGCATGTGGAACGCCGACGCCGTCGGCCGGACGTTCTCGGTGGCCATCGCGGTCATCGCCAGGCTGGACGCGGACGGACTCATGTCCGAGGCCGTCTACTACTGGGACGTCATGACGATGCTCTCCCAGCTCGGGCAGATCCAGGGCCGACCGGAGAGCGGAGGTGAGGCAGCATGAAGGGCGTCGTTTTCGACCTCCTCAACGAGGTGGTCTCCCGGCAGTACGGGCTGCTGGCCTGGGGGGAACTGATCGACGCCTCCGGCGTCGACGGAACGTACACCTCGCTCGGCAACTACCCCGACGAGGAGTTCATGAGCATCGTGGCCGCCGCGGCGCCCATGTTCGGGAAGTCGGAGACGGAGGTCGTCCGCTGGCTGGGCCGCGAAGCCCTGCCGATTTTCGCCGAACGGTACCCGATGTTCTTCGCCGGGCACAGCTCCGCCCGGACGTTCCTGCTGACCCTGGAGGACATCATCCACCCGGAGGTGCGGCGCCTGTATCCGGGAGCCGCCGTGCCCAGCTTCAGGTTCGAGACACCCGCCAGCGGTGTCCTCGTCATGAGCTACAGCTCGCAACGGCAGCTGTGCGCGTTCGGCGAAGGACTCATCGAAGGGGCGGCCGAGCACTTCGGGGAGGACGTCAGGATCGACCAGTCCAGCTGCACCGGACGAGGAGACCCGGAGTGCGTCTTCGAGGTCACCCTCACGCGACAGGGGTGAGTGCGCAGTGGAGCAGCAGCGGGATGCGGATCGGCACGTGACCCTCCTGGAGGACCTGCTCCGGAAGGAACGCGACGCCCGGCGGCAGGCCGAGCTGATATCGGAGGAGATGATTCGCAAGCTGCACGACGCGAAGGAACAGGAGCTCAGGAAGCAGCGCGGCCTGGAGCTGCTCGAATCCGTCGCCGCGGCCTGCAACAACGCGGTCGACATGAACGGCCCGCTCCTCGCCGCCGTGAAGGGCGTCTGCGTCTTCGCGGGATTCCCGGTCGGCCACGCGCTGTCGCTCGTCCCGGACCACGGGGTGCTCGCCTCGCATCCCCAGCACTGGTGGGCGGCCGACCCCTGGCAGCTGGGCTCCCTCCGGGAGACCGGCACCCCCACCGTCCCGCCGGGACACGGGCCCGCGGGCCGCGCCCTGCTGACCCGTGACATCGCGGCGGGCGAGATCGGCGCCGGGGACGACGGAGTCGACTACCTGGCAGCCTGCCGCGGTCTCGGCATGACCCGCTTCCTCACGCTTCCGGTGTCCGACGAATCGGACGTCCTCTTCGTGCTCGAATTCCTCTCGCCACCGGGAACGGCCGGTCAGGACGACATCCTGCCGGCCCTGCTGAGCCAGGTCGGCGCCCAGGTGTCACGGGTGGCCGCACGCCTGCGGGCGGAGCAGGAACTGCAGAACGCCCGCCTGGTCGCCGAGACCGCGGCCCGCAGCAAGACCGAGTTCCTCGCCACCATGAGCCATGAGATCAGAACCCCGATGAACGCCGTCATCGGCATGACGGAACTGCTGCTGGCCACCGCGCTGACGCCCGAGCAGCGGAACTTCGCCGAGATCATCAACTCCAGCGGCGAAGCCCTCCTCGGCATCATCAACGACGTCCTGGACTTCTCCAAGATCGACGCCGGCGGTCTGGAACTGGAGAGCAGGCAGTTCTCGCTCCGCGACACCGTCGAGTCCGCGATCGACGTCATCGCGGCCCGCGCCGCGGAGAAGGGCCTCGATCTCGCCTGCCTGGTGGCCCCCGACATTCCGGACTGCGTGGTCGGCGACGGGATGCGCCTGCGGCAGATCGTGACCAACCTCCTCTCCAACGCGGTCAAGTTCACGGAATCCGGCCATGTCGTCCTCACCGTCAAGACCGCCGAGGACCGACCGGGAGACCCGACCGTGGCGAGGCTGCACTTCGCCGTCTCGGACACCGGCATCGGGATCCCCGAGGACCGCATGGGCCGGCTCTTCAGGAACTTCAGCCAGGTCGATTCCTCCACCACGCGCAAGTACGGGGGCACCGGGCTGGGCCTGGCCATCAGCAAACGCCTCGTGGAGATGATGAACGGGAACATGGAGGTGAAGAGCGAGGTCGGGGTGGGATCGGTCTTCGGCTTCACCATCGACCTGGGCGTCGGCGCGGTCGACCGGCCGCCCTCCGTCGAGGAGCCCCTGCGGCTGAAGCGCCTGCTGATCGTCGACGACACCGACCTGAACCGCGAGGTGATCCGGCGGCACGCCGACTCCTGGAACATGATCTCCACCGAAGCGTCCGCCCCCGAGGAGTCACTGCGGATCCTCACCTCGAACGACCCGTTCGACGTCGCCGTCCTCGACATGATGATGCCGAACATGGACGGCGTCGAACTGGCCGCCCGGATCCACCGGATCCCCGGCCGTCAGCGGCTGCCGCTCATCCTGGCGACCTCGCTGGCGACCTCCCGGCACGCGATCGACGACCGGGAGTTCTCGGCGGTCCTGACCAAGCCCCTCAGGGCCTCGCAACTGCACGACACGCTCCTGTCCGTGGTCGTGGGAGAGCGGGCGGCCCGTAACGCGCCGCCCTCCCCGGTGAACGGGGAGCCGACCGATCTGCGGATCCTGCTCGCCGAGGACAACGCGGTGAACCAGCAGCTCGCCGTACTGCTGCTCAAGAAACTCGGCTACGTCGCCGAGATCGTCGAGGACGGCAGCCAGGCCGTCGACGCCGTCCGGGACGGCGACTACGACGTGGTGCTCATGGACGTCCAGATGCCAGTCATGGACGGCCTCGAAGCGTCACGGAAGATCAATCAGGTGATCGAACCCGGTCGCCGCCCCTACATCATCGCCATGACGGCGAACGCCATGCAGGGCGACCGCGAAGCCTGCCTCGCCGCGGGAATGGACGACTACCTGGCGAAGCCGATCAAGAGCGACGGCCTGGCCGCGGCCCTGGGCCGCGCACCCGCCGCCGGAGGGACGGCGGTCGCCCCCGCCGAAGCCGCCCCGCCGGCCGCCTCCGTCATTCCGGACGTCCTGGCGAGACTGTGCGACGAGATCGGCGGGACGTCATCGGTCGTGGAGCTCGCCCAGCTGTTCGTCGACGACGCCCCGGGGCTGATCTCCACCATCGCGCACGGGCTCCCGAACGAAGCCCTGCGGGCCGCCCACACGCTCAAGTCCAGTGCCCGGGCCCTGGGAGCCGGACCCCTGTCCGGCCTGGCGGAGGACATCGAGAAGAGGGCCCGCGCGGGAACCACCGAGAGCTTCGACGTGCAGGACGTCAACGACGAGTTCCTACGGGCGAAGAGCCAGCTGTTCGGCGTCCTCGCCGACCTGGAGGGCCGGTCCGGCAGCGCGGACCGGGACACCCGGCCGGTGGAGTGACGGGAGGGCCCCGCGCACCGGCCCGCGAAGCCGGTAACGGCCCCCGCACACCGCACCGGCCCGCGAACCCGCGCACCGGCCCGCGCTCACCGCGCGGGCCGGTGCCGCGCGATCAGGCTCGCCCAGCCGCTGACCGCTGGCCGTCGTCGTCCTGACGGCGTGTCGTCGGGCGCGTGTCCCGATCGTTCGGTCCCGCCGTGCTCCACGCCCCGCCTCGCACGCCCTGCCGGCACACCGACTGCCCGGACGATCCTGGACCCGCCGTCACCACCGGGTTCGAGGAGGAGTCCCATGGCGCAGCGTCCCCGGCGCGGTCGAACGCATCGCCGGCGCGGGTGCGAGGACCGGCCGCGCTCCGTGTCGGCCGGCCGACGACTCGCAAGGAGGTCCCCGATGTCACCTTCCGTCCCCGTCCCCGTCCCCGTCCGTGGCCGTGGCCGTGGCCGTGGCCGTGGCCGTGGCCGTGGCCGTGTGGCGGCCCTGGTGTGCGCCCCGCTCCTCGCGCTCGGCGCGCTGCTGGCGGCCGCCGCCCCGGGGTGGGCGGCGGCTGCCGGGCCGCCGGCCGCGACCCACCGCGCCCTGCTCAACTTCGGCACCGTGAAGTGGTTCAACGCCGAGAAGGGGTACGGCTTCATCGTGCCGGACGTTCCCGGTCCTGACGTGTTCGTCCACTACTCGGCCATCGTCGGGACCGGGTACCGCACGTTGCGGGAGGGCGAGCGGGTCGAGTACCAGGTCGAGCAGACCCCCAAAGGCCCGCAGGCCGTCCTCGTCATCCCGCTCGACTGAGGAGTTGCCGATCCGGCGGGTGTCCGGGGCACGCTCGACCAAGATCGCTCCGTAGCCCTGTCCTGGCGCGATGCCCGACACCACGAGCCCGACCCTGCTCTTCGTCATCGGGCCCGCCGCGGTCGGGAAGATGACCGTGGGCGAGGCCGTGGCCGCGCGCACGGGGTACAAGCTCTTCCACAACCACCTGACCATCGAACCGCTGCTGCGGCTGTTCCCCTACGGGTCGCCGCAGTTCCAGCGCCTCAACCACGACTTCCGTGAGCAGATCTTCGCCGAGGCCGCTGCCAGCGACCTGCCCGGCCTGGTGTTCACCCTGGTCTGGGACTTCGACGACCCGGACGACGCCGCACTCGTCGAGCGCTACGCGGCCCCGTTCCGCGAACGCGGCTCGCGCGTGCTGTTCCTGGAGCTGTCCGCCGACCAGAGCGTGCGGCTGGAGCGCAACGCCGGGGAGACCCGCCTGGCGGAGAAGCCGTCCAAGCGCGACCTGGACTGGTCCAACGGCAATCTGCTCGACATGGACGCCAGGTACCGGCTCAACTCGGTCGACGACTTCGCGCACGTCCCGGGTGCGCACCTGCTGATCGACAACACCCGCCTGGAGCCCGACGAGGTCGCCGAACGGGCCGTCGAGCACTTCGGACTCTGACCAGCCGGGGCCGGCTCACGGCGGCCCCGGCTCACGGCGGCCCCGGCCCCGGCCCCGCGGAACTCACCTGTCCGGGCGGCGGGTTCGGCGGGCCGGCCCGGGCCGGCGATCAGCGAACGAGCGCGCGCAGCAACCGTACGTACGGGCTCCACCGCGCCGGGCGGGCCACCGTGCCCGTGCAGGCCTTCTCCGCGCGATCCAGGCTGTCCTCCAGAAGCGCGTCGTGGAGCGGCCGCCAGGCGAGCGGCCAGCCGAGTCGTGCCGGGCCGCGGGCGGTCAGGACGAGCGTGTGGCGCAGCAGGGTGTACCGCTCGTCGACGGCCGTGGCGGTGAACTCGTGGAAGCCGTGGAAGCCGCGCGGCCCGGTGAAGCCGAAGCGCACCCATGCCGCGGGGACGTACGCGTCGACGGTGTAGCGGACCGGGCCGTGCCCACCGACGGCGCCCACGGCGAGTGGACGGTCGAAGCGCATCGGGGGCCACGTGTCCTGCGGCCACAGCAGGTCGCCGGTGCCGGCCAGGGTGTCGATCAGCGCCCCCACCTCGGTCTCCTTCGCGGGCAGCAGGCGTTCGTGCACGTTGTGGACAGCCATCGGCTCACCTTCCGGGCAGTTATAGAGACTGCTCTCTAATTATTGTGGAGAGTACTCTCCAACTCATGGCGAGACCACCCCGCTTCGACTCCGACCAGCTTCTCGACGCCGCCGTCCGGCTGGCCGCCGAGTCCGGCCCGGCCGCGGTGACCATGGCCGCGGTCGCGGGAGAGGTCGGAGCCCCGAGCGGCTCGGTGTACTACCGCTTCCCGGGACGGAGCGCGCTGCTCGCCGAACTCTGGCTGCGGACCGTCGACCGGTTCCAGCAGGGCTACCTCGCGGCCTTCGGCACGGTACTCGGCAAGGACCTCGACCCCGTGCCGCTCGCCACGACCGCCGACGCGCGGCAGACCGCGCGGGCGGCGGCCCGCCAGGTGGTCGCATGGGCCCGGGCCCACCCGCAGGAGGCGGCCCTGCTCCTCTACGGCCCCGACGACTTCGGGCGCGCGGACTGGTCGGAGGAACACCGGCTGCGCGCGGATCTCGGCAACCGGAGCGTGCACGGCGCGCTCGCCGCCCTCGCCGCGCTGCTGGGGGCCGGGTCGCCCACCGAGGACCCCCGGTCCGTCGAACGCGTGGTGCTCGCCCTGATCGAGCTGCCGCTCTCGCTGGTCCGACGCCACCTGCGGGCCGGCGCGCAACTCCCCGAACACGCCGAGGAACTCGCCGAGGAGTGCGCCGACGACCTCCTCGCCCGGCTCGGCCCCCACCGTCCTTGACGCTCGGTGAGACGAACACCGCATAGACTCCCGGGGATCGAGCGGGCCGCCCGGCAACGGCCGGGCCGGGCGAGGAGGGGGCGTCATGGGGCCCGTACCGGGCGCACGGGAAGAGCTGGACCGGCTGGGCCGGGCCCTGCGGTCACAACTGGTCGAGCTGATCGACGACTTGGCCCCCGACAGCGATCCCGGCCTGCCGCTGCTCGACACGCCACAGGTCGTCGACTGGCACGAACCGCTCCGCTACCGGTACTCGGTCAGCAGCAGCACGGGGAAGCGCCCCGCGAATGCCGGCGCCGCCGACACCGCCGCTCGCGCGGCCGCGCTGCTCCACTCCGCGGGCTGGACGGTCGCGACCTCGCAGGAGGACGCCAAGGGAACGCCCCGCATCGTGGTCACCGGCCACCGCGACGGCTGCACCATCGAGATCCGTACGGTCGACCACACGTCCACCGTGTGGTTCAGCGGGCAGACACCGGCGATGGCCCTGTACGAGCCGGAGGAGTTCCACCGGCCCGAGCCGGTGCGCACGGCCGAGACCGTCACGGCCGGATTCGTGCTCTGCTACGAGTGCGAAGGCCTGGGCTGGTGCTACGACTGCGGGGGACGCGGCTGGCGGCCCGACGCGACCCGCGGGCGGGTCAACTGCCCCGCATGCCACCGGCACCGCGTCTGCGTGATCTGCCGGGGCGAGGCAGAGCTCGCCGTCTCCCAGCTGTCGACGTACCAGCTCGGCTACTACCCCGAATTGAATGAATGAGTGCGGGCCATGGCCAGGTCCACGGTTTTGAGAATCCACCAGGATCCGCGAATGACAGGTACCGCTTGATGCACACGACAGAGCCGACGGAAGCCCGCATCGAGGATGCGGGCAACATCCTGGTCGCACCTTCGATGTCGCAGGACAACGACGTGATCAGGGACTTCTTCGGGTCCACGATCACGCCGGAGGAGCTTGCTTCCGGCTCGCCCGACCTCGCCCGGAGGACGGTCTACCTGTGTGGCGACATATCCGGGATCAGCGGCCGTCAACTGCACGCGGCTGCGCGGGTATTCGTCGTCCGGGAGCTGTCGCACGGCTACCGCGAGGACGTCGACGAGCCCTGGACCCTCGTCGACCTCGGCCGGGTCCCCGTCCGCGTACACGGCGTCGGCGTGTACTACCGCCGCTTTTTCGGACTCGGCGACGATCATTTCGGGCGGATCCGTACGGAGCACGCGTTCCAGTCCCTGACGGAGTCCACCAAGCCCGGCGCGGCCCATCGCAGCGGAATCTATCTGACGCCCGTCACGCGCAACGGTGACGAACTGCATTTCCGCCTGCTCCGGTGCTCCACGAATCTCTCGGGACCGACCGAGAGCTTCCGCCCGACCGACACGCACATCGTCGAAGCGCTGAACCGCGAGGCCGCCGCCGTCTTCCGGAACCAGGCGCCGCTGAATCACGTCCTCGCGCAGATCTACCACAACACCCTTGCCACGGCCGAGCGCAAGCAGTCCAAGGCGAAGATCTCGGCCCATGCCGACAAGACCAAGGACATGCCCGCCAACGGCATCATGGCCTTCTGCACCTTCTACGACCGGCTCGACAAGCTGCGGCCCCTGGCCGAGGACGCCTACGACTTCGGCGTGAAGGGCGCCAGCGGGCTGACCAGGCTCCACTTCCGCCTCAAGGAGCGGACCGCGGAACTCGACGGGATCGCACTCCCCCCGCAGTTCACCGTCACCCTCCACCCCGGCTCCGTGTTCTTCATGCCGCTGTCCACCAACCGCCTCTACACCCACGAGATCCGGCCCTCGTCACTGGACGCCGAGCTGCTCCCGACCCGCCTGGGCTACGTGGTGCGCTGTTCCAACACCGAAGCCGTCCACAAGGACGGCCGCACGTTCCTCGAACGGGACGGAGAACCGGTGGAACTGGAGCCGCCCACACCGGCCGGCATGGACGAGCTGCGCAGGCTGTACGCCGAGGAGAACAGGACCTCGTCCTTCATGGACTACGGCGACGAATTCCTCTTCAGCATGAACACGGGAGACTACCTTGCCCCCCGCGTCTAGGATCTCGGACGAGATCCTCTCGTGCACACTGCCCACCGAGGAGAACCTCTTCGCGGAACTGTCCGCGTCGGCCCGTCTGGAAGACGTGGGAAAGGGCCGGCGGGGCGCCGTGCTCGCCAGGATCGACGAGTCGGGTGATGCGCCCCTTGTACGGACCACCACTCGCTACAGCAGCCCGACGCAGCGCTTCCGGGCGGTGCACGAACGGCTGGCACGGCAGGTTCAAGAACGTGCGGCGCTTTCGGTCGGCTTCAACAACGCTCTCATCGAGAGCTGCACGAACGCCTACGCGACCATGGGCAGCCACTCCGACCAGGCCCTCGATCTGGCCGACGATTCGTTCATCGCCGTCTTCTCCTGCTACCAGCATCCCGATGCGAGCCCGCCGAGAAAGCTGATCTTCGAATCGAAGGGGCCCGACGGCGAGAAGTTCGAGATCCCCCTCGCCCACCACAGTGTCGTCGCGTTTTCTGTCGGCTCGAACCGGCGACTCAGGCACAAGATCGTCCTGGACCCGCCCGCCCGCACGGCGGACAACCAATGGCTGGGCGTAACCTTTCGAACGTCAAAAACACTCGTCCGGTTTCGCGACGGACAGGCGTACCTCCCCCAGGGCGCACGCCTCGTGCCGGCCGACGAGGAGCAGAGGCACGAGTTCTACCGACTGCGGCGCCGTGAGAACACGGAAACGGACTTCGTCTACCCCCCGCTCACGTACACCATCAGCGAGAGCGACCTGACGCCGCCCGTCTGACCTCGAAGGCTCGGCTCGCTCGTGCGGTCAGCCGAGCGCGTTGGACCAGTCCGTCAGTCGGGCGAAGTCCTGGACCGTCAGGCCGACCTTCGGGTCGACGTGGTGGAGCAGTGCCTGGCCCGGGTGGTGGGCTTCCACCCAGGCCCGGTCGGCGTCCGTGATCAGGTCGTCGACCCAGGCGAACGGGCGGCCCTTCGCCCAGGCGACGATCTGCGGGGTCTTCCAGAACACCCCGCCGCCCGGCTCGGGCCGCGGCTCGGACCAGGGGATGTACGGCAGGCCGGGCAGCCCCAGCAAGGGACCGATGAAGGCATTGGCCTCCTCCTGCCACGTCGTCGCCCACGCCAGGTCGAAGGGCAGCGCCACGAGGGCCGGGCCGTGGGCCGGGTTGAGCCAGACCCGCAGGGGCTTCGGCGCCTTGTGGGGAAGGCCCCAGGCCGTGAGCCGACGGCGCTCGGCCGCCACCCAGCGCGGCGTCATCAACCGGTGGGTCTCGAAGCCCTCGGGCCGCCGGTAGGGCTTCGCCGCGCACGGGTTCAGCGGTCCGTCGACGTCCAGCAGCAGCAACGGCCGCATCGCCTCGCCTCCTCCGGGATCGTCCCCGCACGCTACCCGGGCGGAAGGAGGTGGCCCACCGGATTTCCGACCGCCGAGCGTGCGGGGCCTGGGCTCAGCCGATGCTGAACGCGCCGTCCGGTGGGGGCGGGGAGTCGGTGGCCTCGGCGTCGGTGACCGGGGCGGTCCGGCCGACCAGGTCCGCCAGGTCGTCCCCGTCGGTGAGCCGGGCCGGGAAGATGTCGCCCGCGAGCAGCCGGGTCAGCTCGGCCACCGGCAGGGGCGCCGTCGAGCCCGCCAGCAGGATGTTGCCGTACCGGCGGCCGCGCAGCACCGGCGCCTCCGCCACCAGGCAGACGTACGGGAACACCGCCCGCACCGTCGCCGCCTGGGCCTTGGCGAAGGCCAGCGGCGGGCCGTCCGCCAGGTTCGCCGCGTAGCAGCCGCCGGGGCGCAGCGCGGCGGCGGCCAGTCGCAGGAACTCCACGGAGGTGAGGTGGGCGGGGGTGCGCGAGCCGTGGAAGACGTCGGCGATCACCAGGTCCTGCGAGCCGGCCGGGGTCTCGGCGAGGGCCTCCCGGGCGTCGCCGACGGTCGCGGTGATGTCCGCGCCGGGGCCCTGCCAGGGCAGCTGTTCGGCGACCAGTTCCAGCAGCGGTCCGTCCACCTCCGCGACCCGTTGCCGGGAGCCGGGTCGGGTGGCGGCCAGGTAGCGGGGCAGGGTGAGGGCGCCGCCGCCGAGGTGCAGCGCGTCGAGCGGCTGTCCGGCGGGGGCGAGGGCGTCGGCGAGGTGGCCGAGGCGCCGGGTGTACTCGAACTCCAGGTGGGTCGGGTCGGCGAGGTCGACGTAGGACTGGGGGGTGCCGTCCAGGGTGAGCAGCCAGCCGCCGTCCCGGTCGAGGTCGGGCATGAGCTTGGCGAAGCCCAGGTCGGTCCGCCGCCCGACGGGCACCGGCTCGCCGTGCTCGTCGTCCTCGGCCTGCTCGGCACCGTCGTGCTGCGGGAAGGTCACGCGTGCTCCCCGACGGGCTCGACGTCGAGGTAGGCGGCGAGCCAGCGGTCCAGTTCGGCGAACACCTCGGCGCGGGCCTCCGCACCGGACAGCACCAGGTCGTGCATGCCGCCCTTGATCCGCACGACGGTGACGTGCCGGCCCAGCCGCGGCCCCTGCGCGGCGATGTCGTCGGCGCGCAGCACGGCGTCGGCGTGGTGCAGCGCGTTGTGCCACTTGGTGGTGGAGATGGACCGGGTCGAGGCCATCAGCAGCACCGGCACGTCGATGCCCAGTCCCCGGTGCAGCCGCCGGTGGCCCTGGTGGATCGCCGACAGCCAGCCCGCGTACAGCGGGAAGCTCTCGGGGCGCTTGAGGGTGAGGTCGAAGTCCCACTCGCCCTGGTGGTCCTTGTGCAGGCTGTGGGTGTAGTGCGGGTTGAGCGCGGACGGCAGGACGCGGGTCGGCGCCAGCCGCCCGACCGCCGTCACGGCGGGCCCGCCGAGTGTGCGGACCGCGGGCCCGACCGGCATCGACAGGAACGGACTGTTGAGGAACAGGCCGTCCACCACCCCTCGCCCGGCCCGCCGGCCGGCCCACAGGGCCCCGATCAGCCCGCCGGTGGAGTGCCCGTTCAGCAGCAGCTGCCGGTGCCCGTCCACCTCGCGGATGATCCGGACGGCCTCGTCGATCTCCTCGTCGTACTCGGTGAGGTCGCGGACGAAGTTCGGCGACTGGTGGGGGCGCAGCGAGCGGCCGTACTTGCGCAGGTCGAGGGCGTAGAAGGAGAAGCCGAGCGCGGTGTAGTGGTCCGCGAGGTTGGTCTGGAAGAAGTAGTCGTTGTACCCGTGGATGTACAGCACGGCCCGGTCCGCCCCGGGCACCGGCCTGCGGACGAGCGTCGCGCACACCGCCCCCTCGTCGTCCGGCCGCAGCGTCAGCTCGGCGGCCTCGTAGGGGGCACCCAGGATGTCTTCACGGAACTCCATGAGGGTGACTGTACTGGCTCAGCCGTTGTCGACCCCGGCATCTCCGACCTGGCGCGATGTGATGATCGCAATGCTTTCGGAGAGCGCTGCGTGGGCGTCGTCGATGGCACGATCGGCCTGCCGACGGGCCTCCTCGGCTTCCTCGTGCCGGCCGAGGTCCTTGAACACGGCTTGGAGAGCGATCCAGGTGCTGCCCTCACCGGTGCGGTCGCCGAGTTCCTGACAGACGGCCAGGGACCGCCGGTGGGCGGCCAGGGCTTCGTCCGCCCTCCCGGCACGCCGCAGAGCGATGCCGAGGTTGCGCAGGCTCAGGCTCTCCCCCTGGCGGTCACCGGTCTCCCGCAGCAGGCGGCCGGCCCGCTCGTGGGCCTCCACCGCTTCCCCGACCCGGCCCGCACCGACGAGGGTGACGCCGAGATCGCCCAGCACCAGCGCTTCGTTGTACCGGTCACCGGCCTCCTGGCAGACGGTCCGCGCCCGCTGGTGGACCTCGATCGCCTCGTCGTAACGACCCCGGCGGCTGAGGATCTGGGCGACGCAGCCCCAGGACATCCCTTCGCCGCTCCGGTCACCGAGGTCCCGGAAGACCGTTGCCGTCCGCCGGAACGTCTCGTCGGCCTCGTCCAACCGTTCCGCGTCGATCAGCAGGATGCCGAGGTTGAACGACAGCCGGGCCTCCCACCGCGAGTCGTCCCGGCCGTGCACCAGGGTGAGGGCGTACCGGATCGCGTCGATGGCCGCCTGCCGCTGGTGCAGGCTCGCCAGGATCTCGGCGAGGTTCGCGTGGGCCGAGGCCTCCCCTTTCCGGTCGCCGACCTCCTGGAAGATCTCGCCGGCGGTCAGCAGGGCCTCCATCGCCTCCTCGAACCGGCGGGCCCGGCCCTGCGCGAAGCCGAGGTTGTGCCGTGCCGTCGCCTCCTCGGACCTGATCCCGACGGCGAGGGCGGCGGACAGCGCCGCCGTCGTCATCGCGACGGCGTCGTCGTTCCGGCACCACCGGACCAGATGGCCGACCAGCGCCGAGGACAGCGGTACGGCCACCAGGGGAAGGCCGATCGCCGCCGCCAGACGCACGGTCACGACCAGGTTGGCCCGCTCGCACTCCAGCCACCCCAGGGCCTCGCCCCGGTCGCGGAACCGACCGGGGCCCCGCCTTCCGGGAAGCGCCTCGATCTCCTCGTCGGCGGCCACGGCCGTCTCCGCGTAGTGCACCAGCAGGCGCTGCAGGGCGCTGCCGCCGGCCGCCCGGTGGCGACCGGCCTGTTCCAGCGCGTAGTCCCGGACCAGGTCGTGGAGGTACCAGCGGCCGCCCGCCGTCTGTTCGACCAGGGCGCTGCCGACGAGCCGGGCGAGCCGGGAGCGGGCCTCGCGGACCTTGGCGTCGGCCAGTGCGGCGGCGGCGTCGGTCGAGATGTCGGGGCCGGGGTTGAGGGCCAGCAGCCGGAACAGCTCCGCCTGCGGCTCGGTGAGTCTCCGGTACGAGCGGTCGAGCACGATCCGGACGCCGACCTCGCCGTCGTCCAGGAGGTCGAGCCGGGCGGCGTGATCGGCCAGGTCCGTGGCGAGCTCGTCGGAGCGAAAGTGCGGGTCCAGGACGAGCTGGGCGGCGGCGAGCCGCAGGGCGAGCGGGAGGTGGCTGCACAGTTTCGCGATGCGCCGGGCGGCTGCCGGGTCGGCCGTGACGCGCGCGTCGTCCGGGCGGGCGGCGCGGACGACGGTGTCGAGGAGGGCGACGGCCGCCTCAGGGCCGAGGACGCCGAGGCGGTGGAGGCGGGCGCCGAGGCCGGGGAGGGTCTCCCGGGAGGTGACCAGGAGGCGGTGGCGGGTGGACGGCGGCTGGAGGAGGCGGACCTGGTCGGCGGCGGAGGCGTTGTCGGCGACGACCAGGACGCCTCCGCCGTGCTGCTCCAGCCGGGCGCGGTAGAGGGCGGCCCGGGTCTCCGGGTCCGGGGGGATGTGCTCCGCCGGGACGCCGAGGGCGCGCAGCAGGGTGTCGAGGGCCTGCCCGGCCTCGACCGGGGTCCCGTCGTAGCCCCGGAGGTCGACGAGGAAGGCCGCGGAGAAGTGCTCGGCGTCCAGGAGGGCATGGCCGACGGCGGTCGCCAGCGTCGTCTTGCCGATGCCGCCGAGGCCGGTGACCGTCACCGTCGACGGGCCGTCCGTGGTCAGCAGGGCCCGGAGCTCGGCGAGGTCCTGCTCCCGTCCGGTGAAGGCGGAGGTGAGTGGCGGGAGGCCGGCGATGGTGGGCGGCCGGGGGGTGACCGTCACGTGCGCGGTGTGCGCCTGGACGACCGGGCCGTGGAAGTTGCCCCCGCGAATGCTGTTGTGCACCCGGTCAGGGTAGCCGCCCGCGCCTCCCGGCCGCTTCTCGTGCGCCTCCTGTGCGCCGGTGGTTCTGTGGAACGCTTCCCGGACAGACCAGGCGAGTTGGGGAGTTTGCATGCAGCACGGGCATACCGATCCGTCGCTCTACCGTTCGGCCGCGGAGGCGATCGCCGCTCCGCCGGAGAAGCTGGCGTACGTGGCCGGGTTCGACCGGTCGGGGCAGCAGCCGGACGCACTGCTGAGCGTCGACACCGATCCGGACTCGGCGAGCTACGGGAAGGTTCTGAACTTCGCCGAACTGCCCACGCTCGGCGACGAGTTGCACCACTTCGGCTGGAACGCCTGCTCCAGCGCCCTCGCCCACGCCTGCCACGAGAACCCCGAGCGGCGCTACCTGCTGCTGCCCGGGCTGCGCTCCTCCCGGCTGCACGTCATGGACACCCGGCCCGACCCGGTCCGCCCGCGCCTGGTGAAGACGATCGAGGCCGAGGAACTGGCCGCCAAGGCCGGCTACTCGCGCCCGCACACCCTGCACTGCGGCCCCGACGGCGTCTTCCTCTCCTGCCTCGGCGGCGCCGACGGCGAGGACGGGCCGGGCGGGGTGGCGCTGCTCGACCACACCACCTTCGAGGTGCTGCGCCCCTGGGAGACCGAGCGCGGTCCGCAGCACTTCGCGTACGACGTCTGGTGGCACCTGGGCACCAACGTGGGCATCACCAGCGAGTGGGGCACCCCGTCGATGGTCGAGGACGGGGTGGTGCCGGACCTCCTGCTCGGGCGCAAGTACGGCCACGCGCTGCACTTCTGGGAGCTGGACTCCGGGCGCCACCTCCAGCGGGTGGACCTCGGCGACCAGTACCAGATGGTGCTGGAGCTGCGCCCGGCGCACGATCCGCAGGCGGAGTGGGGCTTCGTCGGCGTGGTCACCAACGTCGAGGACCTCTCCTCCTCGGTGTGGCTCTGGTACCGGGACGGGCCGGCGTTCACCGCGCGCAAGGTGATCGAGATTCCCGCCGAGCCGGCCAAGGCCGAGGACCTGCCGCCCGCGCTGCAGCCGTTCGGCGCGGTGCCGCCGCTGGTCACGGACATCAACCTGTCGGTGGACGACCGCTGGCTGTTCGTCTCGGCGTGGGGCACCGGGGAGTTGTTCCAGTACGACGTCTCGGACCCGTTCCACCCCCGCCTGGCGGGCTCGGTGCGGCTCGGCGGGATCGCCGCCCGCACCCCGCACCCGGCGGAGCCCGGCCGTCCGCTGAGCGGGGCGCCGCAGATGGTGGAGATCAGCCGGGACGGCCGGCGGCTGTACCTCACCAACTCGCTCTACGGCGCCTGGGACGACCAGTTCTACCCGGAGGGCATCGAGCCCTGGATGGTCAAGCTGGACGCCGACCCGGAGGCCGGCGGGCTGAGCATCGACGAGCGCTTCTTCCCGCACGGCGCCGACTTCCGGGGCCTGCGCGTCCACCAGACCCACCTGGCGGGCGGCGACGCCTCCTCCGACTCCTACTGCTTCCGCTGACCCGCCGACGGAGCGGACGGCCGCCCGGTCGGCGGCCGCCGGTCCGACGGCCGTCCGGCCGGCGTCACCGGTACAGCGCCTGGTCGAACCGCACCTGCGTGGACGGCAGCCCGGCCGCCGCCAGCCGGGTGCGGACGGAGCCGACCATGCCGATCGGCCCGGTGACGCAGGCCAGGTGCTCGCGCCAGTCGCCGGCCGAGGCGACGGTGTCGGCGAGCTCGCCGACGGTGACCGGGGTGACGGTCAACCACGGCTTGTGCAGGCCGAGTTCGGCCAGCGAATGCCAGTCGTAGAGGTCCGCGCGCTCCCGGGCGCCGACGAACAGGTGGACCCGGCGGCCGGTCGGCCGGCGGGTGGTCTGCTGCTCGATGATCGCCTTCATCGGGGCGAGGCCGGTGCCTCCCGCGACCAGCAGCAGGTCGCGGGCGTCGTCGTCGGGCAGCAGGCTGCCGCGCGGCGGGCCGAGGCGCAGCCGGTCGCCGACGGCGATGTGCTCGACCAGGGCGGCGCTGACCCCGCCGGGGCCGGTGCGGCGGACGTGGAACTCCAGCTCGTTGTCGGCGCGCGGGGCGCAGCCCATCGAGTACTGCCGCCAGGTGTGCGGCAGCGCCGGGTGCTCGACGGTGCCGTACTGCCCGGCCCGGTACGGGTACGGCTCGCCGGTGCGCACCCGCAGCACGGCGAGGTCGGGGCGGCGGCGTTCGTGGCCGGTCACCACGGCGTGCCAGTACGGGGGTTCGGTGAGCGCGGAGTCGGCGCCGGCCACCATCGCGCCGACGGCGAAGCGCAGCATCCGCACCCAGGCGCCCTCCAGGTCGTCGGTCCAGCGCTCGCCGGCCCGGTGCCGGACGGCCGCGCACAGGGCCTCCTCGAAGGCCTCGTAGTGCACCGGTCGGACGCCCAGCTTCCGGTGGTCGCGGCCGAGTTGGCGGAGTGTCTGCTCCAGTTCGGCCGGGCGGTCGAGGTTGTCGATCAGGTGGTGGAAGATCCGTTCCAGGTGGAGCTGCTGGAACTCCATCGAGGCGGGGAAGAGCGGTCGCAGATACGGGCGATGGCTGAACATCACCGCGTAGAGGTGGTCGATCAGGTCCGCGAGCGGGGAGATCAGGTCGAGGTCGCGCCGGATCAGGTGCTGGTCGGCGGCGCCGTCGTAGCCGCCGTCCTCGCCGTACGCGCCGTACCCGAAGTCGCCGCCGCCCGAGGAGGACGGGGCGAGGAGTTGGCGTCGCAGGCGCATCGCGTGATGGCGGGCGATCAGGCGGTCGTACTCGGCGGTGGCGGTGGCGGTGGCGGTGCCAATGCTCATGCTGCTGTTGTCCATGTCCCGTCCAGTCAACTGCCGGGCCGCCGAGCGCGAGAAGGGCCGATCGCCCCGGAGGAACCCGGGACCATCGACCCCTTGCCTTGGTACGTGTGGACCGGGATGGTTCTCGGCCACCACGGACCGGACCGCCCGGAAGGGCCGGTACGGCCCCGGACGGGCGGCCCCGGACGAGCGGCCCCGGAAGGACAGGCCCGGAAGGGCGGGCACGACCCCCACGGCCCCGGAAGGACGGCCGCCGAAGGACACCCGCGGCAGGACCCCGCGAAGGAACGGGTGCGACGGGCAGGTGCCCCACGCCCCGGTGCTCTCCCACCACCAGGACCCGGGGCACCGCCGTCGTCAGACCCCTGCCCGGTGCGTCTCCCGGCGCTCCAGCCGCCGCTGCCGGCCCTGGCGCAGCGGCTGTTCGGGCAGCCACCCGAAGGTGAGGCAGGCGCCGACCACTCCGAGCAGCATCCCGATCACGAAGCCGCCCAGGTTGGAGGTGAGCCAGCTGGCCAGCGAGGCCAGCACGGCGAGGATGGAGTAGAACAGCCGCTGCGCCGGATTGAACAGGATCAGCAGGCCGCACAGCATCATCACCGCCGGCACCAGGTACCCGGCCAGCCCCTGCATCCCGATGTGCAGGATGACGGGCAGCGGGGCCTTCAGGGTGAACAGGATCTCGGCGCCGCCGAGCGTCACCAGCAGCCCGCCCCAGAACGGTCGCTTGCCCCGCCAGTCGCGCTTGGTCGGGCGCGCGGTCGGCTCGGCGGCGGTGGCCGCCGCGGCCTGGGCGGGTGCGGCCGCCGTCCCCTCGGCGGCCACCCCCTCGGCCCGTGCCGCGGTGCCCTCGCCGGTGCCGGCCGGCTCCGGTACGGACTCCGTCATGGTCAGCAGCCCGTGGAGCTGAAGCTCAGCCGCAGGTTGGGCAGCTTGAACCCGACGGCGGTGCTCGCGTAGTTGTGCTGGTTCAGGTGGGTCAGGGTGACGTGGTCGGCCTGCTGGCCGAAGACACCGGCGCCGCCCTTGCCGACCGGACCGGCCTTGGTGTAGGTGCTGGCGTCGCCGCCGATCTCGATGTTCTTGAACTCCGCGTCGCCGGAGAGCAGGTCGGAGTCGGTGGTGAGGTCGGAGGCGGTGACGGGGGTGCCGCCGTCGCCCGCGTGGATCACCAGGTTGATGCCGCCGAGGTCGACGCTCTGGCACAGGTTGGTGATCTCGGCCTTCTTGATCGCCGACACCGCGACCAGCACCTGACCGCCGGTGGAGCCGGCGTTGGGGCTGTCGGGGATCATCGAGTCCAGCGCGCCGAACTGGGCGAAGCCCTCGCCGTCCAGCTTGTCCGCGGTGATGGTGAACGGCATTCCGGAGATGGAGAACTGGGCGGCGAGCACGCCCTGGGCGGTGAGCGCCATCAGGACGCCCCCGGCGGCGACGGCCGGGACGGCCATCAGGGCGGTGCGCTTCAGCCGGACCCGTCCTCTTCTCGGCCCGCTCGGCGTCTGCGGGGTCTCGGCCGCCGTGGCGGCGTCCTCGGACATGGCCATGTGTGTGCTCCCTGTGGGTGGATGGGTCTGCAGGCACTTGGCACGTTGTCCTGGCGCGGACAGCGTTCCCCGGGCGCGACCGGGCCGTCCGCCCCTCGGCAGCGGGGCGGGTCCGGTCAGCACGCGGTAAGTAACTGGGAAGCTACTGCCCGGTATTGGCCGGGTCAATACGGGTGCACGAAGGGATCTTCACCAATCGGCGACCCGCTTCGGCCAGTCCCGCACCCCCATCCTCTCGGCCGCTTCCGCCGGACCGAGGAACGGCGACAGGCAGAACATGCTCAACACCGGTAGCAGTTCCATCAGTTGTTCGGTACGGCCGGAGTCGATCCACCGGTAGATCGCGCTGTAGACACCGCCCACCACCGAGTCCACCATCTCCTTCGAGTCGACCCCGCCCGGCAGTTGGGGCACCTCGTCGAAGAACGCCCGGAACCTGGTCAGCAGTTGGGCCCGCTCCCGTCGGCCCGCCGGGCCGACCGCCTCGACCTCGATCACCGCCATCGTGGCGAACGCCGGTGTTCCGGCGAGAAGTTGGAGCATCGCGCCGAGCGCCTTCCGGATGCCCCGGCACCAGTCGGATTCAGCCGTGAAGGCCGCCGCCATCCGCCGGATCACCACACCGGTGCCGTGCCGGTGCGCGGCCAGGAAGGCGTCCTCCTTGCCGCTGAACAGCTCGTAGAAGACCGGCCTGGTCACGCCCGCCGCGCGGCAGATGTCGCTGATCGTCGCGTGCTGGTAGCCGCGCTCGGCGACGGTCCGCACCAGGCCGTCCAGCAGCCGCTCGCGCTGGGTCGCGGCGACCACGCCGGCGGGCAGCCGGCGCGGCCCGGGCTTGATCGAGCGGGCCGGATCGCGGCCGGTCCGGGCGCCCGGCAGCAGGACCACGTCGGCTCCACGGAGGTTCTTCCGATCCATCACCAACTCCTGTGTCCTGTATTGACATTGATGGAACACCGGGTTTACAACACTGACAGGTTTCCAACCGGTGGGCCAGCAGGCCCCCACCGGCCGGACCTCCGGGGGCTCCGGGGAGCCCGGGCGAACGCCCGGGCCACGGGACCACGGCGGAGACGGGGCGCGACGGCGGCAGCCGTCGACGTGCCCCACGGCACCACACGTCCCCGACCGAACGGCGCGGTGCCGTTGGTGTTCCACGCCGCCGTCCGTACGCACGACCGTGCCACCGCAACGCCGCACCACCACCGCACGACCGTGCCACCGCAATGCCGTACCACCGCACCGCCGTACGCCCACCCTTGCGTACGTCCGCACCGCCGTACCGAGCGGGCGGGCCCGTGGCGCCGGGCCCGCCCGCACGCCGGCCGGTGCCGAAGCCCGCGGGACGTCGCCCCGGCACCGGGCCACCGGCGCCGAACCACCGGTACGAAGCCCTCCGGTACGAAGCACTCCGGTACGCCATGCACCTCCCCCGTCGTGCACACCACCACACCCGCACGCGGGGATTCCCCCACCCGTCCGTCGGACGGAGAGAGGCACCCTCATGCGCATCAGCCGCACCCTCGCCACCGCCGCCCTCGCCGCACTCGCCCTCACCGGCGCGGCCGTCGCCCCCGCCCAGGCCGCCGGCGCGGTCCTCACCACCGGCAGCCCGACCGGCCCGGCCGTCGCCGTCGGCGACGTACTGACCGCCAACCTGGTCTCCGGCACCTCCGCGACCTTCTACAACAGCGCCACCGGGACGACCGGCGTCAAGTGTGCCGCCTCCTCCTTCTCGGCGACGGTGACCTCCAACCCGGCCGCGCCGGGCAGCGCCACCGAGCAGCTCAACACCCAGACCTTCGGCTCCTGCACCTCCAACGTCATCGGCGTCACCGGCGTCAAGAGCGTCACGGTCACCAGCCTGCCGTTCACCAACACCGTCAGCGACGGCCCCGGCAACCCGGTCAAGCTCACCCCCGGCGCGGCCGGCGTGATGGGCACCACGGTGGTGCTCAACACCATCCTGGGCAGCATCAACTGCAACTACCAGAACACCACCGGGATCAACGGCACCACCTCCAACACCGGCAACACCATCGGCTTCACCGGCCAGCCGTTCGCCCTGGCCTCCGGGCCGAGCCTGTGCTTCGCGACCGGCTACTTCAGCGCCACCTACGGCCCGGTCCTCGACACCTCGGTCGCCGGCAGCCCGGCCCTCTTCGTCAACTGACGCCCGGGCCCTCCCGGCCCGTCCCGACGGCGGCGGCGCACGGCACCCTCACCGGGCCGTGCGCCGCCGCGCCGACCGGCCCCGCGGCACGCCCCCGGAGCCGGCCGCCCACCCCCGGGACAGCGAAGTGACCGGCCGGTAGGGTGGCGCCGCACGGAGACGGCGAACCGGAACGGGGCGAGCGGATGAGCGACAACGGCACGGGTTTCTTCACCTCGGTGGCGGACGCCGCCGAACAGCTGGCCGCCACCGGCTACCTGGCCTCCACGGCCGTGGCCACCACCGTCTTCCTCGCCGACCGGCTCGGCAAGCCGCTGCTGGTCGAGGGCCCGGCCGGGGTCGGCAAGACCGAACTCGCCAAGGCGGTGGCCGCGATCGGCCACGCCCGGCTGGTCCGGCTCCAGTGCTACGAGGGCATCGACGAGGCCCGCGCGCTCTACGAGTGGAACCACGCCAAGCAGCTGCTGCGGATCACCGCCGGCCGCGACGAGGGCTGGCAGGAGGCCCGCACCGACATCTTCGGCGAGGAGTTCCTGCTCACCCGCCCGCTGCTCACCGCGATCCGCGGCGAGGAGCCGACGGTGCTGCTGATCGACGAGATGGACAAGGCCGACGTCGAGGTGGAGGCGCTGCTGCTGGAGGTGCTCAGCGACTTCCAGGTCACCGTCCCCGAGCTCGGCACCATCACCGCCACCCGCCGCCCCTTCGTCCTGCTCACCTCGAACGCCACCCGCGAGCTCTCCGAGGCCCTGCGCCGCCGCTGCCTCTTCCTCCACCTCGACTACCCCGAGGCCGAGTTGGAGCGCCGGATCGTCCGCCTCAAGGTGCCCGGCCTGGACGGGACGCTGGCCGATTCGCTGGTCCGGGTCGTCGGCGCGCTGCGCGCGATGGAGCTGCGCAAGGCGCCGTCCGTCGCCGAGACCATCGACTGGGCCCGCACCCTGCTCGCCCTCGGCGCCGACACCCTCGACGAGACGGTCGTCCGGGAGACCCTCGGGGTGATCCTCAAGCACCAGGACGACGTCCGCAAGGCCGCCCAGAAGCTCACCCTCGCATGACGACGCCCCCGCCGGCCGACACCGCCGCCCGCCTCACCGGCCTGGTCCGCGCCCTGCGCGGGCACGGCCTGCGGATCGGCCCGGCCGAGACGGTGGACGCCGCCGCCGTGCTGGAGGTCCTCGGTTTCGCCGACCGCGAGCAGATGCGGGCCGGTGTGGCCGCGGCCCTGCTGCGCTCGGAGGGCCAGCGGAGCGTCTTCGACGCCGCCTTCGACCTGTTCTTCCCCCTCGCTGTCGGCACCCCGGAGGCCGTCCGGGCCGACCCGCCGCCCGTCCCCGACGACCCCGAGCCGCCCCGCTTCGGCCGCCCCGACCCGCTGCGCGAGCAGCTGCGCGAGCGCCTGGCCGCCGCACTGGCCGACGACGACCGCGCCGCCCAGGCCCGGCTGGCCGGCGAGGTGGTGGAGGCCTTCGGCCGGTACGGCGCCGGCGGCACCCCGGGCTCGGACGGCTGGTCCGCCCAGCAGGCGCTGGGCCGGCTCGCCCCCGAGACGCTGCTCGCCCGCGTCCTGGCCGCCCTGCGCGAGCGGCGGAGCGCCCCGGACCTCTCCGACCTGGTGCTCGCCGACGAGATCCGCCGCCGCATCCAGGACTTCCGCGCCCTGGCCGCCGGCGAGGCCCGCCGCCGGGTCGCCGAGCTGCGCGGCCCCGAGCGGATCGCCGAACGCGCCGTCGCCCCCACCGCCGACCTGGTCGACTTCCTCTACGCGGGGCGCGGCCAGGTCGCCGAACTGCGCCGCACCGTCCACCCCTTGGCCCGCAAGCTGGCCACCCGGCTGGCCGCCCGGCGTCGCCGCGCCGCCCGCGGCGAGATCGACCTGCGCCGCACCCTGCGCCGCTCGCTGAGCACCGGCGGGGTGCCGCTGCGCCCCGCGTACCGGCTGCGCCGCCCGGTCCGCCCGGAGCTGGTGCTGCTGTGCGACGTCTCCGGCTCGGTGGCGGGCTTCGCCGACTTCACCATGCTGCTGGTGCGGGCGATGAGCGAACAGTTCAGCAAGGTCCGGGTGTTCGCGTTCGTCAACCGCACCGCCGAGGTGACCGGCCTGCTGCGCGGCGACGACGACCCGGCCCGCCTGGCCGCGCGGATCCTCACCGAGGCCAAGGTGACGGGCTACCACGGCAACAGCGACTACGGCGCCGCGCTCGGCGAGTTCGCCGAGCGGCACCTGGACGCCGTCGGCCCGCGCACCTGCGTGCTGGTCCTCGGCGACGCCAGGAACAACCGGCGCGACCCCAACCCGGACGCGCTGCGCCGGATCGCCGGCCGGGCCCGCCGGGTGTTCTGGCTCAACCCCGAGCAGCCCTCGCTCTGGCCGACCGGCGACTCCGCCGCCCTCGTGTACGCGGGCGTGGTGGAGATGCACTCCTGCCGCAACGCCCGCCGCCTCGGCGAGCTGATCGCCCGCCTGCTGCCGGTCTGACGCCGGTCCGACGGTGCGAGGGCGCCGGTCGCGGCCCCCGTCCCCGGACGGCCTCGACCGGCGCCCCGGGGTCTACTTTTCGAGGTGGGCCAGGAAGTCCAGCAGCGCCGCGTTGACCTCGGCCGGGCGCTCCTGCTGCGTCCAGTGCCCGGTCTCCGGCAGCCGGACGTGCCCGTGCAGCCTGGGCACCCGGCTCAGCAGGTGGTCCAGCACCGGGCGCGGGACCATCGCGTTGACGAGGTCCTGCTCCCCCACCACGAACAGCGCGGGCACGTCGACCGTCACCCCGGTGAAGGCGGCCAGCAGTTCGGCGTTGCGGTCGAGGTTGCGGTACCAGTTGAGCCCGCCGGTGAAGGCCTTCTCGCCGTGCGGGGCGTAGTCGGCCTCGAAGGCGTCGAGGTCCGCCTCGGTGAGCCAGTCCGGCAGGCGTTCCGGCTCCGGGAGGCTGTCCAGCAGCCCCTCGCCCTCGGGGACGATCCACACGCGCGGAGTGCCGTCCGGCGACTTCGCGGACAGGATGCGGCGCAGGCTGGTCCGGACGTCCGCGGCCAGTTCGGCGTCGGCCCGGCCGGGCTCCTGGAAGTAGACCTGGTAGTAGCCCTCGCCGAAGGCCGCCCGGGCGGCCTCCAGCGGCGGCGGCCCGCCCACCGGCAGCGGCGGCACGCTCAGCCCGGCCACTGCGCGCACCAGGTCCGGCCGCAGCGCCGCGGTGGCCCAGGCCACCGGCGCGCCCCAGTCGTGCCCGACCACGACCGCCCGTTCCTCGCCGAGCGCGCCGATCAGCGCCGTCACGTCGCCGACCAGGTGCAGCAGGGTGTACTGGTCCACCCGCTCGGGCCGGTCGCTGCGGGCGAATCCGCGCTGGTCCGGCGCGACGACCCGGTAGCCGGCCTCGGCGAGCGGCGCGAACTGGTGGCGCCAGGAGTACCAGCTCTCCGGAAAGCCGTGCAGCAGCAGGACCAGCGGGCCTTCGCCCTGCTCCGCGTAGTGCAGCCGGACGCCGTTCACCTCGATCTCGCCGTGCTTGATCGCGTCGTTCAACTCGCCACTCCCCATCCGGTGAAGACATGCCGTCACTCCCGACCCTGCCCAGCCGACCGCCCCCGGAACCCCGCCGGCTCCGGGCGGCGGAAGCGGCCGAGGCCGCCCCGGAATCCCGGGACGGCCTCGGCCTGGAACGATCTGACGTGACGTCAGTTCACGGTGTAGCTGTACGGGATCGCCGCGAGCACCGAACCGGTGGTGTTCAGGACGTTGTTGGCGGTGGCCACGCCGGTCGGGCCGGACACCAGGTACAGCACGCCCTTGACGGTGCTGCCCTTCGGGCCGGCCGGGGTCAGCGTCACCTGGAGCGAGCCGGTGGCGCCGGGGGCGACGGTCACCGGGGTGGCGGCCGCGGCCGAGGCGTTCACCGAGGCGGCGTACGGGTCACCGGTGCTGGAGGTCAGCGCCGGGTCGAAGGCCTGGGTGTGCGCGGTGGCCGTGATGGTGGAGGTGCCGGCGGGCGCGGAGCCGCTGCCGAACGGGCCGATCTGCTGGACGAAGGTGCCCCAGGTGCCGGGGACGACCGGCTGCTCGGCGGTGCCGTTGTCGGTGACCACCGAGACGGTCGAGCCGTCCTGGGCCTTCTTCAGGTCGCCGAACAGGTCCGGCGAGCCGGTGGTGGCGCTCAGCTCGATCTGCGCCGGCGTCGAGGACGCCGCCACGGCCTTGAGCCGGTCGGTGCCCGGGGGCACCAGGAAGGACGGCACCGCGGAGCTGAGGCTCAGCGGCAGGCTGACGGTCGCCGAGGCGCCCTGCGGCACCAGCGCCAGGTCGACCCGGCGGTCCAGCCGGCCGTCGGCCGCGATCCGCTGGGTCGCGACGGTGTTGTTGGTGTAGTTCACCTGGACGGTGACCGGCTTGCCGGCCGCCAGCTCGGTGCGGGCGTCGTTCGGCAGACCTGCCGCGGTGGCCTGGTTCTGGTTGAACGCGACGGTGCCGGCGAAGTCCTGGGCGAGCTCCTGGCCGCTGACCGGGCCGAGCACGTTCAGGACGAAGCGCCAGCGGCCGGCGGCCGGGTTGACGGCGGTGGCCGAGACGCCGTTGCCGGTGCCGGCCAGGTTGCCCTGGGCGTCGAACTGCCCGTTGCCCTCGATGTCGACCGGGGTGCCGTTCGGGCTGATCAGCGCGCCCTGCATGAGCAGCTTCGGGTCCTTGCCGACGGTCACGCCGACCCGCAGGTCCTTCTGGCCCTTCGGGACGTCGAAGGCGTACGCGAAGCTCTGCGTCGGCGAGGCGCTGCGGCCGTTGCCACCGGTGACGGTACCGGTGAAGGTGCCCTTGCCCTGGTTGACCGGGACGAGGCTGCGCAGCACGACCGGGACGCTGGTGGTGTTGCCGTTGGAGCTGGAGACCAGGACGGCCTCGCTGGAGTCACCGCTGGTGGCCGGGGTGGTGAGCTGGACCTTGAGGGTCTTGGTCTGGCCCGGCTTCAGGTCGGTGGTGTTCGGGCTCACGGTGCCGGCCGGCACCGCGCGCTGGGTGGCGGTGCCCAGCTGGACGGCGCCGCTGTAGCCGGCCTTGCCGGCCGGGGTGTAGAGGATCGCGGTCCACTCGCCGGCCACCGGGTGCGGAACGTCCACCAGGCCGAAGTTCGCCGGGGTGGCGCCGCCCTGCGGACGGGTGTTGGTCTCGAAGCGGCCCGAGGGGTCGAGCAGCGTCATGCGGACCACCGGTCCGTTGGTGACCGGGTTGGGCGCGCCCTGCCAGGCGATCGAGGCCGCGAGGCGGTCGGCGCCGGCCGGGACGGTGAACTTGACCTGCTTCTGCACCCAGTCCGCGCCGTTGGTCGCGTACTTGAAGGTGTCCTTCGAGGACGGGTCCAGCTGGACGGTCTGCTGGTTGCCCGACTGCGGGGCGAAGCTGCGGGTCGCGGCGCTCACCGTCTGGGTGGTGTCACTGGTGTTGGTGACGGACACGTCGGCGGTGTGGGTCGAGCCGGGGGCGCCGGCGATGTCGACCTGGCCGGTGTTGACCACGACGGTCTTCGCGCCGTCGGTGCCGTCCCCGTCGTCGTAGCCGCGGGCGGCCTCGACGGCGGCGCGGACGTTCAGCAGGCCGGCGCCCTGCTCCTCGGCCGGCACGCCGAGGTCGGTGGCGGTGCCGGTGAGGAACTTCTTCACCAGCGCCGGGGCGGGCGAGTCGCCGCCGTGGGTGTCGCGGTAGGCCTGGATGACCAGGGCCGCGGCGCCGGTGACGAACGGGGCCGACTGGCTGGTGCCGCCGAACGGCTGGATCGGCGAGGGCTGGCCGTTGTAGCCCGTGCAGTCGGTGTACTTGCTGGTGTCGGGCGTGCACAGCGCCCAGTCCGACTCGCCCGGGGCGACCAGGTCGACGGTCCGGCCGGCCTGGGTGAAGCCGCCCGAGGAGAGCGCGGAGATCCGGCTGTTGCTCCAGGTCCTGTTGGAGAACTGGGAGGCCGCGTAGCCGGTCTGCTGGTAGTTCTGGTTGTCGGTGGAGGCACCGACCGCGATCACGTACGGGTCGGTGGCCGGGGTGCCGACCGTGCCGCTGATGCCGGCGTCACCGCTGGAGACGGCGACGGTGACACCGGCCTTGACGGCCTGCTCGTTGAAGAGCGAGATGGTGTCGTGCGCGCCGCTGTCCGGGGTGACGTTGCCGCCGAAGGACTCGTTCAGCACGTCGACGTGGGCGACCCGCACCGCGTAGTCGATCGACTGCAGGATCGATGAGTTGGACATCATCTCGCCGCCGGCCTTCAGCGCGACCAGGTCGGCGTCCGGGGCGAGGCCGCGGATGCGGATGTTGCAGCCGGCCGGGAGCGGGTGCGAGGAGTTCACGAACTTGGAGACGTCGTAGACCTGGCGGCCCTGGGCGATGACCGCCGAGGCGTCGCCGAAGGCTTCGGCCGCACCGGTCGGCGCGTCCCAGCCGTCGCCCGCGAAGTCCTGGTAGTCGACCACGGCGTGCGAGCCGTCGGCCCGGATGAAGTCCGGGTTGTCGGGGTCGAGGCCGTCGGCGATGTAGGCGACCTTGACGCCCTTGCCGGTGGCCAGGTCCTCCACGCCGGGCTTGCCGTTGCCGGTGACGGCCCGGGTCGAGTAGAGGCCCTCGGGCTCCAGCAGCGGCTTGCTCGGGTCGGAGGGGCAGACCGTGTTGGTCGCGTTCTCCTCCGCCCCCTGGCCGTTACTGCCCGAAACGGCCTGCGGAGCGGCATCGGCCTTGGGCGCCTTGGCGCCGGCGGCGGCAGCGTCCTTGGCCGCCTTCGCCTTTACGGCGGCCGCCGGGGCGACCTGGACCTGGGCGTCGGCCACCACGGTGGAGACGGCCGGGTCCGCCTGGAGCTGGGCGCGCAGGGCGGGGCTGACCGTGGCCGAGAAGGCGTTGCCGACCACGAAGCTCTTGATGTCGGTGCCGCCGGCCGCCTTGACCTTCTTCAGCAGCGGCGCCTGCGCGTCGGCGGTCTTCTGCTGCCGGGCGCCCAGGTGGCCGTGGTCGGCCGGGGCGTCCGCGATCTGGTCCTTCAGAATCACGATCACCGGCACCGGGGCCCCGTCCGCGGACGCCGCCCGGGCGTTCTGCGGGTCGGGGGCCGGGGCCGCGTTCGCCATGGTCCCGAGGCTCAGGACCATCGACGCGGCGGTGACCGTGACGGCCGCCGCCAGCTGGGTTTTCCGCCAGCCGATCATATAAATCCTCTCGTCAGATGGATAGCTGACGCATTCCAACGCACCTGAGAGGATCACGACAAGGGGGTAAATCCCCATCAGAAAGTAAAGTTGACCATCAATCAGTAAAATTCACGGAGGAAATCGGGCTGAATCATCATCTTTCAGCCGATCGGCCCTTACCGGACCCGGGGCGACTCCACCGCGGGAAGGGCGGTGGCGACTCCCTTCCCGCGCCACCGCCCGGCGAAACGACGCGGCCGGCGAAACGACGTGCCCGGCGAACCGGCGCGTCCGGCGAACCGGCGCGTCCGGCTCCTGTCGAGGCCGCCGCCCGCCCCTCCGCCGCCCGCCCGCCGTCCGGCCCGTCCCGGTCAGTACCCGGCCAGCCGCTCCTGAGCGTCCGCCAGGTCCTCGGCGGTCGGCGCGTCGTCCTGGGTCAGCCGGTGGCGCCAGTAGCCGGTGAAGTCGACGGACGCCTTCGGCACCCCGCGCTCCTCGACCAGGTGGCGGCGCAGCGCCCGGACCGCCCCCGCCTCGCCGGCCAGCCAGGCGAACGGCCGGCCCGGCGGCAGCTCGGCGGACCGGACGGCCCCGGTCAGCACGGCGCCCGGGGCGGCGCCGTCCCGGTGCAGCCAGTGCACGTCGAGGCCCTCCGGCCCCTCCAGCGGCTGCCGCTCGGCCTCGTCCGCGACCTCGACGTACGCCACCGCCCGCACCCCGGCGGGCAGCGCCCCGACCAGCGTCGCGAGCGCCGGCAGCGCGGTCTCGTCGCCGGCCAGCAGCACCCAGTCGGCCGCCGCCGCGGCCTCGGCGAACGGGACCGGCGGGGCGTACAGCGCGGAGGGGCCGACCATCCCGAGCCGGTCCCCCGGTGCGGCCCGCAGCGCCCAGGCGGCGGCCGGCCCGGTGTCGCCGTGCAGCACGAAGTCGATCTCGACCAGCCGGGTGCCGGGGCGCCGCCCGCGCAGGGTGAAACCGCGCAGCAGCGGGCGCCGCTCCTCGGGGATCGCCAGGTAGGCCCGGTACCAGCCCGTCGGGTCGTCCTGCCGGGCGGGCAGCACCGGCTCGCGCTGGCCGGGGCGGGGGAAGCAGAGCTTGAGCTGCTGGTCGGGGGCGGTACCGACGGCGTCGGGCAGTTCCTCGGCGGCGAAGGTGATCCGGGCGGTGCGCGGCGTGATCCGGCGGACCTCGACGACCTCGACGAAGGTGACGGGCAATGTCATCGCGAAACCCCTTCGATTGGTAACCTTACGGCATAAAGAGTTGCCGCAGGGGCGATACTTTACGCCATAAGGAGATGTCGGATGACCGTCTACGCCGGACAGGGCGACGCCCATCGCTCGCTCGCCCTGCTCTGGGGTGCGCCCGCGGAACCGCGCACCGGGCGCAGCGGCCCCAAGCCGGGCCTGAGCGTGGACGCGATCGTGTCGGCCGGAATCGCGGTGGCCGACGCCGAGGGCATGGCCGCACTGTCGATGCGCGCCGTGGGCGAACGGCTCGGCCGCACCGCGATGGCCCTCTACACCTATGTGCCCGGCAAGGCCGAACTGCTCGACCTGATGCACGACCGGGTGCTCGCCGAGCTCCCGGTCGAACGCCCGACCGAACGCCCCGCCGAATACCCCTCCGAACTCCCCGGTGAGCGCTCCGCCGAATACCCGTCCGGACTCCCGGACGGCCCCTTTGTGGCCGAGGGCTGGAGGGGGGCCGTCACCGCCTGGGCCGAGAACCTGTACGCCTGCTACCTGCGCCACCCCTGGGTGCTCCAGGTCTCGCAGGCCCGCCCGGTGCTCGGCCCCGCCGAACTCGCCGCGATGGAGGCGCTGTTGCGCGCGCTGCGACCGGCCGCGCTGGCTCCCCGGCGGCTGCGCGGGGCGGTCGCCGCACTCTGGCAGTTCGTCCGCGGCCTGGCCGCCACCACCGCCGACGCACGCGGCGCGGCCGCCGCGACCGGCGTCACCGACGAGGACTGGTGGGCCGGCCGCTCCGCCCGACTGGTCGAACTCGCCCCGGACTTCGCGGAACGCTTCCCCCTTCTCGTCGCCCTGCAGAGCGAAGGCGGCGGCGCCCCGGAGGACGGCCACCTGGAGGCCTTCCGCAGCGGGCTCGCCGTGCTGCTCGACGGCATCGCGGCGGAGGGCCTCCCGACTGATCCACGGTGACGCGGTCCCGGGAACCGGGAACCAGGAGCCGGGAACCGGGAACCGGGAACCGGGAACCGGGAACCGGGCCGCTGCGGGCGGCGCGGTCCCCGGCCTCGGATACCGCACCGCCCGCGGCACCGCCGCTCCGCGCCGGCCCGAAAAACTTTTTCCCGCAGGCAGGCAACCCGCCCCGTCACCCATCGCGTTCAGCAGCCGTGAGAATGAGACGACCACCGCGGCCGACCGGGCCGCCGCAGCGAACGGGAACGGCACGAGCACCATGGCGGGGACAGCACGATGAGGGACGCGACACCGGACTTCGAGGAGTTCGTCTCCGCCTGCGGACCGAAGCTGCTGCGCACGGCCTGGATGCTGACCGGCGACCGGCACCAGGCCGAGGACCTGCTGCAGACCGCACTGGCCAAGGTCTGGCCCAAGTGGGAGCGGATCGCCCCCGACCGTCCCGAGGCGTACCTGCGCAAGGTCCTGGTCAACTGCCACGTCTCCTGGTGGCGCCGCCGCTGGACCGGGGAACTGCCGCACGGGGAACTGCCGGACCGGCCGTCGCCGGGCGCGGACCCGTACGAGGACGTGGTGGTCGGGCAGGTCGTCGCCCAGGCCGTCCGGGCGCTGCCGCCGCGTCAGCGGGCCGTGGTCGTGCTGCGCTTCTTCGAGGACCTGAGTGTGGAGGAGACCGCCGAGGCGCTGCGCTGCTCCACCGGCACGGTCAAGAGCCAGACGCACCACGCGCTGGCCGCCCTGCGCGGCCGGCTGCCCACCCGGGAACTGCTGCTGGACGGAGGACACCGTGACCGGATGTGACCTGCTGGACCCGGACTCGCACGGGCCCGCCGGCGGCGACGAGGAGCAGGAGCTGCGGTTCCTGCTCCAGCGGGCCGTACCGGACCTGGACGCCCCCGAGGACCGGATGGACCGGGTCCGCGCCCGCGCCGCCCGCACCCGGTCCCGGCGGCGGACCGCCACGATCGGTGCCGGACTGACCGGCGGGCTGGTCGCCGCGGCGCTGGCGGCCGCACCCGCCGTCGCCCCGGCCCCGGAACGAGGGGCGGCCGCGGGGCCGGCGGCGACACCGTCCGCCGTGGCCACGGTCCCGCCCCCGGAGGCGACCGTCCGCTTCCCGTCCCTGCCGGACGTGGCCGTCGACGTGCCGCACGGCTGGCGCACCCGCGCCGGCGTCACCGACGACCCCCGGGACGGGATCGGCTTCCTGGCCACCCACCCGCTCGACGTGAAGTCGTCCTGCCCGGAGGGCGACCTCTGCGTGCCCGTCGGACCGCTCACCGCCGACGACGCCTTCGTCATGCTCCGGCTGGTCGACGACCCGGCCCGGATCCCGCAGACCGCCGCGCGCCCGGCCACCCTCACCGAGGGCAGCCCCGAGACGTTCTGCACCATGTACGGCGGCACCCGGGAGTTCGTCGGGCACCGCGTCGTCGTCCGGGGCGGCCGCCCCGAGCTGATCGAGCTGACGGCCTGCCTGCGCCAGCCGTCCGACCCGACGCTGCGGCAGGTACGGCAGGTGCTCGACTCCCTGCGGACCACCACCGGGAACGGCAGCACGCCCGCGAACACCCCGCGCGGCTGATCCGAGCCCCCTCGCCCGACGCTCCTCCCCCCAAGTTCCTTTTCCGAAGCTCCTTTTCCGAAGGCTGAACCGCCATGTCCCTACCCCGTCGCGCCCTGGCCGGGCTGGCGCTGCTCCTCGTGAGCTGCGCGCCCAACACCGCCGCAGGGCCCGTGCCGCCGGCCGCGGCCGTCCCCGACACCCCGGGCACCCCGGGCGCCCCCGCGCCCGCAGCGCCCACGCCGCACCCGACCGCGGCGGCCGTGGCCGCCCGGCCCGCTCCGCCCGAACTGCCGCGCCAACTGCCCGGGGTCGGGCCCCGCCTGCTGGCGGCCGTACCCGCCGGGACGCGGCAGGCGCTGGTCGTCACCGGCGACGGCCCCGACGCCTCGACCGGCCGCGCCGTCCTCTACCGCGACGACGGCACGGGCTGGCTCGCCGGCCCGACCTGGCCCACCCGCAACGCCCTGCACGGCTGGACCGCGGACCACCACGAGGGCGATCTGCGCTCGCCGATCGGCGTGTTCACCCTCGGCGACGCCGGCGGGCGCCTGCCCGACCCGGGCACCCGGCTGCCCTACGACCACACCGACGACTTCAGCATCTCCGGCACCGGTTTCGCGGGCGAGCCGCTCGCCGGGGCCTTCGACTACGTGGTGGCCATCGACTACAACCGCGTGCCCGGCGCCTCCCCGCTCGACCGGCGCCGCCCGCGCGGCGGGCAGTACGGCGGAGGCATCTGGCTGCACGTCGACCACGGCGGGCCCACCCACGGCTGCGTCGGACTGACCCCCGACCGGATGCGCGAACTGCTCCTCGCCCTCGACCCCGCCCTGCACCCGGTGGTGGTCATGGGCGACGCCCCGGCCCTGGCCCGCTGAGGGCCGGGCGCCCGGTGCGGACCCCGTCGGCGGCGGCCGCACCGCGGTTCGCCGCCGCGCAACCGCTCCCCGCCGCCCGGCCGCGCTAGCCGTGCCGGGCTGCGGGGAGCGCCAGCAGGACACCGAGCACCACCAGGGTCGCGTACCCGGCGATCTCGTGGCCCGCCGGCACCAGGACCCGGACGAAACCGAACAGCCGGAAGCCCTCGATCCAGGTGGACAACAGGCCCGAGGCGCCGCCGACGATCAACACCGAACCGAGGTAGCCGAGCAGCGTCTTCATGCCCCCGAGCCTAGGAAGGCGGCCGGTCGCCGGACGTCCGACTTTCGGTGCGGACCCGCGCCACCAAAGTCGTCCCTTCCGCACGGGTCCGCACGGCTCCGGGCGGCCCCCGGGCTCCCCGCGCGCCCGCAGAACTCCGGACGGAGCAGCAGGTCCGGCGGCCCGGCGGCGGCCCGGGTACGTTCGCCGTGTGCAGCCCAAGCGTGTGCAGCAGAAGTCCCCGTACGTCACCAGGGCCGCGGCCGGCACCGCCGCCTGTGCCGCCCTGGTGCTCTCCGCCATCGCCCCGGCGGCCCTCGCCCAGGACTCCGTCCCCGCCGTCGGCGGGGAGCGGCTCGGCCGCCCGGCCGTCCAGGTCGAACCGCTGGCCGGGGCGCCGGCCCTGCCGTCCGAACTGACCGGCCGATCCTGGCTGGTCGCCGACGCGGCCACCGGCGAGGTGCTCGCCGCCCGTGACGCCCACCTGCCGTTGCCCCCGGCCAGCACCCTCAAGATGCTGTTCGCGGACACCGTGCTGCCCAAGTTCGACCGGGGCCTGGAACACAAGGTCACCACGGCCGAACTCGCCAGCCTCGGCGCCGGCAGCAGCCTGGTCGGCGTCAAGGAGAACCTCGCCTACCGGGTCGAGGACCTCTGGCGGGGCGTCTTCCTCAGCTCCGGCAACGACGCCGTCCACGTCCTCTCCCACATGAACGGCGGCATCCAGCGGACCGTCACCGAGATGCAGGAGCGCGCCCGGACCCTCCAGGCCCGGGACACCCATGTGGTCTCCCCCGACGGCTACGACATGGACGGCCAGGTCTCCTCCGCCTACGACCTCACGCTCTTCGCCCGGGCCGGGCTGCGCAACACCGACTTCCGCTCCTACTGCTCCACCCGCACCGCGAGCTTCCCCGGCGGGCTGGACAAGACCACCGGCCGGCGCACCAGCTTCGACATCGCCAACACCGACCGGCTGCTCGGCAAGTACCCCGGCCTGATCGGCGTCAAGAACGGCTACACCACCAACGCGGGCGCCACCTTCACCGGCGCCGCCGAACGCGACGGCCGCACCCTGCTGGTGACGGTGATGCACCCCGATGCGCAGGGCAGGGTGTACGACGAGGCCGCCAGCCTGCTCGACTGGGGCTTCGCGGCCGCCGGAAAGGTCCAGCCGGTCGGCAAACTGGTCGACGAGCCCGCCCGCCCCTCGCCCGCCCCGTCCGCCGGGGCCGGGGCCGAGGCCGTCGACCAGCTCCCGCCCTGGTCCCGCCCGCCGGTGGCCGGCAGCTCCGACTCCGGCTTCGCCGCCGCCGTCTGGACCGCCGCGGCCCTCGGCACCGTGCTCGCCGCCTGGGCCACCGCCCGCACCGCCGCCCGCCGCCGAGCCGCGCCCGCCCGGGCCGTCCCCGTCCCCGCGTACGGCGGGGGCGGTGCGACCTCCGTCGGGGGCGCCACCGGCGTCGGTGGCCGCGGCCGGCGCCGCGCGGTCCGCCACGCCCGCACGCTGATCCGCAGCGCGCGCAGCGCCCGCCCCCGCGCCCGAACCCACCGCACCGGATCCGACTGACCGGCGGGGACGGTACCCGGCCCGCACGCCCTTCCGGGGGAGCGCGCCGGCCGGGTTCCGGCGAACCGCCCTCTAGACTTCCGGCCATGACCACGCCCGACCACTCCGCCGCGGACCGGCTCTCCCGGATCGTCCGGCTCTCCTCCGGGAGCTACCTGCTCGTCACCACGTACAAGAAGGACGGCACCACCGTGCCGACCCCGGTGTGGGTGGTGCGTGACGGGGAGGCGCTCGGCGTCTGGACCGTCGCGGACTCCTGGAAGGTCAAGCGGATCCGCAACCGCGCGGACGTGCTGGTCGGCCCCTGCGACGTCAAGGGCAACCCGACCGGCGACCAGTACCCCGCCACCGCCGAGATCCTCGGCCCCGAGCGCACCGCCGCCTACCGCACGCTGCTGCGCCAGAAGTACGGCCTGCTCGGCGTGCTCACCCTGCTCGGCAGCCGGCTGCGGCGCGGCGAGCGCGGCACCGTCGGCATCCGGATCACGCTCGCGGACTGAGCTACGGGTGCGGGCCCGCCAGCACGCTGGGCAGCCCGACGAACTCCGGCCAGGTCTCCGCAGAACAGGGTGCGGGTCTGCTCCTCGAACAGCACCCGTGCCTCCCAGCCGTGCGGCACGTGCGGGGTGTTGATGTTGCGCAGCCGGCGGCGCACCTGGCGCCCGCCGAGGTCCAGCACCTCGCCGTCGTCCATCGGCACCGGCGGACGGTCGGCCAGGTCGTTCAGCGAGACCAGGCAGCCCAGCGTGTTGTGCGCCACCCGCGCGTGCGGTGCCGCGGCGAGGAACTCGTTCATCGCCCCGCACTCGTCCGCCTCGACGTGCCCGAAGGTCACCCAGCGCAGCCGCTCCAGCGGCACCACCTTCCCGATCGCCTCCGAGACGACCGGGAACAGCCGGCGCATCCCGGTGTGGAAGATCAGCGGCTCCTCGGCGTCGACCAGGAACTGGTTGAAGGTGAACCCGGTGGGCGGGGCGATCTCCGGGACGAAGGTCGAGACCCGGTAGACGCGTTCGGCGATCTCGTCGATGCGTGTCTCCATGGGCCCGTTGCCTACCCGACCGCCGTGCGGCCGCCCGGCAGCGCGCGCCGGACATGCCGGGCGGGTCCCCGGTTCGGCCGAGTCGCGTGCCCGTGTGCCCGCGCCCCGGCGCGTGCCCGCGGCCCGGCGCGGGGCGACGACGTGGCAGGCTGGCGGCCATGGACGAGAACGCGGCCGGGCCGCTCCCCCTGCTGGTCGTCGACGGCGCGAACGTGGTCGGGTCGGTGCCGGACGGCTGGTGGCGGGACCGGCGGGGCGCCGCCGAGCGGCTGCGGGACGGGCTGGTCGCGGTGGCCGCCCGGGGCGTGCCGGAGCTGCCCGGCCCGCTGGAGGTGGTCCTGGTGGTGGAGGGCGCGGCCCGGGGCGTCGACGGGGTGGCCGGGGTGCGGGTGGTCGCGGCGGGCGGCAGCGGGGACGACCGGATCGTGGAGCTGGTCCGCGCGGCCCGCACCGAGGACCCGGAGCGGACCTGCCTGGTGGTCACCGCCGACCGTGAACTACGTTCCCGGGTCGGTGTGTTGGGCGCCGGGGCGATCGGGCCGCGCAGCGTGCGGAGCTGACCGCTCCCAGGGGTGGCCGCCGTCCTGGCCGCTCTCCAGCAGCGGGATCAGTTCGAAGGACGCGTCGCTGAGGCCGCCGAGGGTGTAGCGGCGCGGGCCTGGGGCGGTGTGTCCGACGGCGTAGCCGGCCAGGTTCCAGGTGTACACCGGGACGTCCTCGGGGACGGGCGCGAACGGGTCGGCGCTCGACCGGTGGGCCTGCTCGTCGGTGACCACGACCACCCGGTCGTGCTCCCGGTAGTGCCGGCGGACCGCGCCGGCCGTGTCGGTGCCGCCCAGGTTGCGGAAGAGCCCCAGGGTCCGCAGCACCGAGGGTTCCGGTTCGACCGCCCGGCTGCCGGTGCCGAACTGGACCAGGTCGGCCCGCTCGGCCCGCAGGGCCAGCGCGGTGCCGAAGACGGCGGCCGTGTCCGCCCGGTTCAGCTGCGTCCGGGCCGACGGCAGGTCGAACATCGAGGACGAGCGGTCCACCAGCACCAGGGTGCGGCCGGGCAGCACGGGCACCCCGGCCAGCGAGTGCCCGAGGGCGGTCTCCAGGGGCTCGGACCAGCGTGACGAGCGGGTGGCGCGGTGGGCGGCGAGGAAGCGGAACGGGAACTGCCGGGAGCGCCGGACCTCCTCCGGGTCGGCGATCCGGCCGGCCGCCCGCGCCGCCGGCTCGTCGCCGACGCCGGCCTGGTCGAAGTTGCGGAGGTTGCGCACCAGCGCCATCGGGCCCATCGAGGGGATGACGGCCTCCCAGGCGGCGGCGTCCAGCGGGCCCTGCAGCCAGCCGGCCAGGGCCTCCCAGGTCATCCCGGCCTCGGCGAGGCGCTGCGCGCCGCCGGGCTCGGTGACCAGCGCCCTGCGGTCGGCCGGCGGGACGCCGAGCAGTTCGTGGTGGGCGCTCAGCAGGCGCTGGTCGGCGGGCGGCAGGGCGCGGTCCGGGCGGTGTCGGCGGTCCAGGGCGTACCGGAACAGCGCGCCCTGCCAGGGCTTGTCCGGGTCGGGCGCGGGGTGGGTGAGCTCCAGGACGTCACCGAAGCGGAAGGCGCGCGAGGGCGTGTCGTACTTCAGCAGCGCGCGGCCGGTGTAGAGCCGGCGGACCGCGTCGCCGATGCCGCGGCGCAGCGGCTGGGGCAGCCGACGGCCGTACCGGCCGGTCCAGTGCGCCAGCAACTCGCCCGGCTCGTCGGGGCGTTGGAGCACCGCTTCGACGGCCTGCCGGGAGTACCCGGCGGCGCCGGCCGCCGACCGGGCGTGGACGAACTCGACGGCCCCGACCAGGGCGGCGGTCCGGACGCGGAACCCGGTGCGCAGCCAGCGCAGCAGCCCGAGGGTCCACTCGGGGTCGCTCACGGCGTGCTCGCGGATCAGCCGCACGTACCGCTCGTCGCGTTCGACGGCCGACTCGTAGAAGCTCTCCTGGCCGAACAGGTGGGAGACGGCGAGGAGGAACAGCTCCTCCTTCGGCTCCCGGAGGTAGCCGGTGCCGCACTGGTGGTTGGTGACGGCCGTCCCCGGGGCGGCCGTCCGTTCCGGGGCGGCCGCGGTGCGCCGGACGACCGGCGGCGGCGCCGAGCGCAGGTGCCGGACCTCCGGGATCGGCCACTGGCCGTGGGTGGAGAGCGGGGAGGGCACCCCCCGTGCGGTGAGTCCCGGTAGTTCTCGCTGGATCTCGGCCCTGGTGGCGGCCTTGGTCCGTTGGCGGTTGAACCGGGTCATGCAGAGGTCCCCCTGGTGGGTGGTCGGGCCGGAGCGGGAGGGGAAGGGCGAGGCGGGGCACGCGGCGACGGGCGAGCCGGGGCACGCGGCGACGGCGGGCGCGGGCCGAAACCGGCGCGTGCCGGGACGGGCGCCTCCCGGGATCAGAATCGGCACCGGTGTCACTTGATGGTTTTCGAAAAGGAAGTAACCGGGGCCAGGCGCATCGGGAGGCGCCGTCCCGGACGCTACCCGGTCGGGCCGCGGCTCGTCATCCGATTATTCGCGCCTCGATTTCGGAGCGTACGGGAACCGTTCCGCGGTCGCGTCCGACTGCTGGGAGGTGAGTGCGAAGTCGCCGGGTGTCCGGCCGTTGAGTGTGCTGGCGGGTTTCCTCCTGCTGCTGGTGGTGGTGTTCGTGGTGGCCTACGGGGTGGGCCGGCAGGTGGGGCCGGTGGCGCCCGGTCTGCGGCCGAGCGGCGGGGGCGGGGCGTCCCCCGGAATGGGCGGGCACGACATGGGCGGGATGCGGTGAGCGCCGTCGCCGAGCCCGTGGTCGCCACCGATCTGGCGGTCGGCGGGATGACCTGCGCCGCCTGCGTGGGCCGGGTGGAGAAGCGGCTGGCCCGGATCGACGGGGTGACGGCCGGGGTGAACCTGGCGACCGGGCGGGCCCGGGTGCTGCACCCGGCCGGGATCCCGGTCGCGGAACTGGTGGCGGCGGTCGAACGGGCGGGCTACACCGCCGAGCCGCTGCCCGCGGGGGCTCCGGTCGGGATGGCGGCCGAGGAGCCGGACGAGCGGTGGCGGCTGCTGGTCACCGCCCTGCTGGCCGTCCCGGTGCTGGTGCTGTCGATGGTGCCGTCGGCGCAGTTCACCGCCTGGCAGTGGGTCTGCTTCGCGCTCGCCGTCCCGGTGGTGACCTGGGGGTCGGCCGGTTTCCACGGCCGGGCCATGCGGGGGCTGCGGCACGCGGCGGCGACCATGGACACCCTGGTCAGTCTGGGTGTGGTGGCCTCCTTCGGCTGGTCGGCGTACGCGCTGTTCCTCGGCGGGGCCGGCGATCCGGACATGCGGATGCCGTTCTCGCTGACCGCCGACGGCGGCGGCACCGCGCACGTGTACCTGGAGGCGGCGGTCGGCGTACCGCTGTTCGTGCTGGCCGGGCGACTGCTGGAGGGCCGGGTGCGCCGGCGCAGCGGGTCCGCGCTGCGGGCGCTGGCCGAGCTGGGCGCCAAGCAGGTGTGCCTGCGCGGGGCGGACGGCGAGGAGCGCCTGGTGCCGATCGAACTGCTGCTGCCCGGGCAGGAGTTCGTGGTGCGGCCGGGCGAGCGGGTGGCCACCGACGGGGTGGTGGTCGAAGGGGGTTCGGCGCTCGACCTGAGCCTGCTGACCGGGGAGAGCGTGCCGGTCGAGGTCGGCCCGGGCGCCGTGGTGGCGGGTGCGACGGTCAACGTGGGCGGCGCCCTGGTGGTCCGGGCCACGGCCGTCGGCGCGGACACCCAACTGGCCCGGATCACCGCACTGGTGGCGCAGGCCCAGGCCGGCAAGGCGCGGGCGCAGCGGCTGGCGGACGCGGTGGCCGGGGTGTTCGTGCCCTGCGTGCTGGCGATCGCGGCGAGCGTGCTGGGCTTCTGGCTGGGCGCGGGCGCGGCCCCGCAGGCGGCGGTGACGGCGGCGGTCGCGGTGCTGGTGGTGGCCTGCCCGTGCGCGCTCGGGCTGGCCACGCCGACGGCGCTGCTGGCGGCGACCGGGCGGGGCGCGGAACTCGGCGTGCTGGTGCGCGGCCCGGAGGTGCTGGAGAGCCTGCGCCGGGTGGACACGGTGGTGATGGACAAGACCGGGACACTGACCACCGGACGGATGGAGCTGTCGGCCGTCACCACCACCGACGGCCTCGCCCAGGACGAGGCCCTGCGGTTGGCCGGCGCGGTCGAGCACCGCTCCGAGCACCCGATCGGCCGGGCCGTCGCGGCGGCGGCCCGGGAGCGCTGCGGGCCGCCGGCGGCCGTGGACGGCTTCGCGGCCACCACCGGGCTCGGGGTGTCCGGGACGGTCGAGGGCCGGGCCGTGCGGGTGGTGCGGCCGGACGACTCCGTCCTGCCCCCGGCCCTGGCCGAGGCGGCCGCGCAGGCCGCGGAGGAGGGCCGTACGGCCGTCGCGGTCGAGCTGGACGGGCGGCCGGCGGCCGTCCTGGTGGTCGGCGACACCCTGCGATCGGGCAGCTGGCGGGCGCTCCACCGGCTGCGCGGGCTGGGCCTGGAGACCGTCCTGCTGACCGGGGACGGCCCGGGCGCCGCGCGGGCGGTGGCGGCCGAGCTGGGCATCGAGCGGGTGCACGCCTCGGCCTCCCCCGAGCGCAAGGCCGAGGTGGTGGCCGAACTGCGCGCCGCCGGACGGACGGTGGCGGTGGTCGGCGACGGCGTCAACGACGCCGTCGCCCTGGCCTCGGCGGACCTCGGGGTGGCGCTGGCCTCCGGCAGCGACGCCGCGATCGGCGCGGCCGGGCTGACCCTGGTGCGCGGCGACATCGAGGCGGTGGTGGACGCCGTACGGCTGGCGCGGCAGACCCTGGCGACCATCCGGGCCAACCTGCTCTGGGCCTTCGGCTACAACCTGGTGCTGATCCCGCTGGCGGCGGTCGGGCTGCTCAACCCGATGCTGGCGGCGGTCGCGATGTCGCTCAGCTCGCTGCTCGTGGTGGGCAACAGCCTGCGGCTGCGCACCTGGGAGCCGGGGCGGGGACAGCGCCGGGGAGGACGGCGGTGAGGGGCGTGGAGAACAGGAAGGGCGTGAGGGGCATGAGGGGCGTGACGGGTGTGAGGGGTGCGAAGGGAGGGACGGCGGCGAGGGCCGCCGGGCGTCTCGCGGTGGCCGGCCCGCCGGTCGGCGCGGCGGCCCTGGCCCTGGTCCTGCTCACCGGGTGGACGGCGGTCGGCGGGGCCGGCCGCGCCCTCCCGGTGACGGCCGAACCGGGCTGGGTACTGCTGCCGGCGGCGGGTGCGGCCACCGCCACGGCGGCCTTCTTCACGGTCCGCAACCCGGGCGACGTCCCCGACGAACTGACCGGCGCCTCCTGGGAGTTCGGCGGCCGGATCACACTGAAGCGGCACCTGCACCAGGGCGCGGCGGGCCGCTGGGAGCCGGCCTCGGCGCTGCCGGTGCCGGGCCGCGGCGAACTGCGGATGACCCCGGAGGACGCGGACCTGATGATCGCCGAGCCGCCGCCGCTGCGGGCCGGCCAGTGGGTGGAGTTCACCCTCGCCTTCCGGCACAGTCCGCCGTTGCGGCTCGCCGCCCAGGTGGTGCCCGCGGCCGAACGGCCGCGCTGACCCTCCCCGAACGCCCCCGGGGCCCGAAGCCGTCGGGCTTCGGGCCCCAGGGGCCGGGGAGACGCTCCGGGAGGGACGCTCGGCTCAGGCGGGACACTCGGCTCAGGGCTCCCCGAGCGTCTCCTCCACCGTCCGCCGCGGGGTCGCCGCACCGGGCGGGCCGTAGCCGGCCCGCAGCACCAGCTGGACGTGGCCCGGCCCGGCGGCCGGGTCGCGCAGCGCCCAGCGAATGTCCGGCCACTCGATCGCCTGGTGCCAAACGGTGAGCCGGACGCCGTGCACCGTGGCCAGCAGCCAGACCCGCTCCAGCGCCTGCCCGGTGCGCAGCCAGTCCAGCGGGCCGTCGCCGGGAGTGGTGAGGGTGCACAGCTGGGGCAGCGCCTCGAACCGCCGGGAGGGCTGCGCGGGCGCCTCCGGCGGGCGGCCGGCGAACTCGCGCATCGGCACCCGGGCGTCATGGTCCTGCGGGCCGAGCGCGGCCTGCGGGATGCCGTCCTCGGCGGTGCCGTCGTCGGACCGCAGCCAGGAGCGGGACTCGGCGACGCGGGCCGGGTCGGCGGCGATGCGGCGCTCCGCCTCGGCGGTCAGCGCCTGCACCCGCCGTACGCCGTCCTCCTCCAGCGCGGCGAGCGCGACGCCCTCCTCGCGGGCGGCGGCCATCAGCTCGCCGATCACCGCCTCGGGGACGTCGCGCTGGGTGAAGGGCTCGCGGCTGGAGTGCCGGGCGGCGATCGCGGGATAGAGGTCGCGGCCGAAGGGCGTCTCCTCGACGGCCGGCCGGGAGAGGTCGAGCACGGCGAGCAGGCCGGGCTCGGCGGCCTCCGGCAGCAGCCGGACCTGCGGTTCCCGGTCCAGCCGGCCGGCCGCCACCCGCAGGTTGAACACGGCCGCGCCGACCGCGATGTGCGCCGCGGCGCCGACCGGGTCGGCCAGGGGTACGGAACGCCCGGTGTCGGCGTGCACGGCGAGCCCGCGCCCGTCCGGGGTCGGCGCGAACCGCCAGGGCTGGCTGTTGTGCAGCGAGGGCGCCGCGCCGCCGGCCGCGGCGAGCAGGCGCAGGTCGGCCGTACTGAGCATCTGGGTGAGAGCCGGGTCGAGCGTCATGGCGATCCACTCCTTCAACCGCGAGGCTTCGGCTTCAACCGCGGGGTTCGGCCGCACGGGACCCGCGGGTCCCGCTGCTTACGAGCGTGCGCGCCCCGACCGGTCCGGGGACAGGGCCCTTGGGCCCGTCCTCGCGGCCGCCGGGCCGGGGCCACCCGCTCGGGAGGCCCTGGCGGGAGGCCGTCGGGCCCGGGCAGGAGACCGTCGGGCCCGTCCGGTGGATCGGGACGGGGGCGGATCCACCGGACGGGCCGTCCATCACCCGTGCGGGACGACCGCGACGGGAGCCTCGGCGTGGTGCAGGACGGCGTGCGCGACCCGGCCGAGCCGGGGCCCGAACTCGACCGGGCGCCGGCCCCGGCCGACCACGACCAGCGCGGCGCCGGCGGAGACCTCGACCAGGGCGCGGGCGGCACCGATCTGCACGTCCTCGACCACCTCCACCTCCGGGTGCTGCTCGCGCGGACCGGCCAGGGCGAGCGAGAGCAGCTTGGCCTCCAGCGCCTCCAGCTGGGCGAGCTCGGCCGCCGGGACGGCGCCGCCCGCGTAGCCGAACACCGGCGGCAGCTCCCAGCCGTGCACCGCCCGGACCCGGGCGCCGCGCAGGGCCGCCTCGCGGAAGGCGAAGTCGAGCACCTCGGTCTCGGGGGTGTGGGCGTCGACGCCGACCACCACCTCGCCCGCGCCGGCCTCGCCCTCCTCGCGCACCACGACCAGCGGCACGGTGCTGCGCCCGGCCACCGACATGCTGACCGAGCCCAGCAGCAGGCCGGTGAAACCGCCGCGGCCGCGCGAGCCGAGCACCAGCAGCTCCGCTTCCGCGGCGGCGGCCAGCAGGCCGTCCACCGGTGCGTCCAGGACGGCGTCGGTCTCCACGGCCAGGTCGGGGTGCCGGCCGCGGATGTCCTCGGCGGCCTCGGCGAGGGTGCGGCGGACGGCCTCGGGCAGGTCGTCCGCCTCGGCGAAGGAGGACACGCCGTCGGTCAGCCACGGCCAGGCGTGCACCAGGCGCAGCGAGGCGCCCCGGCGCACCGCCTCGGCGGCGGCCCAGTGGGCGGCCGCGGCGCTCTGCGGCGATCCGTCGACCCCGGCCAGCACGGTTGACGTCATGACTGTTCCTCCACACTGTCGACAGGTCGTCGACGCTCGGCGGTTCGGTGCGGGCCGCGGTGTGCTCTGACGCCCCGTCCGCTCCTCCCCCACCCTGGCAGCGACGCGCGGCCCGGCGGCAGAGGCCTCAGGACCCTGCGCGGCGGGACGAAAGGCCCGCCCGACGGAGCCTACGGCCGACCCCGCCGTCCCCACCACCGACACCGGGGCACTACCGTGAACACGGCAATCCCGCTGGTCGGACGGCACCCGAGTCGGGTCGGGCGGTGGGGGCGGCCGTCCGCGGGGCGGACGGGGCGCGTCCGGAAGGTGGACGGGCCGGTCAGGGCAGCACGACGAGGAGGACAGCGGTGGGCGGAGCGGACGGCAGCGCGGCGGGTGGCGGCGCGCGGATGCCACGGCTGCGCCTGGACGAGCTGCTGGAGGAGCTCCAGTGGCGGATCGACGCGGCGCGCGGCACGCAGAACCGGGTGCACAGCCTGTTGGAGGCGGTGCTGGCGGTCGGGCGGGAGCTGGACCTGGCGCAGGCGCTGCACCGGATCGTGGAGGCCGCCGCCGATCTGGTGGACGCCCGGTACGGGGCGCTCGGGGTGATCGGGCCGGACGGGCACACGCTGTCGCAGTTCCTGACGGTGGGCCTGACGGAGGAGGAGATCGCCGAGATCGGCCCGCCGCCGTCGGGCCGGGGCATCCTGGGCGAGCTGATCCGCGAGCCGCGGCCGCTGCGCTGCCCGGTGCTGTCCGACCACCCGGCCTCGGTGGGCTTCCCGTCGAACCACCCGCCGATGCACACCTTCCTGGGGGTGCCGGTGCGGGTGCACGGCGAGGTGTTCGGCAACCTCTACCTGACGGACAAGCGCGGCGGGCTGGACTTCGACGAGGACGACGAGGCGGTGATCTCCACCCTGGCGGTCGCGGCCGGTGTGGCGATCGACAACGCCCGGCTGTACGAGGAGGCGCAGCTGCGTCAGCGCTGGCTGCGGGCGAGCACCGAGATCACCCGCAGTCTGCTGTCGGGGGCGCCGCGGCTGGAGGTGGTCGAGCTGATCGCCCGTCGGGCGCGGGAGATCTCGGGCGCCGAGCTGGCGGACGTCTCGGTGGCGCTGGCCGGTCCGGAGGAGCGGGCCGAGGAGTTGACGGTGGAGGTCGCGCTGGGTGGCACGCCGTCCGCGCGGCTGGGGGTGACGGTGCCGGTGGACGGCACGCTGTCGGGTGCCGCGTACGCCTCGGGCTCGCCGGCCACCAGTGACGAGCTGGCCTGCGACGCCCGTTTCCCGGCCGGTCCGGCGGGCCGCTTCGACGGGCTGGGCGCGGCGGTGGCGGTGCCGCTGGGTACGGGTGCAGGGTACGGGCGGGGCGTGCTGCTGCTGGCCCGGGCGCAGGGTCAGCCGGCGTTCGGGCCGGAGGAGACCGGTCCGCTGCTGGGCTTCGCCGACCAGGCGGCGCTGGCCCTGGAGCTGGCCGAACGGCGGCGTGACGCCGAGCAGTTGAACCTGCTGGAGGACCGTGACCGGATCGCCCGGGACCTGCACGACCTGGCGATCCAGCGGCTGTTCGCGACCGGGATGACGCTGCAGAGCGCGGGCCGGCTGATCGAGAGCCCGGCCGCGGCGGACCGGGTGGCCCGGGCGGTGGCCGACCTGGACGAGACCATCAAGATCATTCGCTCGACCATCTTCGGCCTGCGCGCCCACAGCGAGCCGGACCGCGGCCTGCGCGCCCGCGCCACCCGGGTGGTCACCGACGCCCAGGGCACGCTCGGCTTCCCGCCCCGGCTGAGCATGGAGGGCCTGCTGGACACCGACGTGCCGCAGGAGCTGGCCGGGCACGTGGTCGCGGTCCTCGCCGAGGCGCTCAGCAACGCCGCCCGGCACGCCAAGGCGTCCCGGGTCGAGGTGACGCTGCGTGCCCTGGCCGGGCGGGTGGCGCTGAGCGTGACGGACGACGGCGTCGGCGTGCCCGAGGGCGGGCGGCGCAGCGGGCTGCGCAACCTGGCCGAGCGCGCCGACCGGGTCGGCGGCTCCTTCACCGTCGACCCGGCCGAGGGCGGCGGCACCCGGCTGGTCTGGGAGGCCCCGATCGGGTCCTGAGGGCCTCCCGCCACCCGCCTCCCGTCAGCCGTCAGCCGTCAGCCGTCAGCCGTCAGCCGTCAGCCGCGCAGGGTGGGCAGGGTGCGCAGGAAGCCGAGGAGGTGGCTGTTGAACTCCTCCGGCCGTTCCATGTTGGGGTAGTGCCCGGTGCCCTCGACGATCACCGCGCGGCCTTCGACGACGGTGCGCACGACCCGTTCGGCCAGGTTGATGTGGTCCACCGAGTCGATGCCGCCGTTGATCGCCAGCAGCGGGACGGTGATCCCGGTGAGCCGCTTCCAGGTGTCGGTCACCGGCACCAGGTACTGGGGCTCGTCGGGGGTGTGCTTGGCGACGGTGCTCCGGGTCATCTCCTTGAGCCTGCGCACCACCTCCGGATCGACCTCGTCCAGGCGGCGGTGCGGCCCGGAGGCGAGGCTGGTGAAGGAGTCGAGCCAGGCCTCGGCGTCGCCCTCGGCGAGCGCGGCGGTCTGGTGGGCGGCGAGTTCGCCGAGCCACGGGTCGGTGAACTCGGATTCGCTGGTGCCGTTGCCGCTGATCACCAGCGCGCGGACCAGTTCGGGGTGTTCGAGGGCGAGGTCGAGGGCGATCGTCCCGCCCATGGAGAGCCCGATCACGGTCACCGGGCCCAGGCCGAGGTGGCGCAGCAGGTCCGCCAGGTCGTCGGCGGGGCGGAAGGGCCGGCCGGCGTTGTCGGAGGCGCCGTGGCCGCGGGTGTCCGGGGCGATCACCCGGTATTCGGGCAGCAGGGCGGGGAGTTGGTCGGCCCAGCTCCGGCGGTCCAGCAGGCCGCCGTGCAGCAGCACCAGGGGTTCGCCGGTACCGGCGTCGAGGTAGGCGAGGCGGCCGTGGCCGCTGTCGAAGGTACGCAGGTCAAAGGTCTGTTCGGGGGAATCGGAGTACGTCATGACGAAAATTTTAGGTCGGGCGACCTATATTTGTCTCCATGAGCCCCACATCCGTCTCAGGTCTCTCCCCGCACCCCACCTTCCCCTCGGACCGCCTCAGCCACAACCCCGACGGCCCCGTCCTGCTGGTCGGCGGCTACGGCACCGTCGGCGCCGAACTCGCCCGACTCGCCTCCCCCACCTGGCCGTTGCTGCTCACCGGCCGCTCCGAGCAGCGCGGCGCCGCCCTCGCCGCCGAACTGGACGACACCACCGTCCGCCGCTGGGACCTCGCCGACCCCGAGCCGTTCACCGCCGCCGTACGGGCCGTGGTCGGGGTGGTCAACGACCCGGACGACCGGGTGCTGCGGGCCGCCGTCCGCGCGGGCGTCCCGTACGTGGACGTCACCCGCTGGACCGCCCGGCTCCAGCGCGCGGCCACGCTCGCCGCCCTGCTGCGCCCGACCGCCCCGGTGCTGCTCTCCTCGGCCTGGATGGGCGGGGTGACCAGCCTGGTCGCCGCCGCCCTGGCGGACCGGCTGGGCGGGGCCGAGCGGATCGAGACCGCCATCCGCTGGGACCTCGCGGACCGGGCCGGCGCCGACTCGGTGGAGTTCATGGACCGCCTGGGACTCGACTACGAGGTGATCGAGGACGGCCGACGCCACTCCGTCGCCCCGCTCAGCCGCCCGCGGACCGTCCGCATCGGCGACACCCCGACCCTGGTCGCCGGGATCGACACCCCCGAGCAGTTCACCCTCCCGCTCACGCTGGGCGCCACCACCGCCGCCACCCGGATCGGCTTCAGCTCCCGCTCCTCCACCACCGCCCTGCTCGCGGCCCGGCACGCCGGCTTCTTCCGCTGGGGCCGCGGCGACCGCTGGGAGCCGGCCCGCCGCGCTCTGCTCCACTCCCCCGGCGAGGGCGGCACCGCCCTGCTGCGCACCGACGTCGCCTCCGGCGGACGCGCCCTCACCGCCACCGTCGAGGACCGGGGCGGCCAGGCCCGGCTCACCGCCGTCGGCGCCCTGCTGGCGCTGCGCCGGGCGCTCGGCACGGACGGCGCCCCGCCGCCCGCCGGGGTGGCCTTCCCCGAGCAGACCCCGCGCCCCGGGCAGGTCCTGGAGGACCTGGCAGCCCTGGGCGTCACCGTCACCGTCACGGCCACCGGGGCCGACGGGCGGCACGGCACGGCGACGGCGGCATGAGCAGCGTCCGGGGCCTGAGCGGCAAGGGCGCCCAGCGGCGGGAGCAACTGCTCGACACCGCGGAGGAGTTGCTCGTCACCGCGGGCGGCACCGAACTGTCCATGCGGGCGGTGGCCGCCGCCGCGGGCGTCCGCCTCGGCCACCTCCAGCACTACTTCCCGACCCACGCCGAGCTGGTGGCCGCCGTGCTGGAGCGCGTCCTCGCCCGCTCGGTGGAGCGGCTCGCGCCGCTGCTCGACCCGGGCCGCGACGAGGACGCCCTGCTCCGCGAACTGCTCGCCGAGCAGCAGGACGTGCGCCTGGTCCGCCTGTTCGCCGAGCTGTGGGCGCTGGCCGCCCGCGACCCCTCGGTGGCCGCCACCGTCCGGGCCTTCTACGACCGCTACCGGGAGCTGGTCGCCTGCTTCCTCGCCGAACGCCAACCGACCCTGACGGAGGAGGAACGGCACGCCCGCGCCCAGGTGTTCGTCATGCTGATCGAGGGCGCCTCGCTCTTCCGCTCCGGCCTGGCCGGCACCGCGGACGCCGCGGCGGACGCCGAACTCCTGCGCACCGCCCTGGCGTTGCTGGGGCCGTGAGGACGCCTCGGGGCGGCCGGCTCAGGCCAGGCACCGGCCGATGACCAGTTCCGGGCGGATGCGGATGCGGACCGTGCCGCCCGGATCGGCCGTCCTGGCCGCCGGGCGGACCTGCGCGCGGCCGAGGACCGTGACGAACCAGCCGGAGCCGTCCCGGCCGTCCACCTCGTCGGCCTCGAAGGCGATCACCGCGCCGTCCACCGCCCGGGCCAGTTCGGAGCCGGCCGGTGCCGAGAGCAGCACACCGCCGGGGGCCAGCCGGAACGGCACCGGCAGGACGGCCGGGAGGGCGTCGACGGTGTAGACCACCCGGCCGACGTCGGCCCGGGCCAGCAGCTCCAGCGACCGCTTCCGGTCGAGTTCGCGCAGTTCCGGCAGGTCGGGCCGGTCCTGCGGAACAGGTCGGCCGGACGGAACGGGCCGGTCGAGCGGAGCGGGGCCGTCGTACGCGACGGCCGGGGCGGCCGGACCGGGCAGAGCTGCCGGACCGGGCGGGTCGTACGGGACGGGCCGGGGGGACGGGACGTGGTCGCGGTTCATGCGAGCGATGCTCGCCCGGGCCCGGGCCGGGCCGCGAGGGCCGATGGTCCCGGCCGGGCCCGGCGAGAGCCCCGCCCGGCGGGCCGTCGGCCCCGGGTCCCAGGCCCGGGACCGAAGGACCGTTCGGCCCCGAACGGCACTGCACCGCACCGAACGGGCACAGACAGTGCCGAACGGCCGGACTCAGCCCCGGCCGGTGCGCAGCACGGAGGGCTGCGCGGCCGCGGAGGCCTGGCGCAGCTCGGTGGCGATCAGGGCCGCCTGCACCCGCCGCTCGACGCCGAGCTTGGCGAGCAGCCGCGACACGTGGTTCTTGACGGTCTTCTCGGCGAGGTAGAGCCGCTCGCCGATCTGCCGGTTGGTCAGGCCCTCTCCGATGAGTTCGAGGACCTCCTGCTCGCGCGCGGTCAGGCCCGGTCCGGTGGTGACCGGCTGGGCGGGCTCGGCGTCGCTGCGCAGGCGGTTCAGGAGGCGGGTCGCGGCGCCGGGGTCGAGCATCGAACGGCCGGAGGCGACGGTGCGGACGGCGGCGACCAGGTCGGTCCCGCTGATCTGCTTGAGCACGTACCCGGCGGCACCCGCCATCACGGCGTCCAGCAGCGCCTCCTCGTCGTCGAAGGAGGTCAGCATCAGGCAGGCCAGCCCGGGCATCCGCGAGCGCAGCTCACGGCAGACCGAGACGCCGTCACCGTCGCCCAGCCGGACGTCCAGCACGGCCACGTCGGGCCGCAGCGCGGGCACCCGGACGAGCGCCTGCTCGGCCGTCGCCGCCTCCCCGACCACTTCCAGGTCCGGCTCGCAGTCCAGCAGGTCGTGCACCCCGCGGCGCACCACCTCGTGGTCGTCCAGCAGGAACACCCGGACCGGCGCCGGGGCCCCGGCACCCTCCGTCTTGGTCGCCATCACGCGGCTCCACCTTCGTCGCACCCCCGCACACTCCCAGCGGGGCCCAGGGCATCATCCCCCGGACCCGGCCGCGGACCCAGGGCCCAACGGCCCCATTCCGGCCGGGCCACACGGCCCGGGCCGGACCGGGGCCGGTCCTGCGGTTCTCTTCAGGTCTCTTCAGGGTCCGCCGGGCCGCTCGGGAGGCGCGCCGGCGGAAGCGTCCTCAGCGCCCCTGCCGCCGGACGTTCCCGAGCCCCATCAGCAGGAAGGCGAGCGCGATGCCCGCGCCGCTGGCCGCCGCGAGCACCACCCGGGGCACGACCTCGCCGCCGCCGGACACCAGGATGGCGACCGCCCCGAGCGAGGCGACGGCCGCGCCGACCACCAGCCACCCGGCCAGGGCCAGGGCCGGCGGCCGGTGGGAGCGCGGGGCGGGGCCCACGTCCAGGGCGGCCCAGCGGGCCGCGGTCTCCTTCACCTCCCGGCGGCGGTCCCACAGGGCCCGCAGCCGCAGCGCCGTGCCGCCGACCAGTCCGGCGAGCGCGATCTGTGCGGCGGGCCGCCAGTCCGGCACGACGAGCAGCAGCCCGCCCGCGAGCGCGAGCCCGGCCCACCACAGCACGCAGGCCGCGGCGGCCGTACGGGTGGAGCGGGGCCGGTCGGCGCCGGCCTGGAGGTCGGCGATGGCGGGCAGGTACCAGACACAGCCGCTCGCGGTGAGGGCGGCGGTGCCGATGGCGAGAACGGTGTGGTTCACGACCCGGCCTTCCTGGTCACGAAGGGGTGGGGAGGGGAGAAGGGGAGAAGTGGGCCGTCCCCGCCCGCCCGGGGGCAGCGACGCGGGCGGGGACGGCGTTCGAGGGGCGGGCTCAGCCGCCCGAGGAGGGTGAATCGGTGGACGCGGCGGCCTCGGAGGGCGGGGCCTTGACCGCGACGGCGGCGGCCGCCCGGTCCGCCCGGCTCAGCGGCCGGTCGTACTTCGTCGGCTCCACGTCGCCCAGGTGCGTGGCGGGCTTGCCGCTGTGCGCCAGGACGTCCATGGCCGCGATGTCCGGGTGGTGGAGGTCGAAGGCCGGGGATTCGGAGCGGATCCGCGGCAGCTTGACGAAGTTGTGCCGCGGCGGCGGGCAGGAGGTGGCCCACTCCAGCGAGCGGCCCCAGCCCCACGGGTCGTCCTCGGTGACCTTCTCGCCGTACTTGGCGGTCTTCCAGATGTTGTAGAGGAACGGCAGGATCGACAGGCCGAGCAGGAACGAGCCGATGGTGGAGAACGTGTTCAGGGTGGTGAAGCCGTCCGAGTCCAGGTAGTCCGCGTACCGGCGCGGCATGCCCTCGGCGCCCAGCCAGTGCTGGACCAGGAAGGTCGCGTGGAAGCCGACCGTCAGGGTCCAGAAGGTGATCCGGCCGAGCCGCTCGTCGAGCTTCTTGCCGGTCATCTTCGGCCACCAGAAGTGGAAGCCGGCGAACATCGCGTAGACCACGGTGCCGAACAGCGTGTAGTGGAAGTGGGCGACCACGAAGTACGAGTCGGAGACGTGGAAGTCGATCGGCGGGGCCGCGAGCAGCACGCCGGTCAGGCCGCCGAACAGGAAGGTGACCAGGAAGCCGACCGTCCAGAGCATCGGTGTCTCGAAACTCAGCGAGCCCCGCCACATGGTGCCGACCCAGTTGAAGAACTTCACCCCGGTCGGGACGGCGATCAGGAAGGTCATGAACGAGAAGAACGGCAGCAGCACCTGCCCGGTGACGTACATGTGGTGCGCCCACACCGTCACCGACAGGCCCGCGATGGCCACCGTCGCGGCGATCAGGCCGGAGTAGCCGAACATCGGCTTGCGGCTGAACACCGGGATGACCTCGGAGACGATCCCGAAGAACGGCAGCGCCAGGATGTACACCTCGGGATGCCCGAAGAACCAGAACAGGTGTTGCCAGAGCATCGCCCCGCCGTTGGCCGGGTCGAAGACGTGGGAGCCGAACTTGCGGTCGCACTCCAGCGCCAGCAGCGCGGCGGCCAGCACCGGGAAGACCAGCAGCACCAGCACCGAGGTGAGCAGCACGTTCCAGCAGAAGATGGACATCCGGAACATGGTCATGCCCGGAGCGCGCATGCAGATGATGGTGGTGATGAAGTTGACGGCGCCGAAGATGCTGCCGAAGCCGGACAGCGTCACGCCCATGATCCACATGTCGGCGCCGACGCCGGGCGAGTGGATCGCGTCGGACAGCGGCGCGTAGAGGAACCAGCCGAAGTCGGCGGCGCCCCCCGGGGTCGCGAAGCCGGCCGCGGCGATCAGCGAGCCGAACATGAACAGCCAGTAGGACAGCATGTTCAGGCGCGGGAAGGCGACGTCCGGCGCGCCGATCTGGAGCGGCATGATCCAGTTGGCGAAGCCGGTGAACAGCGGCATGGCGAACAGCAGCAGCATCACCGAGCCGTGCATGGTGAAGGCCTGGTTGAACTGCTCGTTGGAGAGGATCTGCGTTCCGGGCCGGGCGAGTTCGGCGCGCATGACCAGGGCGAGGATGCCGCCGATCAGGAAGAACGCGAACGACGACACCAGGTACATGGTGCCGATCGTCTTGTGGTCGGTGGTGGTCAGCAGTCTGACCAGGGCCGAACCGGGCCTCCTGGCCCTGGCCGTCCCTGCTGGGAGGGCCGTTGGCGGTGAGGTGGGGTCGCCCTGTGCCTGGGTGGCGCTCAAGGACGCACTCCTTCGGAACGTCGTGCGAATGGATGGCGCTCCATGATCCGAACAGGCGCCCTCCGCGCCCCAGGGCCCTTCGGCCCGCCCGCCCGGGGCCGCTGGGCCCGAGTTCCCGGGCCCCGACCGGGACCTCCCGACCGCGCACCCGGGACCTCCCGGCCGCCCGCCCGGTGCCTCCCGGCCGCGCGTCCCGTGCCTCCTGACCGGCCGTCGGGTGGCCGCGTGCCCGGATCGCCGCCCGCTCGGGCCGCGCTCACCGCGGCGCGGAGCCCCGGTCGAGAACCGCCGGAACGCGCCCTTCCCCACCGTCCCGTACGCCCGCCCGGCGGCGCCCCGCGGGCCGCCCGTCCACCCGGTCCGCCCGGGCCCCGCCACCCCGGCCGACCTGCCGGAACGGCGACCGCGCAGCCGTACGGACCCCACCGTCGACCCCCCGCCGCGGGGCCCCGGTCATGGGCCCGGGGGGAGCGGACCCGGCCGGTTCCGCGGCCTTCAGCGCCGATCGGCCGTCAAGTAGCCTGCGCCCACACCGCACCGCCGCACCCGCACCCGCACCCGCACCACGGCCGCCCCGCCGCCGGCAGGCCCCGCCACCTGCCACCTGCCACCTGCCACACCGTTGCCGCGAACGCCCAAGCGCACGCCCAAGCCCACACCCACGCGCACGCCCACGCCCCGGAGGTACGCCGATGCCCCTGGCCCAGCCCGCCACCCCCGCCCGGCTGCGCTTCGCCGTCCTCGGCCCGCTCACCGGGGAGGCCGACGGCCGCCCGCTGGCCCTCGGGCCGCTGAAGCAGCGGCTGGTGCTCGCCGTCCTGCTGAGCCGCGCCAACACCGCCGTCCCGGTCGACCTGCTCACCGACGCGGTGTGGCCCGAGGAGCCGCCGCGCACCGCCCGGAAGAACCTCCAGGTCTACATCTGCACCCTGCGCACCCTGCTCGGCCGCGGGGACGGGCCCGACCGGCTGGTGCACTCGGCCGCCGGCTACCTGCTGCGGGTCGCCGAGCCCGAGTTGGACCTGCTGCGGTTCCGCGCCCTGGCCCGGGCCGGCCGGGCCGCCGCCGACGGCGGAGCGCTCGCCCCCGCCGCCCGGCTGCTGCGCCAGGCCCTCGACCTCTGGCAGGGCCCGCCGCTCGCCGACCTGCGCCGTTCGCCGGCCGTCGAGGCGGAGGCGGACCGGCTGGAGGCCCGCTGCCTGGGCGTCCACGAGGACTGGGCGGAGACCGAGTTGGAGCTCGGCAACCCCGGGGCCGTCGCCGAGGACCTCGCCGAGCTCGCCGAGCGCCACCCGCTGCGCGAGCGCCTCCAGGCCGCCCGGATGAACGCCCTGCACCTGTCCGGCCGCCAGGCCGAGGCGCTCGCCGTCTACGACACCCACCGCCAGCTGCTCGCCCGGGAGTTGGGGCTGGAGCCGAGCCCCGCGCTGACCGCCCGCTACCGGGAGCTGCTCGCCCGCGGCCGCTCCCTGCCCGCCGACACCCGCCCGGAGCGCGGCGCCGGGCCGAACGGCGTCGCGCTGCTGCCCGCCGACACCGCCGACTTCACCGGAAGAACCGACGAACTACGCAATCTCGTCGACGAGTTGGGCGAGGGCCGCGGGCGCGTCGCGGTGCTCTCCGGCCCGGCCGGCTGCGGCAAGACCGCGCTCGCCGTGCACGCCGGCCACCTGCTCGCCGACCGCTTCCCGGACGGCCGGGTGCTGGTCCGGCTGCGCGCCGAGGACGGCACCGCCCGCCCGCTGCCCGAGGTGCTCGCCGAACTCGCCGTCCTCACCGGCCGCCCGGGCGCCGCACCCGTCGCACCCGTCGGGACTGTTCGACTCGCCCCCGACCAAGGCCCCGACCACGCCCCCGAGCCCGGCCCCGGCGACACGGCCCGGGCGGCCGCCCTATGGCGCGCCTCGCTCGCCGGGCGCCGGCTGCTGCTGATCCTGGACGACGCCCCGGGCGAGGCCGTGGTCCGCGAGCTGCTGCCGGGCTTCGGCCCGAGCGCCGTACTGGTCACCTCCCGCAGCCAGCTGGCCGGCCTCGCCTCGGTGCGCCGCGTCGCCGTCCCGCCGCTCGCCCCCACCGAGGCCCTGGACCTGCTCGGCCGGATCGTCGGCACCGGCCGGACCGGCGCCGACCGCGCCGCAGCCGCCCGGATCGTGGCCGCCTGCGGGCTGCTGCCGCTCGCCGTCCGGGTCGCGGGCACCCGGCTGGCCGTGCTGCGCCACCTCCCGCTCGCCGAGTACGCGGCCCGGCTGGAGGACCCGGCGGGCGCCCTGGACGAACTGGTCGCCGGGGACGTCACCGTCCGCGCCCGGCTGGACTCCGGCTGGCGCGACCTCACCGACCGGGGACGGCTCGCCCTGGCCCGGCTCGCCGCCCTGCCGCTCGCCCTGCTCTTCACCCTCCCCGAGGCCGCCGCCGCCCTCGGCCGGCCCGAGCGGCTCGCCCTGCGCACCCTGGAGGCGCTCACCGACACCGGGGCGGTGACCTCCCCCACCGGTGAGGTCACCGCCCACGCCGCCCTGTACGCCCTGCCGCGGCTCACCCACCTGCACGCCCGCGAACGCGCGGTGGAGGCCGTGCGGGCGCCGGCACTGACCTGACGGCCGCGCCCGTGGGGCACCGGCGCCGACCTGACGGCCGCGCGGTTCGCTCACCCCAGGGTCAGCAGGTCCAGCACGTCCGCCCGCCGCTCCCCGGGCCCCTCCTCCAGCCCGCTCAGCGCCAGCAGCACCCCCGCCGCGCCCGTGTGCAGGTCGGCGGAGAAGCGCCGCAGCCTCATCCCCGGCACCAGCAGCCCCTCCGGCCGGGCCACCAGGTGCCACTGGAGCTTGCGCACCTGCCCGAGCACGGCCTCCCGCGCGGGCGCCCCGCCCAGCCGGTCCAGCGCCAGCGTCAGTCCGACCCGCCCGCGGAACAGGCCCGGCTCCCGGATGAACCCGGGCGCGCAGACCTTGCGCACGTCCGCCAGGAAGGCCTCCCCGCCCGGCAGCTCCGCGTGCTCCAGGAACTCCCGCACCACCAGCGCGATCCCGCTGCTGCCCCGGTCCAGGTAGGCCAGCCGGCGCCCGGCCTCCAGCACCTGCACCGACCCGTCGGGCACCCGGACGCACCCGGCCACGGCCCGTTCCAGCGCGGTCCGCCCGGAGTCGAGCAGCCACCGCTCGCCGGTCCGCCGGTACAGCCGCAGCTGGAGCAGCGCGACCCCCGCCAGCCCGTACAGCAGTCCGGCGGCCGCCGGCTCGTCCAGTCCGGGCACCGGCTCGCCGCGCAGCACGGCGGCCAACTCCCGTGCGTCGTCGAGCGCGTGGGCCAGCTCCCGGGGGCGGTCCAGCGCCCGCGCCAGCCGCAGCCGGGCGAGCGCCGCGCCGGCCCGGCCGCCGAACAGGCCCGCCTCCCGGGCCGGGCGGGCGGTGCGGGCGCGCCCGAGCAGTTCCTCCGCCTCCTCCGTCCGGCCGATCCGGGCCAGCACCAGCGCGGTGCCGAGCGGCCCGTCGTACAGTCCGCCGGTGCCGGGGCGGTCGGCCCGCCGGCGCACCGCGGCGACCAGCCAGTCCGCGTACTCCTGCGGCCAGTCGGCGCCGGCGCGGTGCAGCGCGTACAGCACCCCCGCCGCGCCGTGCGACACGCCCGTACCGCCGTCGGCGAACCCGGCCACGTCCCCGGGGAAGAGCCGGTCCGGCCGGTCCGGGGTGGCGCCCGCGTGCAGGCCCGCGACCAGCTCCCGGCACACCGGGTCCAGCGAGGGCCCGGCCAGCAGCTCCCGCCCGCGCCGCTCGCTCGCCGACTCCACCAGGGCCACCGCTCCAGGGCGCACCGGCCCCTCCTCCTCCCCGAGTCCGAACCACTCGCGCGCCCGCCGCTCCAGCGCCGGGAGCTTGCCCGGGTCGAGGTCGGCCAGTTCCAGCACCGGCATCAGCAGCATCAGCCAGGTGGCCCAGAGCAGCCAGCGGTCGGCCTCGGCGCCGTCCAGCCCGGGCGGGACGTGCTGTCCGGCCGCGCCGGCCACCGGCACCCGCCGGTCATCCAGCCCGGCCGCGTACTCGAAGTCCACCAGCACCACCGACCCGTCCGGCCGGAGCACCACGTTGGACGGGTGGAGGTCCCCGAACCGCACGCCCCGCCCGTGCAGGGCGGCGAGCGCCCGCTCCAGCCCCGCCACCACCCCGCCCACCCACCGCGCGTACCGGGCGCGCTGCTCCGGTGTGCAGTCTTGGTGCACCAGCGGGTAGCGCCGGATCGCCTCGGTGAACAACTGGACGCCCTCGACGTGCTCCTGCACCAGGAAGGTGTGCTCCCACACCGTGCGCACCTCGTGCAGCCGCGGCACGCACGCCAGCCCGGCCAGCCGCTCCAGCGCCCACTGCTCGCGCCGCAGCCGGGTCAGGGCGTCCGCCCCGGCGCCGTCCAGCCCGGTGTGCGGGCGGGCCTCGCGCAGCACCACCCGCTCCCCCGTGCCGTGCCGCTCGGCGAGGTAGATCCCGCCGGCGTTGGAGAACCGGAGCACCTCGACGATCCGGTACGGCAGGTGCCCGCGGGCCGCCGCCCGGGCGGCCAGGTGCGGGCGCAGCGCGGCCGGCGGCTCGACCCACCCGGGCAGCCGGAACGCCGGCTCACGAGGGTCGGGCACGAGCGCGCCGGAGGGGTCGCGCAGCGCCGGGACGACCCGCCCGGCCGCGTCCTGGCACCACAGCTCGACGAAGGCCCCGTAGCGCGCGAACACCGGGGCGTCGCCGATCCGCAGGTCGGTGAGCACGTACGGCCCGGGGAAGCCGTCCAGCGCCCGCGCCAACTCCTCGGCCAGGGTGAGGAACTCGCCCTCCGTGGCCGGGTAGACGGTGATGAACTTGCCGCTGCTGCCGCGCCCCGCGAACTTGCCGTTCGTCACCGCCAGCGCCGCCGGGCCGCGCAGGAACTTGAACGCGACCCGGCGGTCGAGGCAGATCCGGGCGACGGCGTCCAGTGTCCGCTCGGCACTCTCCCGCACCGCCGACACGTGCAGCTTCCAGCCCTGCTCCGGCAGCCGGGAGTCGGCCGACAGGACCTCGGGCCGCAGCACCGTCCACAGCCCGCGCTGCTCCCGCCGCCAGCCCGCGGGCGGCTCGCCGAGGGCCGGCGGGTAGCGGTTCGCCCCGTCCCGCAGCCGCCCGGGGGTGTCGTAGTACATCGGATCGGCGAGGCAGTACAGCTGGGTCTCGTGGGCGCCGGCCATGGGGCCTCCTGTTCCGAAGTCTTCCGGGAGCGGGCGGTGTTCAGACGGCCGGGCGCGGCCGCGGTCCGCGCCGGACCGGCGGCGCCCAGGTGACCACGGCCGCGCAGAGCGCGATGGCGAGGGCCAGCAGGGCGAAGGTCCGGGTGCCGCCGAGCGAGCCGAGCAGGGTGCCGGCGGCCAGCGGGCCGAACGGCTGGACCAGGGTGGACAGGAAGCCGGCCGCGCTCTGCACCCGGCCGATCCGGTCGGGCGGCGCGGCGATCAGCATGCCGGAGACGAAGCCGATGCTGGCGACGGTGGACAGGCACATGCAGGCCGCGCAGAGCAGTCCGATCAGCAGCGGCACCCGGGTGAGCACCAGGACCCCGGCGGTGAGCGCGCAGGCCCAGCAGGCGAGCGCGACCAGGCTGCCGTCCCGGACCCGGGCACCGAGCCGGGGAGCCAGCAGCGCGCCGGCCAGGGCGCCGGCCGCGGTGCAGGAGACGACCGTGCCGCCTCCGACGCCGGAGCGGCCGCCGTCGGAGGCGACGGCCAGGGTGGCGAACATCAGCGCGCTGAACGCGAAGTTCATCCCGAGGCCGAAGATCAGCAGCAGGGTGCGCAGATAGGGCCGGTGCCAGATGAAGGCCAGTCCGGCGGTCAGCTCGGCCCGGCCGAGCACCGGCCCGTTCCTCGCGGCGGGCAGCGAGCGGGTCCGCATCAGCGCCACGCAGACGGTGGACAGCAGCAGTCCGACGCCCTCGGCGAGGAACGGCAGCACCGGGTGCCAGGCGAACAGCGCCCCGCCGCCGAGCGGTCCGATCAGCCGGGCGGCCGCGCCGCGCGCCTGCATCCGGGAGGAGGCCTCGCGGGCCTGCCCGGCGGGCACCACCGCGCGCAGCAGCCCGCCCGCGGCGGGCCCGTAGACGCCGGTGATCAGCGCCCCGGCGGCGGCGACCAGCAGGACCAGCGGCAGCGGGGTGTGCCCATGCAGTACGGCGACGACCAGGGCGCCGACCGCGAGCAGACCGAGGGCGTCGCAGATCCGCATCAGCCGGCGCCGCTCGATCCGGTCGGCGAGCACCCCGCCGGGCAGCATGGTGAGCAGCAGCGCGCCGACCGAGACGGTGCCGACGGCGCCCGCCCGGGCGGCCGATCCGGTCTCCCGCAGGACCAGCAACGGCAGGGCGATCGAGGCGAGTTGGGAGCCGAGCGAGGCCAGCAGGCCGCCGGCCCAGAGCAGCCGGAAGTCCCGGTTGCGGGCGAGCGGGGTGGGCTCCATGGCCGTCCTCCGTGGTCGGGCGGGGGCACCCGCGGGGGTGCGGATCGGGCCGGGGCGGTCCCGTCCCGGCGGGACCGCCCCGGAGGCCTTCGGCGGCCGGCGGCCGGGGGCGGCGGTGCGTCCGCCCCCGTGCCCGGCCCGGCGTGCGGACTCCGGTCAGGCGGAGGTCTCGGCGCCGGCGACGTAGCTGATCAGGCTGAAGCAGTTGCCGTCGGAGGCCTCGCTCAGGACCTTCATCGACTGGAGGTCCAGGATGTTGGCCACGTGCGCCTCGACCTCCGGGCCCTCCTCGCCGCTCTCGCCGACGTTCTGCTGCTCCATGTTCTCGGCCATGGTCGAACTCCCTTCCGCATGGGGGGTGGTGGCGGCGACGGCGGGCGGCCGCCCGCCGTCGCCCACCATGCTGGGCGGGACCGGCTGCGCCCGGCTTCGGGGCCGGTTGGGATCCGGTATGTCCGCAGGTCGGCGCGGCCGCACCGGGCCGCACGGGCCGCACCGGGCCCTCCCCGCAGGCCCCCGCACCCCGCCCCGCCTGCGGCCATACCGCTCGCCAGGCGTTCCCGAACCGGGCCCGAAGCCGCGCCCGCGACCCTGGCCGGGAACGCCCGTGCACACCCGCTCCGCCGCGCACGCCCCCGCACAGCGAAGGACGACCGAAGGACGGCCACCATGCCCTGCCCACTCTGCGCCCAGCCCGTCGGCACCAACGACCAGTTCTGCCCCTCCTGCGGCGCCGCCCGGGGCGCCGCCCTCGACCTGGCCGCCGAGGAGCGCAAGCTGGTCACGGTGGTCTTCTGCGACCTGGTCGACTCCACCGCCCTGTCCGGCGCGCTCGATCCGGAGACCCTGCGCGAGGTGATCCTGCGCTACTTCGAGCGGATGCACCGCCGGATCGAGGCGCACGGCGGCACCCTGGAGAAGTTCATCGGGGACGCCGTGATGGCCGTCTTCGGCGTCCCGGTGATCCGCGAGGACGACGCCCACCGGGCGCTGGCCGCCGCCCTCGCCATGCTGGAGGACCTGGAGGACCTCAACACCGAGCTGGACGCCACCCTCGGGGTCCGCCTGGACGTCCGGATCGGTGTCAACACCGGCCAGGTGGTGGCGGGTTCGGACGCCTCGGCGCGCCAGGCGCTGATCTCCGGCGAGACCGTGAACATCGCCGCCCGGCTGCAGACCCGGGCCGCCCCCGGCCAGGTGCTGATCGGCCCGCAGACGCTGCGCGCGGCCGGTCCGGCCGCCCAGGTGGACGAGGTCGGCCCGCTGCACCTCAAGGGCAAGGCCGAGCCGGTCACCGCCTACCGCCTGGTCGCCCTGGACGAGGACGACCCGGAGCTGCTGCGCCGCTTCGACGTCCCGCTGGTCGGCCGGGATCGCGAACTGGCTCAGCTGGACGCCGCGTTGGCGCGGGTGGCGGGCGGCTCGGGGGCCGAGCTGCTGCTGGTCGCCGGCGAGGCCGGAATCGGCAAGACCCGGCTGGTGCGCGAGTGGCGCGAGCGGGTCGGCCGGCGCACCGCGCGCTGCGGCACCGCCCGCTGCCGCAGCTTCGGCGAGCAGGGCACGCTGGCGCCGATCGCCGAGGCGGTCCGGACCCTGCTGGACGAGCCCGGGGGCGCCGCTCCGGCGGAGGCGCTGGCCCGGCTGGACGAGGCGACGGCGCCGGGCCTCGACACCCGCCGCTCGCTGGAGCTGCTGGCCGCGATCCTGCGGGGCCGCACCGTCGAGCGCCCGGCCGTCCTGGTCCTGGACGACTGCCAGTGGGCCGGCCCGGCGCTGGTGGACGCCGCCGGGTGGCTGACGGCCGAGCTCGGCGCGGCCCCCGTGCTGCTGCTCTGCCTGACCCGCCCCGAGCTCCCGGCCGCCAGCCCGGAGCTGCCGGCACTGCCGGTCGGCGGCCTGTCCTGGGACGAATCCGCCCTGCTGGCCGCCCAGTTGACCGAACTGAGTGCCCACCAGGACGCGGTTCCCACCCGGCTGCTGGAGCGCGCCGAGGGCAACCCGCTGCACCTGGAGGAGCTGCTGGCCGCCCTCACCGAGACCGAGGGCCCCGTCCCGACCGACGAACTGCCGCCCACCGGACGGGCCCTGCTCAGCGCCCGGATCGACGGGCTGGAGCGCGACGAGCGCGCCACCCTCGACCTCGCCGCCGTCCTCGGCCGCGCCTTCACCGCCACCGAACTCGCCGAACTCGCCCACGGCGGCAGCGACCAGGACGCGTTCGCCGACCCGGAGGACGACGTCTTCACCGGCCCGATCGACGGGCTGCCGGCCGGCCCGTCCGCCGGGGGCGACGACACCCCGCCGCGGCTGCACGCCGCGCTGGCCCGGCTGGCCGAGCTGCGGCTGGTCGAACCGGCCGGCACCGGCTACCGGTTCAGCAGCGGCCTGGTCCAGGAGTCCGTCTACCAGTCGATGTCCAAGCGGGCCCGCGCCGAGCGCCACGAGCGCGCCGCCGACCTGCCGGCCGTCCGCTCCACCGGGGACGCCGCCGTCGGCGGCCACCTGGAACGCGCCCACCGCTACCGGCTCGAACTCGGCCTGCTGGACACCCGCACCGACGTGCTGCGCACCCGCGCGGCCGCCGCCCTCGGCGCCGCCGGGGCCGGCGCGCTGGCCCGCGCCGACCTGCCCGCCGCCACCGACCTGCTGGAGCGCGCCGTCCGGCTGCACTACCCGGGCGAGCGCGCCGCGGGCCCCGCGCTGCGCCGCCTCGGCGAGGCCCGGCTGGCGCTCGGCCGCGCCGAGGAGGCGCTGCCCGTCCTCGCCCAGGTGCGGGACGCGGCCGCCGACCCGCTGGACGCCGCGCACGCCCGGCTCGCGCTGGCCGCCCGCGGCCTGCCGCCCGGCCCGGACCAGCCCGCCGCGACCGCCCGCGCCGTCCTGCCGCTGTTCACCGACACCGGGGACGACCTCGGCCGGGCCCGGGCCGGGCTGCGGCTCGCCGAGGAGCAGTTGCTGGCCGGCCGGCACACCGAGGCCGAGCGGCTGCTGGACCAGGCCCTCGACCGGGTCTGCCGCACCGACGCCGAGCTGGACCGGGCCGCCGTGCTGGCCGCACTGGCCGCCTCCCTGCTGGCCGGCCCCGAGCCCGTCCCCAACGCGACCTTCCGGCTGCGCGCCCTGCTCGGCGAGCACGGCACCGGCCGGCGGACCGTGCGGGTCGCGCTGAACGGCCCGCTGGCCGTCCTGCTGGCCCTGCGCGAGCGCCCCGAGGAGGCCGAGCTGCTGCTCGCCGAGGCCAACAGCCTGGCCGGGGAGCTGTCGCTGGCCGAGGCGATGGTGGCGCTGCCCGCGCTGACCGCCCAGGCGGCGGCCGCCCTCGGCCAGAGCGGCCAGGCGCTGGACCTGCTCGCCGACGCCGCCGAGATCGCCCGCCACCAGGGCAGCCCCGCCCCGCTGCCGCGCCTCGCTCTGACCACCGCCCGGGTCCTGCTGGACACCGACCGCCCGGCCCAGGCCGCCCGGCACCTGGACGACGCGGACGCCCTCGCCGCGCTGCCGCCGGTGCTCGCGATCGAACTGGACGCGCTGCGCGGCCGGCTCGCCGCCGCACGGGGCGAGGCCGCGCCGGCCCTGGACCTGACCGCCGCCGCCCTGACCGCCGCGGAGGCCACCGAGTCGCTGCTGCTGCAGGCGCTGACCGCGCTCGACCGGGCGCACGCCCTGCTGCTGCTCGACCGCCCCGCCGAGGCCGCGGTGGCCGCCGCCACCGCCCGGGACCGGTTCGCCGCCAAGGGCCACCTGCCGGGCGTGCGGCGGGCCGAGCGGCTCGGGGGCACCCGGTGAGCGGCCCGGCCGGCCTCACCTGGAGCCTGCGCGACCGCACCCCCGCCGACCTGCCGGTGCTCGCCGACGCCGTCGCCCCCGACGGCGAGGAGAGCGGCGGGGGCGGGGGCACCGGCAAGGGCGTACGGGTCTGCGTCGTCGACTCCGGGATCGAGCCCGACCACCCGCTGGTCGGGCCGGTGCAGGGCTCCTGGGCGGTGGCCAGGGACCCGGCCACCAGGGAGTTGGTCGTCCGCCCGGACTCCGCCGGCGACACCTGCGGGCACGGCACCGCCTGCGCCGGCATCATCCGCCGCACCGCCCCGGATTGCGAGCTCTACAGCGTGCGGGTCCTCGGCGAGCGCTTCACCGGCACCGGCGACATGCTGATCGCCGGGCTGCGCTGGGCCGTCGGGCAGCGCTTCGACGTGATCAACCTCAGCCTCTCCACCACCCGGACCCGCTTCCTGGACGAGCTGCACGCGATCGCCGACGACGCCTTCTTCGCCCGTACCGCGATCGTCGCCTCCGCCCACAACACCCCGGTGGAGAGCTACCCGTGGCGGTTCTCCTCGGTCATCTCGGTGGGCAGCCACCAGGAGGACGACCCGCGGCTGCACCTGTACAACCCGGCCCCGCCGGTGGAGTTCTTCGCGCCCGGCCAGAACGTCCGGGTGCCCTGGCTCGGCGGCGCCACGATCCGCACCACCGGCAACAGCTTCGCGACCCCGTACGTGGCCGGGCTCTGCGCCCGCATCCTGTCCCGGCGGCCGAGGCTGACCACCTTCCAGCTGAAGAGCGCGCTCTACCTCACCGCGGCCAACGTCCAGGTCCCTTCCACCCCCACCCCGGAGGCGCCCGATGACCCTCAGCACTGACCCCGCCGTCGACCCGCTGGCCCGCGAGCTGCTCCAGTCCGTGGTGGACGTCGCCCGGGCGATCTTCGGCGCCCAGGCGGGCTCGGTGTGCCTGCTCGACGAGGCGGCCGGGGAGCTGGTCTTCCAGGCCGTCTCCGGGCGCGGCGAGGAGTCGCTGGTGGGCCGCCGCTTCCCGGCCGGCCGGGGGATCGCCGGCTGGGTGGCCGCCTCGGGCGAGCCGATGGTGGTGGACGACCTGGGCGCCGACCGCACCTTCGACCGGGACTTCGCCGAGTCCACCGCGTACGTCCCGACCGCCCTGATGGCCGCGCCGCTCACCCACGGCAGCCGGGTGCTCGGCGTCCTGGAGGTGCTGGACCCGGCCCCGCAGGCCCGCGCCAGCCTGCCCGAGCTGGACCTGCTGGCGATGTTCGCCCGCCAGGCCGCCGCCGCCCTGCGGGTGATCGCCGAGCGCTCCCCCGCCCCGGCGCCGGCCCCCGACCGCGCCGCCGCCCTCGGCCTGCTCGCCGACCTGGAGGAGCTGCTGCGCCGTCAGCCCTGAGCGCCCCGGGCACCCAGGGCGTCCCGGGCGTCGCGGGCCGGGGTCAGCCGGGCGATCTGCCCGCGCTCCAGCGCCGCGTACACCGTGCCGTCCAGGGCGACGGCGATGCCGTGCGGCTCGGCGCCCGGGCCCGGGACGGGGTGGCCGTCGAGCCGCCCGTCGGGGGTGAGCACCCCGATCCGGCCGGCGCCCCACTCGGTGAACCAGAGCGCCCCGTCCGGTCCGGCCGCGACGGCGTGCGGCCTGGCCGAGCGGTCGGCCAGCGGATGCTCGGTCACCTTCCCGTCCACGGTGATCCGCCCGACCAGCCCGCCGCCGATCCCGACGTACCAGAGCGCGCCGTCCGCCCCGGCGGTGATCCCGACCGGCGCGGTGCCCTCGGTGGGCAGCCGGTGGACGGTCACCGCGCCGTCGGTGCCGACCCTCGCCACCGCGTCCGCCTGGTTGAGCGTGCACCACAGTGCCCCGTCCGGCCCGGCCGTGATCAGCGACGGGAAGGCCCCGTCGACCGGCAGCGGGTACTGCGTCACCTCGCCGTCCACGGTGATCCGCCCGACCCGGTCGGCGTTCAGCTCGGTGAACCAGAGCGCCCCGTCCGGCCCCGCGGCGATTCCGTACGGGCCGGGGTCCTCGCCCGGCAGCTCGAACGAGCGGGCCCGCCCGTGGACGTCGATCCGCCCGATCCGGTGGTCCCGCATCCGGCTGAACCAGAGCGCCCCGTCCGGGCCCGCCGTGATCACCGCGGGCCCGCACCCGGGCGCCCCGAGGCCGTAGCGCCGCACCGTCCCGTCCGGGGCGAGCCGCCCGATCTCCCCGCTGTGCACCAGCGTGAACCAGACGCCCCCGTCGGGCCCCACGGCGACCCCGTACGGCCCGGCTCCCGCCTCGGCCACCTCGAACAGTTCCATGCGACCCCTCCCGAAGCACTATTGCGACTCATGTCGCATTAGCAATGCTCACATGATCCCCCGGCCGACGGCAACCCGCTTTCCGCTCCGCCCGGCCGGCCGGCTGCTCAGCGGTCCGGCGCCGCCGACCGGTCCGGATCCCCGCGCAGCACCGAGACGACGCCCATTCCGGCCGCGCAGACCGGGACGGCGAGCAGGGCGCCGATGATGCCGGCGATGCCGGCGCCGGCCACCACGGCGACCATGATGGTCGCCGGGTGCAGCTCCACCGTGCGGCTCTGGATCACCGGCTGGAGGATGTTCCCCTCGATCATCTGCACCGTGAGCACCACGCCGAGCGCCCACAGCGCCGTGCCGATGCCGCCGTCGGCGAGGGCGACCAGGACCGCCGCCGTGCCGGACAGGAAGGCCCCGACGAAGGGGATGTAGGCGCCCATGAAGACCAGCGCGCCCAGCCCCGGCGCGCCCGGCACACCGAGGGCGAGCAGGCCGATGGTGATGAAGCTCGCGTCGATCAGGGCGATCAGGGTGGTGCCGCGCATGAACCCGGCCATCGCGTCGAAGGCCCGCCCGGCGCAGGCGATCACGGTGGTGGCGCTGCGCTCGGGCAGGTAGGAGCGGATGACGTCGCCGGTGCGGTGGCCGTCCCGCAGGAAGAAGAACACCAGGGCGAGCGCCAGCACCCCGCCGGTGATCAGCTGGGTGAGCAGGCCGAGCCCGGAGAGCACGCCGTTGGTGAGGGTGGACACCAGCGAGTTGGTCTCGCCCTTGGCGTTGCTCAGCGCGTGCTGGATCTTCGACCCGAAGGGGCCGAGCCACCCGGCCAGCCGCCGCCCGGCCTCCGGGAGCGAGGCGGCGATCTGCGGGGCGCTGTGCACCAGGGAGTTGACCAGCAGGGCGATCACCCCGCCGACCGCCGTGACCAGCACCGTGCAGGTCAGCCCGGCGGCCAGGCCCCGCCCGACACCCCGGCGCACCAGCCAGGGCACCACCGGGTAGAGCAGCGAGGTCCCGAGCAGGGCCAGCAGGAACGGCACGGTCGCGGCCCGCAGTTCGACCAGCGCGAAGACCACCAGCGAGGCGACGGCGATCAGCAGGATCACCGCCAGCGACCAGGCCGCCGCCTGCCGCAGCGCGGGCGGCAGCATCAGGTACGGCCTGCGGTGGTCCGGCCGCCGCTCCTCGCCGGGCGCGCGCTCCACGGACACGGTCGCCTCCGCCGGGGTCTCGACGATTCCGGACCGCCCCAGCTCAGCAGAGGTTCCGACGGCCCGCGCGGCGGACCGGCCGGGAGCACCCGAACGAGCTACCCGGGGGCCTCGAACCGCACCGCGCCGTCCTCGCCCGCCCCCGCGAAGACCAGCACCCGCTGCGCCTCGGCCTCGGCGGCCCGCCGGTCGGCCGGGCGCAGCGGGGCGAACGGGGCGACGGTCACCTCCCGGTCGCCGGTCAGCCGCCAGGTCCCGGCGACCAGCCCGTCCACCAGGAGGGTTCCGTGCACGATGCCGTTGCGGGTCATCACCCGGCCGCGGTGCTCCTCGGACAGCACCCGGGTGCGGTCCGCGTGCGAGAGCAGCAGGTTGTCGAACGGGGCGACCAGCCGGACCGGCGCGGGGGTGTCCTCGTCGGGGCGGGGCGCCTCGGGCAGGTCGTACAGCTGCCGGCCCTGTTCGTCCCGGAACGCCCGCAGGCTCGGTGCGAGCCGCCGCAGCACCGGGGCGAGGCCGGCCAGGCCGCACCACTGGCGCAGGTCGGCCGCGGAGGCGGGGCCGAACGCGGCGAGGTAGCGCAGCACCAGGCCGTCCGGGCCGGGTGACGGGTCGAGCGGGCGGCCGAGCCAGGCCTCGGCGGTGGTGTGGGCGGCCGGTCCGCCGCGCCCCCACAGCCCGCGCGGCGGGACCTGCACCAGCGGCAGCCGGCAGCGGGCGGCCTGGGCGAGGGCGGCCGGGTCGCGCTCCGGCCGGCTCGCGGCGAGCAGCGCGCCGAGCTGCTGGAAGGTGCGCGGCCGCTCCTCGACCAGGGTGCGGGCCTCGGCGGCGAGCGCGTCCAGGTCCAGGCCGGTCAGCCGCTTCCCGAAGGTGGTGCGCATCGCCTGGTCCAGCATCGGCTGGAGGAGCGGGCGCAGCGTCAGGCAGTCCTCGGCGGTGACGAGGTGGATGGTGCCGCGCTGGAGGGCGGTGCGGACCACCGCCCGCTGCTCGATCAGGGTGCTCAGCCGCTCGGGCGTGAAGCCGTCGAGCCGGGCCAGCAGTCCGAGGTAGGGCGGCTGGGGTGCGGCCTGGGCCTGGAGGCCGCCGAGGTGGTGGATCAGTGCGGCGGGCTGCTGGTCGGTGCGGGCGAGCAGGTGCTGACGGGCCAGCAGGGCCCGGCCGAGCGCCCGTCGGCTCAGGACCGGTCCGGTCACCGGCGGCCGTCCAGCACGGAGCGCAGGACGCCGATCCGGTTGGAGGTGATGGAGGCGACGCCGCTCTCGCGCAGCCGGCGCATGGTGCGGCGCAGGTCGGCGGTCCAGGTGGAGACGGCGAGCCCCTGCTCCGCCGCGGCGGCGGTGAACGCGGGGGTGACCAGGCCGAACGGCGGGTTGAGGTAGCGCGGGCGCAGGTCGTCCAGCAGGGCGCGCACGGGCATCCCGGGCTGCTTCCAGGTGAGGGCGATCTCGGCGTCCGGGCTCAGTTCGCGCACCGCGAGCATGGCGGTGGTGGGGCCGCAGAAGGCGACCGCGCGTTCGGCGCCGAGCCCGGTGACCACCGACCAGGTCGCCGCGGCCGGTCCGGCGTCGTCCAGGTCGATCAGCAGCCTGCGGCCGTCGACGGCGGCGACCGCCTTGATCGCCTCGGCGAGGGTGGGGACGGTCAGCGGGCCCTGTCGCAGCTCCTCCAGCTGGTCGGCGGTGACCCGGTCGATCGACCGCGGGTCGCGCCAGAGCCGCTCCAGGGTTTCGTCGTGCAGCAGCACGGGCACCCGGTCGCGGGTGAGCCGGACGTCCACCTCGACGGCGTCGGCCCCGGCGGCGAGCGCGGACTCGACGGAGGGCAGGGTGTTCTCGCGGTGGCGGTAGGGGTCGCCGCGGTGGGCGACGGCGAGCGGTTTGGCCATGGCGTTCAACGGATCCTTCCGGCGAGCCAGGGGGTGAGGTCGTGGACGCCGATGGCCTCGCGGTGGCTCGGCTCCCCCGGGACGGTGACGATCAGCGTGGTGGACGGCGGGAAGGTGCGCGCCTTGACGTGCACCAGGTCGGACCAGAGGGCGTTCAGGAAGCCGGGGACGCGGTCGCGGTCGACGTCGAAGGCGATGCCCTCGACGGTCACGGTGACCTCGTCGTGGGTGAACAGCCGGACGGTGACGGCGGGCCGGCCGTCGAACTCCAGCAGTGCCTCGTGCGGGAGGGCGTCCGGTTCCCCGTCGGGACCGCCCGGGCCGACCAGCCCGGCGAAGGTCCGGTCGCGGCCGATGTCGTGCTGGGCGCGGACGGTGCGGCCGTGCCGGGCGGCCACGGCCTCGATCGCGAGCACGGCGCTCTGGGTGGTCGGCAGGTGCGGGGGTGGCATCCGGGCCTCTCCTTCGGTTCCGGGGCTCGTGGGGCTCGTGGGGCGGGGCGGCCGGGGCGGCCCGTGCTCGGGCGACGGGCCCCGACTAGCGTCGTTCGACCATCACATTGGTGGACTTGATGACCGCCGTGGCGGGTGCGCCGGGGACCAGGTTCAGCTCCTCCGCCGACTCCCGGCTGATCAGGGACACCACCCGGAACGGCCCGGCCTGGATCTCCACCTGCGCGGCCACGTCGCCGAGCACCACGTGGGTGACGATCCCCGGGAACCGGTTGCGCGCCGAGGACGGCCGGCCCTCCGCCTCGGAGTTCTCCGGCCGGGCCAGCTCCCGGGCGAAGGCGGCGAGCTCGGCCCCCGGGATGATCCGGTGCCCGTGCTCGTCCCGCGCGGCGGCGACCCGCCCGGCGTCCACCCAGCGCCGCATGGTGTCGGCGCTGACGCCGAGCAGCGCCGCGGCCTCGCCGATGCGGTACGGGTTGGCCGGCACCTCGGGCTGGCCCATGAGCGTCTCCTGACGGTGGTTCTGATTCCCGGGGCGAGTGCCCCTGCGCCATCCTGCCGTACGGACGGCGCGGGTGATCACGCGAGGGCGGTCACGGCTCGCCGAAGAGGTCGCGCCGCACCGCGTCCCCGGCGGTGAGCACCGCCCCGGCGAGCACCGCGCCGCCGCCCGCCGTGCCGGCCCGCACCTCGGTGCTCAGCGGGGAGAGCCGGGCCAGCCGCCGCTCGACCCGTCCGGCCAGCTCCGGGCCGCCGGCCCGGCCGACCTCGCCGCCGAGCACCACGCAGCCGGGGTCCAGCACCACGCAGACGCTCGCCGCACCGATCGCGATCCGCTCGGCCAGCTCGTCCAGGAAGACCTCGCCCGCCGCGCCGGCCGCCAGGGCGGCCCGTACGGCGGCCTCGGCGGCGGGGGCGTCCCCGGCCGGGCCGGCGGGCAGCCCGTGGGCGCGGGCCAGCGCGCAGATCGCGGCGCTGCCGACCAGGCTGTGGAAGCCGCCCTCGCAGCTGTCGGCGCTGGGCAGGGCGACGGTGCCGGGAACGGGCAGGAAGCAGATCTCGCCGGTGCCGCCGGAGAAGCCCCGGCGCAGCCGCCCGTCCAGGATCACGGCGGCGCCGACGCTGTGGCCGAGCCACAGCAGTACGAAGGTGTCGCGGTCGCGCGCGGCACCGACCCGGTACTCGGCCCGCCCGGCCAGGTTGACCTCGTTCTCCAGGATCACCTCGGTGCCGGGCAGCTCGCGCAGCGCGGCGAGGAGTTCGGCGTGCCAGGCGGGGAGCTTGCCGGTGCTCTGCAGCCGGCCGGTGGCCTGGTCGACCAGTCCGGGGGCGCCGACCGCGACGGTGTGCAGCCGTTCGACGCCGACGCCGCGCGCGGTGTCCAGCAGGGCGGCGACGATGGTCCCGGCGGTGTCCGGCCCGCCGTCGCCCTCGACCGGGACCTCGGCGGTGGCCAGGCCGCGCCCGGCCAGGTCGGCGACGACCAGGCTGACGCCGCCGGAGCGGACGTCGAAGGCGGCGAGGTGGGCCCGGGAGGCGACCAGCGCGTAGAGCCGGGCGTTGGGGCCGCGCCGCTGTTCGCCGCGCTCGCCGACGACGGCCACCAGTCCGGTGCGCTGGAGGCGTTCGAGCAGGTCGGCGACGGTCGGCCGGGAGAGGCCGGTGAGGTCGCGCAGCTCGGTCGCGGTCAGGGGGCCCTGTTCGAGCAGGAGGTTGAGCGCCAACCGGTCGTTGATCGCCCGGGCGGTACTCGGCGTGGCCGTACGCGCGGTGGTCATGGCAGCTCATCCTTCCAGAGCATTTCTATCAGGGTCCCTTCCTGATAATTTAGCGACCGTCACAGGGCACTGTCGCGCCCCTCACCGCGCGACCGGGAGGGAAGAACCCATGAGCGGAACCACCGCACCACCACCGCCGGAGCCGTTGGCCGCGCCCCGCCGGGCCCGGAGGAGCATCGCCCTGACCTTCCTGGTGCACGGGGCCGTCACCGGCAGCTTCGTCACCCGCATCCCCTGGATCCAGCACCACCTCGACCTCTCGACCGGCCAGCTCGGCCTGGCCCTGGTCATGCCCGCCGTCGGCTCCTCCCTCGCCATGCCGCTGGCCGGCCGCTTCGTGCACCGCTACGGCGGCCGGGCCGCGGTGCGCGGGCTGATCTCGCTCTGGTGCCTGTCCCTCGCCCTGCCCGCACTCGCCCCCTCGCTGCCGGTGCTGTGCGCGGCCCTGCTGGCGTACGGCGCCACCTCCGGGATGGCCGACGTCGCGATGAACGCCCAGGGCGTGGAGATCGAGGAGCGGCTCGGCCGCTCGATCATGTCCGGGCTGCACGGGATGTGGAGCGCGGGCGGACTGCTGGCCTCCCCCTTCGGCATCCTCGCCGCCCACCTGGACCTCGACGCCCGGATCCAGCTCGCCGTCACCGCGCTGGTCCTGCTCGCGCTCGCCCAGCCCGTCTGCCGCGGCCTGCCCGACCTCCGGGCGCACGAGGGCGCGGAGGAGCCGCCGCGGTTCGCGCTGCCGCCGCGCAGCTCGCTGGTGATCGGACTGGTCGGCTTCTGCGCGGTCTTCGCCGAGGGCGCCTCGATGGACTGGAGCGGCGTCTACCTGCGGGACGTCACCGGCGCCTCGGCCACCGTCGCCGCCGCCTCGTACACCGCCTTCTCGCTCACCATGGCGGTCAGCCGGCTCGCCGGGGACGCGGCGATCCGCCGCCTCGGCGCCGTCCGCACCACCCGCATCGGCGGCGCCGTCGCCACCGTCGGCGGCCTGCTGGTGGTCGCCGCGGACAGCCCGGCACTGGCCATCCCCGGCTTCGCCCTCATCGGCATCGGCATCGCGGTGATCGTCCCGCTCGCCTTCGCCGCGGCCGGCCGGATCGGCACCAACCCCAGCCAGGCCATCGCGGGCGTCGCGACCGTCACCTACACCTCCGGCCTGATCGCCCCCGCGGTCATCGGCGCCCTCGCCCAGGCCACCTCGCTGACCGTCTCCTTCGGCCTGGTCACCGCGCTCGCCTGCGCCCTGCTGCTGAGCGCCGGGGCGCTGCGGCTGGCCGAACGGAATTCCGGCGGTGAGAACGTGACCGCAATGTCACCGGAAAAGCCTTCCGGAAAAGATCTCTCCGCGATATGATGATGAATTCCTGAGGGAATTTCCCGCTAAGGTCTCGAACCGCCGGGCGCACACCGCGCCCGGCGGTTTTCGTGCTCCGCGAGAGGAATTCCCCCGTGTGCTACGACCCGGACGCCGCCCCGCCCGTCCTCGGCCCCGCCCCGTGGCCCCTGGCCGAGGCCGCCCCACTCACCCTGACCTCGGCCGACGGCACCCGGTTCGGTGCCTTCCTGGCCCGGCCGGAGACCGCCACCGGGCCCGGAGTGCTCGTCCTGCCGGACAACAGGGGCCTCTCCCCGTTCTACCGCCGGACCGCCGCCCGGCTCGCCGAACACGGCCACCCGGCCCTCGTCCTCGACTATTACGGCCGCACCGCCGGAGCCGCCCCGGAAAAGCGCCCGGCGGAATTCGGCGAAATGCCGAACCTGCTCCCCCACCTGCTCGCGCTCACCCCCGCAGGACTGGACGCCGACATCACCGCCGCACTGGAACGGCTGCGCGCCGCCGGGCCCGCCGAGGTGGTCGCGCTCGGCTTCTGCTTCGGCGGCCGACAGGCCTTCCGCACCGCCGCCCCGCGCTTCGGCCTGGCCGGCGCGGTCGGCTACTACGGCTACCCGGACACCCTCAACGGCGCCCCCGGGCCCACCCAACTGGCCGAGGGGCTGACCGCCCCGGTGCTCGCCTTCTGGGGCGGCGCCGACGAGCACATCCCGGCCGCCGCCGTCGAGGCCTTCGACGCGGCGCTCACCGCGGCCGGCTGCCCCCACGAGTTCGTCAGCTATCCGGGGGCACCCCACAACTTCTTCGAGCTCGCCGCCGTCGAACACGCCGACGCGGCCCGCGACTCGTGGCAGCGCCTGCTGGGGTTCCTCTCCCGACCGAGCTGAGGTCCGTCCCGCGGGTCGGCCCGGGGCGCCGGCGGGGCCCGGGCACCGGTTAGGCTCGGGCGGTGTTCGAGCCCGATGCCGTTCCCGTGCCGCCCGCCGTGCCGCAGGCGCCCGCCGTCGCACCGCGTTCCCCGTGGTGGCGGTTCGCGCTGCTGGTGGTGATGCTCGCGGCGACGGCCGGGTCGCTGCTGCTGTGGAGCCCGACGGAGCTGCTGTCCGGCGGGCTGGCGGACCGGATGCCGGGGTACTGGTTCGGCCCGCTGTTCGCCCTGGTCTACGCGGTGGGGACGCTCGCCTTCGTACCCCGGCCGGCGCTGAACGCGGTGGCCGGTCTGCTGCTCGGCATCCAGCAGGGCGTGCTGCTGGCCGTGCTCGGCACCACCGTGGGCGCGGCCCTGGCCTTCGGGCTCGGCCGGGGCCTCGGCCGGGAGGCGCTGCGCCCGTACCTGCGCGGGAAGGTGCTCGGGGCGCTGGACCGGCGGTTCACCGAGCAGGGCTTCCGCAGCGTGCTGGTGCTGCGGCTGCTGCCCGGGATGCCGTTCCAGGCGGCCAACTACGGCGCCGCGTTCTCCGGGGTCCGCTTCCTGCCCTTCGTGCTGGCCACCGCGATCGGCGTGGTGCCGACCACCGCGGTGTACGTCACGGCGGCGGCCAGCGCGGGCCGGCCGGGCTCGGCGGCCTTCCTGCTGTCGGCGGGGGTGATCGCCCTGCTGGTGCTGGGCAGCGTGGTGGGCCTCTGGCGGACGGTCCGGACCCGCCGCCGGGCGACGGCCGGCTGAGCCGCTCCACGGGGCCGGCAGCAGAGCCGGGAGCAAAATCGCACGCGCCCGCGCGCGACCGGACGCCAGGATGGCGCGCATGACCGAACCGAACCCGCGGGTGGACCCGCCGATGACGGCCGACGAGGCTGCCACCCTGACCGCCTTCCTCGACTACCACCGCCGCACCCTCGCCCTCAAGTGCGAGGATCTGACCGACGACCAGCTGCGGCTGCGCTCCGTCCCGCCGTCGAGCCTCTCGCTGCTGGGCCTGGTCCGGCACATGGCCGAGGTGGAGCTGTACTGGTTCCAGTCCGTCCTGCTCGGCCGGGAGATCACCGGGCACTTCTGGACCGAGGAGCACGAGGACGCCGACTTCGACGACGTCGACACCGCCGACGTCGCGGCCGACTTCGCCACCTGGCGCGCCGAGGTCGAGGCCGCCCGCCTCGCCGTCGCCGGCCTGCCGCTGGACACCGTCGGCAAGAACCCGCGCCGGGGACAGCCGGTGACGCTGCGCTGGATCCTCACCCACATGATCGAGGAGTACGCGCGACACAACGGCCACGCGGATCTTCTGCGCGAATTGATCGACGGCGCGACCGGCGAGTGACGCGACGGGTGAAATCGTTTCCTCATTGTTGACAGAAGGTCAATTAAGCCGTGACCGCGACCGATAAGGTCAACGCGCGCAACCGTACGGTGCCGCGCCGCGTCACTGGAAGTGCCCGGGTTCGCCCGGGTTTCCGGCGCGGCACGACTCGTACGGGGGTTGCGAGCGGGCACGGGACCGGTGAACAGTGCGATACTCGGACAGTTCCGACGAGTGGATGACGTGTCAAGAACGGCACGCGACCCCGGGGGACCAGGACGGGACGAGGCAGGGAGGCGCGGCATGGGAGCACTTCGCGACGAGCACCACAACGGGTGGCTGATGCCCTCGGGGAACTACCCGGCCGCGGTGTACGACGACGAGTGGGTGGATCAGGAGACGGTTCCGGCCGCCCCCGCGCCCACGAAGATCGTCTCCCTGCGGCCGACGGGCTTCGAGGCGGCCCGGACGGTCGGTGAGCACATCCGGGCGAGCATCCCGGTGGTCATGGACCTCACCGAGATGAACGAGGCCGAGGCCAAGCGCATGGTCGACTTCGCCTCCGGGCTGATCTTCGGCACCAGGGGCGGCATCGAGCGGATCGCCCGGAGGGTCTTCCTGCTCACCCCGGCCGACGTCGAGGTCATGGTGATCGACCGCCCGATGGACGAGACCGGCTTCTACAACCAGAGCTGAGCCGCCGCCCGGCGACGGCTGAAGCTCCGGCCGACAGCGGCGGCACCCCGGACCGGGGACGGTACACCCACCGTCCCCGGTTTTTTGCTGCCCGCCCACCGAGACCCGACGCCTCACCTGAGAGCCCGGACAAAAGAATGAGACATCTGCGTCTCATGTGAACTAGACTCGATGCATGGCCACCGATCGCGACACTGTCCTGGAAGCCGCCGTCGGCGTCCTCTCCCGCCGCCCGACCGCCCACCTGGACGAGATCGCGCGCGCCGCCGGCATCAGCCGCGCCACGCTGCACCGGCTCTTCCCGGGGCGCGACGCGCTGATCCGCGAGATCGGCCTGCTCGGGCTGCGCCGCTTCGCCTCCGCGCTGGACACCGCCGACGTCGAGCGGGGCGACGCCGAGGCCGCGCTGCGCCGCCTGGTGGACGCCTCCGTCCCGGACGCCATGCTCTGCGCCTTCCTGGCCGGCGAGAACCAGCTCTACGAGCACGAGGACATCAACGACCTCTGGGAGGTCCAGATCGCCCGGCTGCACGCGCTCTTCCTGCGCGGCCAGCAGCAGGGCGTGTTCCGCATCGAACTGAGCGCCGCCTGGCTGAGCGAGGCCTTCTTCGACCTGGTGGCCGGCGTCGGCTGGTCCATCCAGGACGGCCGGCTCGCCCCGCGCGACGCCGCCTTCTCGCTCGCCGAACTGTTCCTCGGCGGCGCGCTGCGCAGACCGGACACCCGCACCCCCGCCGGCGCCACCGCCGGCAGCACCGCCCACAGCACCGCCACCCCTGTCCACAGCACTTCCGACCACAGGCCGGACACCGATAAGCCATGAACACCCTGACCGCCCGCCAGCGCTGGACCGGCCTCGCCGTCCTCGTCCTGGCCGTGACCGTGGTCGCCCTGGACGCGACCGTCCTCTCCCTCGCCATCCCGTCGATCAGCGAGACGCTGCGCCCCAGCGGCACCCAGCTGCTCTGGATCGGCGACTCCTACTCCTTCGTGCTGGCCGGCCTGCTGGTCAGCATGGGCGCCCTGAGCGACCGCATCGGCCGCAAGAAGCTGCTGCTGGCCGGGTCCGCCGCCTTCGGCGCCGCCTCGCTGCTGGCCGCCTACGCGCCGAGCGCCGGCTGGCTGATCCTGGCCCGCGCGCTGCTCGGCGTGGCCGGGGCGACGATCATGCCGTCCACGCTCTCGCTGATCCGCGGCCTCTTCCCGGACGACCGGGAGCGGGCCACCGCGATCGGCATCTGGGGCGCGGCCGCCACCGCCGGCGCCGCCCTCGGGCCGGTCGTCGGCGGGGTGCTGCTGGAGCACTTCTGGTGGGGTTCGGTGTTCCTGCTGAACATCCCGGTGCTGATCCTGCTGCTGGTGTCCGGCGCCTGGCTGCTGCCGGAGTCCAAGGACCCGAAGCCGGGCCGCTGGGACGTGCTGAGCGTGCTGCTGTCGATGGCCGGCGTGATCGGCACGGTGTACGCGATCAAGGAGGCCGCCGCGCACGGCGTGGACCGCTGGGACGTGCCGGTCACCTTCGTCCTCGGCGCCACCGCGCTGTTCCTCTTCGTCCGCCGCCAGCTGCGGCTGGAGACCCCGCTGCTCGACGTCCGGCTGTTCCGCGACCGGCGGTTCACGGCGGCCGTCTCGGCCTCGCTGATCTCCCTGGTCGGGCTCTCCGGCGTGATCTTCGTGGTCTCGCAGTACCTCCAGCTGGTCCGCGGCTACCAGCCGCTCCAGGCGGGCCTGGCCGAGCTGCCCGCCTTCGCGGGTTCGGTGGCCGGCGGTCTGCTCACCGCCGCGATCGCCCGGCGCTTCGGCGCCCGCAAGGCGCTGACGGCCTGCCTGCTGGCGATGGGACTGGGCGTGGGCGCGCTCGGCTGGCTGTCGCAGGACACCACCTACCTGCTGCTGGCCGCCTCCTTCCTGCTGGTCGGGACGGCCGAGGGCGTGGTCTACACGCTCGGCGCCGACCTGGTGCTGACCGCCGCGCCCGCCGACAAGGCCGGGGCCGCCTCGGCGGTCTCGGAGACGGCGTACGAGCTGGGCACCGCGCTCGGCATCGCCCTGGTGGGCTCGGTGGTCGGCTCGATCTACGCGAGCGGGCTGGCGGTCCCGGCCGGGACGGACCCGGCGGCGGCCGCCCGGGCCGGCGAATCGCTGGGCTCGGCCGTCGAGACGGCGCAGGGCCTGTCGCCGGAGCTCGCCCGGCCGCTGCTGGCGAGCGCCCGGGAGTCCTTCGTCAACGGCATGAACAGCGCCGGGCTGCTGGCCGCCGCGCTGCTGGCCGGTGCGGCCGTGATGGCCTGGCGGCTGCTGCGCGGGCTGTCCGAGCCGAAGCCGGGGGCGGCGACCGGTTCGCAGGGCGCGGTCGACGCACCGGCCGAGCAGCCGAAGGTCACCGCGTAGCAGTGCCCGGGAACGGCCGTTTCCCCGCCGGGGGAACGGCCGTTCCCGTCTGCGGAGCGGCCGTTCCCTCAGGAAGCCCCGAAGGGCAGCTCCAGCTCCGCCCAGACCACCTTGCCGTCCCGGGTCAGCCGGCTGCCCCAGCGCTGGGCCAGCTCGCTGACCAGGAACATCCCGCGTCCGCCCTCGTCCTGCTCGGCGAACGGGCGCAGCTGGGGCGTCTGGCCGCCGGCGTCGGAGACCTCCACGGTGAGCACCCGGTCGCGGAACAGCCGCAGCCGGCGCGGGGCGTCGGCGTGCAGCAGGGCGTTCGTGACCAGCTCGCTGACCAGCAGCTCGGCGTAGTCGGTGAGCGCCGACAGGCCCCAGGCCTCCAGGGTGGCGCGGGTGAAGCGGCGGGCCTTGCCGGGCACCCGGCCCCCGCCGGACAGCGGCAGGGTGGCGATCCGGTCGGCGGGCAGCGGCAGCACCCGGGCCATGATCATCGCGATGTCGTCCTCGGTGCCGTCGGTGACCAGCGCCGCGAGGACGGCGTCGCAGCTCTCCTCCAGGGTCCGGCCGGGGCCGGACAGGGTGCGGGCGAGCAGGTCGATGCCGGCGTCCAGGTCCTGGCCGCGCCGCTCGACCAGGCCGTCGGTGTAGAGCGCGACCATGCCGCCCTCGGGAATGTCGAACTCGATCGACTCGAAGGCCACCCCGCCGACGCCCAGCGGCACCCCGGGCGGCACGTCCACCCGGGCGGCGGTGCCGTCGGGGCCCACCCGGACCGGCGGCAGGTGCCCGGCCGCGGCGATCTGGACGGTGCGCTCCAGCGGGTCGTACACCGCGCAGATACAGGTGGCGAACTGGCCCTCGCCGATCCCCGTGGCGGTCTCGTCCAGCCGGGTGAGGACCTGCTCGGGCGGCATGTCGAGGGTGGCGAGGGTCCGGGCGACGGTGCGCAGCTGACCCATCGTGGCGGCGGCCCGGATGCCGTGGCCCATCACGTCGCCGACCACCAGGGCGACCCGCCCGCAGGACAGCGGCACCACGTCGAACCAGTCGCCGCCGACCTCGCTGACCACGCTGCTGGGCAGGTAGCGGTAGGCGATCTCCAGGCCGAGGGTGCGGTGCACCTCCTGCGGCAGCAGGCTGCGCTGGAGGGTGAGCGCGGTCTCCCGCTCGCGGCGGTAGAGCCGGGCGTTGTCGAGCGCCAGCGCGGTGCGGGCGACCAGTTCCTCGGCGAGGGCGACGTCGGCGGCGGTGAACGGCTCGGGGTTGCGCATCCGGATGAACTCGGAGCCGCCGAGCACCATGCCCCGGGCGGTGATCGGCACCATCAGGTACGAGTGGATGCCCGCCGCTATGCCGGGGGCCACCCGGTCCTCGCTGGCCACCAGGCCGCGCAGCGCCTCCTCGTCCACGTGCGAGCGCAGCAGCGGCTTCCCGCTGCGCAGGCACTGGACGTAGCTGCGGTCCGGGGAGTACTCGGAGGTCTCGCCGACCACGTCCACGGCGTGCGCGAGGCCGCTCTCGTAGGACTCCCCGACGGCGACGGCACGCAGCGTGATGTTCCGGTCGGAGGGGATCACGGTGGGCTCGGAGCCGCGCAGCACCGGCTCCAGCAGGTCGACGGTGGCGAAGTCGGCGAACCGGGGGACGACCGCCTCGATCAGCTCCTCGGCGGTGCGCTGGAGGTCGAGGGTGGTGCCGATCCGGGCGGTCGCCTCGGCGATGGTGGCGAGCCGTTCCTGGGCGCGGGCGGCACGGGCCTCGGCCTGGAAGCGCTCGGTGACGTCGATGATCGAGGAGCAGACCCCGAAGATCCGGCCGGTGGAGTCCTCCAGCCGGAAGTAGGAGGCGGACCAGGCGTGGTCCCGCTTGGGGTCGCCGGGGACCCTTCCGTGCGAGCGGGCGTCCACCACGGGTTTGCCGGTCCTCAGCACCTGACGCATGATCTGCTCGATCTCGGCGCTGTTGATGCCGGGCAGCACGGCGGATATCCGGCGGCCGAGGTGGGCGGCGACCGGCACTCCGTTCATCCGGGCCAGCGCCTCGTTGATCCGGATGTAGCGCAGTTCGGTGTCGTAGACGGCCATGCCGATCGGCGAGCGGTCGAAGACGCCGTCCAGCACCGCGAGGTCGGCCTCGACGGCGTGCAGGGCGCGGGTGTCGGAGGCGGTGGCGAGCAGCAGCAGGGTGCCGCCCGGTCCGGCGATCGGGTAGGTGCGGAACTCCAGGTCGACCTTGTGGCCGTCGCGGTGGCGCACCGGGAAGACCCCGGACCAGCCGCTGCCGCCCATGATCCGCTGGAAGAGGCCGAGCACCTCGGAGCGGTCGGACTCGTCGGTGAGCAGTTGGGCGGCGTAGCTGCCGACGGCCTCCTCGGAGGAGTAGCCGAGCAGGGCCTCGGCGTCCTCGCTCCAGTGCAGGATCAGTCCGTCGTCCTGGAGCAGCGCCGTGGCGAGCGGGACGAGCCGATGGCCTTCGGGGTACGTGCCGTCGGAACGTCCGGGATTGCCGCCCGGTGCCGGGGCGGCGTCGGTCGCGTCCCACTCGTGTCCGTGCATGATCAGGCAGCACCCCGGTTCGGCTCGTGCCCGGCCGGGGGCCTCGCGGTCCGTGCCGGCCGGGATTCTTCTCCAGACTGCACGGACATCGGCCGCCCGGCGACCCCTTGGTCAGGGGGCGTCCGGCCGCTCCGGTTGTACGGGCGTCATGGGCGTACCGGCCGCAGCGTACTCTCCAGAACGCCCGCCCACTGCCGGATCACTCCGGAACGTCGGTGGCTGTCGTCGGTGAGCAGGTTGGCGAGGCCCAGTCCGCGGGCGAGGTCCAGTGTGGCCTGCACGGATTCGCGCACGCCGGGGCGGCTCTCGTCGGCGTCCAGGAACTCCACGGCGGCCCGGTGGGCCTCCCGGCCGACGCGGCCCTCCAGGGCGATGATCCGCTCACGCAGCACCTCCTCGGTGGCGGCGGCGGTCCACAGGTGCAGGGCGGCGCGGAACAGCGGGCCGGTGTAGAGGCGCACGATCATGTCGACCACGGCCCCGGTGCGGTCCGGCCCGGCGGCCGGCAGTTCGTCCGCGTGGGCGCGGACGGCTGCCAGCCGCTCGGCGGTGACGTGCTCGACGGCCGCGGTGAAGAGGTCCTCGCGGGTCGGGAAGTGGTGCTGGGCCGCGCCCCGGGAGACCCCGGCCCGCTCGGCGACGACGGTGACGGTCGAGCCGTGCCAGCCGAGTTCGGCCAGGCATTCCACGGCCGCCGCGAGCAGCCGGGCCCGGGTGGCTCGGCTGCGGTCCTGCTGCGGGGCGCGGGCGGCGGGGTGGCTGGTCATGGCGGCGGGCGGTTCCTGTTCCGATCGGGGCGCGGCGGGTCCCGGTCGGGGCGCGGCAGGAAGATCCTCACAGACGGGCGCCGGTCTTCGGCCGCCGGGGCGGCCCGGTCCGGTCAGCGGACGCCGGCGCGCCCGGCCTCGCGGGCGCGCAGTTCGCGGCGGAGGATCTTGCCGGCCGCGGACTTGGGGACGGCGTCCACGAACTCCACCGCGCGGACCTTCTTGTACGGGGCGACCTGCCCGGCGACGTACCCGGTGACCTCCTCCTCGGTCAGGGCGCTGCCCGGGGCGCGGACCACGAAGGCCTTGGGGCACTCGGTGCCCTCGGCGTCCGGGACCCCGATCACGGCGGCGTCGGTGATCTGCGGGTGGCCGAGCAGGACGGCCTCCAGCTCGGCGGGGGCGACCTGGTAGCCCTTGTACTTGATCAGTTCCTTGACCCGGTCGACGATGTGCAGGTAGCCGCGCTCGTCCACGAAGCCGACGTCGCCGGTGTGCAGCCAGCCGTCGGCGTCGACCACCGCGGCGGTCTCGGAGGGGCGGCCGAGGTAGCCCTTCATCACCTGCGGGCCGCGGATCAGCAGCTCGCCGCGCTCGCCGGGCCCGAGGTCGCCGTCGGAGCCGTCCAGGGCGGCGATCCGCAGCTCGGTGGAGGGGACCATCCGGCCGACCGAGCCGGGCGAGGGGTCGCCCTCGCGCGGGGAGACGACGTGGGTGACCGGGGAGAGCTCGGTCATGCCGTAGCCCTGGAGCAGGTGCGGCAGGCCCAGGCGCCGGGCGCAGGCGTCGGCGAGTTCATGGTCCAGCGGGGCGGCGGCGCACAGCAGGTACTCGACGGAGGAGAGGTCGTACTGGTCCACGATCGGGTGCCGGGCCAGTGCGAGGGCGATCGGCGGGGCGACCACCAGGGCCTGCACCCGGTGGTCCTGGACGGTGCGGCAGAACTGCTCCAGGTCGAAGCGGGGCAGCACGACCACGGTGGCGCCGCAGCGCAGCGGCTGGTTGAGCAGCGCGGCCAGCCCGTAGATGTGGAAGAAGGGCAGGACGGCGAGCACCCGTTCGCCCTCGGCGGGGCGGTAGAGGGCGTCGCACTGGGCGAGGTTGGTGGCGATCGAGCGGTGGGTGAGCATCACGCCCTTGGGCAGGCCGGTGGTGCCGCTGGAGTACGGCAGCACGGCGATGTCCTCGCCCGGGTCGATGGTCACCTCGGGGGCGGGGCCGGTGGCGGCCAGCAGGTCGGCGAGCGAGCGGTGGCCCTCGGCGCCGTCCAGGACGACGGTCCCGGCCAGCGGGTGGCCCTGTTCGGCGAGGAGTTCGGCGGCCGCACGGGCGGTCGGCAGGAAGGCGGAGACGGTGACCAGCCAGCGGGCGCCGCTGTCGCGCAGCTGGCCGGCCAGGTCGGCGGGCTTGGCGAAGGAGGAGACCGTGGTGACGGTGGCGCCGGCCCTGGTCGCGCCGTAGAAGGCCATCGGGTAGGCGGTCGAGTTGGGGCTGAAGAGGGCGACGACGTCACCGCGGCGCACGCCTGTCTCGGCCAGCCCGGCGGCCACCCGCTCGACGGCGGCGGCGAGTTGGGCGTAGCTGGTGCTCTCGCCGGTGACGCCGTCGATCAGGGCCGGGCGGTCGCCGTACCTGTGCGCGGCGCCGAGTACCGCCTCGTGGATCGGCTGGTCGACCGCGGAGACGTCGGGGAACTCGCTGCGGAACACCAAGGTGAGCCTCCAGTAAGGAAGTTGACGTAGCAACAAAACCGGCGAGCAGTTCCGTGCGGGGCGCGTTCAGGAGCATACGGACAGTCGGGGGTCCGGCTCGGCCATTGTGGGGAACCCATGACCGTCCGTGCGTGGCGCGGTTGCTCCCGGGGGGCGCCCGACGGGACGGTGTGCACCACGGGCTCGAATGGACCGTCCGGGTGAGCACCGCCGCCCGCCGCGCCACTCACCCGGGATCCGGCTCCCCGCGCTCGCGCCCGACGCCCCGGCGACCGCCCTCGGACCGGCCGCAGCACACCGGGGACAGCACCGGCTCGATCGCACACCTGGGCGAGGTCTCGTGCATCAGTACGACTTCGGCAGCCCGAGGGTGTGCTGGGCCACGTAGTTGAGCACCATCTCCCGGCTGACCGGGGCGACCCGGCCGACCCGGGTGGCGGCCAGCAGCGCGCCCAGCCCGTACTCCTGGGTCAGGCCGTTGCCGCCGAGGGTCTGCACCGCCTGGTCGACGGTACGGGCGGCGGCCTCGCCAGCGGCGTACTTGGCCATGTTGGCGGCCTCCCCGGCGGCGAGGTCCTCCCCCGCGTCGTAGAGCAGCCCGGCCTTCTGGGTCATCAGCCGGGCCAGCTCGATCTCCACCGCGCACTGGGCGAGCGGGTGGGCCAGGCCCTGGTGGGCGCCGATCGGGGTGGACCAGACCGTGCGGGTCTTCGCGTACTCGACCGCCTTGCCGAGGGCCTGGCGGGCGAGGCCGAGCGAGAAGGCCGCGGTGAGGACGCGCTCCGGGTTGAGGCCGGCGAACAGCTGGAGCAGGCCCGCGTTCTCGTCGCCGACCAGGGCGTCGGCGGGCAGCCGGACGTCGTCCAGGAAGACCTGGAACTGCTTCTCCGGGGCGACGAGCTCCATCGGGATCGCCCGGAACTCGAAGCCGGGGGTCTCACGCGGGACGATGAACAGGCAGGGCTTCAGCTTGCCGGTACGAGCGTCCTCGGTGCGGGCCACGAACAGCACCGCGTCACAGTGGTCGATACCGGAGACGAACACCTTGCGGCCGGTCAGCAGCCAGTCCTCGCCGTCCCGGCGGGCCACCGTGGAGATCCGGTGGGAGTTCGAGCCGGCATCCGGTTCGGTGATGCCGAAGGCCATCCGGCGGCTGCCGTCGGCCAGGCCCGGCAGCCAGCGGCGCTTCTGCTCCTCGGTGCCGTAGCGGGCGATCACGGTGCCGCAGATCGCCGGCGAGACGATGAGCAGCAGCAGCGGACAGCCGGCGGTGCCGAGCTCCTCCAGGACGATGGCGAGGTCGGTGATGCCGCCGCCCCCGCCGCCGTACTCGACGGGCAGGTTGACGCCGAGGTATCCGGCCTTGCCGGCGTCCGCCCACAGCTCGTCGGCGGGTTCGCCCGCCCGGGCCTTGGCGAGGTAGTAGGCGGAGCCGTAGCGGCGGCCGAGGTCGCCGACGGCCCGGCGCAGGGCCTGGCGCTCGGGGGTCTCCAGGAGCTGACTGCCGATGGTGGACATGCGGGTCCTTCCTCAGGCTTCGATGGGCTGGACGACGGCCAGCAGGGTGCCGGTTTCGACCTGCCGGCCGGGGGTGGCGCGCAGTTCGACGAGGGTGCCGTCGGCCGGGGCGGCGACGCGGTGCTCCATCTTCATCGCCTCCAGCACCAGCAGCGGCTGGCCGGCGGTGACGGTGTCCCCGACAGCTGCGACGACCCGGACGACGGTGCCGGGCATCGGGGCGAGCAGCGCGCCGGGCTCGGTGCGGACGGTGGGGTCGGGGAAGCGCGGCAGGGCGGTGAGCACGGTGCCGCCGGCCGGGGTGTCGACGTGCACCCGGTCGCCGTAGCGGGCGACCCGGTAGGTGCGTCGCAGCCCGTCCTCGGACAGCACCACCCGGTCCGGCGCGGCCTCGACGAGTTCGACGCCCGGGTGGTCCTCGGCCAGCAGACCTGCGCGGGTCAGCCGGTAGCGGACGGCCGACTCGGTGCCGTCCTCGGCCCGGTAGCGCTTGAGCTGCGGCTGCGAGGGCAGGTTGCGCCAGCCGGAGGGCAGGGCGCCGCGGCGGCCCGCGGCGTCGGCGAGGGCGGCGGCCAGCGCGGCGCGGTCGGCGCCCTTGCTGTCCGGGGCGGTGAGTTCGGCCGCGTGCTCGGCCAGGAAACCGGTGTGCAGCTCCGCGGCCAGGAAGGCCGGGTGGCGCAGGGCGCGCACCAGCAGGTCCCGGTTGGTGGCCGGGCCGTGGATGCGGGCGCGGGCGAGCGCGTCGGCGAGCCGGCGGGCGGCGGCCGCGCGGGTGGGCGCCCAGGCGATCACCTTGGCGAGCATCGCGTCGTAGTGCGGGGTGATCTCGCTGCCGGCCTCCACTCCGGAGTCCAGCCGCAGTCCGGTGCCTCGTCCGGTGAACGTGCCCGTTCCTGCACCTGCGCCTGCTCCGGCTCCTGTGCCTGTGCCTGCTCCGGCTCCGGCTCCGGCTCCGGCTCCGGCTCCGGTGAACTCCTGGTACGGGAGCGTGAGTTCGAGCCGGTGCAGGGTCCCGGTCGCGGGCTGCCAGTCCTTGGCCGGGTCCTCGGCGTAGAGCCGCGCCTCGATCGCGTGGCCGCCGGAGGCCGGGGGCTCGGGCGCCAGCGCCTCCCCCTCGGCGACGGCGAGCTGCAGCGCCACCAGGTCCAGCCGGGTGACGGCCTCGGTGACCGGGTGTTCGACCTGCAGGCGGGTGTTCATCTCCAGGAAGAAGAACCGGCCGTCCCCGGTGAGCAGGAACTCCGCGGTGCCGGCGCCCGTGTAGCCGATCGCCCTGGCCGCCTCGCGGGCCGCCGCGTGCAGGCCGGCGCGCACCTCCGCGGGCAGGCCGGGGGCCGGGGCCTCCTCGATCACCTTCTGGTGCCGCCGCTGCAGCGAGCAGTCGCGGTCGCCGACCGCCCAGACGGTGCCGTGGGCGTCGGCCAGCAGCTGGACCTCGACGTGCCGTCCGGCGGGCAGGTAGCGCTCGCAGAACACCTCGTCCGAGCCGAAGGCCTTGGCCGCTTCGGCGCGGGCGGCCGCCAGTTCGCCGGGGAGGTCCGCCAGGCTCCGGACGACCCGCATGCCGCGCCCGCCGCCGCCCGCCGCGGCCTTGACCAGCAGGGGCAGGTCGGCCTCGGTGGGCTCGGTCAGCGCGCCGAGCACCGGCACCCCGGCCGCGGCCATCAGCTCCTTGGCGGCGGTCTTGGAGCCCATCGCGGCGATCGCGGCCGGCGGCGGGCCGATCCAGAGCAGTCCCGCGTCCTGCACGGCCCGCGCGAAGTCCGCGCTCTCGGAGAGGAATCCGTAGCCGGGGTGGACGGCGTCGGCCCCGGCGGCGAGCGCGGCCCGGACGATCAGGTCGGCCCGCAGGTAGGTGTCGGCGGGCGCGGCGCCGGGCAGCCGGACGGCCGCGTCGGCCTCGCGCACGTGCGGGGCGCCGGCGTCCGGGTCGGAGTGGACGGCGGTGGTCGCGATGCCGAGCTCCCGGCAGGTGCGGAAGACCCGGCGGGCGATCTCACCCCGGTTGGCGACCAGCAGATTGGTGATCATCGTCTCGGGGGTCCTTTACAGTCGGAAGACGCCGTAGCCGCGCGCGCCCTCGACCGGCGCGTTGTGGATCGCGGACAGGCACAGGCCGAGCACCGTCCGGGTGTCGCGCGGGTCGATCACGCCGTCGTCGTAGAGCCGGCCGGAGAGGAACACCGGCAGCGACTCGGCCTCGATCTGCTGCTCGACCATCGCCCGGATCGCCGCGTCCGCGTCCTCGTCGTAGGGCTGTCCCTTCGCCGCGGCGGACTGCCGGGCGACGATCGACAGCACTCCGGCGAGCTGCTGCGGGCCCATCACCGCGGACTTGGCGCTCGGCCAGGCGAACAGGAACCGCGGCTCGAAGGCCCGCCCGCACATGCCGTAGTGGCCGGCCCCGTACGAGGCGCCCATCAGGACCGACAGGTGCGGGACCTTCGAGTTGGCGACCGCGTTGATCATCATCGCGCCGTGCTTGATGATGCCGCCCTGCTCGTAGTCCCTGCCGACCATGTAGCCGGTGGTGTTGTGCAAGAAGAGCAGCGGGGTGTCCCGCTGGTTGGCCAGCTGGATGAACTGGGCTGCTTTCTGGGACTCCTGGCTGAACAGCACGCCCTGGGCGTTCGCCAGCACGCCGACCGGGTAGCCGTGGAGGCGGGCCCAGCCGGTGGCCAGGCTGGTGCCGTAGAGCGGCTTGAACTCGTCGAAGTCGGAGCCGTCGACGATCCGGGCGATCACCTCGCGCGGGTCGAAGGGCACCTTGAGGTCGCCGGGGACGATCCCGAGCAGTTCCTCCTCGTCGTACGCGGGCGGTTCGGCGAGCCGGTCCGGGCCGGGGCCGGGCTTGCGGTGGTCGAGCCGGGCGACGATCCGGCGGGCGATCCGCAGCGCGTCCGCCTCGTCCACCGCGAAGTGGTCGGCCAGGCCGGAGACGCGGGCGTGCATCTCGGCGCCGCCCAGCGACTCGTCGTCGGCCTCCTCTCCGGTGGCCATCCTGACCAGCGGCGGGCCGCCGAGGAACACCTTGGCGCGCTCCTTGACCAGCACGGTGTGGTCGGACATGCCCGGCACGTAGGCGCCGCCGGCCGTCGAGTTGCCGAACACCACGGCCACGGTGGGGATTCCGGCGGCGGACAGCCGGGTGAGGTCGCGGAAGAGGGCGCCGCCGGGAATGAAGATCTCCTTCTGGCTGGGCAGGTCGGCGCCGCCCGACTCGACCAGGTTGACCAGCGGGAGGCGGTTGTTCAGCGCGATCTCGTTGGCCCGCAGGGCCTTTCGCAGGGTCCAGGGATTGCTGGCGCCGCCGCGCACCGTCGGGTCGTTGGCGGTGATCACGCACTCCACGCCCTCGATCGTGCCGATCCCGGTGACCAGGGCCGCGCCCACCGGGTGGTCGCTGCCCCACGCGGCCAGCGGGGACAGCTCCAGGAACGGGGAGTCCGGGTCGACCAGCAGCTCGATCCGCTCGCGGACCGGCAGCTTGCCGCGCTTGCGGTGGCGGTCCACGTACCTGGGGCCGCCGCCCGCCAGCGCCTTGGCGTGCTCGGCGTCGAGTTCGGCGAGCTTGGCGACCATCGCGGCGCGGTGCTCGGCGTGATCGGGCCCGGCCGGGTCGACACGGGTGGTCAGGACGGTCACAGCGGGGCCTCCGGGCTGTCCAGGAGCAGGGTCGGGATGTCGAGGTGGCGCGAGCGCAGCCACTCCCCGAGGGCCTTGGCCTGCGGGTCGAAGCGGTGCCGGGCGGCGACGCCCTCGCCGAGCAGGCCGGTGAGGGTGAAGTTGACCGCGCGCAGGTTCGGCAGAACGTGCCGGGTGACGCTCAACCCGGCGGTCTCCGGAAGGAGTTCGCGCAGCCGCTCGACGGTGAGGGCGTGCGCCAGCCAGCGCCAGCCGTCCGCGGAGCGGGCCCAGACACCGAGGTTGGCATCCCCGCCCTTGTCGCCGCTGCGGGCGCCGGCCACCAGGCCGAGCGGCGCCCGCCGGGTGGGGCCGGCCGGCAGCGGTTCGGGCAGCTCGGCCTCCACCGGGCGGGCCCGGTGGGGCTGTTGGGCCGCGGTGGTGACGGGCGCCGGCGGTACGGCGATCCGGCGGCCGTCCGGCAGCACGGCGGTGTGCTCGACGGCCTTCGCGTCGACGTGCGCGGCACTGAACACGCCGTACGGCGCGCCCGGTCCGGGCGGGGCGGTGAGGTGGAAGCCCGGGTACCCGGCGAGACCCAACTCGACGGCCGCCTTGCCGAGTTCGCGTCCGACCTTGGCCGGGTCCGGGTCGCGGGCGGCCAGCCGCAGCAGGGCGGAGGCGCCCTCCTCGGTCGGGGCGTCCGGGTGGTCGGTGCGGGCCAGGGTCCAGCGCAGTTCGGCGGGCCGGGCGTCGGACGGCAGGGCGTCGGCGAACTGCCGCCGCACCAGGTCGGCCTTGGCCTCGATGTCCAGGCCGGTGAGGACGAACACCACCTCGTTGAGGTGGCCGCCGAGCCGGTTGAGGCCCGCCTTCAGGGTGGGCGGCGGGGCCTCGCCGCGCACGCCGTCGATCCGGACCCGGTCCGGGCCCTCCCCGGTGAGCCGCACGCTGTCCAGCCGGGCCGTGACGTCCGGGCCGAGGTAGTGCGGTCCGCCGGTCTCGTACAGGAGTTGGGCGGTGACGGTGCCGGTGGTGACGGCGCCGCCGGTGCCCGGGTGCTTGGTGATCACGCTGGAGCCGTCGGCGCGCAGTTCGGCGAGCGGGAAACCGGGCCGGGTGACGTCGTGCTCGCGGAAGAAGGCGTAGTTGCCGCCGGTCGCCTGGGCGCCGCACTCCAGGACGTGCCCGGCCACCACGGCGCCGGCCAGGGCGTCCAGGTCCTCCGGGGTCCAGCCGAAGTGGGCGATCCCGGGGCCGACGACCAGTGCCGCGTCCGTCACCCGGCCGGTCACCACCACGTCGGCGCCGGCGGCCAGGCAGGCGGCGATGCCGAACCCGCCGAGGTAGGCGTTGGCGGCCAGCAGACCGCCCGGCAGGCCGAGTTCGGCCCGGCGCGGAAGCAGGTCGTCGCCCTCGACATGGCCGACGGCCGTCTCGGCCCCGAGCCGCCCCGCCAGCGCCCGCAGCTCATCGGCGAGCCGGGCCGGATTGAGGCCGCCCGCGTTGACCACGATCTTCACGCCGCGTTCGCGGGCCAGGCCGAGGCACTCCTCCATCTGGCGCAGGAAGGTCCGGGCGTAGCCGAGCGACGGGTCCTTCAGCCGGTCCCGGGCGAGGATCAGCATCGTCAGCTCGGCCAGGTAGTCCCCGGTGAGCACGTCCAGCGGCCCGCCGGTGAGCATCTCCCGCATCGCGGTGAAGCGGTCCCCGTAGAACCCCGAGGCGTTGCCGATCCGCAGTACCGTGCCGTCGCGCACCAAGGCGCCTCCCCTGCCGGTGAGTTGGGCGCGTCCTCGGACGGGCGCCACCGGGCAGCAGCGTGGCACCGTCGACAGAAAAAAGCAATCATGCTTGCTTGTTTTCTTGCACCTGTGCTGCTCGCGGCCCTCCGCCGTTGCCGGCCGCGACCGGCCGGGCGCTTCCCCGGGGGCCGCCCGTCAGGTGTAGAGGGCGGCGGCGCGGCGGGTGGCCTCGGCGAGGCGGGCGCGGAATTCGGGTGGTTGGAGGACCTCGGCCTCCGGGCCGAGGCGGAGGAGTTCGAAGAAGCCGATGTCCCAGCTCTCGACCGGCAGGGTCACGGTGACCCAGCCGTCGGCGTCCGGCGGGCCCGCGGTGGCGAGGGCGTCGGCGGCGGCGGTCGCTTCCAGCAGGACGGCGAGGTTCTCCACGGCGAACGGACTCAGGCGCACCAGGGCCCGTTCGCGCAGCATGGCGCGGGTGAACTCCCGTGCCGCCGCGGCCCAGTGCTCGGCGAGGTCGAACTCCGGGTCGCGTTCGAACCGCTCCTCGCCGGCCTCGGCGGTCTCGAAGCGGTCCACCCGGTACGAGCCGAACCGGCCGGAGGGCCCGCGCGCCACGGCGTACCACTGCCCGGCCTTCAGGACCAGGCCGTACGGCTCCAGCCGCCGGTCCCGGGTGCCACCGCGCGCCGCGTAGCGGGCGTGGAGCACCCGGTCCTCCCACACCGCGCGCGACACCTCGGCGAGCAGCGCGGGCGTCCCGGCCTCGCGGAACCAGGCCGGTGCGTCGAGGTGGAACCGCTGGACGGCGGCCGCGGGGGCGTCGCCGAGCGCGGCGGCGACCTTCAGCCGGGCGGCCAGGGCCCGCCCGGCCAGGCCCATGTCGCGCAGCGGGCCCGGGAGGCCGGCCAGGTGCAGGACTTCCGCCTCCGCGCGTTCGAGGCCGGTGAGGCGGGTGCGGTAGCCGTCGACCAGTCGGTAGCCGCCGCCCCGGCCGCGTTCGGCGTACACCGGCACCCCGGCCTCGACCAGGGCGGCGACGTCCCGCTGCACGGTGCGCTCGGAGACCTCCAGCTCGACCGCGAGTTCCGCGGCGGTCATCGCCCGCCGGGACTGGAGGAGCAGCAGCAGCGCGATGGCCCGGCTCGCCCGCACGTCGCTCCTTCCGCTCGTCCGCCGTCGTCGGGCCCCGGTGGTCCCACGGCGGCGCCGGCACCATTCTCGCCGGGCGCGGCGCCGTGGGCCCGCCCCGGCCCGGGGGCGGGCCCGGTGCGGACGGGTCCGGTGCGCACGGGGCCGGTGCGCACGGGTCCGGTGCGCACGGGTCCGGTGCGGGCGGGATCAGGCCTCCTCCGCCCTCCCGCCGAGCTGGCCGGCCTCGCCGGCCTCGCCGAGCTCGGCGGGGTCGGGGGCGAACGCGGCCATCCAGTGCGGATGCAGCCGGTAGTAGACCACGTCGTTGTCCCAGTCGAAGGCGTCGGCGCCGTAGAAGTCCCGGAAGTACGCGAGCAGGTCCGGCCAGTCCGCGGCCGGCTCGCCGTCGTGGGGGTTGAGGACCTCCACGGTGCCGTGGGTGAACACGCCCAGGTCCTCCCCGCGCAGGTGCGCGGCGCTGGCGGCGGGCCGGGCGGCGAGGTGCCGCGCCTTGGCGGCGCCCCGGGCGGTGCCGAAGTGCCACGCGCCGTGCAGGAAGTGCCCGTCCACGCCGCTGATCCGGGGCTCGCCCTTCACCGTCACGGTGGACAGCGCGAGCGTGCACATGCCGGTGAGCACGCCGGTGAGCTGCCCGGCGGTGAGGGTGCGCTCGCTGCTGATGATCGACCGCAGGTGCGCCGTGGAGCGGGAGAGCGAGGTGTCGAGGAGGGCCTGGAGCCGGCGCAGCTCGTCGGGTGTTTCGCGCATGGGGGTCCTTCTTCCGTGCGTCTTTCCGTGGGTCTTCCGTGCGTCGTCCCGGCCGGCGTCTCGGCGCCGGCCGGTGACCCCACTGTCTCCGCAGAACCCGACATCCTCTGTCGTATTTCCCCCGCGACTTGCGCGGGCGCGACGGGCCCCGGCCCTCGGCGGATCACCCCGGCAACGCCCTCGCCGCCTGCCGCGCAGTTGCCGGTTTCCGCGCCCGTGACCAGCGAACCGGCAACTACCGGAACCCCAGGATCCGTGTGCCGCCGAACCATTGACCCGGAGTCAGCGCCTCCGGAAAGATTCGCGACCATGACTACGCGCGTAAACCTTCTGTCGCGGTGGCTGGTCGCCCCGCTGCGGTGGGCGGCTCTGCTGTCGGTGCTGGTGTCGGTCGGCGTGTTCTTCGCCGGGGCCGGAGCCGCTCAGGCGGCACCCGCCTGCGGGGTGCTCTCCACCGGCGCGGCGCCGCAGGCGACCGCCGCCGTCCGCTCCGCCTGCGGGCTGATAGGCACCCCGTACTCGTGGGGCGGCGGCCACGGCTCGCAGCCCGGTCCGACGTACGGCCTCTGCGACCCCGCCAACGGCGCCCCCAACGACTGCAACGTCCGGGGCCTGGACTGCTCCGGCATGGTCCGCTACGCCTACGACCTGGCGGTCGGCGCGGACGTCATCAACGGCACCACCCGGACCCAGTGGCCGACCTCCCGGGCGGTCGCCCGCTACTACCGGGCGGACGGGACCGCACCGCTGCTCCCCGGCGACCTGGTGTACTTCGGCAACACCGCCTCCACCATCCACCACGTCGCGATGTACCTCGGGCAGGGCTGGATCGTCGAGGCCCCCTACTCCGGCGGCTACGTCCAGGTGGCGGCGCTCTCCTCGCACGGCGACTACTACGGCGCGATCCGGCTGTACGGCCCCGGCAGCACCTCCCCGACGACGCCGCCCACCACCCCGCCTCCGTCGAACAGCGGCCAGTACTGGGTGGACACCAACGCCAACGCGCCGGTGTTCGGTTCCCCGACCTCCACCACGAGCACGGGAACGCTGTACCGGGGCACGAACTACGTGTACTGCAAGGCCTGGGGCCGTGAGGTCTCCAGCGGCGCGGGCTACAACCACTGGTGGCTGAAGACCGACCCGGACAGCGGCCCCGGCGGCCAGTGGGTGTCCGCGCTCTACCTGTCCCGGTGGGGCAACGACGTGGCCAAGGACAACAACGGCACCACCATCCCCGACTGCCCGGGCGGCGGCACCCCGCCCGCCACCGGCAAGTACTGGGTGGACACCAACGCCACCGCGAACGTCTACGCCTCGCCGACCTCCACCAACGCCACCGGGACGCTGTACCAGGGGACCAACTACGTCTACTGCAAGGCCTGGGGCCGTGAGGTCTCCAGCGGCGCCGGCTACAACCACTGGTGGCTGAAGACCGACTCGGACGGCGGCCCCGCCGGCCAGTGGGTGTCCGCCTACTACCTGTCCCGATGGGGCAACGACGTGGCCAAGGACAACAACGGCACCACCATCCCCGACTGCTAGGACCCGTTCAGGACCCGTTCAGGACCCGTTCAGGCCGTGCCGGTCGCAGCCCCTCCCCCGGGGGCCGCGGCCGGCACGGCCGCTCTACCCGACGGGATTCGCGGCCGCCCGGACCGATCAGGATTCGAGAAGCGCCCGGCCGGGGTGCGCGCCTAGCGTTGCAGTCATGAGCGACATCACCATTCACTGGACCTTCCTCCCCCACACCGACCCCGAGGCCTCCCTCGCCTTCTACCGCGACCTGCTGGGCTTCGAGGTGCGCAGCGACATCGGCGGCGGCCCGATGCGCTGGATCACCGTCGGCCCCGCCGGCCAGCCCGACGTCTCCCTGGTGCTGGAGCCGGCGTCCGCCGACCCGGGCCGCACCGAGGAGGAGCAGCGGACCATCACCGAGATGATGGCCAAGGGCACCTACGCCCGGGTCGTCCTGGGCACCCGCGACCTGGACGGCGTGTACGACCGGCTGAAGTCGGGCGGCGCCGAGCTGGTCCAGGAGCCGACCAAGCAGCCGTACGGCGTCCGCGACTGCGCGTTCCGCGACCCGGCGGGCAACATGGTCCGCTTCAACGAACTGGGCTGAGCCGGGCCCACGGGCACCGGGCCCGCCCCGCCCCTCGTCGACCGCACCCGAAACCCGTTCGATCCCGGCCGGATCGATGGTTGGATCGAACGGTTCGAGCACACCGACGGCGGCCGAGGGGCGGGCCCGCCCAGCAGGCCCCTCCACAGACCGCCGAGAGCCAGGGAGCGAAGAGAACGATGACCGAGCGGACGGACGCGCAGCCGCACCTCGCCGACAGCCACGACCTGATCCGCGTGCACGGCGCACGCGAGAACAACCTCAAGGACGTCAGCGTCGACATCCCCAAGCGCCGGCTGACGGTGTTCACCGGGGTGTCCGGCTCCGGCAAGAGCTCGCTGGTCTTCGACACCGTCGCCGCCGAGTCCCAGCGGCTGATCAACGAGACGTACAGCGCCTTCGTCCAGGGCTTCATGCCCACGCTGGCCCGCCCCGAGGTGGACGTCCTCGAAGGCCTGACCACCGCGATCATCGTCGACCAGCAGCGGATGGGCGCCGACCCGCGCTCCACCGTCGGCACCGCCACCGACGCCAACGCGATGCTGCGCATCCTCTTCAGCCGCCTCGGCACCCCGCACATCGGCTCCCCCAAGGCCTTCTCCTTCAACGTGCCCTCGATCAGCGGTGCCGGCGCCGTCACCGTCGAGCGCGCCGGCAAGACCGTCAAGGAGCAGCGCAGTTTCAGCATCACCGGCGGCATGTGCCCGCGCTGCGAGGGCCGCGGCAGCGTCTCGGACATCGACCTCACCCAGCTGTACGACGACGGCAAGTCGATCTCCGAGGGCGCGTTCACCATCCCCGGCTGGAAGACGGACAGCTGGTGGACGGTCGGCGTCTACGCCAACTCGGGCTTCCTCGACCCGGACAAGCCGATCCGCGAGTTCACCGAGCAGGAGATGCGGGACTTCCTGTACCGGGAGCCGACCAAGGTCAAGGTCAACGGCGTCAACCTCACCTACGAGGGCCTGATCCCCAAGATCCAGAAGTCGATGCTGTCCAAGGACAAGGACGCGCTGCAGCCGCACATCCGGGCCTTCGTGGAGCGGGCCGTCACCTTCACCGCCTGCCCCGACTGCGAGGGCACCCGGCTCAGCGCGGCCGCCCGCTCCTCCCGGATCGCCGGGATCAGCATCGCCGACGCCTGCGCGATGCAGATCAGCGACCTCGCCGCCTGGGTCCGCGACCTCGACGAGCCGTCGGTGGCGCCGCTGCTCGGCACGCTCCGGCAGGCCCTGGACTCCTTCGTGGAGATCGGCCTCGGCTACCTCTCGCTCGACCGCCCCTCCGGCACCCTCTCCGGCGGCGAGGCCCAGCGGGTCAAGATGGTCCGCCACCTCGGCTCCTCGCTCACCGACACCACCTACGTCTTCGACGAGCCCACCACCGGCCTGCACCCGCACGACATCGACCGGATGAACCAGCTGCTGCTGCGCCTGCGCGACAAGGGCAACACGGTGCTGGTGGTGGAGCACAAGCCGCAGACCATCGCGATCGCCGACCACGTGGTCGACCTCGGCCCCGGGGCGGGCACGGCCGGCGGCACGGTCTGCTACGAGGGCGACGTGCCGGGGCTGCGCACCAGCGGCACGGTGACCGGCCGTCACCTGTCCGACCGGACGGCGCTGCGGGAGGACGTCCGCAAGCCCACCGGGAAGCTGGAGATCCGCGGCGCGGGCACCCACAACCTGCGGGACGTGGACGTGGACGTCCCGCTCGGGGTGCTCACGGTGGTGACCGGGGTGGCGGGCTCCGGCAAGAGCTCGCTGATCCACGGCTCGATCCCGCGCGAGGAGGGCGTGGTCTCCGTCGACCAGGGGGCGATCAAGGGCTCCCGGCGCAGCAACCCGGCCACCTACACCGGTCTGCTCGAACCGGTCCGCAAGGCCTTCGCCAAGGCCAACGGCGTGAAGCCGGCCCTGTTCAGCGCCAACTCCGAGGGCGCCTGCCCGACCTGCAACGGCGCCGGGGTGGTCTTCACCGACCTGGCGATGATGGCCGGGGTGGCCACCACCTGCGAGGACTGCGAGGGCAAGCGGTACCAGCCGGCGGTGCTGGAGTACCGCCTGGGCGGGCGGGACATCGCCGAGGTGCTGGCGATGTCGGTGACGGAGGCGGAGGAGTTCTTCGGCTCGGGCGAGGCGAAGCTCCCGGCCGCGCACCGCGTCCTGGAGCGGCTCGCCGACGTCGGGCTCGGCTACGTCAGCCTGGGCCAGCCGCTCACCACGCTGTCCGGCGGCGAGCGGCAGCGGCTCAAGCTGGCCACCCACATGGCGGACAAGGGCGGCGTCTACGTGCTGGACGAGCCGACCACCGGGCTGCACCTGGCCGACGTCGAGCAGTTGCTCGGGCTGCTGGACCGGCTGGTCGAGTCCGGCAAGTCGGTGATCGTGATCGAGCACCACCCGGCGGTGATGGCGCACGCCGACTGGATCATCGACCTCGGTCCGGGGGCCGGCCACGACGGCGGACGGGTGGTCTTCGAGGGCACCCCGGCCGAACTGGTCGCCGCCCGCTCCACGCCGACCGGCGAGGCGCTGGCCCAGTACCTGGGCTGAGCCGTACCCGGGCCGCGCCCGGGCCGGCCCTACCGGGGCCGGTCCGCTCCCGCCCGGTCGAGCGGGAGGGCCATCTCCAGGATCCGCGCCGAGGCGTCCAGCACGTACGGCGTCTCCTGTCCCGTGTAGGCGAACCCGCGCCGCAGGTAGAAGGCGGCGGCGCGGGGGTTCGCCTCGTGCACCCCGAGCAGCATCCGCCCGGCGCCCCGGACCCGCGCCCAGGCGAGCACCGCGTCCAGCAGGGCGTCGGCGACGCCGCGGCCCCGGCCGCGGTGCGCCGGGTCCACCCAGACGCCGATCAGGTCGAGCGCGCCCGGTTGGCTCCGGTTCGGGACGGACAGCATGGTGGCGACCCACTCCCCCGCGGCGTCCACCGCGACCAGGCCGAGGCGGTCGGGCTCGTTGACCCAGCCGCACCGGGCCATCCACTCGCCCTCGCCGTGGCGGCTCGCGTCCTCGTGGGTCTCGCCGAAGGCCAGGGGCGTGTCGAGGAGTTGGGCCAGCCGCACCTTCCGCAGGCGCTGCCAGTCCGCGCGCCCGATCCGCTCGATCCGGTAGTCCATGGTCTCCCCGTCGCACGACGCTGCCTCCGCCGCCGGTGATCACCGGCGGCGGAGGCAGGATAGCCGTGCCGGGGTCCCCGGATTCCCGAGGTCCCACGGCTCGATACGGCCCTACGGCTCCGTGCGGCCCTACGGCTTGATGCGGACCACCTGCGGGTCGTGGTCGCTGGCCTGCTGGGCGAACTCGGCGTTGATGTGCACCACGTCGTACTTGGCGTAGCCGACCTCGGGGCTGACCAGGATGTGGTCCAGCACCTGGGAGTTGCCCTGGTAGACGTACGAGTACTGCTCGGTCTCCGGCAGCTCGTTCACCAGGTCGCGCAGCACGCCGTCCTTGGTGAGCGCGCCGAGCGCGGGCGAGAACTGGTAGTCGTTGAAGTCGCCGAGGGAGACGACCTTGGCCTCCTTGTCGGCGGCCAGCAGCTGGGCGACGAAGGCCTGTTCCACGGTGGCCTGCTTGATCCGCTGCACCTCGGAGCTGCGGACCGGCTGCTGGAAGCGGCTGTCGATGCCCTGGTCGCCGCCCTTGCTGTTGAAGTGGTTGGCGATGACGAAGACGTTCTTGCCGCGGAAGGAGAACTGGCCGACCAGCGGCTTGCGGCTGTTGGTCCAGGCCTCGTCGTTCGGCTCGATCCGGCCGGGCGAGGCGGTCAGCGCGGTGCTCGCGCCGGTGCCGGTCACGCCGACGGCGGAGGTGGCGGCGCCGCCGGGGATGTCGGTGAAGGACACCCGCTGCGGGTTGAACAGGAACACCTGGCGGATGTTGCCGCCGGGCTCGCCGCCGTCCTTGCCGTCCTGCGGGTCGACCGAGCGCCAGTCGTAGGCCGGGCCGCCGGCCGCCTTGATCGCGGCGATGAACTTGGCCACGGTCTGGCTCGCGTCCACCGTGCCGTCGTTCTTGGCGCCGTTGTTGTCCTGGATCTCCTCCAGGGCGACGATGTCGGGCGAGCGCAGGTTGGTGACGACGCCCTGGGCCAGCTCGGCGAACTTGGCGTCCGGGTTGCCCGGGGCCAGGTTCTCCACGTTGTAGGTGGCGAGGGTGAGCTCGCGGTCGGTCGCCTGGGCGGTGACCTCGCGCTGGAGGTGGTTGTCCTTCAGCGTGCCCATGGTGCCGGCGACCAGGGTGTAGCCGCCGAAGTTGTTGTAGTCCAGCGGGCCGGTGGTGGTGCCGGTCAGCTCGTCGCCGACGTTGGCGACCGGGAAGGGCTGCTGGGTGACCGCGGCCTGCTGCTGGATCATCAGGCGGCCGACGTTGGGCTCGCGGTAGGACTCGTACAGGACGCCGCCGCGCTTGCTGCGCTGGTCCTGGCGGTCGGCGGCGACCCACAGCTCGTTGTACTTGTCGGTCGCCTGGATCACCCGGACGTCCTTGACCTGGACGAGCATGCCCTCCAGGGACTCGTAGAAGTCCAGGGTGTACTTCTCCGGGTTGAGCGCCACGCCGTCGACGGAGCCGTCCGCACCGGCCGGCGGGGCGTAGGTGCCGGGGATGTTGCGGGTGTCGACGACCACCGGGGCGGGCAGCGGGTTGCCGGCCGACAGGACGGTGACGCCCGGGGCGGAGATCTCGGTGAGGGACTGCGAGCCGCCGCCGAAGTTCGGGTAGTACTCGGTGACCTTGCCGCTGACCAGCACCGAGTCGCCGACCTTCACGGTCGGGTTGCCGCCGGTGAAGACGAAGACGCCCTCGCTGGTGGCCGGGTCGGCGTCCGGGTTCGGGTCCTGGAGCCAGAAGCCCTTGGAACTGCCGTACGCGCGCACGCCGGTGACGATGCCGGGCACGCCGGTGACGGGCTTGCCGGCCTGCGGGGATATCCGGGTGCCGCCCTGGATGTCGTGGATCCGCAGCGGGCCGACCTCGGTCGGGGCGGGGGTCGCGGGCGCGGCGGCGTTGGCCACCGGCAGCGGGACGAGCACCAGCGAGGCGGCCAGCGAGGCCGGGATCAGGGCGGCGCGCAGCAGGGCTCTGCGGGGGCGGGATGCGGGGGCGGTGGTCACCGGGGCTGGACTCCTAGCTCCGTCGTGCGGCACTGGCGTGGCACGGCGGTCCGGGCGGAGGCGCGCTTCGAGCGCGCGCTACTCGCGTAGAGAAGAAGCGGGGGACGGACACCCACCCCCCGCGGCGCCCCTCAAGATACGCGCGTAGAAAATGCCCCGACAAGACCCTGCCGGTGAACTGTCGGTTCCCCGGAGATGACTTGACACCAGGTCAGCCCGGAATCCTCACAGCCCGCTCCCAGCCGACTCCCAGGAAGCCCCGATCCGCTCCACGACCAGCTCGCACAGCTCGTGGGTGCGCAGCGCGTCATGGGCGTCCAGGGTGTGCCCGGCGCGGACGGCCGCCAGGAAGGCCAGCACGCACTGCTCGATGCCGCGCTGACGGGCCACCGGCACCCAGTCGCCGCGGCGGCGGACGGTCGGCTGGCCGCGGTGGTCGACCACCTCGGCCAGGTTGCGCACCTCGCGCTTGGAGTCGCCGCCGGAGACCTCCAGCACCTCCTCGGTGGAGCCGGAGACCCGGTTCATGATGCCCAGGGCGGTGAAGCCGTCGCCGGCCAGAGTGAGGACGACGTGCTCGACCAGGCCGTCGCGGACCCGCGAGCGGACGTCCACGTGCTCGATCTCGCCGGGGGCCAGGAAGCGCAGGGTGTCCACCACGTGGATGAAGTCGTCGAACACCAGCGGGCGTGCCGCCTCGGCCAGGCCCTCGCGGTTCTTCTGCAGCACGATCAGATCGCGCGGGCGCTCCTTGGCCTGGACGTAGCCGGGCGCGTGGCGGCGGTTGAAGCCGACCATCAGCGAGCGGCCGGTGCGGTCGGCGAGGTCGACCAGCCGGCGGGCGCCGTCCAGGGTCTGGTCGAGCGGCTTGTCGACGTAGACGTCCACCCCGGCGGTGAGCAGCTGCTCGACGATCGGCACGTGCTGACTGGTCGCGGCATGCACGAACGCCGCCCGGATCCCGCTGCCGATCAGGGCGCCGAGGTCGGTGAAGCGGTGCTCGGGCGCGATCCGGTGGGCCTCGCCGATCCTGTCCAGCTTCGCCGCGTCCCGGGTCATCAGCCGGACGTCCAGCCCCGGCAGCGCGGTGAGCACCGGCAGGTACGCCTTCTGCGCGATGTCACCGAGCCCGATCACCCCGACCGGGAGAAGGCCGTCGGAAACAGGGGTCGAATTCATCGGATTCTCCACGGATACGGCGACACCATCGGCCCCACCCTATGCACCGGCTCCCCCGCGCCACCAACCCGCCGCCGGCACCCCCGGGACGGCCGGGGCGGATCGTGTCGGATCAGGGCGCGGGGTCGGGGTGCGCGCCTCGCGGGGCGGGGCCCCGCGCGTTCACGCGTGGGCGCTGATCTCACCGCCGGCGGAGAGCACGATGGAGACGCCGTTGGCGTCGACGCCGACGTCGTGCTGGTCCGTCTCCAGCGTGCCGTACACGGCGTTGTCGTTGCCGAGGATCTCCGCGCGGTACCGGAGCTCGCCGAGCTTGGTGACCTTGGCCGTCCAGCCGCCCGCCAGCTTGAAGGTGCCCGGTCCCTGGTGGCTCCCGCCCATCCAGGAGTGGATCCGGCCGTCCAGCGAGAGCATGACGAACATGCCGTTGGCGTCGAGCCCGTCGTCGTGCTCCTTCGTCTCCATGGTGGCGAGGACCTGACCCTTGTTGAGGATCCTGGCGACGTAGTGCATGTTGCCGAGGTCCTTGATCTCGGCCGTGCTGCCGTCCACCAGGGTCTCGGTGCGGACGCCCGGGGCCGTCTTGGGCGGCGTGCCCGGCGTCGTCGCGGCGCGCCCGGTGGGGGCGGCGGTCGGGGCGGTGGCGCCGCGCGTGGCGGGGGTGCCGGACGCGGCGGGCGTCGTGGCCGGTGCCGTGGCGGCGGGGGTGGTGGCCGGTGCGGTGGCGGCGGGCGCGGTGGCCGGTGCGGCCGAGCCCTGGGTGTCCGAGGTGGGAGAGCAGGCCGTCGCGGCGGGAACCAGCAGGGCCGCGGCCAGGACGGTTCCGGCCAGCGTACGGGTGGCGGTCGCACGGCGGATCGTCGAGAGGGGCATGCGGGTTCTCCTGAGCGCAGTACGGGTGAGGAGCAGCCGGTGCGGGTCGTCCCTCCTGTGTGGGCCGGAGGGCGGGCGCCGGGTGCAATTCGAAACTAGTGCGAACAGTCGACGGAATGGAGCATTCCGTGTCACCGAACGGCAACGCCCGGACCGCTTCGCACCGGTCACGCCCCGTCAGGCACGGCTCCCGGCCCCGACGCTCCTTCGACCGCTGCCGCGAGGAAGGCCGCGCCGGACGCGAGCAGCGGGGGCAGCGGGGCGGCCGCCGGGTGCCAGGGCGCCTCGTACTCCCAGCAGACCCAGGCGCCGGGCGGCAGCAGGCGCAGGCAGTCGGTGATCGGCAGGACGCCGGCGCCCAGCGGGAGCGGGGTGCGGTCGTGCGGTCCGGCGATGTCCTTGACCTGCACGTGGCCGGGGTACGGGGCGAGCGCGGCCCGGGTCTCGGCGGGTGTCTCGCCCGCGAGGTGGGTGTGCATCAGGTCCCACAGGGCGCCCACGGACGGGTGGGCGACGCGGGCCAGCAGCCCGGCCACCGCCCGTCCGCCCCGGTGGGAGTCGTGGGTCTCGACGAGCACCCGGACGCCCAGCGCCCGGGCCTCCCGCGCGACCGCCGCGAGCCGCCGGGCGCCCCGGTCGTCGGCCTCGGCCCGCGGACCGTCGCCGCCGCGCGGGAAGACCCGCACGGCGCCCGCGCCCAGGTCGGCGGCGAGCCGCAGGTGGGAGCGGAGCGCGTCGGTCACCGGGGCGTCCGGTCCGGGGGCGGCGACGCCGACGTAGGAGGCGAGCGCGAGGGGGGTGAGGCCGTGCGCGCGGAGGGTGCGGGCGGCGGCGCGGCGCTCCCCGGGGGTCATCGCCGGGTGGACGGACTCGCCCTCGGCGCAGCGCAGTTCGAGCCCGTCCCAGCCGTGGTCGGCGCCGAGCCGGGCGGCCTCGGCCAGCGGGAGCCCGGGGACGCCGAGCGTGGAGTAGGCGAGCGGCATGGCGGCTCCATGGCTTGTCGGGCGGCCCCGGACGGCCGGGCCAAGGATATATTCAAGCTGAGACAAAGTCCTGACCGCCCGGGCCCGACCCGGGCCGAGGAGCCCGCGATGCCCCCGAGCCGTACCCCCGCCACCGCCACGACGCAGACCGTCGCCCAGGTGAACCAGACCGTCCTGCTGGAGGTGCTGCGGCGGCACGGCACGCTGTCCCGGCAGCAGCTGGCCGCCGAGAGCGGGCTGAGCACCGCGACCGTGCACCGGCTGGTCGAGGTGCTGCGCGCCGAGGGGCTGGTGGAGGTGGAGACGGAACGGGCGCCGTCCAGCGGGGGCCGGCCGCCGCAGCTGATCCGGTACAACGCCCGCGCGCAGACCGTGCTGGCGATCGCGATGCGCCCGCGCCGGATCGTCGGCGTGGTGGCCGCCCTGGACGGCACGGTGCTGCACGAGGCCGAGCACCACTGGGCGTTCCCCGGCCCGGACCGGCCGCGGGAGATCGCGGCCGGCGACCTGACCGGCCCGCTGCTCGCGCTGGTGGACGGCCTGCGGGACTGGGCCGGGCGGCACGCGGGGGCGCCGCGCGCCCTCGTCGTGGGCGTGCCCGGGGTGGTCCGGGACCGCACCGGGCTGGTGGAGTTCGCGCCCGCCCTGGACTGGCCCGGGCTGCGGCTGGGCGTGCTGCTCCAGGAGCGCTACGGCGTCCCGGTGGCGGTCGAGAGCAACGTCAACCTGGTCGCACTGGCGGTGCGGCAGTCGCCGGCCGCGTCCGGCGTGGGCGACCTGGCGGCCGTCGTGGTGGGCATCGAGGTCGGCGCCGGGATCGTGCTGGACGGCCGGCTGCACCGGGGCCGGCTGGGCGCGGCCGGGGCGCTGGGCCATCTGATGTCCGGCCACGCGGCGCTGGACCGGCCGCTCGGACGGACCGGCGACACCCAGGCGAGGATCGGCGACCACGCGGTGGACCGGCGGATCACCGAGGCCGGCCTGACGGTGTCCGGCACCCCGGCGGAGCGGGTGGCGGGCCTGTTCAGGCTGGGCCGCGAGGGCGATCCGGCGGCGGTCCGGCTGATCGGCGAACTCACCGACGACCTGGCGCTGGTGGTGGCCAACCTGAGCGCGGTGCTGGCGCCGGAGCTGATCGCCCTGGGCGGGCGGCTGTTCTGGGAGAGCGGGGGCGAGCTCCCGGCGGCGATCGAGAGCCGGCTGCAGGGGCGGGTGCCGGTGCTGCCGCGCCTGGTGGTCGTGCACAGCACCACCACCGAGCTGGTCGGCGCGGCCTCGGCGGCGGTGCGGCTCGCGGACGGGGCGACCTTCATCACCCGCTGAGGCCCGCGGGCCACGCGTCACGGGCACGACGCCGGCACGACGCCGGCACGACGCCGGCACGACGGAACCCCCACTATTTCTCACTATGATAGAAACTCCTTGTGCGTCAGCGACCCGAGGAGAACCGGATGCCCACCGCCGCCTTCGCGATGGACCCGGAGCGCTTCCCCGACGTGTACGGCCCCCGGGCGCGCGCCCGGGTCGCCGCCCGGGCCGAGGTGCTGGCCGACCCGGCCTCGCCCGACGGGGTGTGGAGCGCGGAACGGCTGGCCGCCGCACCGCAGGCGCTGCGCGACGTCGAGGTGCTGTTCACCGGCTGGGGCGGCCCCGTCCTGGACGCCGCCGCCCTGGCCCGGCTCCCCCGCCTGCGACTGGTGCTCTACGCCGCCGGCTCGGTGCGCCGGATCGCCGGCGAGGCGTTCTGGGCGGCGGGCATCCCGATCGTCACCGCCGCGCACGCCAACGCCGTCCCGGTCGCCGAGTTCACCGTGGCCCAGATCGTCTACGCCCTCAAGGGCGGCTGGCGCCACGTCCTCGCCGCCCGGGCCGCCCGCGCCGCCGTCCCGGCCGCCCGCACCCCGGGCGCGTACGGCTCCACCGTCGGCGTCCTGTCGCTCGGCGCGACCGGGCGGCTGGTCTGCGAGATGCTGCGCGGCTACGACGTCGAGGTCCTCGCGCACGATCCGTACGCCCCGGCGCCGCCGCCCGGGGTCCGGGCCGTCGGCCCGGAGGAACTCTTCGCCACCGCCGACGTGGTGAGCGTGCACACCCCGCTGCTGCCCGGGACCCGCGGCCTGGTCGGCCGACGGCTGCTGACCTCGATGAAGCCCGGCGCCACCCTGGTCAACACCTCGCGCGGAGCCGTCCTGGACGAGCCCGCGCTGCTGGCCGTCCTCGCCGAACGACCGGACCTCTTCGCCGTGCTGGACGTCACCGACCCCGAGCCGCCGCTGCCCGGCTCCCCGCTGTTCACCCTGCCCAACGTCGTCGTCACCCCGCACCTGGCGGGCAGCCGGGGGCTGGAGCGCCGCCGCCTCGGCGATCTGGTCGTCGACGAGTTCGAGAGCTGGCTGCGCGGAGCGCCGCTGCGCCGGGCGCTGGACCCGCACACCTACGAACGGATGGCCTGACCCGTGCCCGACCCCCTGAACCGGAGCGGCCCGGACGTGGTGCTGATCCTGACCGACCAGCAGACCGCCGACGCGATGAGCGCCGCCGGGAACCCGTACCTGCGCACCCCCGCGATGGACGCGCTGGCCGCCGCCGGCACCCGCTACCCCAACGCCTACTGCGCCCAGCCGCTCTGCACCCCCTCCCGGGCCAGTCTGATGACCGGCCGCCTGCCCAGCACGGTCGGCGTGACCGGCAACACCGGCGGCCCCGAGGACCCGCTGCTCGGACGGCTGTTCACCGAGGCCGGGTACGACTGCGGCTACGGCGGCAAGTGGCACCTGCCCGAGCTCGACCTGCCCGCGGACCGGGGCTTTCGCCGGATCCACCCGGCGGGCGGGGACGACGCCGGACTCGCCCGCGCGGCCGCGGAGTTCGTCCGCGCCCCGCGCGAGCGGCCGTTCCTGCTGGTCGCCTCCTTCCTGGAGCCGCACGGCATCTGCGAGTGGGCCCGCGGCCAGGACCCGCGCACCGGTCCGCTCCCGCCCGCGCCGCCCGTCCCGCGACTCCCGCCGCTGCCCGCCAACTTCCCGGTCGGGCCGTACGATCCGGCGCTGCCCCGGCTGGCCCGGCTGGCCCAGCCGCACACCCACCCGACCGCCGAGTGGCGGGAGGACGACTGGCGCCGCTACCGGCACGCCTACTACGCCCTGGTGGAGCGGGTGGACCGGCACATCGGACAGCTGCTGGCGGCCCTGGCGGAGCGCGGCACGGACCGCGGGACCGTGGTGGTGTTCAGCTCCGACCACGGCGACGGCGCGGGCGCCCACCGCTGGAACCAGAAGTGGGCCCTGTACGAGGAGTGCGTGCGGGTGCCCCTGGTGGTCTCCGCGCCCGGGGTGGCCGCCGGCGCCGTCGACGAACGGCTGGTCGCGGCCGGGCTGGACCTCATCCCGACGCTCTGCGACCTGGCCGGCATCGAGGGGCCCGACGGGCTGCCCGGCCGCAGCGTCCGAGCCCCGCGGCCGCACGACAGCGTGGTGGTCGAGACCCGCTGGGAGATCCCCGGCTTCAACAACGCCCTGGGCCGGATGGTCCGCGCCGGGCGGCACAAGTACGTGTGCTACGCCTGGGGCGACCACCGGGAGCAGCTCTTCGACCTCGCGGCCGACCCCGGCGAACTGGTCAACCTCGCGGTCGACGCCCGGCACGCGGCACTGCTCGACCGCTTCCGGGCCCTGCTGTCCGAGCACTGCGCGGAGGTCGCCGACCCGTTCGCGCGCTTCGTCCCGCGGGCCGCCGGGGAACCGTCGGTCGCCGGGGAACCGCGGGCCGCCGGGGGCCCGCACGCCGCGCACTGACGCGAAAGGGCCGGCCCGCCCGGGCCGGCCCCTCCCCCGCCGTTTACGGCCGGACGGCGATCAGTTCGCGCCCGCACAGCGTGTAGAGCACCCCGTCCTCGTCCGCGGCCAGCCGGGCGCCGCTGTACCACTCGGCGTCCAGCTCGACCAGCACGGTCGCGGCCAGGGTGTCGCGGTCCAGCCGGAACAGGGTGCGCTCGCTGACCCCGTACAGGGCCCCGCCGAGGGCCAGCAGCCGCGGGTTGGCGCCGGACACCGCCCCCAGGTCGGCGCGCCGCCCGATCACCGGGGTGAACCCGCGCCTCCCGGAGCCCCGCAGGTCGACGGTGAACGCCCGGCCGTTCACGGTGAGCCCGTACAGGGTGTGCCCGTGCACGGCCAGGCTGCTGACGCCCGCGCCCAGGTCGGTCGCGGTGCGCCACAGTTCGCGGCCGGCCACCGGGTCCCAGCCGGCCAGGTCGCCGCGCGGGCCGGTGGGCCGGGCGTTGTCGCCGCCGAGGAAGGCCTGTCCGCGCCCGGCGGCCACGGCGCGCACCATCTGCTCGGGGCCGAGCGGGTCGGTGTGCACGGTGGGCCGGCCGCTGCCCGGGCGGTAGGTGACGAAGGAGCCGCCGCCGGTGGTGTCGGCCTGGACGCCGAGCAGCAGCAGGCCGCTGTCGGGGTCCCGGCGGATCACCTGGGGCCGGTTCTGCTCCTGGGGCAGCGCCGCCTCCTCGACCGGTGCCCGGTCGGCGCCCGGCCGGTAGCGCCAGATGCCCTGCGAGGAGTAGACGCCCAGGTAGAGGGTGCCGTCGTCGAGGACCAGGGTGTCCTTGGCCTCGCCCGGCACCGGGAGCTTGCGGACGGTGCCGGCGGCCAGGTCGTGCAGGGCGATCGAGCCGTTGCCGCCGACGTAGACCCGCCCGGCGCGGGCCGCCACCGACATGCCGAGCTGGGGGGCCGCGGGCGCGCCGGCCTCGACCAGGTCCCGGGTGGTGACGGTCCCGGTGCCGAGGTCCAGGGTCCAGACGGTGCCGCCCTCGGTGACGCCCGCCAGGGTGTCGCCGAGCCGGCCGAGGCCCCAGGAGTTGCCGTCCGGCACGGGCACCGCGAGCTGGTCGAGGGCGCCGGTGGCGAGGTCGTGGCGCCACAGCACGCCGTGCTCGGTGGAGGTGAACCAGAGGGTGTCGCCGCGGCGCTGGAAGTTGGTGACGCTCTTGGTGCCGGGGACGGCGAAGGAGCGCAGCACCCGGTGGCCGGCCGGGTCGAGGAGCGCGACGTGGGCGGGTGCCCCCTCGGTGGAGACGGCCAGCAGGTCGTCGCCGAGGACGGTGATCCGGCGGATGATCGTGTCGCCGCGCAGGTCGGGCGGGGTGATGTCGGTGACGGCGCCGGTGGCCCGCTCGACGGCGTACAGGCTCGCCCGGGTCGCTCCGCCGCCGCCGGCGAGGTTGCTGCCGACGCCGAGGTAGGCGTGGGTCGCGGTGGCCGCCACGGCGCGGCCCTGGGTGGCGCCGGGCGCCGGGGAGGCGACCTCGGTGACGGCGCCGGTGGCCGGGCTCCAGGCGTAGAGGCCGGGACCGGCGGCCCGGCCCTTCTGCCGTCCGGTCGCGTAGACCGTCCCGTCCGGTGCGACGGCCACGTCGCGGACGTCGGCGCCGGGGACGTTGCCGAGCGCGGTCAGTGTGCCGTCGTAGCGGTAGAGGTTGGCCGCGCCCGGGGCGTCGGTGACACCGAGGTGGAGCACGCCGTCCCGGGCGGCCGAGCCCTGGACGAAGTTGCCGGTGGGCAGCTCGACGGTGGCGGTGACCCGGCCGGTCGGCAGGTGGTGGCCGATCACCCGGGCCGGGGCGAGGTTGCGCGAACCGATCCACAGGGTGTCGCCGATCAGCGTCGCGCTCATCAGTGGGAAGTCGCTGTTCCCGGGGCCGAGTTCGGTCACGTCCGGTCCGCTGGACGGCCGGGTCGGCGGCCGGGTCGACGGCCCGTTCGGCGGCGCCGCGACGGCGGTCCCGGCCGGTCCGAGCACCGAGAGCGCGGCCACCGCACCGGTGCCGAGCAGGAGTTGGCGACGCGAGGGGGGCACGGCAGGCATGGGGCTCCAGAGTCCGGTCATGGGCGGGTCGGGCCGGGGGCGCCGGCGGCGGCCAGCAGCTCCCGGGTGTACGGGTGGGCGGGGGCGGCGAACAGCTCGGCGGCGGGGGCCCGTTCGACCACCCGGCCGTGCCGCAGCACCAGCACGTCGTCGCACAGGTGCCGGACCAGCGCGAGGTCGTGCGAGATGAACACCAGCCCGACGCCGTGGTGTTCGCGCAGTTCGGCGAAGAGGTTGAGGATCTGCGCCTGGACCGAGACGTCCAGCGCGGAGGTCGGCTCGTCGGCGACCAGCACCTGCGGGCCGACGGCCAGGGCCCGCGCGATCGCGACCCGCTGGCGCTGGCCTCCGGAGAGCCGGTGCGGCCGGGCGTCGAGCACCGCCTCCGGCAGGCCGACCAGCTCGCACAGCCCGCGCGGGTCGCGGTCCCGCGGCCCGTGGGCGGCCTGCGGTTCGGCCAGCGCCTCGCGCACCGTCATCCGGGGGCTGAGCGAGGCGTACGGGTCCTGGAAGACCAGTTGCACCCGGCGGCGCAGCTCGCGTTCCTCGGCGCGGTCGGCCTCGGCCCAGGACCGGCCGTCCACCCGCACCGTCCCGGCCTGCGGGCGCACCAGCCCGAGCAGCGCGCGGGCCAGGGTGGACTTCCCGGAGCCGGACTCGCCGATCACCCCGACCGCGCGGCCGGGCGCGGCGCTCAGGCTCACGCCCTCCAGGGCGGGCGGGCGGCGGCGGCCGTAGCGGACGGTGAGGCCGTCGGCGACCAGGACGGGCTCGGCGGCCCGCTCCGACCGTCGCGGCCCGCTGTCCTGACGCTCCGTCACCACAGCTTGGGACACCGGGAGATGACAGGCGAAGCCGGAGTCGGCCGCACCGGTCCACCGCGGCGCCGAGGCCGTGCAGCGGTCGTCGGCGGCCGCGCAGCGCGGAGCGAAGGCGCAGCCGTCCGGTGCCCGGCCGGCCGCCGGCGGGCGTCCGCCGATGACGGCGAGCGGTGCGCCGGGCGGACCGTCCAGCCGGGGCACGCCGGCCAGCAGCCCGGCGGTGTACCGGTGTCGGGGTGCGGCCAACAGGTTGGCGGTGGAAGCCCGTTCGACGATCCGTCCGGCGTACATCACCTGGACGGTGTCGCAGCCGCGGGCCACCACGCCGAGGTCGTGGGTGATCAGCAGGACGGCCGTGCCGGTCTCGTCACGAAGCCGGACCAGCAGGTCCAGGATCTCCACCCGGGTGCTCGGGTCGAGCGCCGTGGTCGGCTCGTCGGCGATCAGCAGGTCCGGGCGGTTGGCCATCGCCATGGCGATCAGCACGCGCTGGCGCATGCCGCCGGAGAACTCGTGCGGCCGGTCGCGGTAGCGGCGCGCGGGCTCGGCGATGCCGACCAGGTCGAGGAGTTCTCGCGCCCGGTCGCGGGCGGCCCGGCGGCTCGCGCCGTGCACCAGGGCCGCCTCGGCGAGCTGGCGGCCGACCGGCATCCGGGGGTTGAGGTGGGCCAGCGGGTCCTGGAAGACCATGCCGATGCGTCGGCCGCGCACCGCGCGCACGGCGGGTTCGGGCAGGGCGAGCAGGTCGGTGCCGTCGAACCGGACGGTGCCGCCGGTGATGCGGCAGCCCGGCGGCAGCATCCGGTTGACGGCCAGCGCGGTGAGGGTCTTGCCCGAGCCGGACTCGCCGACCAGGCCGAGGATCTCGCCCGGCCGCACGGTGAAGTCCACCCCGCGCACCGCCTCGCCGCCGCCCGCCGTGACGCGCAGGCCGCGCACCTCCAGCAGCGGCGGGCCCGGCACCGCGGCGGCGGTCGGGGCCCGGTCGGTCCCGGTCGTCGTCACCGCACCGGTCGTCGTCACCGGATCAGTCGTGGTCACCGGATCAGTCGTGGTCACCGCACCGGTCGTGGTCACCGGATCAGTCGTGGTCACCGCATCGGTCGTGGTCACCGGATCAGTCGTGGTCAACGCAGTCTCTCCCGGTTGAACGAGTCGGCGAGCAGGGTCAGGCCGAACACCAGCAGGCCGAGCAGGAGGACCGGCGCCAGGGCGTAACCCGGGTGGAGGAAGAGGTACTTGGAGCCGGTGTTGATCATCGTTCCGAGCGAGGGGGCGGGCGGCTGGATGCCGAGGCCCAGCACGCTCAGTCCGCCCTCGGTCTTGACGGCGTGCGCCATCGCCACGGCCAGCAGCGCGGTCGTGGCGTCGGCGACGTTCGGCAGCACGTGGCGGCGCAGGATCCGGCCGCGCGGCACGCCGAGCACCCGGGCCGCCACCACGTGGTCGCGGGCCAGCTGGGCGAGCAGCGCGGCCCGTGCCTGGCGGCCGAAGGAGGGCAGCGCGCTGAGCACGATGGTGGCCACCACGGTGCCGATTCCGGGGCGCACCAGCAGGGCGAGCGCGAGTCCGAGCAGGACGCCGTGCAGGCCCAGCAGCAGGTCGAACAGCCGCTGGACGGCCTCGCCCAGCAGCCGGTTCAGCCCGCCGAGCAGTCCCAGCGCGGTGCCGAGCACGGCGGCCGCCGGGACGGCCAGCAGGCAGACCAGCAGCTCGGTGCGGATCCCGGCCAGGGCCCGGGCGAGCAGGTCGCGCCCGACCTCGTCGGTGCCCAGCAGGTGGGCCGCCGACGGCCCGGCCAGGGCGTCCGGGCCCTGCCGGTAGGGGTCCGCGGCCAGCAGCGGGCCGAGCAGCCCCAGCAGCACCACCAGGAGGACGAGCAGGGCGCCGGTGCGGCCGCGCCGGGTGCGCAGCGCGGCCGGGAGCGCGGGCGGGGCGAGCCGCCGGCGGCGCGCAGCGGGGGTGGTCGTGGCGGTCACCGGTCCTCCCCGGTGCCGGCGCGGGCGATCCGCGGGTCGAGCCGGCCGACCAGCAGCTCCGAGCCGAGCTGGACGAGCACGGCGACGGCGACGGCGAGCATGATCAGGGTCTGGGCGACCGGGTAGTCCCGCTGGTTGATGGCGTCCAGCAGCAGCTGGCCGAGGCCGTGCCGGGCGAAGAGCTGTTCGGCGACCACCGCGCCGCCGAGCAGCTCGCCCAGGTGCAGGCCGAACTCGACGAAGAACGGCGCCAGGCTGTTGGGCAGCACATGGCGGGCCAGGACCCGCCGGGGCGACGCCCCCTTGGCGACGGCGGTCAGCACGAACTCCTCCTGGCGGGTGCGGCGCAGCTCGGTGGCGAGCAGCCGGGCCAGCACCGCCGAGCCCGGCAGCGCGAGCGCCACCGCGGGCAGGGCGAGGTACTGGACGGCGAGGTCCGGCGCGGCGAACAGGTCCCGCTCGCCGCCGGCGGGCAGCAGGCGCAGCAGCACCGCGAAGACGAAGACGAACAGCACGGCGGTGACGTACACCGGCAGCGCCAGCAGGGCGGTGGCCAGCGGGTCGAGCACCCGGGCGAGCCGGCCCCGCCGCTCGGAGGCCAGCGCGACGCCCAGCAGCAGGCCGAGGACCAGCATCAGCAGGCCGGCGGCGAGGGCGAGCTGAACGGTGCTGCCGACGCTCTGGCCGATCAGGCGGGTGACCGGTTCCCGGTAGTGGAAGGAGCTGCCGGGGTCGCCGGTGAGCAGCCCGTGCAGCCAGCCCAGGTACTGGACGGGCATCGGCCGGTCCACGCCGAGGCTGTCGGCGAGCCGGTCGCGCTGCTCCTGGTCGGCATCGGCGCCGAGCGCGGCGGACACCGGGTCGCCGGGGGCGAGGCGGAGCAGCAGGAAGACGGCGACGGAGGCGAGCCAGAGCGTGGCCAGCGCGCCGGCCGCCTTTCTGGTCCAGTAGGGCACGGGGGTACTCCGGGTGGTCGGGCGGGCGGGGGCCGCCGTCCCAGGACGGTGGGGGTCGCCCTGGGACGGCGGTCGCGTTGCGGCGCGTCAGGCGGTGCGGCGGGTGTCGTCGAGCCGCAGGTAGCCGAGCGCGCTGGTGGCCACGCCGTGCACCGAGGAGGCGAAGGCGTAGGTCTCCCAGGCGTGCGCGAGGGTGATGTGGAAGGACTCGGCGAGCAGGTACTCGGACAGTTCGTGGTTGACGTCGGCCCGGGCCTGTTCGTCGGCGGCGGCGAAGGCGCGGGACTGGAGTTCGGCGTAGGCGGGGTCGGTGACGTGCGAGGTGTTCCGGCCGACCTGGAGCGGGCCGGAGACGGTGATCCCGCTCAGCGGGGAGACGCTGACCATGCCGTGGTTGGCGATGAACAGTCCTTCCAGCGTGCCCTGTTGGATCTTCGGCTGGAGCGCGGCGTTGTCGAGCAGCTGGACGTCGACGCCGAAGCCGGCCTGCTCCAGGTCGTACTTGACCAGTTCCACGAGGGAGGCGAACACCGGCGAGTTGGCGGCGGTGAGCGGCACCCGCGCGCCCTCCGCACCGGCCTCCCGGAGCAGCCCGCGGGCCTTCTCCGGGTCGTGCGGGTAGCGGGTGACCTGGTCGGGGGTGACGCCGGGGGTGTTGGACGGCCAGGGCAGGCTGCTCGCCTCGGCGTGGCCGCCGTACACCTGGGCGACGATGCGCTCGCGGTCCACCGCGTACTGCAGGGCCTGGCGCACCCGGCGGTCGTCGAAGGGCCTGCTGGTGGTGTTCACGCCGAGGAACGCCTGCTGGTAGGAGGACTTGGCGGACTGCACGGCGAAGCCCGGGTTCCCGCCCAGCACCTTGAGGTCGCGTCCGGGCACCGCGCCGATCAGGTGGGACTGTCCCGACTGGAGGGCGGACAGCGCGGCCTGGCTGCTGGTCACCGACCGGACGGTGATCCGCTCGAAGCGGGGCCGCCCGCTCTGCCAGTAGTGGTCGTAGCGGGCCAGGTCGAGCTGGTTGCCGCCCTTGAACGACTGCCAGGTGAAGGGCCCGGTGCCGTTGACCTTCTCGGCGGCCTTGCCGTCGACGTAACTGCGGGCGTCCACCACGGGGTTGAAGGCGAGCGCGTCGAACAGGTTGCTGGTGGGCCTGGCGAGGGTGAGCGTGACCTCGTTGCGGGCGCTCGCCCTGATGTCGGCGAGCCGTTCCAGCAGCGGCTTGACCTGGGAGGACTTGGCGGCGCCGGTGAGCGAGAAGACGACGTCGTCCGGGTCGAGCGGGCGGCCGTCGTGGAAGGTGACGTCCTCGCGCAGCTTGAGCACCAGCCGGGTGCGGTCGGCGCTCCACTCCCAGGAGGTGGCGAGCCAGGGCACGGGCTGCAGCGTCTGCGGGTCGAGGTCGACCAGCCGGTCCAGCACCAGGTTGACGAACACCGGGGTGTCCGGGCCGCGGTGGAGCAGCTGGGTGGGGTCGGGGGCGGCGCCGTAGACGATCTGGAGGTCCGGCGCGGAGGCGGTGGCGGAGGCCGCGGCCCCGCCGGCGGCGTCCTCGGTGGCCGAGCGGCAGCCCGCCGCCAGCAGGGCCGCTCCGGCGCTCAGGCCGAGGAAGCCTCTTCGGGGAAGGCCGCGGTGACGGGCTGCGTCGCTCATGGTGGTGCTACCTCTTCGGTTCTCGGGGTCCGGGGTCCGTGCGCGCGGGTCAGTACCTGGTCACGACGACGCTGTCGCTCCAGGCCACCACGTCGGGGCCGCCGGTCGGGTAGGGGATGTTCTTGGCCGGGTTCCAGTTGGCCCGGTAGATGCCGGTCTTGAAGTACGGCGACTGGTTCTGGTGGTAGTTGTTGAGGCCGCTGTACGCGCCGACCTGCGCGCCGTCCCGGAAGACGGTGACGGCGCCGGGGGTGGTGTCGGTGGACCAGGTGATGTCGAAGGCCCACTGGTTCCAGTGGCCGAACTGCACGTCGCCGAGCGGGATCACCGCCTCCTGGACGGTGCTGGGGTCGGACAGCCAGTGCACCTTGAGCCGCCAGCTGCCGTCCTTGACGGTCAGGGCGATCGGCGGCTTGGTGTCGCTGCCGTCCGCGAGCGGGTAGCCGTGCCACTGGGCGACGATCGTCTCGGTGGGGGTCCGCACCCAGTCGGCGGGCAGGTAGTCGGCGAGGGCGAAGCGGTAGCTGCCCCAGCCGAGGGAGTTGACGGCGACCTCGGAGCGGTAGGAGACGCCGTCGTTCGGCACGGCGAAGCGGGCGGCCAGGCCGCTGCCGCCGGCGGGAGCGCCGGCCACGGTGATGCTGCCGTTGCCGTCGACGCGCTGGCGGGTCCAGGCGGAGACGGTGCCGGATTCGAAGTCGTCGGCGAAGACGTCGGTACCGGACACCAGGGCGGGAGCGGCGGGAGCGGCGGGAGCGGCGGGAGCGGCAGGGGCGGGGACGGCGGCGTGGGCCGGGGCGGCGGCGGTCACGGCCAGGGCGGCGGTGAGCACGGCGCCGGCGAGGCGGCCGGGGAGGCGGGACATGGTTCTTCTCCTTCTGGAGGTTCGGGGCTGATCGACCGGGGGCGCGGCCGGCTGACGGGGGACGGCGTCAGCCGGCCAAGGGCCTGTCGTCGAACGCCCCGCAGACGGGAGTTCGACGACAGGCCCTAACTACAGGAGTCGGCCGGTCCCACCCAGGTCGGGCTGGACCAGGCCCACTGGTCGTTCAGCTGCCGGACCCGCACGTGGTAGAAGTCCCCGTCGCCGCCGGGGCGTTCGTCGGTCAGCTCGAATTCGGCGGTCGTCTCCCGGTCGGGCACGGCCCGGTCGAAGCGGTAGGCGCCGGAGACGAACCCGCCGGTGAATCCGGTCCGCGCGCCGGCGAGGAGTTCGCCGACGGCGTGGGCGCTCTCGGCGCCGTTCACGACGGCGACCAGCCGGGTGCGCGCGTCGCCCTCGATCCGCAGCGAGAAGCCCTGGGTGCTGTCGGTGGCGGTGTTGGGGTTGCCGTCGGTGACCGTCCGCAGCCGGATCTCGCCCGGCCCGGTGCGCTCCCACCAGGACGGCCGGTAGGTGTCCGGCTCGGCCTCGGCCGGCGCGACGGTCTCCGGGCCGCGCAACCGGGGCTGGACGTCCAGCAGCCGCCCGCCCTCGATCCGCAGCACGACGTCCCAGTGCACGGGTTCGCCGCGCCGGCCCCAGCCGACGGCGAAGCCCAGGGTGCCGGAGAAGGCGTCCGATCCGCCGGCGCCGGAGAGGAGTTCGGGCCGGCTGACCCGGTGGACGGGTACGCCGTTGCGGAGCAGTTCCACGTGGTCGAGCGCGTCCCGGCCCTGGACCGTGACGTGGATCCGGCGCCGGTCGGCGGAGGCGGCCTCGGCGCCCATCGGGGCGCCGTTGACGGAGGTGGCGAGCAGGATGCGGTCCCCGGTGATCGCGTAGGTGCGGCGCTGCTGGACGGCGTTCCAGATGCCGTCCCGGGTCAGTTCCGGGGCCCAGACCGCCACCCGGCCGTGCCCGTGGCTGCCGGGGAAGGCGCTGTGGTGGTCGGTGGAGCCGATCAGTCCGAAGCGGTGGCCCAGGCGCAGGCCGTGGACGGCCGTGGCGGTGCCGGCGCGCGGGCCCATGGTGTGCAGGTAGCTGCGCGGCGCCTCGTCGGACTCGGCGCAGCCGTGCATCGACATCATCTCCACCACCGGGGCGAACTCCTCGGTGTAGGAGGCCCAGTCGATGCCGCGGCGGGCCGGCCCGTAGCCGATGTGGTGCGGCAGCGCCCAGGTGCGCACGCCCTGTGCGGCGAGCACCCGCAGCCGGGCGCGCAGTTCGTCCAGGTCCGCCGCCCGGATGATCTCGCCGCGCGGGCCGTCGAAGTACACGCAGTGGTCGCCGTGGGCGAGGCTGTGCCACTCGAAGGACTGGAAGGTGACGAAGCGGCCGTCCTCGTGGGCGGCGGCGGTGACGTCCTGGACGTGGTCCCAGAGCCGGGCCAGCCGGGCGAAGCCCTCGGTGTGGTAGTCGACCAGGCTCGCCAGTTCGGGGGTGCGCTCGGGCAGGTCGGGCCACCAGCCGTGGCCGGTGACGCTGGCGAAGTCGAGTTGGAGCCGGGCGTTGGCGTAGGCGTCCTCGATGCTCCCGTGGCCGTAGCTGATGCCGCAGTGGTTGTGGAGGTCGCCGACGTACAGGCCCAGGCCGGCGTAGCCGGGTGCGTCGGTGCTGGGGGCGGTCATCGGGGCGGGGCTTCCTCGGGTCCTGGTCGGCCATGTTTGATCGACTCTGAGAAGAAGGTAGCCGCGATCTCCAGGGAACGGTCAAGGCTCGGCGGTTCGGTGTCGTGCGATCGCCATCGGGCGAAACATCGTCTTCATAGAAGACCTGCTGGTGAAGCTGTTCACCTCTCCGGTCAGCCGGTCGACGGCGGCCCACCGCGCTTGGCCCGGACTTTTGATCGATCTGATAGAAACTTCGCGACACCCCTTCCCCGAAGGACGGATCCATGCCGCACCCCGCCCTGCCCGCCGCGCCCGACCTCGGCGCCTCCCACCTCGTCCGCGCCCCCGAGCGCCCCGAACCCGGCTACTGGGCCGGCTGCCCGGGCGTCCGGTACGAGCCTGACCTCGACCGCTTCCTGCTCACCTACCGCGAGCGCCGCCCGCGCGGCGCGACGCACGGGCCCGACCGGGGCTGGCGCTGCGCCGTCGCCGAGAGCACCGACGGCATCGCCTTCCACGACCTGTGGTCCGTCCGGCGCGACGAACTGGGCTCCCCCTCGATGGAACGCCTCGCCCTGCTGCGCCGCGACGGCGGATACCTGCTCCACCTCAGTTACGTCGACCCGGCCGACAACCGCTGGCGCGTCGACGCCCTGCGCGCCGACGCCCCCGAGTCCTTCGACCTCGCCACCCGCACCCCCGTCCTCACCGCCGCGACCACCGGCACCGAGGGCGTCAAGGACCCGTACCTGCTCGAAACCGACGCCGGCGTCCACCTGTTCGCCACCGTCTCCCGCGCCCGGCCGTTCACCCCCGAGGAACAGGACCGCGCCCACGCCGACGCCGACATCCACACCACCGGCCTCACCGTCCAGCCCACCGCGCTCGCGGTGTCCCCGGACGGGCTGCGCTTCACCGCCCCGCCGGGCCGCGCCGCCGAGGCGCTGGACGTCGGCCCGGCCGGCGCCTGGGACGGCTACGAGTCCCGGATCACCACCGTCCTGCCCGACGGCCGGGGCGGCTGGCTCGCGCTCTACGACGGCTCGGCGGACGCCGCCGGCAACTACGAGGAGCGCTGCGGCCTGGCCGCCTCCACCGACCTGCGCGGCTGGCACCGCCTCACCCCGGACGGCCCCTGGCTGGACATCCGGTACGCCGACCTCGTCCCGGCCCGCGGCCGCTGGTACCTCTACTACGAGCAGAGTCGGCCGGACGGCGCCCACGAGCTGCGGGTCGCCGTCCTGGACGAGTTCGCCGGAGTCCGCCCCGACGGCAGCCCGGCGGCGCCGCACCACGCCTGAGCCGGGGGCGTGGCGGCCCGGTCCGCCCGGGCCGCCGCGTCAGGCTCGGGCTTCGGGCCTCGGGCTTCGGGCCTCAGGCGGCCAGCAGGGCCTCGGCGATGCCCCGGGCCCGCCAGGCGGCGTCCGGGGTGCCCTCGCGCAGGGCGGTGACGATGGCGCCGTCCATCAGGAGGGCGAACTGCCGGGCGCGCTCCCCGGGCTCGGGGACGCCGGCGTCCCGCATCAGCCGCTCGACCAGGTCGATGACGCGGGTCTTGTGCAGGGCCGCCATCCGGCGGGCCGGGCTGGCCGGGTCGGCGATCTCGGTCATCGTGTTGATCGCGACGCAGCCCCGGAAGTCCTGGGTCGCGAACCGTTCGGCCAGCGCGTCGAAGACGTGCAGCGGGTGGCCGCCGTGCGCCGCGACCCGCTCGGAGAGCCACGCCCGCCACCGGACGTCGCGGCCCTCCAGGACCGCGGTCACCAGCTCCTCCTTGCCGGTGAAGTGCCGGTAGAAGGAGGCCCGGCCCACGCCGGACTCGGAGAGGATGCGCTCCACGCCGACCGCGCGGATGCCGTTCGCGTAGAAGAGGGTTTCGGCCGTGCTCAGCAGGCGCGCCCGTGCGTTGACTGCCACGCGGCCGATCCTATCCACTCTTGACGCCAAACGGTACCGGTCGGTACCGTCCTCCAGTCGGTACCGGTCGGTACCGTTTAGCGGGGGCGGTCCCGAGGGGGGCGCCGAACCTCGACCGCTCGCACGGACCAGCGGCTGCACGGCCGCCCGGACCGGGACGCCACGCCGGAAGCACCACGGCGGGCCGCCCGACCCGGGACGCCGAGCAGCCGCAGGGCCCGAGCAGCCGCAGGCGCCGAGGGCCGCAGGACCCGCGGCCGCCCCGCCCGCGGTCGGCTCACGCGCCCGCGGCCGCCGCCTGCGCGAGGGAGTCCAGGACCGGCCGGACCAGCGGGTGCCCGTCGGCACCGGTCCGGACGGCGGCGAAGACCCGCCGGGTGGCGAGCTCGCTGTCCACCGGCCGCACCGCGACCTCGCGGAGGTCGACGCCGCGCAGCGCCGAGCGCGGCACCAGCGCCACCCCGAGGCCCGCCGAGGCGAGCGCCACCACGGCCCGGAAGTCGTCGGAGGAGTGCAGCAGCCGGGGCTGGAACCCGGCGTGCTCACAGGCCAGCAGCACCACGTCGTGGCAGGGGTTGCCCGGGTACGGCCCGATCCACGGCTCGTCGGCCAGCGCGGCGACGGCCAGCGGGCCGGACTCGTCGGCCAGCCGGTGGCCGAGCGGCAGGACGGCCTCGAAGGGCTCGGCGTACAGCGGCACCCGGGTCAGCCGGGCGTCGTCGGCGCGCGGGGCGCCCCGGTACTCGACGGCCACCGCGAGGTCGGCCCGGCCGTCCAGCACCATCGGCAGGCTGGCGTCGCCCTCGGCGTCCAGCACCTTGAGCCGCACCCCGGGGGCGCGCTCGGCGAGCAGGCCCACGGCGGGGGCGAGCACCGAGGCGATGGCGGTCGCGAAGGAGGCGACGGTGACCTCCCCGGAGACGCCCGCGCTGTACGCGGCGAGGTCGGCCTCGGCGCGCTCCAGCTGGGCGAGCACCACGTCGGCGTGGCCGAGCAGGATCTCCCCGGCGGCGGTCAGCCGTACGCCCCGGCCCTCCCGGGCGAGCAGGTCGTGGCCGGTCTCCTGCTCCAGGGCGGCCAGCTGCTGGGAGACCGCGGAGGGGGTCAGGTAGAGGGCGGCCGCCGCGGCGGTCACGGTGCGGTGGTCCGCCACGGCCCGCAGGGTCCGCAGCCGTCGTGCGTCGATCACGGACCAATTCTGCCAGCGCGGCGCGGCGTGCCGGACCGGCGGGCCGGAACCCGGGCGGGCCGGGCGGGCCCGCCGGAGCAGCGGTTTCGGCCGGAGGCACGCGCGGTGGCGCATTTCCGGACGAGATCGCTCCTGTCCGTTGACCGGACATCCGCGCGGCGCTTGGCTCGTGCCGACCGGGCCACGGGGGGCCGAGGGCCCGGGGCAGTCATCAGGGGAGGATGATCGATGACCACTGCACGCACCCGCCGCCGACTGGCCCGTACCGCCGCCGTCCTGGCGGCCGTCACGGCGGCCGGAGCCGCGATGCCCGCCGCCGAGGCCCGCCCGCCCAAGGGCGACACCGCCCGGGTCAGCGAGAGCGCCAAGGGCGAGGCCCTGAACGGGCCCTCGTTCGCGCTCGGGCTGAGCGGCGACGGCCGGTACGCGCTGTTCTCCTCGTCGGCGACCAACCTGCTGCCCGGCGGCGCCGGGGCCGTCGGCGACGTCTACGTCCGGGACCTGCGCAACGGCCGCACCGAGCGGATCAGCGTCGCCGCCGACGGCTCCGCGCTGGACGCCGGCACCAACGACGCGGCGATCAGCGGCAACGGCCGGTACGTGGCGTTCAGCAGCTACGCGACCAACGTGGTGCCCGGCCGGCCGAAGCACCCCACCGACGTCTTCGTCCGGGACCGCTGGACCGGCCGCACCGAGCTGGTCACCACGGGCGACGGCACCTCCGGCGCGGGCGACGACCAGAGCGCCCGCAACGCCTTCGACGCCGCCATCAGCGGGGACGGCCGCTACGTGGTCTACTCCTCCGACCGCACCGACCTCGCACCCGGCGTGCGCCGCGGCAGGTTCAACGTCTTCGTCACCGACCGCTGGACCCGCACCACCCGGGTGGTCAGCACCGGGGCGGACGGCACCCCGGCCGACCACAACTCCTCCCGCCCGACGATCAGCGCCGACGGCACCGTGATCGGCTTCACCTCGCGGGCCGGCAACCTGCTCCCGGCCGACCAGGCCCCGTCCTCGCTCGCCGACCGAACCGACCGAGCCACCCAAGCCACCGCAGCCGACCGAGCCGCCTCCGCCGCATCCGCGGCCGACACCGCCGACACCGCCGACACCGCCGACGGCGCCGAGCTGACCGGAATCCGCGCCTACCCGTACTACGTCTGGGACGCCCGCACCGGGAAGATCACCGGCGCCAGCTACGACGGGACCGGCGAGCTCATCGGCGCCGGCAACGACGGGCGGATCAGCCCCTCCGGCCGCTACGCGCTCTACACGGTCTACGAGGAGGGCGGCCGGCCCGGCTCGCACGGTGTCCACCAGGACGTCTACGCCCGCGAGCTGGCCACCGGCCGGACCACCAAGGTCAACCAGCCGCTGTCCGGCAGCGCCCTCGAATCCTCCTACAACCCCGTCATGCCGCTGAACGACCGCTGGGTGTACTTCACCTCCGACGTCGCCGACCTGGTGCCCGGCGACACCAACGGGCAGGCCGACATCTTCCGCACCGACCTGCGCAGCGGGCACACCGAGCGGGTCACCCTCACCCAGGACGGCTCGCAGAGCACCACCTCCGCCTTCTTCCCGCAGGTCGACGCCGACGACACGACCCTGCTGTTCAGCGCCGAGGACGGCAACCTGGCGCCCGTCGCCGACAGCGCCACCACGGACGTCTTCCGGCGCCGCCTGTAAGGTCCCGACTCCCTTGCGGGATACGTCCGTTGACGTATTTCCGGACGGGATCACCCCCGGCCGTTGACCACCGGCCCTCCCGACGGTTGGCTCTGCGAGGGCCCGCCGCCGGGAGGGAGCGCGGTCGGGCGATCCAGGGGAGGACGTTCCATGACCACCGCACGCACCCGCAGATGGCCGGCCCGCGCCGCCGCCGTCCTGGCCGCCACCGCCGTGGCCGGGGCCGTGATGCCCGCCGCCGAGGCCAAGCCACCGAAGGGCGACACCGCCCGGGTCAGCGAGACCGCCAAGGGCGCCCAGCTCAACGCCTACTCGACGCCGCTCGGGCTGAGCGAGGACGGCCGGTCCGCACTCTTCACCTCCGCCGCGACCGATCTGCTGCCCGGGCCCGGCACCCCGAACACGGACGAGGTCTACGTCCGCGATCTGCGCAACGGGCACGTCGAGAAGGTCAGCGTCGCCGACGACGGCTCCGCGCTGAACGCCGCCACCACCGACGCCTCGATCAGCGCCGACGGCCGGTTCGTGGCCTTCAGCACCACCGCCACCAACGTGGTGCCCGGCCGGCCGAGCCACCCCAGCGACATCTTCGTCCGCGACCGCTGGACCGGACACACCGAACTGGTCACCGCCGCCGCCGTGCCGAGCACCGACGACCAGAGCGGGTTCGGGGCCCTCAGCCCCAGCATCAGTCGCGACGGCCGCTACGTCGCCTACGTCTCCAACCGCAGCGACCTCGCCCCGGGCACCCTGCGGCGCGGCAGGAACAACGTCTACGTCACCGACCGCTGGACCCGCACCAGCCGGCTGGTCACCGTCGGCGCGGACGGCGAGGGTGCCGACAACGGCTCCTTCGCCCCGACGATCAGCGCGGACGGCTCCACCGTCGCCTTCACCTCCCGCGCGGGGAACCTGCTGCCGGAGTCCCCGGCCGCCGGCCCCGGCGCCGGCAGCACCACCGACGCCGACCCCGCCGCCGACTCGCCCCAGCTGGCCGGGCCCCACTACTACCGGTGCTACGTCTGGAAGGCCGACACCGGAAAGATCGTCGGTGCAAGCCTGAACGACGCCGGCGAGCTGACCGGCGTCTCCTACGACGCCAGGGTCAGCCCGGACGGCCGCTTCGCGATCTACAGCGTCCCGGTGTTCGTCGGCGGCTTCCCCGGCCCGGCCCACGGCACCCGGCTGGACCTCTACGTCCACGAGCTGGCCACCGGCAGGGTCACCAAGGTCAACACCGATCTGCCGGGCACCAGCACCAAGTGGTCCTCGTCCGGCGGCGTCATGACGGCCGACAGCCACTGGGTCTACTTCGACTCCAGCGCCGAGACCCTGGTCCCCGGCGACACCAACGACGCCAGCGACATCTTCCGCCGCGACCTGTGGACCGGCCGGATCGAACGGGTCAGTCTCACCCGGGCCGGCGGGCAGAGCACCTCCTCGTCCTTCAGCCCGTTCGTGGACGCCACCGGCGACACCGTGCTCTTCACCGCCGACGACGGCGACCTGGTGCCGGGCGACACCAACCAGGTGCTGGACGTCTTCCTGCGCCGGCTGTGACGGCCTGACGCACCCTGAAGCTCCGACGGTCCGACGGTCCGATGCCCTGACTCCCTTGCGGCATACGACCGGTGGCGTATTTCCGAGCGGAATCGCCACCGGTCGTTGACCAACCGTCCGCACGACGCTTGGCTCTCCCCGACCGGGCCGCGGGGGCCGTGGGCCCGGGACCGCCATCAGGGGAGGACGATCCATGACGCACGCACGCACCCGACGCCGGCTCGCCCGCACCGCCGCCGTGCTGGCCGCCACCGCCGTGGCCGCCGGAGCGGCGCTGCCCGCCGCCGAGGCCAGGCCGCCCAAGGGCGACACCGCCCGGGTCAGCGAGACCGCCAAGGGCGGGCAGATCAACGGGCGTTCGATCGCGATCGGGCTGAGCGAGGACGGCCGCTCCGCGCTGTTCACCTCGACCGCGGCCGACCTGCTGCCCGGGCCCGGCACCCCGAACGCGGAGGAGGTCTACGTCCGCGACCTGCGCAACGGACACGTCGAACGGGTCAGCGTCGCCGACGACGGCTCCCGGCTGGACGCACCCACCGCGGACGCCTCGATCAGCGCCGACGGCCGGTTCGTGGCCTTCAGCACCAGCGCCACCAACGTGGTACCCGGCCAGCCGAGGCGCTTCAGCGACGTCTTCGTCCGCGACCGCTGGACCGGCCGCACCGAACTGGTCACCGGGGGCGGGTCCGGCGACGACGAGGGCTACTCCGACAGTCCGTCCCTGAGCCGGGACGGCCGCTACGTCGCCTACACCTCCAACCGCACCGACCTCGCCCCGGGCTCGGACCCGCGCCACTTCAACGTCCTGATCACCGACCGCTGGACCGGCACCACCCGGGTGGTCACCACCGGTGCGGACGGCGGGGCCGCCAACAACACCTCCTACGGCGTGACGATCAGCGCGGACGGCGCCACCGTCGGCTTCACCTCCCGGGCGACCAACCTGCTCCCGCAGGACCCGCCCGCCGGCCCCGATGCCGCCCCCGGCACCACCCCCGCCGCCGACACCGCCTCTGGCACCGACGCCGGTGCACCAGGGCTGGCCCCGGCCCGCTTCTACCCGTACTTCGTCTGGAAGGCCGACACCGGGAAGGTCTCCGGCGCCAGCGTGGACGACGAGGGCGCCCTGCGCGGCGTCAGCAGGGGCTCCCGGATCAGCCCCGACGGCCGCTACGCCCTGTTCGGCCTGCCGTTCCGCATCGGCGGGCCCGGCTCCAACCACTTCCGGTCGGACCTGTACGCCCGGGAACTGGCCACCGGCCGGCTGACGCGGCTCAACGCCTTCCTGCCCGGCACCACGACCACCGCGAGCGCCCAGGACCCCGCCATGACCTTCGACGGCCACTGGGTCTACTTCGACTCCGCCGCCGACAACCTCGTCCCCGGCGACACCAACGGCGTCAGCGACGTCTTCCGCCGCGATCTGAGGACCGGCGCGATCGAACGGGTCAGCCTCACCCGGGACGGCGGGCAGAGCACCTCCGACTCCTCGGACCCGTTCGTGGACGCCGGCGGCGGGACGGTGGTCTTCACCGCCGACGACGGTGACCTCGTCCCGGGCGACACCAACGCCGCCGCGGACGTCTTCGTGCGCCGCCCGTGATGATCCGGATGGCTTGATTCCCTTGCCGCATACGTCCGTTGACGTATTTTACGCCGACATTACCGGAGGGCGTTGACCCCCCGGCCCTCCCGACGATTGGCTCTGCCGAAAGCCCGTTGCCGGGAGGGAGCCCGGCCGGGTGATCGCTGGGGAGGAACACCTTCATGACACGAACCACCCGGACGACCCGCAACCGTTGGCTGTCGGGCGGCGGCAGCGTCCTGGTCGCGGCCGCCCTGCTCGCCGTTGCCGCCGCCCCGGCCCAGGCCGGACCGGTGCCGCGCGGCACCACCCAGGTCAGCCTCGGGCCGAACGGCGCGGCGCCCGACAACCAGTCGACGGCCCAGGGCATCAGCGCGAACGGCCGCTACGCCCTGTTCACCTCCCGGGCCACGAACCTGCTGCCCCACCCCTCGGTGGGCTGGAGCAACGCCTACGTGAAGGACCTGCGCACCGGCCGCCTCGAACAGGTCAACCTGTCCGACGCGGGCGGGGCGCTGAGCGGCTCGACCGACCAGGCCGGGATCAGCGCCGACGGCCGCTACGTCGTCTTCGAGAGCGAGGACGAGAACGTGGCGCCCGGCGCGCAGGTCAAGAACCGCACCGAGGTGTACATCAGGGACCGCAGGACCGGCCGCACCGAGCTGGTCAGCAGCAGCCCCACCAACACCGACACCGACCAGTACCACTCCTCGTACAACGCGCAGGTCAGCGGCAACGGCCGGTACGTGGTCTACGTGTCCTCCCGGACCGACCTGGACCCGACCGTCGTGGACCCCGAGCCGGAGCCCGCCCCCGAGCCCTCGCTCGCCCGGCCCTACACCTGGAAGATCAACGTCTACCTCACCGACCGCTGGACCCACACCACCCGGCTGGTCTCCCACGACGTGAACGGCAAGCCGGGCGAGAGCACGTCCTTCCGACCGACGATCAGCGCGGACGGCCGCACCATCGGCTTCGGCTCCATCTCCAGCCTGCTGCCGGACGAGCAGGCCCCCGGCCTCGCCGCCGCGACCGCCGCGGCGGCGGCCACGGCCTCCGCCTCCGCCGATGCCTCCGCCGACGTGGAGCTCGCCCCGAGCGCCGCCGAGGCCGCGCGCCGCAGCATCCCGCAGTCCGCGGCGCAGCCGAGCCTGGCCCGCCCGACCGCCGCCCCCTACTACACCTACGACGTCCGCTCCCGGACGCTCACACCGGTGAGCGCGGGCCTCGACGGCACGATCGGCAGCTCCAGCTTCGAGGCGACGATCAGCCCTGACGGGCGGCGCGCGATCTACACCCTGTCCGAGCCCGGCGGCTCGACCGGCGGCCACCGCTACCACACCGTGCTCCACGTGCGGGACCTGCGGACCGGCACCGTGACGAAGGTCAGCGGCGGCCTGCCCGGCACCAGCTCGGTCGGCTCCTCCGACCACGGCTCGATCACCGCCGACAACCGCTGGATCTACTTCGAGTCCGCCGCCGACAACCTGGTGGCCGGCCCCCAGCACCCGGGCTGGGACGTCTACCGCCAGGACCTGCGCACCGGCCGCACCGAGCGGGTCGCCGCCGCGCCGGACGGCTCGCTCGGCAACGGCTCGTCGACGCAGCCGTTCGTCTCCGCCTCCGGGAACACCGTGGTGTTCGACTCGACCAGCGGCAACCTGGTCACCGGCGGCACCGGCCCGGCGGTCGAGAACGGCCAGGTCTTCGCCAAGCCCGCCGGGTTCCACCGGAGCGGTGCCGGCGACGACCAGGGCGAGAACGAGGACGACTGACCGGCAGCCGTCCTCCGATAGATAACCACGACGGGGGCGGGACGTCGGCGCGGCCGGCGTCCCGCCCCCGTTGCGGGAGGGTGGGGCAGGTGGTCTGGGGGCCGTACGGCGGGGGCGCGTCGATTCGCCTCCGCCGCGCGGCGGTTGTGAGCCCGTGGGCCGGTCCGGTTCCGAGCGGTCCGGCCCACGGGCAGCCTGGGTGGAGGTCAGCCCTCCAGGGCGGCGCGCGCGTCCACGAAGGCCGCGACGGCGCGCTCGACGTCCTCGGTGGAGTGCGCCGCGGACAGCTGCACCCGGATCCGGGCCTGGCCGTGCGGCACCACCGGGTAGGAGAAGCCGATCACGTACACGCCGCGCTCCAGCAGCAGCTCGGCGAGCCGGCCGGCCTCGGCCGCGTCGCCGATCATCACCGGGGCGATCGGGTGGTCGCCGGGCAGGATCTCGAACCCGGCCTCGGTCATCCGCGTCCGGAACAGCGCGGTGTTGGCCGCGAGCCGCTCGCGCAGCTCGTTGGACTTCTCGACCAGGTCGAGCACCTTGAGCGAGGCGGCCGCGATCACCGGGGCCAGCGAGTTGGAGAACAGGTACGGGCGGGAGCGCTGGCGCAGCAGGGCGACGATCTCCCGGCGGGCGGCGACGTAGCCGCCGGAGGCGCCGCCGAGCGCCTTGCCGAGGGTGCCGGTGATGATGTCCACGCGGTCCATCACGCCGTGCAGCTCCGGGGTGCCCCGGCCGCCCGCGCCGACGAAGCCGACGGCGTGCGAGTCGTCCACCATGACCATGGCGTCGTAGCGGTCGGCCAGGTCGCAGATCTCGCGCAGCGGGGCGACGTAGCCGTCCATCGAGAACACGCCGTCGGTGACGATCAGGCGGCGGCGGGCGTCCTGGGTGTCCTGGAGCTGCTTCTCCAGGTCGGCCAGGTCACGGTTGGCGTAGCGGTGGCGGCGGGCCTTGCTGAGCCGGATGCCGTCGATGATGCTGGCGTGGTTCAGCGCGTCGGAGATGACGGCGTCGCGGTCGTCCAGCAGGGTCTCGAAGACGCCGCCGTTGGCGTCGAAGCAGGAGGAGTAGAGGATCGTGTCCTCCTGGCCGAGGAAGGCCGAGAGGCGGTCCTCCAGCTCCTTGTGGACGTCCTGGGTGCCGCAGATGAAACGGACCGAGGCCATCCCGTAGCCCCAGCGGTCCAGGGCGTCCTTGGCCGCGGCGAGCACCTCGGGGTGGTCGGCCAGGCCGAGGTAGTTGTTGGCGCAGAAGTTCAGCACCTCGCCCGGGCGGCCGCCGCCGGTCACGGTGACGGCGGCGCTCTGCGGGCTTCCGATCACCCGCTCGGGCTTGAACAGGCCGGCCTCGCGGATCTCGTCCAGGGTGGCGGCGACGTCGGCACGCACGTTGTCGAACACTGCGGTCTCCTCAATCAGTTCGGCGGGGGCGGTTCGGCGGGGAACTTCGGCGGGGGAACGTCGGCGGGGCTGGGGCGGGCTCAGGCGGTCCAGTCGAGGATGATCTTGCCGCAGTTGCCGCCCGCGGCGTCGTCGAACGCGGCCTCGAAGTCGGTGGCGGCGTAGCGGCCGGTGATCACCGGGCTGAGGTCCAGGCCGCCCTCCAGCAGCACGGACATCGCGTACCAGGTCTCGAACATCTCGCGGCCGTAGATGCCCTTGATGGTGATCATCGAGGTGACGATCGAAGCCCAGTCCACCGGGAACTGCTCGGCGGGCAGGCCGAGCATGGCGATCTTCCCGCCGTGGGTCATGTTGGCGATCATCGACTGCATCGCCTCGGGACGGCCGGACATCTCCAGGCCGACGTCGAAGCCCTCGCGCAGGCCCAGCTTCTGCTGGCCCTCCTCGATGGTGTGCTCGGAGACGTCGAGCGCCAGCGTCACACCGACCTGGCGGGCCAGGTCGAGGCGGTACGGGGAGACGTCGGTGATCATCACGTTGCGGGCGCCGGCGTGCTTGGCGACGGCGGCGGCCATGATGCCGATCGGGCCGGCGCCGGTGACCAGCACGTCCTCGCCGACCAGCGGGAAGGACAGCGCGGTGTGCACGGCGTTGCCGAACGGGTCGAAGATCGCGGCCACGTCCAGGTCGACCGGCACCCGGTGCACCCAGACGTTGGAGGCGGGCAGGGCCACGTACTCGGCGAAGGCGCCGTCACGGTTGACGCCCAGGCCGACGGTGTTGCGGCACAGGTGGCGGCGGCCGGCCAGGCAGTTGCGGCACTTGCCGCAGACCAGGTGGCCCTCGCCGCTGACCAGGTCGCCGACCGCGATGTCCGCGACGCCGGCGCCGAGCTCGGCGACCTCGCCGACGAACTCGTGGCCCAGCACCAGCGGGGTCCTGATGGTCTGCTGGGCCCAGCCGTCCCACTTGCGGATGTGCAGGTCGGTGCCGCAGATGCCGGTCCGCAGCACCTTGATCAGCACCTCGCCGGGGCCGATCTCGGGCTTCGGGACATCGATCATCCAGAGGCCGGGCTCGGCCTGCTGCTTGACGAGTGCCTTCACGGCAACGGCTCCTGACGTGCGCGGGGACGGCCTTCGGGGGTCGGGCAGGCCGAGGGGCCCGGTTCGGCCGTTCCTGACGGTCGCACTCCGGGCAGGCAGAAATCTGCCTGGTCGGAGGGGGTGCGGTCCATCGAGGAATTCTTAAGGGCGGCCACAGCTGGGCTGAACGATCGTGCCCGAGCAGCGGCCGACGGGGGGTGCGGCATGCCGGTGCTCACCCGTCCGGCCGAGCGCGGGGCGGCCGCCGTGACGCCGTCCGACGGGACGCCGTCCGGGGGCGGGTGGCTCGGCAGGGTGCGTGGCGCCGGCCGGGTGCGGGTGGCTCGGCAGGGTGCGTGGCGCCGGCCGGGGGCGGGTGGCTCGGCAGGGTGCGTGGCGCCGGCCGGGGGTGCGTGGCTCGGCCGGAATGGCTGACACCGGGCCGCCAGTGGGACGGGGCACTCGGCTGACCGCGCTCCCGTTCGGTCCAGCCCGGCACCGACCCGCGCGCGCCCGTACGGCGGCGGTGCTTACGGTGGCGACGCTCCCCCCGCGGCCCCGTGGAGCAGCGCCCCGGCCTGCCCGAGCAGCGCTCCGGGGCCCTTCGCCAAGGGGCCGTCCGCCCCAGAGAGGCGCCTGCGCCGATGACCGACACCCGACGGCCCCGACCGGCCGTTCCCCGCTCCGTGCGGGTCCCCCGCACTCCGCGCCCGGCCGTCCCCCGGTCCGTACGGGTGGCCTCCGCCGCCCTCGCGCTGAGCGGCCTGCTCGCCGTCTCCGCCTGCTCCGGGGACGCCGCGCCCGCACGGCAGGCCGATCCGGCCGTCACCGCCGAACCGGCCGCGATGAGCCCGACCGCGACTCCGACGGGCGTCGCCTCCGGCGCGGTGGTGCCGCTCACCCAGGACGTCATGAACCAGCTGGACACCGCGATCAAGCAGGTGATGAGCGAGGTCTCCATCCCCGGGGTGATCGTCGGCTACACCGCCCCCGACGGCAGCTACCAGCGCACTTTCGGCGTCGCGGACAAGAACTCGGGGGCGCCGATCTCGGCCGACATGTACATGCGGATCGGCAGCGTGTCCAAGACCTTCACCGCCACCGGCATCCTGCGGCTCGTGGACCAGGGCAAGCTGGGCCTGGACGACCCGATCTCCAAATACGTCCCGAACGTGCCCGGCGGCGACGGCATCACCCTGCGCCAGCTCGGCGAGATGCGCAGCGGTCTGTTCAACTACACCCTGGACTCCGGCTTCCAGCAGGCGTTCTTCGGCAACCCCAACCAGCCCTTCACACCGGACCAGTTGCTCGCGTACGCGTTCAAGCACCCGGCGAACTTCGCCCCGGGCGCCCAGTTCGAGTACTCCAACACCAACCTGATCCTGCTCGGCCTGGTGGTCGAGAAGGTCGGCGGGCAGCCGCTCCAGGACTTCCTGAACCAGCAGGTGTTCACCCCGGCCGGGCTCTCCAGGACCAGCCTGCCGACCGACGCGGCCTTCCCGGACCCGCACGCCCACGGCTACACCAACCAGACGGCCAGCGGCGCGGTCGAGGACGCCACCACCTGGAACCCGTCCTGGGGCTGGGCGGCCGGCGCCGTCATCTCCAGCCTCGCCGACCTGCAGACCTGGTCGAAGGTGCTGGCCACCGGGGAGCCGCTGATCAAGCCCGCCACCCAGGCTGAGCGGCTGAAGTTCGTGCCGGTCGGGCCGACCCCGGACCTCGGCTACGGCTTCGGGGTGTTCACCACCCACGGGTGGATCGGCCACAACGGCTCGCTGCCCGGGTACGAGAGCGTGGTGATCTACCTGCCGCAGGCCAAGGCCAGCCTGGCCATCCTGCTCAACACCGACATCCTGCACGACGGTTCGGAGCCCTCGACGTTCCTGGCGCGGGCGATCACCCAGATCGTCTCACCGAACAACGTCTACACGCTGCCCACCCCGCCCGGCTCGGCCTCCCCGACGGCCTCCCCCTCGCCCACGGGCTCCCCGACGGGCTCGCCGACGGGCTCGCCGACCGGCTCCCCGACGGCCTCGCCCGCCGAGACCGCGTCGGCCACGCCCACCGGCGCCGCCACGCTGTACATCTCCTGAGCACATCTCCTGAACCGCACCCGCACGGCCCGCACGTACACGGGAGGGCCCGACCCGGTCGACCGGGTCGGGCCCTCCCGCGCCGCCGCGCTGTCCGGCGCGTCGTCAGCCCCCCAGCACCTTGCCGAGGTCGTACGAGACCGGCTCCTCCAACTGCGCGTAGGTGCAGCTCTCCGGTGTGCGGTCCGGCCGCCAGCGGCGGAACTGCGCGGTGTGCCGGAACCGGGTGCCCTCCATGTGGTCGTACGCGACCTCGACCACCCGCTCGGGGCGCAGCGCGATCCAGGAGAGGTCCTTGCCGCCGGTCCAGCGGCTGACCGCGCCGGGCAGCCGGCCCTCGGCGTGCGCGGCCTCGTCCGCCCAGCCGCCCCAGGGATGCCGCGAGAGGTCCTCCATCCGCAACGGGGCCAGTTCCTCGACGAGTTCGCGCCGGCGGGCCATCGGGAAGGCGGCGCAGACACCGACGTGCTGGAGCCTGCCGTCCCCGTCGAAGATGCCGAGCAGCAGCGAACCGACCACCGGGCCGCTCTTGTGCTCGCGGTAGCCGGCCACCACGCAGTCGGCGGTGCGCTCGTGCTTGATCTTGTACATGGTCCGCTCCCCCGGCCGGTACGGCTGGTCCAGCGGCTTGGCGACCACCCCGTCCAGCCCGGCGCCCTCGTACTCGGCGAACCAGGTCCGGGCGAGGTCGAGGTCGGTGGCGGCGGGGGCGGTGAACACCGGGTCGGCGGCGTCGGCGAGCGCGGCCTCCAGGGCCGGACGGCGCACCAACAGCGGCTCGTCCAGCAGACTCTCCTCCCCGAGGGCGAGCAGGTCGAAGGCGACGAAGGAGGCCGGGGTCCGCTCGGCGAGCAGCCTGACCCGGCTCGCGGCCGGGTGGATGCGCTCCAGCAGCTCCTCGAAGCGCAGCCGGCCGTCCCGGGCGATCACCACCTCGCCGTCCAGCACGCAGCGCAGCGGCAACTCCCGCTTGAACGCCTCGACCAGCTCGGGGAAGTACCTGGTCAGCGGCTTTCCGGTGCGACTGCCGAGCTCCACCTCGTCCCCGTCGCGGAACACGACGGAGCGGAAGCCGTCCCACTTCGCCTCGTACTGCATCCCGGGCGGGATCCTGGCCACCGACTTGGCGAGCATCGGCGCCACCGGCGGCATCACGGGCAGGTCCATGCGTCCGATCCTCGCCCGCATCGCCCCGGAGCGCGCGCCGGGCGCCCGGCGCTTAGCGTGTGGGGCATGGGCTCAGCCGTGGAACTGGAAGTCGCCGGGCGCACCGTCCGGCTGTCGAACCCGGACAAGGTGTACTACCCCGAGCGCGGCTTCACCAAGCTGGACGTCGCGCAGTACTACCTGGCCGTCGCCGACGGGGTGCTGCGCGGGCTCCGCGACCGGCCGACCACCCTGCAGCGCTTCCCGGACGGCGTGGACGGCGAGTTCTTCTACCAGAAGCGCGCCCCCAAGGGCCTGCCGGAATGGCTGCCCACCGCCCGGATCGAATTCCCCTCCGGCCGCTCCGCCGACGAGATCTGCCCCACCGAGCCGGCCGCCGTGCTGTGGGCCGCCAACCTGGGCTGCCTCACCTTCCACCCCTGGCCGGTGCGGCGCTCCGACACCGGCCACGTCGACGAGCTGCGGATCGACCTCGACCCGCAGCCCGGCACCGACTTCCACGACGCCGTCCGCGCCGCCCACGAACTGCGCGCCCTGCTGGAGGAGTACGGGCTGCGCGGCTGGCCCAAGTCCTCCGGCGGGCGCGGACTGCACGTCTACGTGCCGCTGGCGCCCGAGTGGACGTTCACCGACGGGCGGCACGCGGTGATCGCCCTCGGCCGGGTGCTGGAGCAGCGGATGCCCGGGAAGGTCACCACCGCCTGGTGGAAGGAGGAACGCGGCGAGCGGATCTTCGTCGACTACAACCAGATGGCCCGCGACCGCACCATCGCCTCCGCCTACTCGCTGCGCGCCCGCCCGCGCGCCACCGCCTCCGCCCCTCTGCGCTGGGAGGAACTGGACGACGCCGCCCCCGAGGACTTCGACCTGCGCACCCTCCCCGCCCGCTTCGCCGAACTCGGCGACCTGAACGCGGAGATGGACGGCCTGGCGTTCCGCCTGGAGCCCCTGCTGGAGCTGTACGAGAAGCAGCTGCGCGACGAGGGCCTCGGCGAACTCCCGTACCCGCCGGACCACCCCAAGGCGGCCGGCGAGCCCACCCGGGTCCAGCCGAGCCGGGCGAGGAAGAAGTAGTCGGCCGGCCCGGTCAGTCCACCGGCGGCGACCACAGCCCCCGGACCCGGTCGGCGGCCGCGTCGTACCCGAGGAACGGCACCCCGGTGTCGCCCTCGACGTACATCGGCACCGGCCTGCCCAGCCGCCGCCCGATCGCGGTCAGGAACCCGCACAGGACGTCCAGCCGCTCCTGGCCGCGGAGTTCGCCGAGGCCGACGTCGAAGCCGATCTGCTCCGCCCCGAGGAACCGGAAGACGGCGCAGACCTCCGGGGCCGGCCGCACGCACAGAACCGGACACCTGGCACCGGCGGGCCGGGACAGCACCGCCTCGGCCCGCGGCAGCGGCAGCACGAAGCACCCCACGATGAACTCGTACGCCCAGCCCTGCTCCTCGACCAGGTCGAGCAGGGCCTGCCAGTCCGCCACCGTCGTGTCCTCGATGAACACCTCGGCGAGGCAGCCCCCGTCGGTCGGATCGAGCAGCCGTGCCACGTGCTCGTCCCGGCGCAGATCGGTCATCCCGCCGTCCTGCCCGGCGGGCCCGGTCGCTCCGAGCGGCCTATCTCCCCGCTGTCCGCTCATTCGCCCCGCGCACCGGCCGGGGCCAGTTCGGCGATGATGCGGACGGCCTCGGCGATCTGCCCGTCGGTCAGGTCGCCCCGGGCGGTCAGCCGCAGCCGGGAGATGCCGTCCGGGACGGACGGCGGGCGGAAGCAGCCGACGGCGAGGCCCGCGCGGCGGCAGTCGGCGGCCCAGGCCACGGCGGCCTCGGGGCCCGGGGCGCGGACGGACACCACGGCCGCCTCGGGCTCGCAGCTGTGCAGTCCGGCGGCGGTGAGCTGCCGGGCCAGGGTGCGGGCCACCTCGCGGGCGCGCTCGGCGCGGGCCGGCTCGGCGCGCAGCAGCCGCAGGGCGGCGAGGGCGGCGCCGGCGGCGGCCGGGGCGAGACCGGTGTCGAAGATGAAGGTGCGGGCGGTCTCGGTGAGGTGGCGGATCACCCGGCGCGGGCCGAGGACGACGCCGCCCTGCGAGCCGAGCGACTTGGAGAGGGTGGCGGTGGCCACGGTGTCCGGCTGCCCGGCGAGCCCGGCCGCCGCGAGCGCCCCGGTGCCGCCGGGGCCGAGCACGCCCAGCCCGTGCGCGTCGTCGACCAGCAGGGCGGCTCCGTGCGCGCGGGCGGCTTCCGACAGCGCGGGCAGCGGGGCCGCGTCGCCGTCCACCGAGAACACCGAGTCGGTGACCACCAGCGCCCGCGGCCGGGCCCGCCCGGCGAGCGCCTCGGCGACGGCCGCCGGGTCGCTGTGCGGGGCCCGGTGGACGTCGGCGCGGGAGAGCCGGCAGCCGTCGATCAGCGAGGCGTGGTTGTAGGCGTCGGAGACGATCAGGGTGTCCGGGTCGGTGAGCGCGGTCAGCGCCGCGAGGTTGGCCGTGTACCCGGAGGAGAACACCAGCGCGGCCTCCGTTCCGCAGAACTCGGCCAGCTCCTGCTCCAGTTCGGTGTGCAGCGCGGTCGTCCCGGTCACCAGCCGCGACCCCGTCGAGCCGCCGCCCCAGCGCAGCGCAGCGTCCGCGGCAGCCCGTGTGACGACCGGATGCCTGGTCAGGCCCAGGTAGTCGTTGCCCGCGAGGTCCAGCACCGGGTCGTCCGCGGCCCGGCTGCGCAGCGTCCGCGTCAGCCCGGCCTCGGCCCGCATCGCGGCCGTCTGGTCGAGCCAGTCGAAGACGTGCGCGGGAGCGGCGGCCGGGGCGGAGGCAGGGGCGGGGACGGCGGAGCGCGGCTCGGCCGCGAGCGGATGGTTCATGCCCGGCACTCTGGCATGCCGCCGCGTGTCGGGCAATGTGCGGATCGGCACAGTATGAACCGGTCAATCCAGTCGTGATTCACCATCTGTTAACCAGGTATCAATATTCAATTCACCGAAATCATGGCCGCAAAAATAGTACGATCCTTGCCGATCATTTATCCGGGGGGAAAACAATGACCGACCTCGAATTCGAGCGTCGAATGAATCCGTGGCTCTTCGACGACAAGGGCAATCTCACCGAAGAGGCGAAGAAGCAGTTCCCGGACCTAGCCGGCGCCAACGCCGCACCGGTCTCACTGAGCCCGGCGGCCGGCGGCAAGACCGTCGCCGTGAACCCCGGCGTGCTCCAGCAGGCCGCGCAGAACGCCTTCGCCCTGCGGGACGCCGTCAAGACCGAGTGCGACCAGCCCGGCGAGCACGTCAACGCCGCCGCCGGGTCCCTCAAGGGCTGGAACCTCGGCGGCGCGCTCACCGCCACCTGGGGCACCTGGACCAGCCAGTCCGGCGGGCTGCAGACCACCGTCGGCGACATCGGCACCAACCTGCAGACCACGGCCCAGAGTTACACCAGGACCGACACGGACATCCAGGCCCACTTCAACCAGGCGCAGGGCGCCGGACGCTAGCGCCGGCGCGAACGGGGGGATACAGCACGATCATGGTGACGTTCAGTCAGCTCCAGCAGGTCGACCTCGGCGGCCTCGCCTCCGCGGCCGGCGACTTCGAGAGCCTCGTCCGCAAGTGGGACCTCACCCAGCGGATGCAGAACGAGGTCATCGGCACCATCCAGCAGTCCGGCTGGCACGGCGACGCCGCCGGCCTCGCCAACGCCAAGCTCACCTGGGCCCGCGACCAGATCCACGCGGCCTTCGAGGAGGCCTCGGCCCTGGCCAAGACGCTCCGCGACGCCCACACCGAGATCACGGCGGCGAAGAACGACCTCACCACCGCGGTCCAGAACGCGACCCACGAGGGCCTCACCGTCGACGGCGAGGGCGCGGTGCACTGGCCGCCGCCCACGACCCAGGAGGACAAGAAGGACGCCGAGTACGCCAGGAGCTGGAAGGCCAAGGCCGAGACCGCCGCCAAGGCCATCGGCGACGCCATAGACCGCGCCACCGAAGCCGACCAGGACGCCTCCCGGGCCCTGGGCGACGACACCGGCAGCGACGGCACCGCGTTCAACGCCAACCCCGTCGGCGGCATCCCAGAGGAGGAGGCCAAGGCGGCCACCTACATCCTCGGCCTCGGCGACCAGGCCAGCGACGCCCAACTCAAGCACCTCCAGGACATCCTGGACCACCACAAGAGCGACCCGCGGTTCGCCACGTCCTTCTACGGCAACCAGGACCCGGCGACCTTCATGGCCAAGTACGGCGCCATGGCGCAGAGCGGGGACTACGCCAACAGCACGGCCCGCAGCGCGGCGATCAAGGGCATCCAGCAGGACCTCGGCCTCACCCTGGCCACCGCGACCGACACCAAGCAGCCGCTGCACGTCTCGGACGAGTGGGAGAAGCGGTTCCGCGCGGCCGGCGCCACGCAGATCCCCGTCCCCGCCGGCGCAAACCCGGCGCACAGCCCGTACGGCTACCAGATCATGGCCAACCTGCTGCGGAACGGGAAGTACGACGACCACTTCCTCGTCCCGGTCGCCCAGCACATCACCCAGCTCACCCAGGAGAACCCGATGCGCTGGGACGCGGCCACCAAGGCCACGTACCCGTACACCGAGCTCAAGTTCATCGGCGTGCCCGACAAGGACGGCAACATCAGGGGCATCAACCCGATGTCCGCGATCCTGGACGGACTCGGCCACAGCCCCGAGGCCGCCACCAAGTTCTTCCACGACGCACCGACCACGTTCAACCCGGACGGCACGGTCAAGAGCACCGGCGGCGAGAACACCTACCTCAAGATGCTCACCGACACCGGTCCCCGGTCGATCCTGATCGACCAGCAGTACCCGCCCCGTCCCAACCCGGGCACCGCCGACCCGTTCGACGTCACCGCGCTCGGCCACGCCCTGGAGGCGGCCACGACGGGCAAGGCGTACGACGACGCCGACGGCAGGTTCCCCCCGCACACCGCCGCGATGAACGACATCATGAATGACGTGGTGAAGACGTTCGGCACCAAGGACGGCCCGGACCTACTCAAGGGCGGCCTGTTCGCGAACCTCAACGGCAGCCTCGGGAACATGACCGCCAACTACATCGGCGACGTCCAGAACGCGCTGGAGGGAGCGGGCGCCGACTCGAACCTCCTCGGCCAGCCCGAGGTCGCGCGCCTGCTCGGCGCGCTCGGCCAGGATCCGGACGCCTACGCGTCGATCGCGGCCGCGCAGCAGGCGTACACCACAGCCCAGCTCCAGGACGTCCTGGCCCACCCCGAGTTGCACAAGGATCTCGGCATGGCGGTCGAGAACGTCGCCAACCCGGCCGGGAAGGTCAATGGTCTGATCACCAGCGCCATGATCGACGCCATCTATGAGAAGCACACCGCCAGCGACGCCGAGTTCAACGCCGCCATCGACACCAAGCGGGAGATCGCCGGTCAGGTCTGGTCGTTCGCCGGCGACGCGATCAAGGGACGAGCGCCCCTGATCGGCGAGGGCATCGACACCGCGGTCAACCAGATCATGGACAACGTCGCCAACGGCTACAAGGTGGACACCCACAACGACGCCAGCGACGAGGCCGCTACCGCGAGGGCGGCAGCCGAGCGCAAGTCGCATCAGGCGATCATCAACGCCATCCACGATGCCGGCCGCAACGCGGGCGCCGACCCGAACTACATCAACGACGTGGCCCGCCGGGCCGCCCAGGAGGAGGACACCGGCTACACCAGCGGCCGGGGCTTGTACCACGATGCCACCCACAAGGGCTGACCCCGCGTCCCACCACCTGCCACGACCGAGAGCGCTGAGAAATGGTTGACGTCGCCCACATCATCCCGCCGTCCCCGGAAGACCCGTCCCCGCGCCGATCACGGGTCCGTCCCTGGCACGCCGTCGTCGCCCTCGCGGTGGCCGCCGCCGTGGGCGGCGGGCTGTGGGCCTGGAAGCCGTGGCAGTCGGTGGAGCTGCCACAGAGCGCGTGCTGGGGGGTACTGGATGCGAACGACCTCAAGCCGCTGACGGGCCCGGACGGGAAGGCCACCGAGCCCCGGCCGTCCCGCGAGATCGCAACCCCGGCGAAGCCCGCCTCGGGGAGCCGTGACTCCCGTTGCCGCGTCATGTGGCCGGACGCGACCATCCTGCTCGACGCGGAGGTGCGACCGGCACGCGACCGGATCGACGCCGACCGGAAGAACGACGCCGGCGGCGGATCGGTCACCCCGCTCGACTTCGGCCCCGGCGCGACCGGGTGGGTCACGGCCAGCAGCATCGTCCCCGGGAACGCGTCGGTCCGGCTCTACGTGCCGTGCGACTTCGACGCCCCGAGGGACGACAGCGACCAGCCCCCGCCGAAGTACTTCGGCGTGCTGGTTTCCGGGGACATCGTCCACGGCGCCTCCCTCGGCAAGGCCCATCAGGCGTATGCGGACATCGCCCTCAAGATCGGCAGAGCCGCCGCGACCGCGTACGAGTGCCGGAACACCATGACGCTGACCGCTACCGCCCCCCGCGTCGCTTCCTAGCACCCGGACAACAGGAGCTGACTGAACCGTGGTCGACGTCGCACACATCATCCCGCGCTCGCCCGACGACCCGCCGCCGCCACCGCCGTGGTGGCGGCGGCCCCGGGTGCTGCCGTGGCTGGCCGGGGGCCTCGCGGTGGCCGCCGCCGTGGGGGGCGGGCTGTGGGCCTGGCAGCCGTGGCGGTCGTTGGAGATCGCGCAGAGCGCCTGCTGGTCGGCGCTGTCACGCGATGACCTGAAGCCGCTGGCCGGGCGGTTCGGGAAGGTGTACGAGGCCGTGCCGCGGGCCCGGCTCCAGACGCCGGCCGTGCCGGACGAGCCCCGGGTCCGCAGTACCGACTGCCGGGTCGTCTGGAACGGGGACGACGGTTCCGGCGGCTTCCTCCTCGACGTCCGGGTCTACCCCGCCTGGGACGGGGTGGACGCCGACCGCGCCCGGGACACCGGGGAGCACCACGCCGTCGCCGACCTGGACTTCGGCCCCGGCGCGGTGGGGCTGGCCAGCGACGATTCGGATCACTTCGTCCGGCTCTACGTGCGCTGCGACTTCCAGGTGCCGCCCGGGGACCGCCCCGACCTGAAGGCCCCGCCGTACGTCCGCGTGGAGGCCGGGGGCGACCCGGTGGACGGCGCCTCGCCGGCCGGGGCCCGCCAGGCGTACGCCGATGCCGCGCTGAAGGTCGCCCGGGTCGCCGCCGCCGAGTACCGGTGCACCAACCAGGTGCAGCTGCCCGCCGCCGCCCCCGCCGTGCCGGAGCTGTCGAAGGGGAAGGCCGGTGGCTGAGCGCCCGCGCCGGCGTCGTGTCCTGCCGATCGCGCTCGGCGCTGCGGTGCTCGTGGCCGGGGTCGGCGGCGGGCTCTGGTACGTCAAGCCCTGGCAGGGGGTGGACGTGCCGCAGAGCGCCTGCTGGAACGCGTTCACCCATGACGACCTGGCCGCCCTGGTGGGCAAGGGACACAAGGCCGTCGCATGGCAGGACCGGAATGCGCTCACGGACCGGGAGTACTCCCACGACGCCGCCTGCGACGTCACGTGGGAGGACGACAATCCGCTGAACCACGCGGTCGCGAAGATCTCCACCGAGAATCGTGACGAGAAGTTCCGGCAGGCCAAGACCAAGGCCGAGTCGACCGGCTGGGAGCCGATCCGCCCCGCGCCGCTGGACTTCGGCCCGGGAGCCCAGGGCTGGTTGTTCCACGAGGGCACGGTGCAGTTGCTGGTCCGCTGCGACTACCTGGACACGGACGGGCAGCCCTCCGGCCGGCCGTACCGCCTGGTCACGATCACCGGCGACCGCTGGTCCTCGGACACCCCCGTCACCGAGGTCCACCGGATCCGTATCGCCGCCGCCCTGCGCACCGCGAGGGAGCTGGTTCGCGCCCAGGGCTGCACGAACGACCCGCAGCTGGCCGCGCGGGCACCCGCCGCGCCGTTCTGACGGCCTCCCGACCGGCCCGTCGCGGCCCCGGGCTTTGCCGGGGGTGGCGGCGAGCAGGCAAGATAGCCGGGTGACCCTCCTTGATCTGATGCCGAAGCCCGCCACCCCCGACGCGCTGTACGAGACGTTCGCAGCCTGGGCGGAGGATCGGGGGATCACCCTGTACCCGGCGCAGGAGGAGGCGCTGATCGAGCTGGTGTCGGGGAACAACGTGATCCTGGCGACGCCGACCGGGTCGGGCAAGAGCCTGGTGGCGGCGGGGGCGCACTTCGCGGCGCTGGCGGACGGGCAGCGGACGTTCTACACCGCCCCGATCAAGGCGCTGGTGTCGGAGAAGTTCTTCGACCTGGTGAAGATGTTCGGCACCGAGCAGGTCGGCATGATGACCGGCGACGCGAGCGTGAACCCGACCGCGCCGATCATCTGCTGCACCGCCGAGGTGCTGGCCCAGATCGCGCTGCGCGACGGCAGCCGGGCGGACATCGGCCAGGTGGTCATGGACGAGTTCCACTTCTACGCCGAGCCGGACCGCGGCTGGGCGTGGCAGATCCCGCTGCTGGAGCTGCCGCAGGCGCAGTTCCTGCTGATGTCCGCGACGCTCGGCGACGTCCGCCGTTTCGAGGAGGACCTGACCCGCCGCACGGGCCGTCCGACCACGGTGGTGCGCAACGCGACCCGCCCGGTGCCGCTGTTCTACGAGTACCGCCGCACCTCGATGCACGACACCCTGGAGGAGCTGCTGCAGACCGGCCAGGCGCCGGTCTACGTCGTGCACTTCACCCAGAAGGAGGCGGTGGAGCGGGCCCAGTCGCTGATGAGCATCAACATGTGCTCGAAGGCGGAGAAGGAGGCCATCGCCGATCTGATCGGCGGCTTCCGTTTCACCACCAAGTTCGGCCGCAACCTGTCCCGTTTCGTGCGTCACGGCATCGGCGTGCACCACGCGGGCATGCTGCCGAAGTACCGCCGGCTGGTCGAACGCCTCGCCCAGGCGGGCCTGTTGAAGGTCATCTGCGGCACCGACACGCTCGGCGTCGGCGTCAATGTGCCGATCCGCACGGTGCTGTTCACCGCCCTGTCCAAGTACGACGGGCAGCGCGTGCGCATCCTGCGCGCCCGCGAGTTCCACCAGATCGCCGGCCGGGCCGGCCGGGCCGGCTTCGACACCGTCGGCCAGGTGGTCGCGCAGGCGCCGGAGCACGTGATCGAGAACGACAAGGCGATCGCCAAGGCCGGGGACGACCCGAAGAAGAAGCGCAAGGTGGTCCGCAAGAAGGCGCCGGAGGGCTTCGTCGGCTGGACCGAGGAGACCTTCGAGAGGCTGATCGGCGCCGACCCGGAGCCGCTGGTCTCCCGGTTCAAGGTGAGCCACGCGATGCTGCTGTCGGTGATCGGCCGCCCGGGCAACGCCTTCGAGGCGATGCGCAAGCTGCTGACCGACAACCACGAGGACCGGGCCGCGCAGCGCCGGCACATCCGCACCACGATCGCCATCTACCGTTCGCTGCTGGAGGGCGGCGTGGTGGAGCGGCTGCCGGAGCCCGACTCCGAGGGCCGGATCGTCCGCCTCACCCTGGACCTCCAGGAGAACTTCGCGCTCAACCAGCCGCTGTCCACCTTCGCGCTGGCCGCCTTCGAGCTGCTCGACCCGACCTCGCCCTCGTACGCGATGGACGTGATCTCGGTCGTCGAGGCGACCCTCGACGACCCGCGCCAGATCCTCGCCGCCCAGCAGAACAAGGCGCGCGGCGAGGCCGTCGGCGAGATGAAGCGGGACGGCATCGAGTACGAGGAGCGGATGGAGCGGCTCCAGGAGATCACGTACCCGAAGCCGCTGGAGGAGCTGCTCACCCACGCCTACGAGGTGTACCGCCGGGCGCACCCGTGGATCGGCGACCACCAGTTGCAGCCGAAGTCGGTGGTCCGCGACCTGTACGAGCGGGCGATGACCTTCTCGGACTACGTCGGCTTCTACGAGCTGGCCCGCACCGAGGGCATCGTGCTGCGCTACCTGGCCGGCGCGTTCAAGGCGCTGGAGCAGACCGTCCCCGAGGACGTGAAGACCGACGACCTCAAGGACGTCATCGCCTGGCTCGGCGAGCTGGTCCGCCAGGTCGACTCCAGCCTGCTGGACGAGTGGGAGCAGCTGGCCAACCCGACCGAGCCGCAGTCCGCCGAGGTGCGGCTGGACGACAAGCCGGCGCCGGTCACCGCCAACGCCCGCGCCTTCCGCGTCCTGGTGCGCAACGAGATGTTCCGCCGGGTCGAGCTGTGCGCGCTGGAGCACTACGAGGAGCTCGCCGAGCTGGACGGCGAGTACGGCTGGGACGCGGACCGCTGGGCGGACGCCATGGACGGGTACTGGGAGGAGTACGACGACCTCGGCACCGGCCCGGACGCGCGCGGCCCCAAGATGCTGATCATCGAGGAGGAGGACTCCTCCTGGCGGGTCCGGCAGATCTTCGACGACCCGGAGGGCGACCACGACTGGGGCATCAGCGCCGAGGTCGACCTGTACGGCTCGGACGAGGAGGGCCGGGCGGTGCTGCGGGTGACCGCGGTGGACCGGCTCGGCGGCTGAGCCTGATCCCGGTCCGGTCACGGGTCCGGTCACGGGCCCGGCCACGGGTCCGGTCCTGACGATGACGAATCCCCCCGGAGGCCGCGGCTTCCGGGGGGATTCGTCATCGGGCCGCTGTCAGGCCGCCGTCATCGGGCCGCCGTCGGACCGTCACAGGCCGCCGTCAGGCCGCCGCCGTCACATCCAGGCGAACGGCGAGCCCGCCGCGTAGGAGAGCGCGCGGGTGGCCTCGTCCAGGGTCTGTTCGCTGCTGGGCGCCGTGCCGGTGGCCCCCGGGAGCGGCGTGGCCGGCGCCCCGGTGCCGCCGGGGGTGGTGGCCGCCGGCCGGCCGTCGCCCGAGCGCGAGCTGGTGACGGTCACGTAGTGCCCGACCGCCTCGATCCGCGGCTCGCCGCCGGTCCGGGCGCCGCCGGGCGGCTGGGCGGGGGCGGTGGTGGTGTCGGCGAGGATGAAGGCGACCGCGCCGGGCTTGGCCCGCAGGGCGTCGGCGGCCCTGGCGGCGGAGGGCTGGTCGGGGAAGCGCAGCAAGGTGACGCTGCTGAGCACCGGGCGGTCCTGGCCGCTGAAGCTGACGGTCAGGTAGCTCTGGCAGCCGGTGTCCTTGAGCGGGTCCTGGGCGCGGTCCTGGAGCACTTCGGCGCAGTTCTCGCCCTGCCGGACGCCGTTGCGCCGCGCCTTGAAGGCGCCGACCTCGACGGGCCGCTGGGCGGGGAAGAGGTTGTCGACGTTGAGGGCCTCGGGGTCGGTGCGCGGCGGCGGGGCGCCGACCACCTTCGGCGTCGCGGTCGCGTCCTTGCTGGACGGGCCGAGCCCGGGTATGTAGTCGCCGGGCATCGGGCGGGTGATGATCCATCCCCCGGCCGCGACCACCCCGACGACGACGATCCACCCGGCCGTTCGACGGACCGTCAGCCGACGGCCCCGCCTGCGGTCCGTCCCCCCATCGGTGTCGGCGTCGCCGCCGATCCGCTGCTCTGCCCGGCCTTCCCGGCCTTCTCCCGGAGTCGGGGTGCGCTCCCCCTGCGTGGTCATGGCGCAGATTCTAAGCACCCCGGGGGTGGCGTGGATCACGGGGTCGGGGGTTGTGGATCATCGTCCGCCGCAGGCCTCGGCCACCGGCCCGGCGCCACCCTCGCCGCCCGTTCACCACTCGCTCCCTACCCACCGGTAACCTCTGGCCCGACCTCGCGTCAAGCGCGTGACCAGCGGCGGAGCCGTGACCTTCGACACTGTGGCAATCGGCACATCCTCACACCGATCTTCTGGCGGGTTTGCTCTGGCGCCGCTCGATCACCACCAGGCAGGATCGGCCCCATGGATCTGCTCGATACCCTCACCGCCAAGGGCCTGCGCGGCGAAGTCCCGACCCGCGAGGAGGCCCTGGCCGTCCTCGCCACCACCGACGACGAGCTGCTCGACGTGGTCGCCGCGGCCGGCAAGGTGCGCCGCCGCTGGTTCGGCCGCCGGGTCAAGCTCAACTACCTGGTGAACCTGAAGAGCGGGCTCTGCCCGGAGGACTGCTCGTACTGTTCGCAGCGGCTCGGGTCCAAGGCCGAGATCCTCAAGTACACCTGGCTCAAGCCCGACCAGGCCGCCGACGCGGCCCGCGCCGGGGTGGCCGGCGGCGCCAAGCGGGTCTGTCTGGTCGCCAGCGGCCGCGGTCCGACGGACCGCGACATCGACCGGGTCACCGACACCATGGCCGCCATCAAGGACGCCGACCCGGAGGTCGAGATCTGCGTCTGCCTCGGCCTGCTCTCCGACAACCAGGCGGAGCGGCTCAAGGCGGCGGGCGCCGACGCCTACAACCACAACCTCAACACCTCCGAGGGCACCTACGGGACCATCACCAAGACCCACACCTACGCGGACCGGGTGGACACCGTGCAGAAGGCCCACGGCGCGGGCCTGTCCGCCTGCTCCGGCCTGATCGCCGGCATGGGCGAGAGCGACGAGGACCTGGTCGACGTCGTCTTCGCCCTGCGCGACCTGGGCTCGGACTCCGTCCCGGTCAACTTCCTCATCCCGTTCGAGGGCACCCCGCTCGCCAAGGAGTGGAACCTCACCCCGCAGCGCTGCCTGCGCATCCTGGCGATGGTCCGCTTCGTCAACCCGGACACCGAGGTGCGGATCGCCGGCGGGCGCGAGGTGCACCTGCGCTCGATGCAGCCGCTCGGCCTGCACATCGCCAACTCCATCTTCCTCGGCGACTACCTGACCAGCGAGGGCCAGGCCGGGCAGACCGACCTCGACATGATCAAGGACGCCGGCTTCGAGGTCGAGGGCGCCGGCGAGGCCACCCTGCCGCGCCACCGCGCGGACGTCGCCGAGGCAGACCGGGCGGGCGGCGGCTGCGGCACCGCGGCCTCGGCCTGCGGCAGCGGCGGCGGCTGCGGGCCCTGCGGCGGGCACGCCCACACCTCGGACGCCTCCGCCTCGGACGCCTCCGCCCCGGAGACCGTCCCCTCGGAGACCGTCCCCTCGGAGACCGTCTCCCCGGCGGCCGTCGCCGGATCCGGCGCCGAGGACGAGCTCCGCAGCGACCTCGTCAAGGTCCGCCGCCGCGGCGCCGGCACCGAACTCGCGCCCAACGCCTGACAGTTCCGACCCTCCGGAGAACGCACCATGCTCCAGCCGTCCGCGGCCGACCTGCTCGCCCTCGACCGCGCCCATGTGTGGCACCCGTACGGGCCGATGCCCGGGACCGTCACCCCGTACGTGGTCGAGTCCGCCTCCGGGGTGCGGCTGCGCCTGGCCGAGCCGGTCGCGGGCGGGCGGCGCGAGCTGGTCGACGGGATGTCGTCCTGGTGGGCGGCGATCCACGGCTACCGGCACCCGGTGCTGGACGAGGCGGTGCGCGAGCAGCTGGGGCGGATGAGCCATGTGATGTTCGGCGGGCTCACCCACGAGCCCGCCGTCCGGCTGGCCGCCAGGCTGGTGGAGATCACTCCGGAGCCGCTGCGGCACGTCTTCCTCGCCGACTCGGGCTCGGTGGCCGTCGAGGTCGCGATGAAGATGTGCCTCCAGTACTGGCAGTCCATCGGGCGGCCGGCCAAGCGCCGGCTGCTCACCTGGCGCGGCGGCTACCACGGGGACACCTTCCACCCGATGTCGGTGTGCGACCCGGACGGCGGGATGCACCACCTGTGGGGCGGGGTGCTGCCCGGCCAGCTGTTCGCCCCGGAGCCGCCGGCCGGGTTCGACGCTCCGCTCGACCCCGAATACGCCGCTCGGTTCGAGGAGTTGATGGCGCGTCATGCCGACGAGCTGGCCGCCGTCATCGTCGAACCGGTGGTCCAGGGCGCGGGCGGGATGCGCTTCCACTCCCCCGCCTACCTGCGGATGCTGCGCGAACTGTGCGACCGCTACGGGGTGTTGCTGGTCTTCGACGAGATCGCCACCGGCTTCGGGCGCAGCGGCGCCCTGTTCGCCGCCGACCACGCGGGCGTCTCGCCGGACGTGATGTGCCTGGGCAAGGCGCTGACCGGCGGCTACCTGACGCTGGCCGCCGCCCTGTGCACCGGCGAGGTCGCGGACGGGATCAGCCGCGGCGAGGTGCCGGTGCTCGCGCACGGGCCCACGTTCATGGGCAACCCGCTGGCCTGCGCGGTCGCCAACGCCTCGCTGGAGCTGCTGCTCGGGCAGGACTGGTCGACGGAGGTCAAGCGGATCGGGACCGGGCTGACCGAGGGTCTCGCGGCGGCCGCGGACGTCCCCGGCGTACTCGACGTACGGGTCCAAGGGGCCATCGGCGTCGTGCAGTTGGACCACCCGGTGGACGTCCCGGCGGCCACCGAGGCGGCGGCGCGCGAAGGCGTGTGGCTGCGGCCCTTCCGGGACCTGATCTACACGATGCCCCCCTATGTGACGGAGGACGAGGACGTGGCACGGATCGCTGCCGCCGTGACCGCCGCGGCGGTGAAGGGATGAGCGCGCGCATCCTCTTCGTGACGGGGACCAACACGGACGTCGGCAAGACCGTTGCCACGGCCGCCGTCGCCTCGGCGGCGCTGCGGGCCGGGCTGAAGGTAGCCGTGCTCAAGCCCGGGCAGACCGGCGTGACGGCCGAGGAGCCCGGCGACGCAGCCGAAGTCCGGCGCCTGGCGGGCGAGCTGACGATCCGTGAGCTGGTGCGCTACCCCGAGCCGCTGGCGCCCGACACCGCCGCCCGACGGGCCGGGATGCCGTACCTCTCCCCCACCGAGGTGGTGTCCGAGGTCGCCGAGCTGGCTTCCACACACGACCTGGTCCTGGTGGAAGGCGCGGGCGGGCTGCTAGTCCGCTACGACGACGAGGGCCGCACGCTCGCCGACCAGGCCCGGGCGGTGCTCGACGCCGGGCTTCCGGCCGAGGTCCTGCTGATCGCCTCCGCCGGGCTCGGGACGCTCAACATCGTCTCCCTCACCGCGGAGGCCCTGGCGGCCCGGGGCCTGCCGCTCGCGGGCGTACTCGTCGGCTCCTGGCCCGCCGAGCCCGGCCTCGCCGAGCGCTGCAACCTGGCCGACCTGCCCCGCTCCGCCGGCGCCCCCCTGCTCGGCGCCCTGCCGGAACGAGCGGGCGGCGCCGAGGACTTCGCCACTCTGGCGTACACCTCGCTGGCCCCTGAGCTGGGCGGCAGCTGGGACGCCGAGCACTTCGCGCACGCCCACCGGCCCGATTAGGCCGGGCTTCGTCGAGGGTGTGAGGCCGATCCCGGAACCTTCTCAGTGCGGCTGTCGGCCCATGCCGTTCCTTCCATGACAGACGGTCCCACCGCAGACGAGGCCCTGCGGGCCTTGGCCGCCCTGGAGGCGGCACGGAGGGACGACAACACGCACTGACCGCCCTGGCGGCGACCGGCGTCGGGAGCGGCCGGAACCTGCGGTGCCGCTAAGCGGCGTAGAACAGCCTCGTGGCGTCCTGGATCTCCGAGACGGCCGTGTCGAAGTCCTCCCGGGCGCCGCCCCAGGGGTCGGCGATGCCGGAGCCGAGGACGTGCACCGGCCGGTCCGGGTCGACGAGGGCCTGGACGGTTCCTGCGGTCTCCTCGTCCATCGCGAGCAGGTCGTCCGCCCAGTCGAGCTGTTCCTGGTTCAGGAGGACTCCGCGGTGCCCGGTGAGGTCGTAGCCGAAGCCGGCGGCGGCCTGGATCATGAGCGGGTGGGCGGGCTTGCCGACGTGCCAGTTCCGGGTGCCGGCCGAGCGCACGTCGAGCGTTCCGCCGGACCGCTCGGCGATGATCAGCGCGGCGATCGGGGACCGGCAGTGGTTGCCCTTGCAGATCACCAGGACGTTGCGGCGGGTCGGGCTCACTCGGGGTCCACCCGCTCGATCTCGAAGGTGAGCACGCCCAGCGCTTCCTTGTGGGGCGGGAAGATGGCGTGGATCGCTTCGAGCTGTTCGGCCTCGGTCGCCCTCGGGTTCACGGACTCCACCCGCTCGGTGCCGAACATCTCCTCGAAGGTGCGGTACTTCCCGATCCGGGTGACCCGGGTCAGGCAACTCGACTTGCGGCAGGTGAAGTTGATCCGGTCCCCGACCCTGATCCGCTTCATCGACTCGTAGGCGACGCGGACCTCGACGGTCTTCTCGCCGGAGGCGATCAGGTCGAAGTACTGCCGGTAGATCGGCATGTTGCGGGGGCGCATCGCCCGGGAGTCGTACGTGGCGGGCCGGCGGGTGCTCATCAGGGCTTCCAATGCGGTTGTGGTGTAGGACCGGAAGAAGTGCCTGGGGTCGCTCAGCACGAGTTCGCCGAGACCCGTCAGCGCTTCGACGTAGTCCTCCTGGGTTCCGGGCCACTCCGAGGGGTCGAGCAGCCACGCGGGGGTGGTCTCGTCCCGGGTGGCGGGCCCGGCTTCGGCGGTTTCGCGCAGCAGGCTCTTGGAGAGCTTGCCGCCGTCGCTGCCGAGGATCTGGGGGGTGAAGATCCGGACGGGCAGAGGGCCGCACGACAGGCCGAGGGCGGCGTGTGCGCCGTCGACGAGCTGGCACCCGAAGGCCCAGTCGCCGCCCTTGACCATGACGTGGAGCGTGCGGTCGCCGGGCCGGTAGGAGCGTTCCTTGACGACGTTGCGGTAGAGGGTGGCCAGGTCGAGGTAGCCGCCGCCCAGCGGCGTGATGTCGGCCTCGTAGCGGCCGTGTTCGAAGCAGAAGGCCTCGAACAGGCCGCCGGCCTCGTCCAGTTCCAGCAACCGTGTCCGGTCGGCGTGTTTCTCGGCCCAGCCGCACACCGGGCAGGGCAGCCGGATGTGCGCGCTGCCGCTGTTCGGCGACAGCCAGCTGCCGACCGCGTCCAGGAGCTCCAGCGTCCGCAGGAACTCGGCCCGGAAGGCCGGGGTTTCCTGCTGTTGGGTGTAGGTGGTGACCGCGTACGGCACGTTCGTCCGGGCGCGGCAGGCGTCGAACAGCGGCAGGTAGTGCCGGGCGAGGAGTGCCGTGATCTCGTCGGCGTTCAGGCTGTGGGCGTAGGCCCGCTGGTAGCGCCGGCCGTCGACCCTGAAGGTCCGGGCCGGGGAGTTGTCGAGCGCACAGAAGTCCACGCTGGTGTCGATGCCGAACTCGTCGCGGGCCCGCTCCGCCAGGAGGAAGGCGAGGCTCTGGACCAGGTGGGTCCCCAGGTGCGGGTGCCCGTTGATCTGTGTGCCCACCGAGAAGCCGATGCTTTCGATGTCGCAGTCCACGATGCGCGGCCGCAGGAGGTCCACGGCGTCCTCAACGGCGTTGGCGAGCACCGTGTTCGGGGAGCTCAACGTCGATACGGTCATGGTGCGCCTCCCTCGGGTCGGGATGGTGCAGTGGGGTGGGGTGGGGTGGCGGCGGGGGGTACGTGATAGACCGTAGGGAGACGGCTACGGGCGGTGCCACGTTCTTGCACCGTCTTGCACGAATTCACCCGAGAGAGGCGATGGCCTCTTCGATCAGATTCCTGGCCTGCGGACCGTACACCGCCATCGACGCGAGGACCTTGAACGCTTTGGCATAGGCCGTGATCTCTCCGGGCGTGGTGATGGTGACGGCTGCCGAAAGGAGCTCGGCGTTCACCTGCCGGTCGTCGAAGATCGAGAACGCCTCCAGGGGCCACATCCGGCGAGGTGCCGTAAAGGGAATCACGCCGAGGCTGACCCGGGTCGCGCTCATCACCTCGAGCAGGTGGCGCAGTTGGTCCACCATGACTGGGCGGCCTCCGATGAGGTAGCGCAGGACGGTCTCCTCCACCACGAGGGCGAAGGTCCGATTTCCCTCATGAAGGAAGCGACTGCGCTGGAGACGGCTTTCAACAGCCGCTTCGACGTCATCCGGCGTCTGCTGGAAGTCGGTGATGGTGGCCATCAGAGCCCGCGCGTATTCGCGCCGCTGCAGCATCCCCGGAACGACATTCGAGCAGTAGACACGGATCTGGCGGCTACGGTCCAGCACGGGAAGAACCATCTCCTGGGCATGCTTCATCCCGGTCCGGTGCAGCCGCTTCCACTCCACGTACATCTCGCCCGCCTGGCGGTTCGCGGCCACCAGATCCGCGGCCAGATGCACGACGCCGCACGCCTCGCACCACTCGCGGATGTCCGCATCGGACGGCGGAGTCCTGGCATTGGCGATCCGCGAGACTTTCGACTCGCTCCACCCCAGGAGAAGAGCAAGGCCGTGCCCAGACAGCCCGGCTTCCCTTCGCAGTTCCTTCAGGCGGGCGGCGATGGTCTCGCGGGCGTTCTGGGCACTTGACGACGGAGAGAGAGGCATGGCCCGGTGGTCCGTCGATCGGGCTCAGACGGTGTACTTCTCGTGGTCGACGGCCCGTTCCCAGACGGCCTCGAAGGCCGAGGCGCAGAGCCTCGCCACGTCGGCGTCGTCGGAGTGCTGCGGCCCCAACCCCCTCCCGTATCCGTCGAACAGGTTGAAACGCACCAGCTTTCCGTCGAACAGCCAGAAGTCGTTGCCGGGGAGGGCGAGGTCCGACGCCTGGCTTCGCGGGAGCCAGCGGACCCGTTCACCGGCAGCCACGTTCACCTGGGTGATGTGGTGCTCGTAGCGGATGTAGGTCGTCACCGGCTCCGACACGATCCGCGCCCGCCGGACGACGACCCCACGCGCGACCGAGCGGCGCACGGCCTCGGTCCAGTCCTGCCAGTACTCCGAGTCGGGATCCACGTCGACGGCTTCGCCGCGCTGCCACCGGGCGATCTCGTCGGACTCCTCCGTGATGCCGTACTGGTCCCGCATCTCCAGGTGGACGGCCGAGTGCTCGGCGGCGTCCAGGAGCTCATAGAAGCTCGGAACCTTCTGCGGCATCGCATGCCCTCCTGAGGATCGGCACCATCCGGCGCGGAATTCGAACCACCACTTCGCTGTCGGGGATCGAGTTGTCGTGGCCGGGTCCGTGCCCGGCCTCAAGGGCCTTCCCGATCAAGGTCTCGTCGGCCGCATAGGTCTGCACGACCAAGTCCCCGGACTCGTCATCCAGCCAGACGGTCGGACTCTGGTCCTTGCCCGTCTCCGGGTCGATCCCCACGAACCGTAGTGCCATGACTGCCTCTCCTGTCACTCGGCCTGCGCACTCTCGCGCTTGGAGTTGACGTGACCGTCAGTTTCCAGCGTCCGAGGCTGATTTGTCAGACGCTTCAGCGAAGCAGGCGCCTTCGACCGCCCGGTACAGGGCCTGGCCTTCGGCTGCGGACTCGCTGGAGTTGCCGGTCCGCTACGACGACGAGGGCCACACGCTGGCCGACCAGGTGACGGCCGGGCTCGGGACCGACCTGCCCGGCTCCGCCGGCGCCCCCCTGCTCGGCGCCCTGCCGGAACGAGCGGGCGGCGCCGAGGACTTCGCCACCCTGGCGTACGCCTCGCTGGCCCCTGAGCTGGGCGGCAGCTGGGACGCCGAGCACTTCGCGCACGTCCACCGGCCCGAATCGGCCCCGCTTCGCTCGAAGGGGTGATCCCGGCTTCCGCCCCTGTCGGAAGCCGGGACGGCTCAATACCGTTCTTTCCATGACAGACGGGCTCACCGCAGACGAGGCCCTGCGGGCCTTGGCCGCCCTGGAGGCGGCGTGGAAGGACGACGACGAGGCGCTGTTCGCCCTGGCGGCGGGCGGCACCGGTGAACGGCCGCTGCCGGCACTGGTCGCCGCGTACGGCGAGCACGCCATGGACACCCTGATGGCGCTCGCCTTCGGGCTGCGCGCCACCATGAGCGACGAGGAGATCGCCGAGATCTCCGACGCCGTCAGCTCCAACATCGGCGCCCGGATGAGCGCCCTGCTGACCCAGACCCTGAAGGCCTGGGGCACCCTCGCCCCGGCGGAGGACCTCTCGGTGACGAAGATCATCGCCCACACCGTGATCGACGCGATGCGGGCCGTCACCGAGGACCCCAGCAAGACCGAGGTGCTGCCGCTGCTGGCCACCTTCCGCAGCTACGCCCTCAACGGCACCTGAGGGGACAGGAATTCGCGAGTCGGCGCGGGCTTCGAGAAGGCACTCGAAGCCCGCGCTGCTACGTGTGCGCCCTCATCCACCCTGCGGCGAAGGCGAATCCGCCCGTAGAGGATGCGAGGAAGACGAGGACGAACACCATGGCACTCGCCGGGGTCGATACGCCCTCGGGAATCATGAGGGCGGCGACGGCGGCGACCGCGAGGCTCCCGACGACGATCACGCCGGCGGCGGCGACGGCCGCATACCTCTGCGGAGGACGACGACCAGCCGCTCGATGACGTCCGGCCGGGCGGCCCCGAGGTCGATCAGGACGACGCCGGTGGCCTTGGCCGAGCGCCAGTCGATCCCGAGGGACGGGAGTTTCACGTCGGCGGCGTTCAGGACGGCCTGGAGGTCGTCGAGGACGTCGGCCGCGGTGCGACGATCCTCGGCCGTGATCTTGTCGATCATGCTGCTCATCGGGCATCTCACTGTTCGGTGTTGGTGATCCAACGCGCTTCGGCGTCCCACTCGATGCCGCCGCCGAGGGGCCGGAGGTAGGCGCGGCCGTGCTGCCACCCCATGAAGGCGGCCCAGCGTCCCGAGCGGACGTCGAAGACCCGCTCGCCGACGATGGAGGGGCGGTAGGGGCTGGAGGGCGGCGCCACCCGCCGCGCGGGCGGCGCCGCGGGGGTCAGGGCGGAAGCGCTCACCCGCGCCTCGGGGACGGAGTCGCCGCACTGCGCGCAGCGGCAGGGCGGAAAGTTCCGCCGCAGGATGAGGCTTTCAGCAGCTTGATTGTTCGTCATATTCACCGACTAGTCTCTCTCTGTTGCCATCCCCTCACCAAGGGTGGCCAATCGGAGCTAGTATCGGAAGAGCTTGACTTTGACAACACACCTTGTGGAATGGGCGTGATGACCTTGCCCCAGCAGGAAATTGACCCGGCCTCCTCCCCCAACAAGGCCATTGGCGCCCAGCTGCGCCGGTTCCGCAAAGCACGAGGCCTCACCCAGATCGAACTCGGCAAGCAGACCAACTACAGCGACTCGCTCATCTCCCTGATCGAGACGGGCGCACGTCCCGCTCCGCTGAACCTCCTCCGGCGGTCCGACAAGGTGCTCGACACCTGCGAGGCACTGGAGCTCCTCTACTGGAGCACGAAGGGCAGTACTCTGATCGGCGGATTCCTCGCCTATATCGAGCACGAGCGCAAGGCCACCGCCTTCAAGATCTACGAGCTGAACGTCGTCCCTGGACTGCTCCAGACGCGCGCCTACGCCTCAGCGCTGATCAATGCCGCCGCCCAACGAAATGAGATCCCCCAGGACAAGGTCGGCGAACGCCTGAACGTCCGCATGGCTCGACAAGCCATGCTCTACCGGGAACCCGCCCCCTCGATCCACATCGTCCTGGAGGAGAACTGCCTGCGGCCCATCGGCGGTCCCGTCGTCATGGCCGAACAGCTTCGCCGACTGGAGAGCGTGGCGAGCCTCCCGCACGTCATGCTGCAGATCGCGCCGTCCAGCCTGGGCGAAGACCTCCCGACAACCTGGCCGTTCACGCTCCTGACCTCGCCCAACGGAGTATGGATGGCCTACCTCGAAACCATCCAACGGGGCTACGTCGAGCGTGAAGACCAGGACAACATCCGCTTCCTCGCCAGGACTTACGATTGGCTCCAGGCCCAAGCCCTCTCGTGTGCGGACTCGCTGACCCTCATCCGCACCCGTCTCAAGGAGTTCCACGCCATGTTCCCCATCACAGCCGCCAAGCCCAACTCCTGGATGAAGTCCTCGTACAGCAACGGCGGCGGCCAGTGCATCGAGGTCGCACCGGGCATCTCCGGCATCCTCCCCGTGCGGGACAGCAAGGACCCCGACGGCCCTCAGCTCGCCTTCGACATGGACGCCTGGCGGTCCTTCGTCGCCGGCATCAAGTCCGGCGAGTTCGGCAGCATCTGAGAAGTGGTGGCGGAGTGGGCCTCGCCCGCTCCGGGCGAGGCCCACTCCGCCCGCTCACCCCGCCGCAGGCCGCGTCAGGCGGCGCACCAGAGTGACCAGTGCCTCCCGGTCCGCCGCCGGGTCGGTCGCGCCGGAGAGGAGCAGCCGCACCATCTGCGGGAGCGTGAACCACGCGTTCACCAGGCCGATCACCGCGAACATCAGCCGTCCCGGATCCACGTCGTCGGCCAGCTCGCCCGCCCGCTGCGCGGCCGCGAGGACGGCGACCTTCTCCCCGTAGTGCGCGGTGCGTTCGGGCTCCGCCGCCAGCGCCTCGGACTCCGTGCCGCGCTGCAGCCCTTCCCAGGCCAGCAGGCGGGAGAAGTGCGGGTTGGCCGAGTGGTAGTCGAAGACGCGTCCGGCGTAGTCGCCGAGCTCCAGCCCCGGCGCCGGGGTGAGCGGCACCGCTTCGGCCAGCTTGCCGAGTTCGGACGCCAGTACCGCGGCGAAGAGCTGCTCCTTGTTGCCGAAGTACTGGTAGATCCGCTCCTTGTTCACTCCTGCCCGGGTGGCGACGCGGGCGATCCGGGCACCGTCCGGGCCGGATTCGGCGAACTCCTCGACGGCGGCGTCGAGGAGGAGTTGCTGCGTGCGTGCGGTGTCCCAGGCCATGGCACCACCTTAGCGCGAATCTCCAACCAAAGGGTTGGACATCCGCGTGCGCGCCTGCCAAACTCCAACCGACGGGTTGGAGTTTTGGGCACCCAAAGCCCCCAGCCGCTCACTCACGGGAGGAAACCGCCTTGACCACCGACAGCATCACCGCACCGGCCCCCGCAGCCCCGTCCGTGCACCGCAGGGCCCTGCTCACCTGGCTCGCCGTCTACCCGACCATCACCGCCGCCTTCGCCCTGCTCGGCCCCCACCTCGGGCGCCTGCCGCTGGTGCTGCGGACCCTGGTCATGACCGGTCTCGTCGTCCCGGTCGTCGTCTACGCGGTGCTCCCGCTGCTGCTCAAGGCGGAGAGGAAGCTCACCCACCGCCCCGGTCGACGGAAGTAGCGAGCACCCGGAACGGCGGCAGCCGCCGCACCGCTCCGGGCACCGGACGGAGGAGCTACCGCCCCTCGGCGACCAGGAAGCGGCCGGAGCGCCACTGCAGCCGCGCCGGGCCGCCGGTGGGCCAGTCGTGGTTCAGGTGGCGGCGGCCGCGGCCGAGGGCGCCGAGGTCCTGGGGCCGCAGCGTTCCGCTCCTCAGGCCGCTCGCCTCGACGGCCGTCACCGGCATGATCGTCACGTACTGGGCATCGTCCCCGCCCATCCAGTCGACGACCTCGGTGAAGATCCACACGAACTGCTGCGAACAGCCCAGGCAGCGCCGCAGGTTGACGGCGAAGCGCGAGCCGCCCACCACTTCCGCCTCATGTTCGAAGCCCTCCCGCTGCCGGCCCCACACGGCCTGCTCGTCCTCGCCGTAGCACTTCGCGCAGCCGAACTCCGCCATCGGCCTTCCCATCGGTCGACTCCCTGTTCCGCGAGGTCCCGTGTCGCGGCCCATGATGCCCTCAGGGCCCCGGGGGCCGGTCGGGCAGTTCACCCGACCGGGGAACAATTCACGGACCGTTCCCGCACCGTTCGCGCCTCAGGGCGGATACCCGAACGGCCGGTTGACGCCCCGGGGCCCGGCACGGGCTCCGGACCGCACACCTCGAAGTCCGCGCCGACGGCTCCCGCGCCCGAACGGGCCGTCGCGCCGAAAGGTGACGCGTACATGTCCCAGATTTCTGGGATTCTCCTCGCCCACCCAGCTGGCACGGAATCGGCGTCAGGCGCTCCGGTGAGAGCGGACGCTCGACAAGTCGCCTATCTGGAACAGGAGTTGATCAACGATGACCCGCTCCTTCAAGCACGCCGGTGCCGTCCTCGCGGCGGCGGCGCCTCGCTGTCCCCGTCCGGCGCGGACACGGCCGTCGCCCGGCCCGCAGCGGCCGGCGGCTCGGCCCGGAACTGCGTGGTGAGCGCGGAGGGCGGGCAGTCGAAGTGCTTCGGCGGCTACCGGGAGGCCATCAAGTCCGCCATCGGCGGGCGGGTCGTCGACGCTCCGTTGACCGCCGCCGCGCCCGCCCGGGACACCGGGGTCACCGAAGAGCTGAACTGTTCCAGCAACTCCTCCAACCTGATCGTCATGGGGACGATCCACCAGGGCTTCTTCTTCGAGGGCGAGTCCGTGACCTTCACCGGCCCGCACGACTGCATACAACGGCAACAACGCCGACCACTCCTTCGGCATCCCCGCCCCGCCCGGCGCGCCCCCTCCTCGGTGGCCGCCGGGGGGAGCAGGGTCGGGGCAGGGGGCGGCCGACCGGTAGCCCCGGCCGGCCGCCCCCGCCGTCGTTCTCCGGCAAACCGTTGGCGCGGGGCGGCCGGCGTGTCGACAATCACCGCATGGAGGAAGTGAAGCCGTCCGACGGCGTCGTCACCCTGTCCCCACTGTCCCCGGACGATGCCGAGGCCCATCTCCTGGGCGAGGACGAGGCGCTCGTCCGCTGGCTCAACGGCGGCCCCGGCACACGGGATGACGTCGAGACGTACCTCCGCCACTGCCGGGAACAGTGGGAGGCCTCCGGGCCGCTCCGCGCGTTCGGCATCCGCGTGGAGCCAGGCGGGGTGCTCGCGGGGACGGTCGACCTGCGGTTCGCGGGGGAAGGCCTGGCTCCCGGCCAGGTGAACATCGCGTACGGCCTCTACCCTTCCTGGAGGGGGCGGGGCCTGGCGACCCGGGCGGTCCTCCTGGCCTCCCGGTACGCGGCCGCCGAGGGCGGCGTGGAGGCGGTGATCCAGGTGGAGCCGGAGAACACCGCCTCCACCGCGGTGGCGCACCGGGCGGGGTTCCTCCTCGACCGGCGGACGCACCGCGGGGACGGCACCCGGTCGGACCGGTACCACCTGGACCTGCGCACCACCGACCGCTGACGGGACGGCCACGGGACGCGGGGCGCAGGGCGCCGGCCGCGGGGCGCAGCGCACGGGGCGTCCCTCAAGGTCTCCCGCCGGCGGCGCCTCGCGGCGGAACGCGGCGCCTCGCAGCGGAACGGCGCCGACCGGTCGCCCGACCGCCCCGTCAGTCGGTCTCCAGCAGGACCGCCGGGAGCGCGCCGTCCAGCACCAGGGCCCGCGGCAGGGTGAGGCCGAAGTGGCGGCCGAGCACCTCCAGGCAGGTGCGGTGGAGGTCGTCGCTCTCCCGGTCGTGGTCGGGCAGCCCGGCGGCGGCCAGTTCGGCCGTCAGGGCGGCGACGGTGGCGGGCTCGCCCCGGACACCGTCGGGGCCCCAGCTGGCGTCCAGGTGGAGGTTGAGGAAGCAGGTCTCCCGGCCGTCCCGGTAGCCGCGGAAGAACGGCGGCACCGGCTTGCCGTTCTCCTCCTCGAACTCCAGGTGGTAGACCTCGGCGCCGCCGCGCGAGGCGGACGGCGACACACTCAGCTCGCCCTGCCAGTAGCCGTACACCACCGCGAAGGCGAGGTCGCCGCTGCGCCCGTGGTGCAGCCCGATGTCCTCGACGTCGCCGGGGAATTCGAGTTCGTACTCCTCGACCAGGTCGTCCGCCGTGAGTTCGCCGAGCGGGCGCACGGTGCACCCCGGGAGTTCCTCGGCGATCCGGGCCACGAGCTCCTCGGGCTCCAGGCCGCGGGCCAGGACCACGCTGTAGCCGCCGAAGGCGATCGACTGGGGTTCGGCGAGCCAGGTGAGTGCGTCCGTCATGGTGATCATCATGACGCACGGGTCAACCGTTCGGTATTCCGAACGGCCGGGCAGCGCGGCCGAACCCGTTCCGCCCGCTCAGTGCCAGAGCCCCCACGAGGCCGGCCGGACCGGTTCCGCGAGGTGGCCGTGCTGCTCGGCCCGGTACTGCAGCACCAGCACCGAGCGGACCTGTTCGCCGTCCAGCGCGGTGTAGGCGTGCGGCAGCGCCGCGTCAAAGCCGATGTAGTCGCCGGGGCCGAGTTCGATCTCGCGCCCGTCGACCCGCACGCCCAGCCGGCCGGTCTGGACCACGGTGTGCTCGGTGCCGGTGTGCCCCCCGGAGTCCTGGGCGGCTCCGGCGCGCACCACCTGGTCGTACAGCTCGAACACCGCGTCCCCGGACTCGATCCGGCGCAGCGGGCGCAGGTCGACGCCCCGCCCGCTGAGCACCTCGGTCTCGGCCGCGCGCACCACCGTGACCTCGCCGCCCGGCCGGGCCTCGACCAGGTCGGAGATCGGCACGCCGAGCACCCGGGAGAGCCCGAGCACCGTCTCCAGCGTCGGGTTCCCGGCCCCGGACTCCAGCTGGGAGAGCGTCGCCTTCCCGACCCCGGCCTGCCGGGACAGCTCGGACAGCGACAGTCCGCGCTGGGCCCGCACCCGCTTCAGGTTGGCGGCGAGGACGCCCCGGACGGATTCCTCGGCATCGTTCACTCTCGACCTCTTCTCACCCGGCACTGTTCGATATACCGTACGGGACGCACACCGACGGACGGGGAAGCGTAGCGAAGCACCGCGCTTCCCTCACCCTCACCAGGAGACCTCAGTGACCGAGCCCGCCGAGCCCGCCGAGACCACGCAGCCCGCCGAGACCATCAAGTACCGGAAGAACGGCCTGACCCGCGGGGTCACGGACGAGCTCGCGGAGAGCATGACGCAGGGCTGGGCCGACGCCGAGCGCACCGCCCTGGAGCCCGTCCCCCAGGCCGCGCACACCGCCCGCCGCCGCGCGGAGCTGTCCGCCGCCTTCCCCGGCGAGCTGCTGGTGGTCCCGTCCGGCAACCCCAAGGTCCGGGCCAACGACACCGACTACCCGTTCCGCCCCTCCTCCGACTACGCCTACCTGACCGGCGACCAGTCCCAGGACGGCGTCCTGGTGCTCACCCCGACCGGCGCCGCCGGCCACGAGGCCGTGCTCTACCTGCGCGACCGCTCCCGCGTCGACAACGGCGAGTTCTGGCTGGACGGCCACGGCGAGCTGTGGGACGGCCGCCGCAACAGCCTGACCGAGAGCGAGCGGCTGTTCGGCCTGCCCTGCCGGGACGTGCGCACCGTCCGCGCGGACCTGCGCGCCGCCACCGGCCCGGCGCGGGTGCTGCGCCGCCACGACGCGGGCGTGGAGGAGGCCCTCGCGGACCGGGCGGTCGCCGAGCGGGACGAGGAGTTCGAGGTCTTCCTGTCCGGGCTGCGCCTGGTCAAGGACGCGTTCGAGATCGAGGAGCTGCGCTTCGCCTGCGCCGCCACCGCCCGCGGCTTCGAGGACGTGGTGCGCGTCCTCGGCACCGACACCGAGACCGCCGAGCGGCTGATCGAGGGCACCTTCTTCGTCCGGGCCCGGGTCGAGGGCAACGACGTGGGCTACAGCACCATCGCCGCGGCCGGCCCGCACGCGACCACCCTGCACTGGGTGCGCAACAGCGGGCACGCCCGGCCCGGCGACCTGCTGCTGCTCGACGCGGGCGTGGAGACCAACCACCTCTACACCGCCGACGTCACCCGCACCCTGCCGGTCAGCGGCCGCTTCACCGAGCTGCAGCGCAAGGTCTACGACGCCGTGTACGCGGCCCAGGAGGCCGGTATCGCGGCCGTGCGCCCGGGCGGGCAGTTCCGCGACTTCCACCACGCCGCCCAGCGCGAGCTCGCCGAACACCTCACCTCCTGGGGCCTGTTCGGCGACCTGAGCGCGGACAAGGTGTACGAGCTGGGCCTGCACCGCCGCTTCACCCTGGCCGGCACCGGGCACATGCTGGGCATCGACGTCCACGACTGCGCCCACTCCCGCACCGAGGAGCACGTCGACGGCCCGCTCGTGGCGGGCATGGTGCTCACCGTCGAGCCGGGCATCTACTTCCAGGAGAACGACCTGACGGTGCCGGAGGAGTACCGGGGCATCGGGGTGCGGATCGAGGACGACATCCTCGTCACCGAGGACGGCAACGAGAACCTCTCCGCCGGCCTCCCGCGCCGCTCCGACGAGGTCGAGGCCTGGCTGGCCCGCCTGCGCGGCTGATCGGCTGATTCACGAAGAGCGGCACCGGGGCGTACCCGGTGCCGCTCGCCGTACGGCTACTTGAGCCGCTTGAGCCGCTTGAGCCGCTTGAGCCGCTCCGGCTACTTCAGCTGCTGCAGCGCCACGGCCACCCGCCGCACCGCCGCCTCGACGTCCTCGGGCATCCGGCTGGTGAAGCAGAGCCGGAAGAAGCCCGGCTCCGCGTTGTGCATGGTCCCGCCGGGCAGCAGGGAGACCTCGGTGGGTTTGGCGGCGAGGTAGCGGAACAGCCACTCCTCGTTCGGGTCGAGCCCGTCCGGCCCGATGGCCGGAAGCCCGTTCACGTGCTCACCGGGCGCGCGCTTGCCCAAGTACCTGCTGAGGTCGAGCCAGAAGAACATCGCGGCGTTGTCGCCGTCCCGGTGGACGTACTCGATCCCGGCGGCGTCCAGGGCGTCCTTGGTCCTGCGGAAGCTCGCGCTCAGCAGTCCGCGGTAGTCGCGCATCGCGCGCACGGGGTACGGCTCCCCGTCGAGGGTGGTCTTGAACAACTCCCCGACGACGTAGGTCTTCAGCGAGTCGAACGGGGTGAACCAGGGCAGTGCGCGGGTCTGCTCGGCCGGGTCGTCGCTGCCGAGCATGGCGCGGTGCACGGCCTCGTTCTTGGAGACGACGAATCCCGTGCGGAAGCCGGACAGCCCGAAGTCCTTGGCGAAGCCCCAGACCACGTGGATCCGGTCGGCATGCCGCTGGTACGCGTCCAGGGCCATCGCGCTGGTGAACGGCGTCGTACCGGTGTCGAGTTGGGAATGACAGTAGATCTCGTCGGAAATGATGTGCAGATCGGTGTGCGCGAGCGCCCAGTCGTAGATCTCGTCGAGCAGTTCCTTGGGGTAGTTGACACCCAACGGGTTGTGCGGATTGGTGAGGACGAGCAGCCGCGGGTTGTGCCCCGCCTCCTTCCGCGCCTCGTAGGCGTTCATGATCAGGTTGAGGGTGAGCCGGTAGCGGTCCTCGCCGTGGGTGGGCAGGTGCACCGGGACGCACTTCAGCTTGGGCCGTTCCTGGAACGACCAGTTGAAGCCCTGCCAGTACGGCGCCGGGATCAGCACCTCGTCCCCCGGCTTGAGCGGCTCGCCGCCCGTCCCCTGCCGCCGCATGAGCCCGAAGGCGATGCACTCCAGCGCGGAGGAGACCCCGGCGCAGCCGAACACGTCGTCCATCGCGACCGTGCGGCCGAACGCCCGGGTGAGCAGGTCCGCCACCTGCTGACGCAGCCACGGTATGCCGACCGGGGCCATGTACTTGATGTTCGCCTCGGGGATCAGCCGGACCTTGTCGAAGACGTCCCGCTGCATCGAGTGGTGGTACAGCAGGACGTTCTCCGCGACGGACAGGTCGATCGCGGTGTCCGGTGCCAGGTGCTGGTGGTAGAAGGCGAGGGCCTGCTCGAAGTCGGGCAGGCCGGCGTGCAGGTCGGCGACCGCCTGGGGCGGGGCGAGCCTGAGTCCGTTCACGGTGGTGGTCATGGTGGTCCCCTGTCGGGTGAGCGGGTCCGGCGGTGCGCCGGAACGGTGCCGAACGTCACCGGACGATGCCGTTCGCACACGCATCGCTCCCAGCCGACCACGCCCCGGAACCGGCCGCCAGCGCTCGGCGGCCGTCCGGACGGCGCCCCTGCCGCCACGCCCCCGACCGTCAGCCGAGCCGCCACACCGTCGTGGTCTTGACCGCGGTGTCCTCCAGGTCCGCGACCACCGGCACCTGGTAGGCCGCCACCGCGGTGAACCGCTCGCGGGGCAGGTAGGCCCGGCCCGGGTCGCCGACGACCACGGTCGCGCCGCGCGCCGCGGCCCGCTCCAGGAAGGGCAGGAAGCGGGCGGCCATGACCCGTTCGTAGAAGACGTCGCCCGCGAGCACCACCTCGGCGGGACCGCCGTCGCCGTCCACCAGGTCCACCAGCGCGCCGTCCACCCGCACCCCGTTGGCCTCGGCGTTCAGCCCGATCGCGGCCACCGCGTAGGCGTCGATCTCGGCGGCGCGCACGTCCGTGGCCCCGCGCAGCGCGGCGGCCACCCCGACCAGCCCGGAGCCGGCCGCGACGTCCAACACCGTACGGCCGGCGACCAGTTCGGGGTGGTCCAGCACGTAGCGGGCGACCGCCACCCCGCCCGCCCAGGCGAAGGCCCAGAACGGCGGCGGCAGCCCGTCCTCCCCGCGCGCCCGCTCGGTGGTCTCCCACAGGGCGATGGCGTCCTCGGCCATGTGCAGGCTGATCTCGGGCACGAAGGGGACGGGCTTCAGCTCGGTCTCCCGCCGGACGAAGGCGAGGTCCTCGGCGGGCTGAAGAGTGCGCAGCTCACTCGGCATGCCCCGCAGCATAGAGCCCGCGCGGGGGTGCTCCCCGCCACCCGTCCGGCGGGACGCCCCCACCCGTGTGCCCGACGGCCGGGTTCACCCCCGCTCGTTCACCCGCGCTCGTCCACCACCCGCTTGATCTTCCCGACCGAGCGCTCCAGCGTGTACGGGTCCACCACCTCGGCCGCGACGGTGATCCCCACCCCGTCCTTCACCGCCCGGACGATCGCCGCCCGCGCCGCCGCCCGCTGCTCGGCGGAGGCTTCCGGCCGGGCCTCCACCCGGACGGTCATGTGGTCCAGCCGCCCCTGCCGGCCGAGCCGCAGCTGGAAGTGCGGCGCGACGCCCGGGGTGCGCAGCAGGATCTCCTCGATCTGGGTCGGGAAGACGTTCACCCCGCGCAGGATGATCATGTCGTCGCTGCGCCCGGTGACCTTCTCCATCCGGCGGAAGGCCGGCCGCGCGGTGCCGGGCAGCAGCCGGCTGAGGTCGCGGGTGCGGTAGCGGATGATCGGCAGGGCCTCCTTGGTGAGCGAGGTGAAGACCAGTTCGCCGCCCTCCCCCTCCGGCAGCACCTCGTCGGTGAACGGGTCGACGACCTCCGGGTAGAAGTGGTCCTCCCAGATGTGCAGCCCGTCCTTGGTCTCCACGCATTCCTGGGCGATGCCGGGGCCGACCACCTCGGAGAGGCCGTAGATGTCGACGGCGTGCAGGTCGAGCCGTTCCTCGATCTCGCGCCGCATCTCCTCCGTCCAGGGCTCGGCCCCGAAGATGCCGACCCGCAGCGAGGTGCCGCGCGGGTCGACGCCCTGCTTCTCGAACTCGTCCAGGAGGGTCAGCAGGTAGGACGGGGTGACCATGATGATCTCGGGTTCGAAGTCCAGGATCAGCCGCACCTGGCGGGCCGTCATGCCGCCGGAGGCCGGGATGACGGTGCAGCCGGCCCGCTCGGCGCCGTAGTGGGCGCCGAGGCCGCCGGTGAACAGCCCGTAGCCGTAGGCGATGTGCACCTTGTCGCCGGGCCGGCCGCCGGCCGCGCGGATCGAGCGGGCGACCACGTCGGCCCACATGGAGAGGTCGTTGTCGGTGTAGCCGACCACGGTCGGCAGCCCGGTGGTGCCGCTGGAGGCGTGGATCCGGCGGACCTGCTCCATCGGGACGGCGAACATGCCGAAGGGGTAGCCCTCGCGCAGGTCGGCCTTGGTGGTGAAGGGGAAGCGGGCGAGGTCGTCCAGGGTGCGGCAGTCCTCGGGGCGGACCCCGGCGGCGTCGAACTTGCGGCGGTAGAGCTCGACGTTGTCGTACGCGTGCCGCAGGGTGGCCCGCAGCCGGGTGAGCTGGTGGGCGCGCAGCTCGTCCGGGGTCATCCGCTCACCGGCGTCCAGGAGCTCCGGCGGGATCGCCTCCCCGAGGTGTCGGTGCGGGACGGGTGCGGTGCCGGTCATCGTCGCTCCTTCGCTGCTCGGCCGGGGTTCCCCTGCCAGGGACACCGACCGATCGTTCGGTCAGCCCCGTTCGCTCCATTGATCCAGTACCCGAACCACCTGTCAAGGGATCGCACGAGGCTTCCGGAATGTGAAGTTCCGACCGCTTCGAGGCGACTTCGCCTCGACAGCTTGGCTGTCCGATATGAAAATCATTACAGAAGTTTGACTTGCCACCGGCCTTCACCGCCCCGCCCCCATGGTTCAGTAGTGCGGTTTCCGCCCCGCACCCCGGAGTGATCACCGTGCCCACGACTCCCGCCCTGGTCAGCGCGCTGCGCGAACTCGGCGACCGACCCGCCGTCGTCGCCGACGGGCGCGCGATCAGCGGCATCGGCCTGCTGCTCGGCGTCTCCCCGCCGGGCGGCCTGCCCCGCGCCCTCGCCCGGCGCGTCGCCGAGCACGCCGCACTCCCGCCCTCCGCCGCCCGGGCCGCCGAACAGCGGCTGCGCTACTGGGCCGGCGTCCTCGGCACGCCCCCCATCCGGCACACCGTGCTCCACCCCGTGACCGACCTCGCCGTCGACCTCGCCCTCGCCACCCTCCTGGCCGGCGGCACCGTCCACTGCGGCGACCCCGACCAACGGCCCGAACAGCAGCTCCGGGCCGTCGCCGCCGCCCGGACCACCCACCTCAGCCTGCCCTCCGCCCTGCTCTGGCCGCTCAGCCGGCAACCCGACCTCACCGCCCACGACCTCGGCGCGCTGCGCCTGGTCCTGCACGTCGGCCCCGAACCCCGACAGGAGGACGTCTACACCGCCGTCGACGCCCTCGGGGCCGTCCTCGCCCACGTCCGCGCCCCCGACAGCAACGCCGAGGCCGCTGACCGCCGGCTGCGCGCCGACACCGAGAACGCCACGGCCGCCGCCTGGAAGCACAGCATCGGCATCACCGCCGCGCAGATCCGCGACTTCGGCGCCCAGCTCGACCGGGCCGTACTCGCCGCACTGCTGCACACCCTCCAGCAGAGCGGCGTGCTCACCGACCCCGCCCGCGGCCACCCCGAGGCCGAAGTGCTCGCCGCGGCCATGGTCACCCCCGCCCAGCGCCCCCGCGTCGCCCGCTGGCTGGACGCGCTCGCCCGGCACGGCCTGATCACCCGCCAGGACGGCGGCGCCCAGGGCCCGGTCTTCCGCGGCCGGCCCGGCAAGGCCGCCGCCGAGGTCCGCGACACCTGGCGCCCCGCGGTCGAGACCTGGGCCGACGGGCTCGGCCCGGCCGCCGCCCTCACCCGGGTCCGGCGCGACGCCCTGCGGCTGCCCCGGGTGATCACCGGCCAGGAGGCCCCCCGGCCGGCCGCCACCCCGGTCCGCCGGGCCGCCGCCCGCGGTTACCTCGGCGCCGCCCTCGGCGCGCTGGTGCGCGGCACCGCCGAGGCCCACCAGGGGCCCGGGCCGCTGCGCGTGCTCGAACTCGACCCCGAGGGCGGCGAACCCGCCGTCGCCCGCGCCCTCGCCGCCGCCACTCGGCCCCGACATGCCGTCGAGCACCACGCCGTTCCCGACGGCGGGCGCTACGACGTCGTCGTCGCCACGGTGACAGCGGCTCCGGCTCCGGCCCCTGTTCCGGCTTCGGCCTCTGCCTCTGCCTCTGCCTCTGCCTCGACCGTGGCCGCCACCGTGGCCGGAGAACCGGAGCAGGAGGTGACGGCCCTGGTCCGACTGCTCTCCCCCGGCGGCCGGCTGCTGCTGCTCGCGCCCACCGCCGAACAACTCGACCTGCTGATCACCGGCGACGCCCACGGCCCCACCGCCCGCCCGGCGGAGCACTGGCGGGCCGCACTGGCCGCCGCGGGCTGCCCGACCGTGCTGACCCTGCCGGAGGACGAGCACCCGATGGCACTGCTGGGGCAGCGGCTGTTCGCGGCCCGGGTGGACTGACGGACGCCCGGGGGTGCGGCTGGCTACTCTCAAGGGTCATGACCACTTCCGCGCTTCCGGCCCGACCCGCCCGCGGGTCCATCGGCTCCCTCCGCTCGATCGGCTCCATCGTGTCCGTCCGGTCGATCGGCTCGATCGGGTCGGTGCTGTCGACCGGCTCGATCGGATCCGTCCTCTCCCTCGGCTCGATCGGGTCGGTGCTGTCCATCGGCTCGATCGGGTCGGTGCTGTCCATCGGCTCGATCGGATCCGTCCTCTCCCTCGGCTCGATCGGCTCGGCCTGCTCCGCCCTCAGCGTCCTGTCGGCCGGCTCCCGGCGCGGCCTCGGCTCGCTGCTGTCGGAGCGTTCCCTCCCGTCGGTGCTGTCCCGGCGGCTCGCCCACCCGCCCACCGTGGCCGAGCGGTGAAGTCCGGATCACGCACCGCCACCCGATCCGTACCATTTCGATACCGAAGCCTGGATGAGCTGCGAGGATCCTCGCCGCCCGGCTCCGTCCCCGGGTAGGCTCCGCATGTCCTCCGGCCCTCGCGCAGGCGGCCCCCTGCCGCCGTGCCGCGTTCTCCGGGGGTTGCACCCCCGCGGGCCACTCGGTGGGCACCGCGCACTCGACACCGCGCGCCAGGGCAGTCGCGCGAACGGCGAAGGGCATCGCATTGGCGGATCGGCTCACCGGAGGAGACTCCTCGCTGCTGCGGCGGATCAACGCGGCGGTCACGCTCCGGGCGCTGCGCAACGGCCACTCCGTGACCCTCACTCAGCTCGTCGGCGAGACCGGGCTCTCCCGCCCGACCGTCGAGGGCGTGATCGAGGGTCTGGTCGAGACCGGGCTGGTCGCCGAGGTCGAGCAGCCGCGGGAGGAGGGCCAGCCGGGCCCCGGCCGCCGCGGCCGCCCGGCCCGCTGGTTCCGCTTCCGCGCCGAGGCCGGGCACATCCTCGGCATCGAGATCGGCGTGCACGACATCCGGGTCATCCTGGCCGACCTCACCGGCGAGGTGGTGGGCAGTCACTTCAAGCCGGTCGACGAGACCCTCGACGCCGAGGACCGGCTCGCCGCCGTCCGCACCGCCGTCGCCGAGGTGCTGCGCAAGGCCGGCATCTCCCGGGACAACCTGTGGTCGGTCGGCATCGGCACCCCCGGCATCGTGGACCGCGAGGGCACCGTCCAACTGGGCACCGCGATGCCCGGCTGGACCGGGCTCGACCTCGGGGCCCGGCTGCGGCGCTCCTTCCGCTGCCCCGTCCTGATCGAGAACGACGCCAACCTGGCCGCCATCGCCGAGCACTGGCAGGGGGCGGCGGTCGGCGCCGACGACGTCGTCTTCGTGATGGCCGGCCTCAGCCCCGGCGCCGGCTCCCTCATCGGCGGCAGGCTGCACCGCGGGTTCGGCGGCGCGGCCGGCGAGATCGGCGCCCTGCACCTGCTCGGCCAGGAGGTCACCCCCGAGCGCCTGCTGTCCACCACCGGAAAGCCCCTCAACCCGCTGGACGAGGCCGCCGTGGCCCGTGTGCTGCGGCTGGCCCGGGAGGGCGACGAGGTCGCCAAGGTCGCCATGGACCGCTTCCTCACCCGCCTCGTCCAGGGCGTCGCCGCGCTGGTCCTCGCCATCGACCCGCAGCTGGTGGTGATCGGCGGCTGGGCGGCCGGCCTCGACGGCGTCCTGGACCCGCTGCGCGAACGCCTGTCCCAGTTCACCCTGCGCGCCCCGGAGGTCGCCCTGGCGGCCCTCGGTTCGGAGGTGGTGGCGATGGGCGCCCTGCGCGTCGCCCTGGACCACGTCGAGGAGCAGCTCTTCGCGGTGGACCCGCCCCGGGCCTGACGTCGGGCGCGGCGCGGGGCCGGCCTGCGGGGCCGGGGAGCTGGGGGCCGGGGGGCTGCGGGGCCGGGGGGCTGGGGGGCTGGGGGGCTGGGCTGTCATCGGAACCGCTCCGCCGTCACGGTGCGTAGTCCGGGTCGGTCAGGTCGAGGGTGAGGACGGTGCCCCAGTCGTTGACGAAGTGCGCCAGCGGCCACTCGACGGACACCCGGAGGAACGGGTTGCCCTCGGTCGACGTCAGCACCCACACCAGTCGGCGCCGCCCGTCGAGCCGGGCGAGGAAGCCCTCGTCGCCCATGCCCCCGCTGCCGCAGCAGACGAACCCCCGCCCGTCCGGCAGCTCGGCCTCGCCGTCCACGTCGATCTCGTGCTCGTACCTGGGCTCCTCGACCTCGAACGGCTCGCCCAGCTCCAGGTGCAGCGAGCCGGGCCCGTCGAAGAACACCTCCCGCGCCGTTCCGTCCGCCCTGAACAGCCCGCCGTACGCCGGTATCTCCGACTTCGCCCACAGCTCCACGACCAGGTTCACGACCCCGTCCTCCCCCTCCGCACTGCCGGAGCCTCCGATGCTATGCCGGTCAACGGCAAAGGCCCGGACGCCAGTTGGCGTCCGGGCCTCGACCTGAGGGTGTTCGGAGGATGGTTCAGGAGGCGGTGCGGACCTCGGCCGTCGCACCGACCGGGGTGACCTCGACGAGTCCGGCCTCGCCGAAGGTCAGCTTGCAGGTGTCCGCCCGGTACGTGGCGACGCCCAGCGCCACCAGCCGGCCGGCCGCGGCGTACTGGGTGGTCATGACCAGGACCGGGGCGCCGGGCGGGCGCTCCAGCAGAGCGGCCTGTTCGGCCTCGGCGACGCCCAGCTCGACCGAGCGGGACTCGCCGTCCACCTCCAGGCGCTCCAGCTGGCGCAGCACCGAACGGGCGCGGTCGCTCTCGGCGCGGAAGCCGGGCAGGTGCGGCAGGGCGGCGGCCGGAACGTGCAGCGCCTCGGTGGCCACCGCGCGGCCCTCCACCAGCCGGACCCGGCGCACGGTGTGCACCGTCGCACCCTCGGCGATGCCCAGGCCCTTGGCCAGCTGCGCGGAGGCGGGGGCGGTGGTGCAGTCGAGCGTCCGCCAGGACTGGCTGCGCGCGGCGCCGGGCCAGCCCTCCTCCTGCCGGTTGACCGGGACGCCGACCCGCGGGGCGGCGATCAGGGTGCCGATCCCCCGGCGGCGCACCAGGCGGCCCTCCAGCTCCAGCTGGTCGAGCGCCTGCCGCAGCGTGGCCCGGGCGACGCCGAAGCGGGCCGAGAGCTCGCGCTCGTTGGGCAGCACCTGACCGATGGAGAACTCCGAGTCGATGGCCCGCAGCAGCACCGTGCGCAGGTGCCAGTACTTCGGCTCCGGCACCGCAGAAAGCTGTCCTGTCGTCCCCACCGCGTCCTCCACCCTGATGCTGTCCGCCCTGAGACAAGGAGGGCGGATCCCGGGCCCACCGTCCGCAGTTGCGGCAGGTGGGAGAGCGGGCCTTTATCCGTCCTTCTTTATTAAAGGTCCTTGCAGTAAGTGACCCTAGGCGCTCCGTCCGAAGATGGTCAAGACCAATGGCGCGGCTTGATGGGACTGTCGCACATCTTCATGCCGCGTTCACGACAGGTCCTGTCAGTCACTGTCACCATCCACCTCCGCATCCACCTCCGCCGGAATCCCGGAGTCCACATTCCGCGGGGCCCGGCCACCCCGGCCATCGGCCCCGCGCGTCACGATTCGGGTCGGGAACGACCAGTCGGTAGGCTGCCCGGGTGATCGTGGTGACGAGTGTGAACGTGAACGGAATCCGGGCAGCGGCCAGGAAGGGCTTCGTCGAATGGCTGGCCGGCACCGAGGCCGACGTGGTCTGCCTGCAGGAGGTGCGCTCCGAGCCCGAGCAGCTGCCCGCCGAACTGCGCGACCTCGACGGCTGGCACGCGGTCTGGGCCCCGGCCGCCACCAAGGGCCGGGCCGGCGTCGCCATCCTCTCCCGCGAGAAGCCGCAGCGCACGGTGATCGGATTCGGCTCCGAGGAATTCGACGATGCGGGCAGGTACGTCGAAATCGACCTCCCCGGCCTGACCGTCGCCAGCCTCTACCTCCCCTCCGGTGAAGTCGGCACCGAACGCCAGGACGAGAAGGAACGCTTCATGGCGGAATTCCTCGTCCACCTCACCGCCCTGCGCACCCGCGCCGCCGCCGACGGCCGCGAGGTCGTCGTCTGCGGCGACTGGAACATCGCCCACCGGCCCGAGGACCTCAAGAACTGGAAGGCCAACCAGAAGTCCGCCGGATTCCTCCCCGAAGAGCGCGCCTGGCTCTCCCGCGTCTACGACGAGGCCGGCTACGTCGACGTCGTCCGCGCCCTCCACCCCGACCGCACCGGCCCCTACTCCTGGTGGTCCTACCGCGGCCGCGCCTTCGACAACGACTCCGGCTGGCGCATCGATCTGGTTGTTTCCACGAAAACCCTGGCCGACAAAGCCGTCGAGGCCTACGTCGAACGCGCCGCCACCCACGCCGAGCGGTGGTCCGACCACGCACCCGTCACCGCAGTGTTCGACTTCGAGCGATAACTGAATAGCCAAACGACAATGGCCTCCAAGCCGGGTCCCGTGGCTAATCAGCAGCAACTTCATGACGGCGGTACCCGGACGTGAGCACCTCGACTCAGAACCCCCTGCATGCGAGACAGCTCCGCGGGCGGACCGATGCTCTGGCCGGCCGACGAGCCGTGGCCCGTGTGTACGCACCCGCGCAAGCAGAGCACGGGTGAGCGGATGGAGGAGGTCCGGCTCCGGCGGCAGATTCTGACCAAGGCCTGGGGCGCACTCTCGAGGACGGAATCGACCCCGGGCTGACGGACCCCGAGCGGGAGGTTCTGGCTTCGCTGGACGGCATGCCCCATGGCTGGCGAGAACCGACCCAATCCCCATGACAGCTGTCGCGCAGCTGTACCGGCGGGACGTGCCCGACCTGGCCGGCGGGGCCCACCGACTGCGGCCTGCTCCAGGTGTCTGGTGCCGTTCGACGCTCGGCGGCGATCGTAGGCGGGCAGGCCTGCCTACGATCGCCGGTAGGAGGTGAAGTCCGGGCCGGTTGTACTGCGTGGGGTGTCGGGCAGGGTGGGGGTGCCGACGAGTTCCAGGGCGGCGTCGACGCCCTGCGGGTATAACTTCCGTACGGCGTCGGAGATTTCGCCGGTGTCCAGGAGCGGGTGGTCGATGCCTCGGCGCTCGAGGTCGTCGAGCCGGTCCGAACGACGGGTGGTGGCAAGGACTGAAATTCCGCCCTGGGGCTGGACACCTGGAGGCTGGGACATGTGAGCCCGGAGGAAGCAGTTTCAGGTGGGAAGCAACGGCAACATGAGTAAGCGGTACACGGCGGAGTTCAAGAGGGACGCGGTCGCGCTCGTCCGGTCTTCTCCGCACCGGAACGTCACCGAGATCGCCCGGGAGCTGGGGGTCAGCCCGGAGGGGCTGCGGGGCTGGGTCAAGCAGGACCGCACCGATCGGGGCGAGGGCCGGCCCGGTGACCTGACCAGCCCCGAGCGCGAGGAGCTCGCCCGACTTCGTCGGCAGAACCTCGAGCAGCAGAAGACGATCGAGATCCTGCGCAAGGCGGCCGCCTATTTCGCGGCCGAGACGAATCGGTGATCCGCTTCCGTTTCGTTGAGGACCACCATGGCGCCTTCGGCGTCAAGCGGATCTGCCGGGCGCTGGGGATCGCCCGCTCCTCCTTCTACGCCTGGCGGGCCCGCGAACAGGACCGTCGCGCCCGCGAACGGGCCGAAGACCTCCTGGCCGCCGAGATCGCGGTGATCCACCTCGCCTCCCGGGGCGCCTACGGCGTCCGCGCGTTCACGCGGAACGACACCCTCGCAGCGTAGACGGAGAGTGTCCAACCGCAGGGTGGAACTTCACTACGGCGCTTCCCCACCGGCCCGGACCTTCTCACCACTCGACCAGCGCGAATCCCGCCGACATACCGCCGCCGAAGCCGGCCAGGAGGATCAGGTCGCCGGGGGTGAAGGCGCCAGCGCGGGCGGCCGCGTCCAGGGTGATCGGGATGGAGGCGGCTCCCGTGTTGGCGTAGTGCGTCAGGGTGCGGTGCATGGTCGCGCGAGGCAGTGCCAGGTCGGCGAAGACGCTGTCCAGCATGGTGCCGTTGGCCTGGTGCGGTACGAAGTGGTCGATGTCGCCGGGCGCGACACCGCATTCGTGCAGGAATCCCTTGACCAGCTGCGGCAGGTGGTCACCGACGAAGTTCCGCACGCCTCGCCCGTCCATCGCGAAGTACTGGAGCCCTGCGTCGAGGACCGTCTGGTCCACCGGCATGCGGCTGCCGCCGGCGGGCACCTCGATGAGCCCCGACAGTTCGCCGAACGAGTGCAGTGAGAGGTGCCGGACACGTGGTCCGTGGTCGACCGGCGCCCCCAGGACCACGGCTCCGGCGCCGTCCCCGAACAGGATCACGGTCCTGCGGTCGGCCCGGTTCAGGATGCGGGAGTACAGGTCCGCACCGATGACCAGCGCATGGCCGCCGGTGCGGGCGAGTACGCCCTCGGCCGCGGAGAGCGCGAACACCGTGCCGGAGCAGACCGCGTTGACGTCGAACGCGGCCGCGCCGCTCGCGCCGAGCCGCTGCTGGACGTAGGCGGCGGTGGGCGGTTGCGGCCGGTCGGGTGTGGACGTGGCGACCACGATCACGGACAGCTCCTCGGCGGAGATGCCGGCCGACCTCAGCGCGGCACGCCCCGCGGCGGTGGCCAGGTCCGAGGTGGCCTGGCCGTCGGCAGCCCATCGCCGTTCCCGGATGCCGGTCCTGTCGGTGATCCACGCGTCGTCGACCCCCGCCGCCGCCGCGGCCTCGTCATTGGACACGATTCGCTCCGGCACATAGGCACCCGTACCGAGAATCCTGACGTCGGTCATACGGCTGCCCTCCCCTCAAATGGATGGAGAACGGTGTGTGTAGAACTGGCCTGCGGCCGTGGCGGGCGCGTGCGGGAGCAGCCGCGGAGGCTGCCCCCGCACGCATGGGACCGCAGGTGTTCGGGATCGCAGGTGTTCTAGCCCGCCTGGTAGATGCGCTTGTGACCGCTGACGCCGGCCAGCCGGAAGGGCCCGGTGGTCTGCTGCGGGGTGGGGTGGTCTCCTCCGTCGGCCGGGAAGGACCACTCGTGCAGCTCGCGATAGCGGGCGTGGTCGACCGGCTTGCGCCTGGCTATCGCCGCCAGGTTCGCTGCGGTCCGCAGGTGTTCGCGGTAGCCGGGGACGGCCGTGCCCGCGAAGAACTCGGCGACGCTGCCGGAACCGTAGCTGAGGAAGCCGATGGGCCAGTCGGTCAGGTCGTCCGCCTGGTCGAGCAGCGCGGCGAGAGCGAGGTACACCGAGGCGGTGTAGCTGTTGCCGATGGAGGTGTTGTAGGCCACGGTCTGCCCGATGGCGTGCTCGATGTCGGCCTGGTCGGCGCTGTGGCCCGCGTGGTTGAGCAGGTGGCGGTGTGCCTTGTAGGCCATCTTTGTGAACGGCTGGTGGTAGCAGAACGCGGCGAACTCGTCGAGTGTGCGCCCGCCCTGCTCGCCGTAGTCCTTCCAGCTGCCTGCGACCGCCTGCAGGTACGCTTCGACGGATTCCTGCCCGTCGACGAGGGCGGTGGTGCGGTAGTTCGGCCGCCAGAAGTCCATCACGTCGGCGGTGAACAGGCCCGAGGCGTTCTCGATGCAGACCAGGGCGGGGTCGGCGCTGACCAGCATCGCCACCGCGGCGGCACCCTGGGTCGCCTCGCCGGGGCTGTCCAGTTCGTACTTGGAGACGTCGCTCGCGATCACCAGGACCTGCTGGTCGGGGTCGCGTCGTACGAGTCCGATGGCGAATTGCAGGGCGGCCGTGGCTCCGTAGCAGGCCTGCTTCAGTTCGACGACGCGGCAGGCCGATTGCAGGCCGAGCAGTGAATGCACGTAGATGCCGGCGGACTTCGCCTGGTCGATCGAGGATTCCGTCGCGAAGACCACCGTCCGGATCCGTTCGGAACCGTGCCGGGCGATGATCGGGGCCGCGGCGGCGGCCCCCAGGGTCACGATGTCCTCGTCCGCGGCGCACACGCTCATCGACCGCTGGCCGATGCCTATGTGGTACTTGCCGATCTCCGTGCCGTTGTACTCGGCGAGTGCCGCGTGCGACAGGACGTATTCGGTCGTCGCGAAGGAGAGATCGTGGATTCCGAAGGAAGCGGCGTTGGACATGTTCAGGCACCGACCTTTGCTGTCTTGTTGTCGCGCTCCAGTTCGACGTGTGCACGCATGAGTTCACCCGGGTTGGTCTGCGCCGCGAGCAGCGAGAGCTCGCCGCAGAGGACCGTCGCCGCCGCGATGACGGCGAGCCGGCGCGCGTTCTCGCCGGGGGCGCGGTCCGCGCGGCAGCCGAGGCGGGTCAGGTTCGTCTCCACGAACTCCAGGCCCTTGCCGTTGCCCACGGTGCCGACGATCAGGTTGGGCAGATTGCAGGAGAAGTAGAGGTCACCGTCGCGGTCCTCGGCCAGGGTGACGCCCTGGGAGCCCTCGACGATGTTGGCCGCGTCCTGCCCGGTGGCCAGGTAGAAGCCGAGCAGCATGTTGGCGTAGTGGGCGTTGGCCGAGCGGATGCCGCCGGCCAGCAGGGTCCCGAGCAGGTTCTTGCGGATGTTCAGCTGGACGATCCTGGCGGCAGTGGTGTGCAGGACGCCTTCCACCACGTCGCGCGGGACGAGCAGTTCCGTGACCACGTTCTTCCCGCGGCCGAGGATGCCGTTGATCGCGGTCGCCTTCTTGTCCGTGCAGTAGTTCCCGGAGATCGATCCGTAGGAGATTCCCGGAACGGTCCGCAGCAGGTGCGTCAGCAGATTGTCGGAGGCGAGCGTGGCCATGTTGTGGCCGGAGGCGTCGCCGGTGCTGAACTCGAACCGGATGAACAGCAGGTTGCCCGCGATCTCGTGCCGGACGGTGAGCAGCTCGGCGAACCGGCTACAGCTGCGGACCACGGCGCGCAGTTCCTCGATCTGCGCCTCGATGGCGCGGGCGGCCGTGTACGCGGTCTGGGCGTCGGTCGCCTCGACGAGCACCGAGCGGGTCATGCGCTCGTCAACGAGGGTGGCGACGATGCCCTGCTCGGTGAGCATGGACACCTTCGCGCCGCGGCCCACGGAGGGCCACAGCGGTGTCTCGTAGGTGGCGAGGGGAACGTGGGTCTCGGTGTTGGCGACGTTCCCGGAGACTCGAAGGGGTCCGACCCACTTCATGGGGACCCTGGCAATGGCGTGTGTGTCGGTCACTGTGCTTTTCCTGTCGCGTTGTGAAGGGTGTCGGCCGATCGGGAACGCCGGGCGAGTCGCCCCGTGTCGATGCCCCGGTCGGTGCAGAAGGAACGGAGGGTGCCGTGGATGATCAGGTCGTTGCTCGCGAGGTCCGCGGGAGTGCGCGCGCCGAGCATGGTCTGGAGGGCCGCGAGCTGGTCCAGCCAGTTCGTGAGCTGCTCGATCAGCGCCTCGGGACCGCCGTCGAGCAGGGTGCGCAGGAACACTCCGGAGGCCCCGACGCCGGAGGCGCCCAGGGCCAGGGCGCGGGCGACGTCGAGGGGATGGCGGACGCCGCCGGAGGCGAGCACGGGAAGACCGGCGCTCTGAGCGTCCAGGAGACAGGCGGCGGTGGACTGGCCCCAGTCGTGGAGGAACGCGTAGTCGCCGAGCGGTCGCCGGCCGTTCTCGATCCGGGCGAAGTCGGTGCCGCCCCGGCCGCCGACGTCCGCCGCGTGGACCCCCAGTTGTCGCAGCAGCAGGACGGTTTCCCGGCTCAGGCCGTTGCCGACCTCCTTGACGATCACGGGTACGTCAACGGCCGCCGCGATCTTCTCGATCTGCGGGACCCAGGACCCGAAGGACCGGTCGCCTTCCGGCATGGCCGTTTCCTGCGCCGTGTTGACGTGGATCTGCAGGGCGTCGGCCTCCAGCAGATCGAGGGCACGCCGGGTGTCGTCGACCGATGCCGTCGCGTTGACATTTGCTATGACAAAACCGTGGGGGTTCTCCTGGCGCAGGACGCGGAAGGTGTCGGCGCACGTCGGGTCCTTCAAGTAGGCGTGCACCGAGCCCGACGCGATGGGTACCCCGGTCTCGCGGGCCGCTATCGCCAGACCTCGGTTGATGACGCCGGTCTTGGCGGTCCCGCCGGTCATCGCGTTGATGTAGAGCGGCACCTGCCAGGAGATCCCGGCGAAGGTCGTGTCCAGGGACACCTGCGGCCGGTCGATGCCGGCCAGGGCGTGATGGACGAAGGACACCTCGTCGAACTGGTTGATCCCGCTGCGGGTGTCCTGCTGCTCGATGGCGAGCCGGACGTGGTCGTCCTTGCGCTGAGCGCTCATTTCTCGGTCCCTTCCGGGGCGGGCCGGACGGGCAGGGGCAGCACCCCGGCCGCGGCCCACCGCTGCCGTACATGTGAGATGTCGTGCATGGCCTCGGCATCGAGCAGCGCGATGCCGCAGTCGCCGCCGCCCGCGCCCGACGGCTTGGCGGCACCGCCGACGGTTTCGGCGACCGTGCACAGGGCCGTCAGCTCGGGTGTGAAGATGCCGAGCCCGACTTCGTCGTCGAGGCGGGCCAACTCCCGCCGGGCACGGCGGATCTGGTACAGCAGGCTTTGGTCGTCGCCGGCCTCGAGAGCGGTGATCGAGGCGCGTACGAAGTCGGTGGAGGTCTCCACGAACGCGCGGTGCGACGCGGTGCCGCGCCAGATCCGGCGGTGCAGACCGGACACGAGCGAGGCGGTGGAGGCCGGGTTGCCGGTCCAGCCGACTTCGAGGGCGAGGCCGCGCGGGGCCGGAAGCCTCCGGACCGAGTGGCCCGGCCAGGGCGTGCGCAACGCCTCCTCGATGCCGTACCGGCGGGTGAGGTCGAGCACGAAGGCCCGGTCGGGTGCCTGGTACGCGATCCAGCCGCCCCAGGTACTGGCGGCGAGGTCACCGCCGGAGCCCACGGGGTCGATCCCGACCGAGGAGATCACGGCCAGGCGGTACCGGGCGTCAGGTGAGAGGTCCAGTCCGCACAGGGACGTGATGGCGTCGATCGTGGCCACGGTCACCGCGCCGCTCGACCCCAGGCCGTACTTGCGGCCGTTGTCATGCAGCCGGCTGCCGATCGAGAGGTCCAGCCCGGGCATGGGCAGGCCGCGTTCGGCCAGCAGTCGTCCCACGGTCTCGACCGCTGCCACCACGTGCCCCAGTGCGCCCCGCGCGCCGTGTCCGTCGGCTTCCCCGTTCTCCGTGCCGGGAGCGTGGAGCCGGCCGTCGAGCCATCGCCAGTTCACCGCCCGGGGGACGAGATCGGAGGAGATCACGATGTCGGCCGTTTCGGAGAGGGTCACCGTGGCGGTGATCTCCCGGTCCACGGCCACCACGATGGCCGGGGTACCGGGCTCCACCACCGCGTACTCGCCCGTGACGAACAGCTTGCCGGGCGCACTGCGGACGACCGTTCGCCCGGAGGTCATCGTCCGCCCGCGTCCACCAGGCGGGCGCCCTGTCCGGGCCCGGCGATGTGCACGGTGCCGCCCGCGGCAGCGTCGCGCACGGCCTCGGCGACCCGGTCGGCGTCCGTACGACGGCAGAGCACCTTGACGTTCGGTCCGGCGTCCATGGTCGCGTAGGCCGGTATGCCGTCGCGCCGCAGCCCCAGCACGCTGTCGAGGACGGTGAGCGAGGCGGGCGCGAGGTAGCGCACTGCAGGGCGCGCGCCCAGCATGGTCGCGTGCATGCCGAGAGAGTTGCGCTCAGCGATCTCACCCACCGTGTCGAGGTCGCCGCGCAGGAGCGCCGCCCTCATCTCGGTCAAGTCGTCCCGGCTCGACGCGGCCCAAGGCTCGAACAGGGGCGAGGTCTCGACGGTGCGGCGCATCGCCGCGCGACTGGACACCTCCTTGGGGCCAGCGTTGACCACCGCGATGACCAGTGCGGGGTCGAGGTCGCCCGTCCGTACCGGCTCGGCGTAGGAGCTGAGGTCGGCCTCCGCGGGCGGCGCCGTGGGGTTGCCAGCGTTCCAGACGGCGAAGCCGCCGAAGATCGACCGCGAGGCCGAGCCGGAACCGCGGCGGGCCAGGCGGGAGAGACCGGTGCCGTCGAGGTCCAGTCCGTACGCGGCGGCGGCGGCGACGGCGAGCGCGGCGAAGCCGCTGGCGGAGGACGCCAGGCCCGCCCCGGTGGGTACGATGTTGCGGGTGTCGACGACGGCCCGGTGCGTGAGCCCGGCCCGCCGGCGCACCAGGTCGAGGAACCCGGCGATGCGCCGCCGCTCCTCGCCCGCCGCGGGTACGCCGTTGAAGGTCACTTCGTCGTCCGAAGCCTCGGCGTCGAGGTGGACCCGGGTGGTCGTGGGGAAGATGTCAAGAGTCATCGACAGACTGCTGGTCCACGGCAGGAAGAGGCGCTCGTCGCGCTTCCCCCAGTACTTGATCAGCGCGATGTTCGGGTGCGCGACGGCGGTGGCCCCGTTCGCGCCCTGCCGGTCCTGCAGGCGGCGCACGGTGATCTGTTGCTCAGACATGCGTGACGAGCCTCCTCAGTGGGACGATCCACGTCTGCACGGCCCCCGCTTCGTGCAGCCGCCGGGTGACCTCTCTCGCCTGCTCGGGCTGGGTCAGAGCGAGCACGCAGCCGCCCAGTCCACCCCCGGTGATCTTGGCGCCGAGGCTTCCTGCGGCGAGCGCGGCACTCACCATCCCCTCGATCCGGTCAGTGCTCAGCCCGGCCTCGCGGAGCATTCCGTGGTACTCCGTCAGCAGGAAGCCGAGCTCCTCCGGCCGGCCGGCGGCGAGGGTGGTCACGGCTTCGCTGGTCAGTTCCGACGCCCGGCGGACGAACCGCTCCTGTGCTCCGGCGTGGAGTCGGAACCTCTCCCGCAGCTTGTCGACCGCTTCCTTGGTGCTGCCGACGGTGCCGCTGTCCGCGATGACAAACAGCGCGTCGCAGCCCACCAGCAGCGTGCGGGCCTCGCCCGCGTGGAACAGCAACGGCGCGCTCGCGCCGACGGTGATGGCGTCGACGCCGCTGGCCTTGCCGTGCACCACGTTCTCGGCGGTCTGCACCAGGTCGAACACCGTCCGCTGCGAGACCTCGCGGCCGCAGAGGTCGGCCAGGGCGAGGACGACGGCACGGGCGCAGGCCGCGCTGGAGCCGAGCCCCCTGCCGAGCGGGATCGAACCGTCGATGATCACATCGAGATGCCGGCCGTCGTCGATGCCCGTGGATGCCCTGAAGTCGGTGGTCAGCCGACGCAGCCCCTCGGATGCCTGCGTTCCGACCTCCTTCCAGGCGGATCCGGTCATCGTGAAGGACACACCTGCCGGTTCTTCACCGCGGGTGGAGAACCCGACGCTGGCGGTGATCGACAGCTGCGGAACGGGCAGGGCGAGCGCCGGGGCTCCGTAGACGACCGCGTGCTCCCCCAGCAAAATGGCCTTGGCATGGGCGTGGCCGGTGCCGACCGAGCGAGCACGGCGGCTGTCCGCTGTCCCTGCCGCCGAGGCCGGTGGAGTCGACGTGCTCAGCTCCCCTTGTCGAAATTCCATTGAGATCGCGTCATCCAGATTTCTAGGAAGGAATGAAGTAAGCCCGTTCGACCGCGCGCCGCGTCATGCCCGGGCCACCCCCGGACCACCGTGGCCGGCGGTCGCGGCCGCCGGCCCGAGCGATGTCATCGCGCAGGGCGGGCCAGGGCGTCGAGCCGCACCCGACGGTGCGTGCTCGCGGAACCGCGTCCCTGGCGGGTGCCGGGCCGGTTCTCCCCCGGTCGCCCCCGGCAGCGGGTTCCGGACGGGGTGGGCTCGCGAGGCGAGCGACGCGTGTGGCGGCGCCGGGACGGTGGCGACCCGCGCCGACGTGGTGCTCAGGTGGTCCGGAGTGTCGTGGTGGTGACGAAGGTTTCGAGGGTCTTCCTGACCTCGTCCGGGAACGGGGTCTCGTCCAGGACCCGCCGGGCACGCTGCACACGATCGGTGATCATCTGCTCTACCTTGTCGGCGGCGCCCGTGGCCCGCAGGATCCCGCGAACCGTCTCGGCGCCTGCCTCGTCCAGGTCCGGGTCGCCGACCAGGGACCTCAGCACCCGCGCCTGCTCGGCGCCGGCGGCGTGGAGGGCGTGTGCCATCAGAGCGGTCGCCTTGCCCTCCCGCAGGTCGTCCAGGACCGACTTGCCGGTCTTGGACGGGTCGCCGAAGACGCCGAGGAGGTCGTCGCGCAATTGGAAGGCCTCGCCGATCGGAAGGGCGTAGGCGGTGAAGACGTCCAGCAGGGCCTGGTCCGCTCCGGCAAGGACCGCGCCGATGTGCAGCGGCCGCTCCACGGTGTACTTCGCCGTCTTGTAGCGGATCACGGCCAGCGACCGTTCGACGTCCTCGTTGGGCTTCCCGGTGGCCAGCAGGTCCAGGTACTGACCGATCATCACCTCGGTGCGCATGGCGTCCAGCAGCGGTCGGACGGCGACCAATCGCTCGTGCTCGATGCCGCTGGAGTACAGCAGCTCGTCCGACCACACCATGACCAGGTCGCCGAGCAGGATCGCGCTATTGGTGCCGAACCGCTCGGCGGTCGTGGCGTCCGCACCCGTCTCCAGCGTCCGGTGGAGGGTCGGACGGCCACGCCGGGTGTCGGAGGCGTCCATCACGTCGTCGTGGATGAGGGTGAAGGCGTGGAAGAGTTCGAGCGAGGCCGCCGCGCCGATGACGGGCCCCGTGTCGCCGTATCCGCCCGCCGCGTGCCAGCCCACCATGCACAAGAGCGGCCGGATGCGCTTGCCGCCGGCGGTCAGGAAGCCACGCAGGTGCTCGATGAGCGAGACCAGGTGGGGTTGCCTGTCGCAGTTGGCGTCGAGGAAGGCGTTCAATCGCTCGTCGATCAGGCCGCGCAGATGAACCGAGTCCAGGGCGTCGGCTCCCAGCTCGCGAAGGCTGGTGATCGAGTTCATGTCGTTACTCCTGTTCGTCAAGACCATGTGGCCGCGTCCGCGAGGACGTGGCATGGGAGGGAAAGCGCCGAGAGGCATCACTTTCCGGCCGGGCGAAGGAGGGTCCCGGCAGTCGCCGGGCCGCACCGCAGGTGCGGGTCGCCGAGGGAGGGGCGAGTGGTGGGTGTTCGGGCCGCGCCGGATGGCATGCCCTCCGTACATGCGGGTTCACATGGTGGAGGGCATGCCGGGCAGGGGTGGGCCCGGTGCGGCACCCGCCGGGCCCCTGTCGGTCGAACGGAACGGGTTCAGCTCGCGGCGGACTGCGGCTCGCGTGCCGGCTGCCGACGGGTCGGCACCACCGTGAGCTGGTCGGGACGCAGGCTCATCCGCACGAGGGCGCGCGTGGGGCGGGTGCCCGGGGCGCGGTCCAGCTTCCAGTACTGGGCCACGGTGGCCACGATGACCTGGGCCTCGGTGAGGGCGAACGCGTCACCGATGCACTTGCGGTTCCCGGCGCCGAAGGGCAAGTAGGCGCCCTTGCGCGGAGTGGTCGACATGGTGAGCCACCGGTCCGGCTCGAAGCTGTCGGGGGCGTCGAAGTAGCGGGCGTCCCGGTTCAGCAGGAAGGGACTGTACGACAGCTCGGTGCCGGCCGGCACGGGCAGCCCGCCGAGCGTGGTGTCGACAGCGGCACGACGGCTGAGCAGCCAGGCCGGCGGGTAGAGGCGCAGACCCTCGGCGACGACGTTGCGGGTGTACAGCAGCTTCTTCAGGTCCTCGGCCGTCACCGGGCGGCCGGCCAGCACCTCGTCGAGCTCCGCGTGCAACTTGGCGGCGACCTGCGGGTTCTCGTGCAGCAGGTGGAAGATCCACGACATCAGGACGGCGGTGGTCTCCGCGCCTCCGAGGAGCAGGGTGATGGACTGGTCGTGCAGCTCCTGGTCGGTGAAGCGGTGCCCCTCCTCGTCGACCTCCGTCATCATCGTGCGCAACAGACCGCCGCCGTCGCCCGAGCGGCGGTAGCGGTCGATGGTCTCGTTCACCACCTGGTGCAGCTGCGCCTCCGCCCGCTTGTAGCGCTGGTTGCCGGGAGTGGGCAGGAAGGACAGCGCCGGCAGCGGGTTGAGCATGCGGAAGAACATGCCGTCGATCACGGTGTTCAGGGCCGTCGGGAGACCGTGGTGACCGCCCCGGCGCACCTCGCCCTCACCGGGCTCGGAGAAGAGGCAGCTCAGCGCCACGTCGGCGCTGAGGTTGCCCATCTGCATCAGGAGGTCGACGTTCTTGCCTTCCGGCCATTCATGAGCCGACACGGCTGCCTGCTTCTGCATGATGCCGACGTACTCGGCGATGCGCGCAGGGTGGAAGGACGGCTGGATCAGGCGTCGCTGCTTGCGATGGACGAGGCCGTCGACCGTGACCAGCCCGTCTCCGAGGACCGTGCGCACGCGGTCCATCACGGGACCGCCCTTGACGAAGTCCTTGACCTTGTCGGTCAGCATCTCGTGGACCAGATCAGGGTGGCACGCGATGTACATGGGGGTCGGCCCCACCATGATCTTCACGAGATCGCCCTGCTCGGGCAGTGATCGGAGGAAGGTGAGCGGGTCGCTGCGCAGCTGATTCGCGTGCCCGAGCACGGGCAGGGCATTCGGTGCGCTGCCCTTCGTGTAGCTGCGGGTTTCCTGGCCTGTCACGGAACAAACCTCCATGCGGTTAGTGGCGAACTTGTGGACCTGTCGGACTTTGCTTCGCCGCTGTCACTTCTCCAACTGGTCCCACCACCAGGCGATCTGTGGAATCGGCAGGGGCGCAGGGTTGGCGTCAGCCGGCTCGTCGGCCCAGAGCAGGCCGTAGCCACCGAAGTCCTGTTCTTCGCCGGTCTCCGGGTCGACAGGCGCGCAGTAACGGGTGGTGAAGTCCGCCCAGATGATGTGCCCGCGAATCCAGTAACCGATCTCGTGGACGTATCGTCGCAGTTCCGGGCGGGCGGTCGCGGAGACCTGGTCACGCAGATTCAGATAAAGGGACATGATTCGGTCGCGCAGCGCGCGGACCTCGGCGACCGCTTCCTCGGGCGTGCATTGCCGGTCGCGCACCATGATGCTGATGGCGTTCTGGTCGAACAAGCCCTGGAGATTCTCCCGGTGAATGGAGATCAGGTCGTTGTCGAGACCGACGATGACGGATACGGCTTCGGAGGCGGCGCGCACCCGGGGATCGAGGCGTTCGGCTGCGGTCAGTTCGTAGCCGGCGCCGATCGGAGTGAGTGCGGTCAGCCAGGGGCCGGCCACATCGTTGCCACGCATGATCAGGTAGTCGCCCAGTTCGGGGAGTTCACCGAGGCTCTGGTTCGCACATTTCCACAGCACGCCGTCGAAGTAGCTGCAGAAACCCTGGCGCAGGTGCTCGAGCTGGCCCGGGGTCGACACGGTGGAGATGTGGTTCCAGAAGTCCTGGAAGGAGGAGAGGTACGCGTCTCCGGGCGGCACGACGGACTTGGGCGAGGCGAGGATGTGCTTGAGACGGCTGACGTGGACCGTCAGCGGTGCGGGCTGGTCCAGCCCCGGGATCACGTCGAGGTCGTCGTCCCAGGCGCCGCCCCAGTACATGACATAGGTGATGATCTCGGCGCACCGGTCGAGGACGTACGGCATGCAGTGTGCGGTGTACGAACCCGCATTCATGCGCGGCAGCCAGTCACCCTCCTTGCGGAACCCTTGCCGGAACATCCAGGCGACGGCGCCGGCATCTATTTCCTCCGGCTTGTCGTACACGGCGTCGGGCAAAGGGCAGAAAAATGGCGGAACGCCAAGTGTGCGGCGCACGGTTGTCATGCCAAAAATCCCTTCGGGCAGGACTGAGCGGCAGGAATGTCACAGTAATGCTGGGGTGGCCCCCGGAATAAACCCGGAGCATTGGACGGCCTTGGGCGACGGGGCTGTGTGCGACCCACTACGGACCCCAAATGGCGCGGACTCGAGGAACAGCACTCAATGTCAGCGCCTCAACCCCCCCGCGGCATTCATTGACGTCCCACTGCCGCACCCCTCGGCAGTCATCGACGTCTCGCTGCCGTCCCCCCTCGGCAGTCCTCGATGCCTCACTGCCGTCAGAAACTGAACAGGACAGTTAGATTCGGGGAATACGGGACATGCGAGTCCTCCTGAGTCGTCCGCCGGCGGCCCCGTCCGGAAGCCGCCGAGTCCGCGACCGGACCTGATATACGGTCAGGGATACTGGTAGACACACGATCAACGACCTCGTCGGCATGCAGTCAACGCCCTGGTCAACACGGTCGCGGCACCCCGGGCAGCACCTGAGCCCAGCCTCCCGGCAGACAATCGATGGACAACGGGCCGGCAACAAGGCGCGGCCGTCAGCGTCGGCGGCGGGGAGCCCGCTCGGTGATCCGCTCCACCAGCACGGCCCGACGGACGCGGCGGGGCGGCACCGGTGTGAATCCGCGGCACGAAGAGCCCGCCAGCCGGGCACGAAGGGGCAGGGCTGCTCATGCTGGTGGGCATGTCTCATCACCTCAGCGGCCCCAACCTCCGCTCCCCTGGACGACGCCCGCCTCGACATGACGGACCTGTTCGCCTTCACCGTGCCTGACCTTCGGACCGTGCTGATCCTGAACGTCAACCCGGTCGCCCCCATCGGCGGCCAGGCGTTCCACCCGGACGCCGTCTACCGCGTCAACGTCGACACCGACGGCGACCACCGCTCCGACGTGGCGTACAGCTTCGTCTTCTCCCCGCCTGAGGACGGCCGCCAGAGCGTCACCGTCCTGCGGGCCACGGGCGAGCAGGCCCGCTCCCACGAGGCCCTCGGCCAGGAGCTCTTCATCGACGTGCCGGTGAACTTCGGCGCCGAGACCACCGCGGCGCACTCCGCCGGACAGGCCCTACGCACCGTCCTGCCGGGCGTCGGGCCGAGGCGGCTTCGTGCCGTGCCGCCCCCGGAGCCCGGGGAGGACTGCGGGTGCCGTACTCGGCTTCCGCCATCAGTTGCTCAAGGGCGGCCCGACCAAGCAGCCCCCGGGGCGGCGACCGGCCCCCGAGGGGCGCGGCGCGGCCCCGGGGGCTGCTTGCGATTCAAGGATGGAGGGACTTCGTGGAGCAGGTGTCACATGGCGACGGCCTTCACCGCGTCGGGGGACTTCTCCCGAACACCGGGACGGTACAGCGCGAAGGTCACGACGAGCCCGACGGCTGCGAGGCCGGCCGCCCACCAGTACGCGGTGGAGTAGCCGTGCAACGCCGCCCCGGCGATCACCTCGGGCGTGGCCTGCCGGCTGCTGAGATAGCTGCCCGCGGCGGTCGCCGCGAGCGTGTTGAGAACGGCGATCCCCAACGAACCACCGATCTGCTGCGAGGTGTTGACCGCCGCGGAGGCCACCCCGGCGTCGTCCTCGTGAACCCGGTAGGTGGCCAGGTCGATCGCCGGCGCGTAGACCAGGCCGAGGCCGAGGCCCAGGACGAGCAGCGGCGGCAGAATGCCTCCCGTGTAGGTGCTGTCCAGATCCAGGCGGGTGAACCAGACCATGCCCACGCCCAGCAGCGCCATCCCGAGGGGAATCACGATCTTCGGCCCCACCCGGGGCATCAGGACCCCCACGGCCAGGGCGGAGGCAACGACCAGTGCGGCGGGGATGGGCAGGAAGGCGAGCCCCGCCTCGACCGGGGTGTACTTGAGCGTCTGCTGCATGTAGTAGGCGAGGAACAACGCGACCGCGTACATGCCTCCGGTGGCGACCAGAATGGCGATCTGGGAGGCGCCTCGATCCCTGTCGAGGAGGATGCGCAGGGGCAGCAGTGGCCCGGCCGTCGTCGACTGCCAGTACGCGAAGAGGGCGATCAGGGCGAGGCCTCCGACCAGCAGACCCCAGCTGGCGGGAGAACTCCACCCGCGCGACTCGGCGTTGGAGAACCCGTAGACCAGGCCGAAGAGCCCCAGGGTGACGAGTACCGCACCGGGGACGTCGAGCTTGGGGCGCTGCTCCGCCCGCGACTGACGCTCGATCAGCAGCAGACCGCCCAGGAGCGCCACCGCCGCGAACGCCAGGTTGATATAGAGGGTCCAACGCCAGGTGAGGTACTCGGTCAGCAGGCCGCCGAGCAGGTTGCCGAGCGCGCCGCCGGCGCCCGCGATGGCACCGAAGATCGCGAAGGCCCGGCCCCGCTCCTTGACGTCGGTGAAGATGGTCGTCAGCAGGGAGAGGGCCGCCGGGGCCAGCAGGGCACCCGAGATGCCCTGGATCGCCCGGGCCAGCACCAGGAGTTCGAAGCTGCCGGCGGCTCCGCCGAGCGCCGAGGCGGCGGCGAATCCGATGACACCCGCGAGAAAGGCCTGCTTGCGGCCGAAGAGATCGGCGACACGCCCGCCGATCAGCAGCAAGCTGCCGAAGGTGAGTGCGTAGGCGGTGACGACCCACTGCCTGTCGTTGTCGGAGAAGCCCAGGTCGGCCTGGGCGGACGGCAGCGCGATGTTCACGATGGTGGCGTCCAGCATGATCATCAACTGGGCCAGGCCGATCACGGCCAGCGCCCACCACCGCAGCGAGGACCGCGGGGACGGGGGTCCTGATTCGGGCGGGATGCCGGTGAGCTCAGTGGTGGATGCCGACATGGCGGTACCACTCCGTTCGAAATAGATTGACTAACTGGATGGTTAATATTCCGAGGCAAGGCTGCCCGAGATCCGACGGTCCGTCAACACGACTTCGGGCGAAGAGCGATGGCCGGATGCGACGGAGGTCCGCGAGGGTCACTCCGCGAGTCGGATCCGGATGCCCACCGCGCGGCACCCGGACCCCTTCAGTCGGCTGCCCAGCAAGCCGACCCGCGCGACGAGGCCGTACTTGCGCTTCATCAGGTCGAGGTAGTGGACGGTGTCCCGGTCGGCGGGCAACTCGGCGACACCGGGCACGGATTCCCCCTTCGGGACTCCCCGCCAGTTGCAGGGGGCGACGGTCACTCGGCCGCTGTTGCGGATCCGTTTGACCTTGCCGGCGTCGGCCGCGCTCCACACGGCCAGGCAGTCCCCGTCCCCCATCACCCACACCGGAGTGGGCACGGCCCGCCCATCCCGGCGGAACGTCGTGAGAAGTACGTACCTGGATGCCGCCAGTCGTTCAACCGAACTGCCCGGCAAGGATGCTGAGGCGGATGGTGAGGTGGTCACCGCGATAGCGTAACTGGTTAGTTAACTCACTGTCGCCGCGAACCGACGTGGCGCCCGTCCCCAAGATGAGGAGTGCTGCGTGCTGAACTTCGCCTTGGCCGTGCTCGCCGGATTCGCCCTGGGCACCCCGGCCGTACCCTTCGGCCTCTCCTCCCTCCCCCCGCCCGTCGCGCTCGTCGCCGTACTCCTCGGCGCGGCCGGATGCCTGCTGTCCGCCGTCTTCGCGGCCGGGTGGCTGCGTACCCGCTGGCTGCTCTGGCGCTCGAAGCGGCGGCCCGTCACCGCCGGGCCGCCGCCCGAGAACCGCCGCAACCGCCGCAACCGCCGCAACCGCCTTGACGGCCCCACCGGCCGACGGGCCCGGCGCCTGGTGAACCGGTACGGCGTGATCGGCTTCGGCATCATCGGGCCTGCGCTCTTCGGCACCTGGGGATCGGCCATGCTTGGCACGGCGCTGGGCCTGCCCCGGTGGCGGCTGATCGGCTGGCTGATGGCCGGTGTCACCCTGTGGTGCACCGTCATGCTGCTCGCCTCCGAGGCAGTGATCGACGCCTTCGGACTGCGGTGACGACACACGCTGCGTACCGGTCCCTGATCGCGAGGAGCACGTCGCCGCGGCCCCCGGCCTGCCTCGTCGTGGGTCTGCGCATCGCGCCTACCGTCGGCCCGGTCATCGTCGGGCGGTGGCAACTCACCGTTCCGGCGAGGCACTTCTCCCCCTCACCGGTTCACCCGGAGCAAGACCACCGACGGGACTCCCGAACGAATCGCCTCATGTCTCAAACGAATCCACCGTGGTTCCAGCGGCGAACGCGCTCACCTGGCGAGGGCACCGGGTCCTACGCCCCGGCAAGATCCAGTAGGCGCTGTTAGCATGACTCCCATGTCCCGAGCCGAGGCCACGAAGGCGCGCATCCTCCACGCAGCAACCCAGGAGTTCGCGGCGTACGGGATCGCGGGAGCCCGCGTCGACCGGATCGCCAAGGTCGCCTCGGCGAACAAGAACCTCATCTACGTCTACTTCTGCAACAAGGACGGGCTCTTCGACGCCGTCTTCGACGCACACCTCGGGCGCGGCCTCGACATGGTGCCCTTCACGCCTGACGACCTGCCGGGCTACGCCGGGCGGCTGTTCGACTTCTACCAGAAGCACCCCGAGGTGCTCCGCCTGGCGACCTGGCACCGACTGGAACGCAGCACTGCCGTGGAACGGGACCCTGCCGTCGCCAAGCAGACCCACGACGACAAGCTCGCCTCCTTGGAAGCGGCTCGGAAGGGCGGAGTGGGCACACCGGGCTTCACCCCGGCCACACTTCTCACCCTCGTCCTGGCCATCGCCTCGGCCTGGAGCCCGACGAATGCCGCGAGCATGCCGGCGACGACTGTCCTGGCGTCGGACCCGGAGGACTGCCGGAACGCGATCATGGAGGCCGTACGGCGCCTCCTGTGAGGGGCGGCGTGCATCACTCGCCTCCGCCACGTACCGCGGTGACCGCACACGTTCGCCGGGTTGCCGGGTCACGCGGCGGGGATGGGTCGGGATGCGCGCACCTGACCCGCTACGTTGCCGTGCCGGCGTCAGGGCGGTGCGTTCACGGGCGCCGGAGCGCCGGGTCCGCCCAGTGCGCCACGTCCGCACAGTCCTTGGCCGACCGGAACGCCCTGTCCGCCTTCGCCCACACCAACGCGTCCCACTCGCTCTGGCGATCGGTGAGCCACGGCCCGAGGTCCGGACGCTTCCACGGCGTGATCTCCGCCGAGACGTCGAGATCCTCGAACGACCCGACAACCTCCCACTCCTTCGAGAGCGCGTGCCGGGTCGCCGACTCCGCCTGCACCAGGTGCGAGACCTTGCCCTCGTCCCCGTGCGTGTCCGACACACGCGAACCCACCACCGCCCGAACCGGCACCGAAGCCGTCATGATGCTCACACGAGGTCCCCTACCGCCCAGGCCAGCGAGCACCCTCGAACAGGCTGCACTCGAACGGGTGGACCTTTTTCGAAAAGGTGTCGTTCCACTGGCGCATCGACCTGGTTATTTCTACAAAAACCCTGGCCGACAAAGCCGTCGAGGCCTACGTCGAACGCGCCGCGTCCCACGCCGAGCGGTGGTCCGACCACGCACCGGTCACGGCAGTGTTCGATCTGAGCAACTAGTCCGCAGAAACGGGTAGTTCGACAGAATCAAGAGGCGGCCCCGACGCGCAGCACTCCACACGTCGGGGCCGCCTCTCGGTAGCAAATACGCCAGCGGCGAAGGAAGTCGCACGGCACTCCCGCAGTGGATTTTTCAGCAAAGCCATTCACGTGACCCTGCTTCCACAAGCGACGCATCTGTCCGCCCCAGATCGGCTCCCCCGACGATCCAGACCCGAACATCCCTCTAGATGTGGCCAGCGCCCGCAACCCCTTGCCCCCCAGCCGCATCGGCCTGTCCGTCGGAGTCGTTCTGGCCAGCGGGTTTCGCGGTTGTCCCTCCGAGGTGTCCACCAGTGTTGTCCTGCGGCCGTGTCCACATCCTCTGCCGCCGCCGGCTGCGGTGTCGCCCGGGCTGGGCACGGGGACGTGCTGAGCTGCTGGTGCAGCTCGGGGTGGTGGCGGTGACGGGGCTGCCGATTCTGCGGCTGCCCCGGGTGGCCGGCCGAGCTGAGACGCGGGTGGTCGGCCGAGAGCCGAGCGGAACCGGCCGCGCCCGGTACGGCAGCAGGGCTCGGACCGCGCGTCGCGGTCCGAGCCCTGCCCCGTGCGGTGCCGCGCTGCGGCGGCGGTGCGTCAGCCCTGTACGGTGTCGCCGCCCGCCTGCCCGGCACCCTCAGCCGTTCCTGCCTTCTCGCGCATCTTGCGCACCAGCTCCGCCTTCTGGTCGGCTGCACCCTGGCGGTCGAGGTTGCGGTGCGGACCGTTGTTCTGCCGTTCGGCGCGGGACTGCCTCTTGCGCTGGCCGCCGCCCATGCCCACGGGGTTGTTGATGTTCTTGCTCATGGTCGTGGGTTCTCCCGGTGGTGAAGTGAAGTGAAGTGATCTACGGATTCATCGGTGGGGGACGGGCGGCGACGTCGAAGGACGTCAGCGGGGGCCCATCACGCGCTCACTCGTAAATCGGGGTCTGGAAGAACATGACCAAGACGTTACCCGGTTCCGTCGGCCTTGCACACCAACCTTTTCGCCGCCCCCTCGTCGGCCGGGCCTTCGGCGAGCGCCCGGGGCCGGCCGGTTCCTTCGGAATCCCAGCACCGCCAGCACCCGCCAGCATCCGCCGGTCGTCGCCGCCCGCCCTGTCCAGATGGGCGTTGCCGGGCCGCGGGAGCGCTGCCAGTGGTCGCGAGCACACTGATGGCATGAGAGGTCATCTCACGTGCGTCCTGCCGCTACGGGACAACCCTTGGCTCGGGCAGCGGCGATTCACCTGCCGGTTTCCGTTCCCGTGTCCTTCTGGCCACGCGGTGGACATCGCCCATGGGGAGAGGACATGGAATCTGGGATCCCACACCGCCTGCCGACCGACCGGGACACCCTTCGCTGCCACTCGCCAGCCCGGGCGGATCAGGGGCGACTACCCACCGGATACTGATGGTGATCTTCCGGACGGTGTGTCGTCTTGAGCGTGTCCTCGCCGGCTGGTTCTGACGTGCCTCGCGCACAGCCCCGCACACTCTGCCGCCACGCCCGGCCGAACGGCAAGCCTTGGACCAGAGTCACCACGTTCAAGAAGGAGAAGCACACGGGACAGCGTGCGCAGCGGGGCAGGGTGTACCGGCGGTGCGGGTGCAAGGACGGGCACGGGCGGCAGTTGGGTGCGTGGTGTGCGCGGTTGCTACAGGAGGCGGGTCACGGGTCGTGGACGTACTGCGTCGACCTGGCTCCGGAGGACGGCAGACGGCGCACCCGGAACCGTGGCGGGTTCGCGACGGAGGCGGAGGCCGCGCAGGATCTGGCGGCGGTCCTGGACGGTGAGCTGAGCGAGGCGTACGAGGAGCGTCGTACCACCGTGGCGGACTACCTGCGGGAGTGGCTGGCCGCGCGGAACGAACGTACAGGTGGTGGTGGGGCCCGAGACCGTGCAGGTGCCCTGCGCGTGGGCGGTCCCGGACAGCGCCACCGGGGCGATGCCGGCGACACAGAGCATGCTAGCCGCACCGGCCGGCGCGGATCCGCGGCGACCGGCCGAACCGGCACGGCCCCCGCTCGCACCCGGGCCCGGCTGACCGGCGGCAGCCGGCCCTTCGCGCTCCAGGCCAGCGACCCTTGTCGCCCGCCCGGTCGGCGGCACCGAGCGGGCGGAGGGCAAGGATCGCCAGCCGCCGGTGGCCGTCACCCCCGCTGGGTGACGGCCACCGGACAGGGCTCACACCGTGGTCACTAGCACGACCACGGCGTGGTGACGTGGCCCGTCACGGTGTCCACCGCCACCGTCCTGCCCTCGCTGGGAATGCAGAAGTAGTAGGTGGGATGCGGGTTCTGCACGACGGGCTCATTGAGGTACAGGGGCTTGAACGCACCGGTGTGCCCGGCCTTGACGGCCAGATCGTGGGCCTGGACCTCCGTCATGGTGAACGGGGAGATGGCCTGGAGCCCGATCGGGACGCTCCACCGCTGCGTGCTCTGGTACTGACCGGTGGTCGAGTACTTGTACTCGAAGGACGGCTCCGAGTCCTTGGCCCGGAAGCGGATCCACCAGGCCTGGACGTCATTGGGGTTGGTCGTGGGTGTCAGCAGGACGGCGTCCGCGTCGTAGAACTGCGAGCCGGGGTGCTCCTGCTGCGCCTTCACCTTGGCCTCCCGCACGATCTGTGTGAGCGGGAGGTGGGGTGCCGCGCTGGCGGTGGACGGGGCGATCGGCAGCAGCGACAGGGCCGTGGCGGTCGCGGCGAGCCCGATCCGTGCCCGAAGGCGGCGGCGTGATGTCCGGCACCCGTTCAGTGCGGGTGCCGCGGGCGTGCGGGCGGTGCGCGTGGTGTTCATGTCCTTCATCTCCTTCGACCCGGACCCTGCGTGGTCACGGTGGAAGTCGACTGCCGGGTTCGGCGTGAGCGGTGGCCGACGGGCGAGAGGTCCTCGGCCGGGCTCCGCGGGGATGCAGCCTCCCGGGGTCCAACGGTAGGAAGGTCTCCGGGCGCCGTCTCCTGGCCGTCATCCTCGCTGAGCCGAACAGGCGAACCTCTCACCCGGAGCGATGCCCGTCCGGGGTTTCGCCACGCGGTCCCGGCCGGTGGGCCCGATCCTGTGCCGCTCCTTGATCATCGCTGACTGTCACAAGGTGGTGACACGATCTTCTCGAAGTGGGCGTCCCAGCCGACGAGCCTGTAGATCGTCCTTCAGGCTGCGCTCCACCCACTCCAGGGCGATGTAGTACCGCTCCAGAACCGGGTCCCAGCCCGACTGGGGCCCGGAGGGTGGCCACTCCGGAGTGTCAGGGTGGCCCACTCGCGGTCGAGGGCATCCACGGCGGTGCTACCAGCAGCCGACGGTAGAGGCCAGTACTCCAGCTGTAGATCTTGATCTTCATAGTTTTTGGGCTGCTTGCCGCTGGTAGTGGCCGGTGCGGGCGCGTGCTTGGTGCCGGCGCCGCCATTCCGACCAGCGGAGCCAGTGGGCGAGGTCGCGGACGGGTTGGGTGAAGAAGGCTGCGAACAGGCGTCGGATCTCGTTGCAGGTCAGCGGGCTGAGGTCGGCCGCCGCTATGTTCGTGGCCCGTTCGATGGCGGCGGTGACGGTGAGGAAGGCGTGCGCGAGTATGGCCAGGGTGGTCCAGCGGTGCCAGGAGGTCCAGCGGCGGACCTGGTGCTCGTAGAGTCCGGCCAGGCCTTTGGTGGCTTGGAAGGTTCTCCTCGACGGTCCAGCGGCGTCCGGCCACCTTGACCAGCGTGGTGAGCGGGATCGGGCGGGGCGAGTAGCAGCGGTAGAAGGCGAGTTCACCGGTGCGCCGGTTGCGTCGGACGAGCAGCCACCGCTGGCCGGGGCGCCCGGGCAGGCTGTCGATGTCGACCTGGGCCCAGTCGTAGAAGCGGTGGCCCTTGGCCGCGGCTCCCGCGGACAGCCGCTGTCAGGCACGTTTCGGCAGGCCGTGGGCCAGCGCGCCGGCGCGGAAGACACCCGCGCGGGTGGCGATCGGCCGCCTGCGTGAGACGGCGAGGACGTAGCCGATCTGACGGCCTTCCAGCTCGGCGCTCAGGTGTGGGTCGCCGCCGTAGACCTCGTCGCCGGTGACCCATACGGCCGAGACACCGGCGTCCAGGGCCTTGGCGATCATCTCGGTGGCCAGGGCGGGTTTGGTGGCGAACTTCAGGCCGTCGGGTATGCCGGCGGCCCGGCACCGGTCGGGTCCTGGGTCCAGGAGCGGGGGGCGTAGAGGCGGCGGTCGATGGCGGCGTGCCCGGCCGAGGCTGAGTAGACCAGGTAGACAGCCACTTGGGAGTTCTCGATCCGTCCCGCGGTGCCCGTGTACTGGCGCTGTACCCCGACGCTCGCGGTGCCCTTCTTCAGGTCCCCGGTCTCGTCGACGACCAGCACAGCGTCCTCGTCGCGGAGGTGGTCCGCCACGAAGTCCCGTATCTCGTCCTGGATCTGGTCGGCATCCCAAGACGCCCGGCTGAGCAGATGCTGCATGCCGGCCGGACTCGCGTCACCGGCGTGCTCGGCGATCGTCCAGCAGTTCTTCCTCGGCAGGTCCCCAAGGAGCCCCAGCACGAACGCCCGCGCCCGGCGACGAGGTTCCACAACTGCGTAGGACTGCGCGACCCCGGTGCCACCCAGCGCCGAGAAACCGCTGGGCATCGGTTCGGCCTTGACCTACGATCGCGCGAATGATCACTCATGGAGCGATACTCGACGCCGCCCTCGCCCGGATCACCGCTGGTTACGTGTTCCCCGAGAAGGCGGCGGCCATTGAAGTGGCAATCCGGAACCGGCTGGCGGAAGGCGCTTATGAGAGCCTGGACGAGCGGGGGCTGTGCGAGCGGGTCACGGAGGACTTGCAGGGGGTGTGTCCGGACAAGCACCTGCGGCTGCTGTGGAGCGAGGAGCCGCAGTCGATGGACGAGGAGCCGGAGGACGTCGCCCGGGCCCGGTTCGAGCGGTACGCACGGGAGAAGAACTACGGAATCCGGCGGGCGGAGCAGCTCGACGGCAACATCGGCTACCTCGATCTGCGCATGATTCCCCCGGCCGGGGTGGGCGGTCCCGCGATCGCGGCCGCGATGCAACTGGTCGCTTCCACCGAGGCGTTGGTCATCGACCTGCGGCAGTGCAGCGGCGGTTCGCCGGAGGGCGTGCAGCTGTGGTGCAGCTACTTCTTCGCTGACGACGAGGTGCACCTCAACGACATCTATGACCGGGCTACCGACTCCACCCGCCAGTACTGGACCCTTGGGCACCTCGCCGCGCCACGCTATTCGGACCGGCCGGTGGCGGTGCTGACCAGCGACTTCACGTTCTCCGGTGGGGAGGAGCTGTCATACAACCTGAAGGTGCTCAAGCGTGCGACGCTGGTCGGGCAGACGACGCGTGGTGGCGCCCACCCGACGGCTCGGATTCCTGTTGCGCCGCATGTGACGGTGACCGTGCCGGCGGCCCGCTCGATCAATCCGGTCACCGGCACCAACTGGGAGGGCGTCGGCGTCGAGCCGGACGTGGCGGTTGCCGCTGAGGACGCGCTGGAGAAGGCGCTGGAACACCTTCGCGCGTAGTTGAGTCCCCGGCTGCTCGGTCCTGAGCAGCCGGGGGATTGGCTATGGTGTGTTTCCGAAGTGGATCATCCCGTGACGGGATATGAGCGTCCGTCAGATCCCCCCCCAAGCGGGCCAGCAGCTCCAGCAGAGCATTGAAGCCGGCGCTGTCGTCGCTGATCCTCAGCTTGGCCAGTTGGGTGCCGTCCTGATCGACCAGCGCGATGTCGTGGTGGTTCTCGGCCCAGTCGATGCCGCAGCGCTCGCGAACACCTGCGTCAGGGCCTACGTCGAACGCCCCGCCTCCCATGCCGAACGCTGGAGCGACCACGCACCGGTATCAGCCTTCTTCGACCGCGACCAACTCCATTGAGTTTTTGCGAAGTTCGGGCAAATGGCGTCGGCTGCTGCGGTCGTCACGCGACCTGCCGGGAGCGATGACCGCAGCTGCCATGTCCCCGCGAATGGGGCTACGCGGTGATCGCCATTCTCTGAGTGGAAGTCAGCTTCTCTTCCGGGAAAGCGTCGCTTTGCAACAGTCACGATCGGGCGGCCAGCGTACGCACAGGCCGAACGGGACCAGCTTCGTGACGCGGCCTCGCAGGACGCTGCCGACCTTATCGACCCATGCCAGCCAGGGGTTCAGCTGCAGGGCGATCAGGGACAGGACAGCCTGGCCCGGCGACCAGGACGAGCCAAGTCGAGCCCCGATGGTCAACGACGTCCTGCATCGGGATATGTCGCACCGGGGCGCAGGCTTAGAGGTCCTGACGAAGGCGTTGGACGTGTCGGTTTAGCGGTGCACGGTGTTGCGGCTCCAGCCCCGGTGCTTCGCGACGACGCGCTGGCTCATCCCGCGTACCCGCCATGCTCCCGCTCCACCGGGACCCCCGTTTCCAGGCCCTGTACCAGCGGATACGCATCACCCAGGCCGACCTCGACGAGTTCTACTGGCTGCACCAGGAGATGCAGACCATGTCGAGGGAGGCCCAGAACGCGACCGTCGACAACCTCGGCCGCCTCGACACCGGGGTCTCCCCACTCCCCAAGGCCCCCTGCCCACCCGCGAACCGAACACCCCTAGCGTCCTGATCACCCGCCTCGACCTCGCCGCGATCCAGACCGCGCTCCAACAGGCCGCCATCAAGGCGGAGTTCCAGCGCAGCGCCGGAAACACCGCCCTCGACCTCATCAACGGCACCTGGGACCACCCCGGCGCCCTGCACGACACCTGGTACGCCGACGACCTGGACACCCGCCGCCAACGAGCCGCCGAAGCCCGCGCCTCCATCCCCCACCCCGCCGCCTCCACCACCTCACCCCGGCGCCGTGCGGTACGACGCCAGGCCCCTGGACCTCCAGGGCCCCCTGACCACGTCACCTTCCTCCGGCCGCCTTCGAAGCACGACTACACCGCGGTCGACGAGTTCCGCGGCGTCCGCTCCGCCGACCCGGCGAGCGGCCCCGGCGCACCGGGCGACCTTCCCCTCGGCTCCAGGGGTGCGAAGCGGTGCCGATCAGCGAAGGCGAGGACCCGTGGTCCCAGGTCGGCGGCCGGGACGTTCGAGCAGCGCGGCGCCATCGGTCCCGCGGTGCCCGCCCGGAGAATCTGACGGATCGCCATGGATAGTCGCTACGCTGGGACAGAGCCACGGCCGGGAGGGGACGGGAAATGTCGTTCAGCTACTACGTCTACGTCAGCGACAGCAAGGTCGACATGCTGTTGCCGCAGATCGACCCCGGGTTCGGGGCGAAGCGCCAGACGGAGCTGGGCGTGAATCTCACGGTGCTGTCGGCGAGGCGAACGACCCAGGGCCCGTCCGATGACCGGATCCGCCGGCTGGAGGCCGTCGTCGAGTACCTGCGCGATCACGGTGACCTCGGCTCGGTGGACGAGCCGGGCCAGTTCTTCTGGGGGATGCTGCCGATGCGCTGGGGCGCGTTCCCCGGTGATCCCACCTCCTCGTTGGTGTTCTTCGGCGGGCGGAGCGAGGACACCGTCGTCGGGCTGGGCGGCTCGTACAAGCACGTGTGCGACTCCGTCCCGGACGCCGAGGCGCGCGGGGTGGGGCGCTCGATGATGTCATCGATGCTCGACGGACTGGGAGCCACCTCGGACCTGGAGGACGAGTACGTCGCCGACGCGGTGGACGGCGACGTCGACCGGGCCGACCGCGCCGCGCTCGCCCGGGTGCAGGGCGCCGTGGCGAGCCTGCGCTGGCCGACGCAGAACGTCGAGTTCGTGGCCAAACGCCTGCTGCACGGCGACAGCCCGGACGGAACGGCCAGGTCGGTGCTGCTCGGGACACCTGTGTACGTGGCCACCATCGGCTGACGGCGATGGCGACCTGGCGCCGCGGCGACGTGGTCCTCGACCTCTACGAGGTCCTGGACGTGGTACGCACCGGCGGCATGGGACTGGTGCACCGGGTCCGGCACCGCGGCTGGGAGATCGACCTCGCGGTGAAGACCCCGCGCCAGGCCCTGGTCCGCTCGCTGGACGCGATCCGGGACTTCGCACGGGAGGCCGAGGTGTGGGTCGGGCTGGGCCTGCACCCGCACATCGCGAACTGCGTCTACGTCCGGACCGTCGACGGCGTGCCCCGGGTCTTCGCGGAGTGGGCGGACGGCGGCAGCCTGGCCGAAGCCGTCCGGAGCCGGAGCCTCTACCGGAACGACCCCCTGGGATCGCTGCTGGACGTCGCCATCCAGTCCGCGTGGGGGCTCGACCACGCGCACGCGACCGGGGTCGTGCACCAGGACGTCAAGCCCGCCAATGTGATGCTCACCCGGGACGGCACGGTCAAGGTCACCGACTTCGGCATGGCCCGGGCCCATATGGCCACCGGGGAGGGCGCCGGGGACTCCGCTGCCTTCGTCAGCCGCGGCGGCCTGACGCCCGCGTACTGCTCGCCCGAACAGGCGCGCTCGCCGGGCGGGCTCACGACGGCCACGGACGTCTGGTCCTGGGCGGTTACCGTGTTCGAGATGTTCCTCGGCAGGCCACCGGTGGCGGACGGGACCGAGGCCGGCGCCGCTTTCGCCGACTTCGCCCGGGTCGGGGCCCCGGACGCGCTCGCGCCGCTGCCGGCCGAGGTGGCGGACCTGCTTCGCGAGTGCTTCGCCGAGGACCCGGCCACCCGCCCGGACCGTCTCGGGCCGCTCGCGGAGCGCCTGGTCCGAGTCCACGAGCAAGAGATCGGCCCCTACCCCCGGCGTGCCCCGGCAGCGGCCACCCTGCTCGCCGACGGCCTGTCCAACCACGCGCTGTCCATGCTGGACCTCGGCCGTCGCGACAGCGCCGAGGAGCTGTGGGCCCGGGCCCTGCGAGCGGATCCGCACCACCCGCACGCCCGCTACAACCGCGGCCTGCACCGGTGGCGGACCGGGGTGATCACCGATGCCGAGTTGGTCGACGAACTGGAGTCCGTGCGGTTCGGGGATCCGGGTGACGGTGCGGGGGCGTATCTGCTCGCACTGGTGCACCGGGAACGCGGCGACCCGGTCGCGGCGGCCGCGCTGCTGCGGGAGGCGGCTGCCCGGATGCCCGGCGACCCGCAGGTCGCCGCCGCGCTCGCGTCGGTCGAGTCTGCGCCCTCGCCCGCGCAGTCCGTCCTGCCGGAAGAGCACGAGGACTGGATCGCCGCCCTCGCGCTGACCCCCGACGGCCGGGTCGCGGTCTCGGCCGACCGCTCCGGTGGGCTGCGCGTCTGGAACGTCCCGGCACGCGAGTGTCGGCAGCAGCTGCGGCTGGACGGATACCTGGCCTCGACCCTGGCGGTGCGCGACGACGGACAGCTCCTGGTCGTCGCCGGGGGAAGCGGGGGAGCGCTCGTGCTCGACCTCGAAGCCGGGGCCGGCTTCGAGCTTCCCGGCAACCTCGGTCGGGTGACCCTGGCCGCGCTGACGGCGGACCAGCGGCACGTGGTCACCAGCGACTTGGAGGGCGAGACTGTCACCTGGGACCTCGGGACGGGCCAGGCCCTGGACGTCCGGCGGTTCGAGCGGCAGGCGGACGTCCTCGGCGCCCAGGGCACGTTGTGTTCCGTCATCGACCACCGGCGCCGCACGCATTCCGTGTACGACGTCCGCACGGGCGAGCTGGTGCACCGGTTCGACGGCGTTCTGAGCGGAGCGCGGTTCAGTGGCGACGGCCGCCTCGCCGCGATCGGCCTCGGCAGCACCGACGTCCGCTTGGTCGATCTCGCATCCGGCGAGACCCAGCGGAGCCTGAAGACCGGCTTCGGCCGGATCGCCGTCAACCAGGACGGCACGGTCGGCTTCTCCAGCGGCGGCCGCGACGAGCCGTCACGCGTCTGGGACCTGGACACCGGCCGGTGCCGGTTGTCCCTGGACCCGGCGCCCGACACCAAGGAGGTCGTACTGAGCGCGGCCGGGCGGGTCGCCGTGACCGCCGAGGGCAAGTCGGTGCGAGTGTGGCAGCTGCCGCCCGCGGGGCCGTCGGCACCGTGGAGCTACGTCCGCCCGCACGAGGCCCCGGCCATCGCGGCCATCGCCGCGCGGGCCGCCGAACTGCTGGCGGAGGCCGCCGCGCTGGCCGGTGCCGGCCGGCCCAGCGACGCGGCCGCCCGGATCCGCGCCGCCCGCGCGCTGCCCGGGCACCGGCGCCACGCCGATGCGGTGCGCCTCTGGCGACGGCTCGGTGCCCTCGGCCGCCGGACCGAGCTCGCCGACGCCTGGACCGCGGGCCGGATCAACCTGGAGGACGGCCGGTCGTGGGCCCTGGAGTTCAGCGGCTGCAGCCCCATCGTGCTCGCCCGCAACGGGAACGACGCCGAAGCATGGGTCTTCGACGTCGGGACCGGGCAACTGCTGCACACGCTCAGCCTGCACACTGGCCTCCTCAGTGCCGTGGCGATGACCGCCGACGGCCGGCTCGCGGTGTCCGGAGGCGAGGACGGCCGGGTGGTCGCCTGGCATCCGCGCGACGGGCGGATCGTCCAGTTGTTCACCAATCCCCGCGACCGCGTGTACTACGTCGCGGTCAGCCGGGACGGCCGAGTGGCTCTCGCGGGAACCGCCGGCGGCGCGGTCACGGCCTGGGACATCGGCAGCGGCCGGACCATCGGGCGCTGGAAGGCGCACCCGGGGGCGGTGCTGGACGTGGCCGCTGGTGCCGATCACCGCTACGGGCTCTCGCGCGGCCAGGACGTCAGCGTGAAGATCTGGGACCTGTGCGACGGCGAGCTCCGGTGGGTGCTGGGCGGGCACCAGGAGTGGATCGGCGCCGCGCGGCTGAGCGACGACAGCCGGTTCGTGGTGACCGGTGGCGCCGATGCCGCCGTGCGGGTCTGGCGAACCACCGACGGGCAGTGCGAGGCCGTGCTCACCGGGCACACGGACGCCGTGGTCGACGTCCTGCCGAGCCCGGACGCGCGGCAGGTGCTGTCCGGCTCGGCGGACGGCACCGTCCGGCTCTGGGACGTCGCCGCCGCTCGCTGCGTCCGGGTCCTGGCCGGGCACACCGGCCCCGTGCTGACCCTGGCCGTCACACCGGACTTCCGGCTCGCGGCGACGGGCGGGGAGGACCGGACAGCCCGGTTGTGGGACCTGGCGACCGGCAGTCTGTTGCGGTCCTTCACCGGCTTTTCGGGTGCGGTCACGCGCGTCGAGCTGGCCCCCGACGGTGCCCTGCTCCTCGCTGGCGAGGAGCGCGGGCGCCTGCTGACTTGGGCCCTGGACTGGGAGTACGACTTCGACTCGGCGACCGGCTCCCAGCTGGAGGCCGAGCCCGTGCTCGACGAGCTGCGGACCGAGGTGGCCGTTCCGATGCCCTCCCGTGCGGACAGCCGCCCGGCGCTCGCCGAGGCATGCGCCCGCCTCGGTCGCCGGCAAGGTCAGGCCGCCACCCGTACGTTGGAACTCGTCGGCGAACTGGACAAGATCTCTTCGCGCACCGAGACCGGCCACTCGCTGTACCGGCACGGCGTGGCCAAGGACGCGGCGAGCCGGGAGCCGACCGACACACCGAGCACGGCCGAAGGGCTCGCGCTGCTGCTCCGGCCGGAGGCCGAGCTGAACCGGTCCGAGGGGTTCTGGACCGGCGTCTTCACCGAGCGGCTCCAGGACGACCTCGTCACACTCGCTGAGGCCGCCCTGCTCCTGCATCGCGAGGGCGACCTGGCCGCGGCCGAGCACGCCTGGCGACTGGTCGTCGACGTCCGCTCCCACCTCTGGGACGCCGGCCACGTCGAGACCCAGGGCGCGATGCTCGGCTGGGCCGGGGTCCTCACCGATCTACACCGGGTGCCGGAGGCGCTGGCGCTGGTCCGGGCGGTGACCGGGGAGCGCGCCCAGGACCTCGGGCCGGACCACCCGGCCACCCTGGAGGCGACCGCGAGGCTCGCGTCCCTGCTCTCGGCGAGCGGCGAGCAGGCGGAGGCGGAACGGGTGTACGCCGATCTGCTGCCCCGGCTCGTGAAGCGCTTCGGCCGCGACGACGGACGGACGCTCGACGCCCGGGTGGGGCTGGCGCGGGTGCACCACCGGCTCGGACGGCCGGGCGACGCCGAACCGGTCCTGCGCGAGGTGTGGGCGAAACGGAGGCTGCGGCTGGGCGACGGCCACCCGGACACGCTCGCCGTGCGGGCCGAGCTGGACAGCGTACGCGGTCAGGCGCCGGAGAAGCGGGCACCGCGGCGATGGAGGAGGTGGCGATGAACCCGGGTGGGTCCAGTATCGAAGCCCTGATCATCGGCAAGGTGTTCATGGGCGAGATCGGGGCGTTCTTCCCCGTCGGCATGACGTTGCGGGGCGACGAGTTCGAGGCCGTGTTCATGATGCGCGCCAGTCAGCTGGGGCATCGGACCGCCGGCCCGTACACGCCCGACCGGCTACCGGTCGACGCGATGAACTGGGCCAACCTACGGACGGGGATCGGCATAGCGGGGCACTTCCCCTCCTTCCGGATCGACGCGAGCGGCCTGTGGCCGCGCATCCACGTCGAGTTGCTCGGTACCGCCGTACGCGGACTGATCGTGATGCCGGAGGAGGTGACCGCGGAGTCGGTGAACGCGCCCTACCTCGGTGAGTGGCAGGAGCAGATCTCCTCCTCTGTGCGGATCGCGCTCGACTACATCACCCAATGGCTCACGACCTGTCATTACCAGGCCGGTGGCACCGAACCGTCGGTCGACCTCGATCTGGTGTACCGGCCGGACGACGGCTACGAGGACCGCCTCGCCGGGGTCGACGAACGGGTGCGGGAACTCATCCCGCCGGTACGCCCGGTCTTTGAGCTGCGTTGGCGCTCCGCGAGCCCGGCCCAGCGCAAGGCCTTCGCGAAGAACCTGAAGGGCGCCCGAAGGACCGGGACCCGGTTCCACCGCCGACTGGGCCTGCGGATCGGCGATGTCGAGCTGGAGGTGCCGGGCTGAGGCTGGCCGCAGTGAACCCGGCGAACGAGGTCGGGCGGGCGGCTGCCGGCCCCGGCTGAAAAGGTGTCCATCCGCTGGCGCGTTGACCATCTGATGGCCGTTCAGGTGTGAGGCCAATCGTCAATCCACGTGGCTACCAACGGCTCGACCCCAGCCGTACCCCTGCCTCACCTTCGTCGGGCGCAGCCCGACGGTTGGCGACCACGCGCCGGTGACGATGGTGTACGGCCCGAACAACTGACGGGCAGGTAGGACTACGTCCAGGAATGCCCCTCGACCTGCGGAAGCCCCGGCCGCGACCCGCCGCGACCCGCCTCGGCCCGGTAACCACCGAGGCGGCCTCGCCGTCGAGCGTTTCGAGCGCAGAACGACGGCGCAGGCGCACCCCCCGACCACGACGGAATCCGGCCGACGCCTCGGCATGGCGTCGGACCGAAGGTAGTATCGGTTCCCGCACTGACTGACTGTCAAGTGCGCGCAATTCATTGGAAATTGCTGGCGGGGGCGTCAGCCGACCCCTCAGGTGGGAGCGACGTGGGAAGTCGCGCCGAGCCACGCCCCCCGTGCCACACCCTCCGCACCGGAATCGACCACCGAATCCGGTAAGAACCAGAAAGCGTCCATTGGTTGCCATCGCACATTCCGAGCTCGACGTCTTTCCACTCTGCCTCGGCGGCAGCGTCTTCGGATGGACCGTCGACGAGCGGACGTCCTTCCGCGTCCTCGATGCCTACGCCGCCGCGGGCGGGAACTTCATCGACACCGCCGACTCCTATTCCCAGTGGGCCCCCGGAAACACCGGCGGGGAGTCCGAGTCCATCCTCGGCAAATGGCTGGCCGCGCGCGGTCAGCGGGACCGTTTCGTCATCGCCACCAAGGTGGGCCGACTGAACGGACTGTCCGGGCTCACGGCGAAGGTCGTCCACCAGGCGGTGGAGGAATCCCTGCGCCGTCTGCGGACGGATCATATCGACCTCTACTACACGCACGCGGACGACCCGGAAACTCCCCTCGAAGAGACCCTCGCCGCACTCGACACGCTGATCACGGCAGGAAAGGTGCGCCATATCGGCGCCTCGAACATCAGCGGCCCCAGGCTGGCCGAATCCCTTGAGGTCTCGAAGCGTTCGGGGCTCGCCTCGTACGTGGCGGTCCAGCCTCCCTACAACCTCATGGAACGCGAGCCCTTCGAGAGTGGGATCGCCCCGGTCTGCGAGCGCGAGGGCGTCTCCTGCGTCCCGTACTTCGCCCTGGCACAGGGCTTCCTGACGGGCAAGTACCGCGAAGGCGCACCCGCCGTTCCCAGCGTCCGCAGCGACGCGGCACGACCGTACGGCGAAACGCCCCGCGGCCGCGCGGTGCTCCGGACGCTGGACACGATCGCCGCCGAGCACGGCACCGCCCCCGCCGCGGTGGCCCTGGCCTGGCTGAGGGCGCAGCCCCATGTCGTCGCTCCGCTCGCCAGCAGCAGGACGCCCGAGCAGCTCGCCGAACTGACCCCGGGGGCGACCCTGGAACTCTCCCCGGCCGAGGTTCGCTCGCTGGATCTCGCTTCACGGACCACCGCGGCGGACCACCATGCGCACGTCGGCTGAAGGAGGAGGAGCCGCCGTGACCCTCACCCCCCACACCTCCCTGATCGGATTCGACGCCCTCAAGTCGTTCATCTCAGTAGCGCGCGATGAATACGAGGCCTGTACCCCGCAGGAACCACCCTCCTGTTTCGCCCTCCTGCTCGGCACCGTCGACGACGGTGTCGCGGCCATCACCTCGGTCCAGTTCGCGACCAACGTCCGTGCCACCGACCCGATGGCGCTCGAAGAGTTCTCGCGCTCCATAGAGCCGTGCTTCGGAAGCGCCTACCGAAACCCCCGCCGGGGATTCTGGTGCAGCTCGCAGGATCTGCTTCGTATTCACCGGCAGGCGGACCGTGACGGGGTCGAGATCCTGGGCTCCATCCATCTGCATCCCGACTGGCACCGGATCGGCCCACCCGAAGAGCGCGGGCTGCGAATAAGCGAGGAGCCGACGCCGATGGACCGCTACATGTTCGACAACAGCCGGTACCCGGTGAACATGATCTGCTATCTGGAATCCGGCCCGCAGGGGGTTTCCGCCGCACTCGCGGCATGGGGCCCTCCTCCTGAGGACGAGGTCGCGGCGCCGTGCCCCCGCCTCCTTCTGAGGTTCAGCGTGTCCTGAGGAACGGCAGGCTCACCCCCCGCCGCCGGCGGGACTCCGCCCCGGTCACGCTCGCGGAGGTGACCGGGGCGGGGCCGCCGGTCCACCCCTGGGTGAGTACCGCCGGGGCGGACGCCGTTGCCGCGGCGGTCGCGTGCCACACACCATCACACTGGGCGGCACACGAACCCACTGAGCCGCGTGCAACAGAAAGCCGCAGGTCGCGGGCCCGGCGTGCCCCGATGTCGGTGGACTCACGCTGGTCATGGGCGGATGACCTTCGCGGAGATCGTCGGTCAGCGGGCGGAATCGTCACACGCGTGCCTTCCGGCCGGGCAGCAGTCCTCCTCCGCCTTTCGGGCCGGCGCCGATCAGGACCACCGGTGACGTGCGCCGATCCGCACCACCGCCGCGCCACCGCTGTGTCCGCGCCGTCCGCTGCCGCTCCGCCCGGGGTTCGACGGCCGGAGTATGTCATCATGTGATGACATCGCATGATGACAACGGGTGGCACCTCCCATCGGACACGGCTGGATTCCGGGGACTTCCAGCCCCCGGTTCGACCACTCGATCTCCGACGAAAAGGACACGCCGATGGAGACCCTGTCGACGCGCCGTGAGCGGGCGCTGGTGCCCGTCCTGGTGTTCCTCAGCGCAGTGGTGGCGGTGATCAGCAGTCTCGGCGCGCCGATGATCCCCACCATCGCGGCCGTCGACCACGTCTCGCTCTCCGAAGCCCAGTGGTCCCTGACCATCACCATGCTGGTCGGAGCGGTCACCACCCCGGTGCTCGGCCGTCTGGGCGACGGACCGCACCGCCGTACGGTCACCCTCACCGCCGCCGCCGTGGTGGTGCTCGGCAGCGTGCTGGCCGCGCTGCCGCTCGGCTTCGGCTGGCTGGTCGCGGGGCGCGCGCTGCAGGGGGTCGGGCTCGGACTCACCCCGCTGGCCATCGCCACCGCACGGGACAGCCTCGGCCCCGCGGCCTCCCGCTCGGCGGTCGCGCTCCTGTCCATCACCACCGTCGCCGGCGTCGGCCTCGGCTACCCGATCACCGGCCTGATCGCCGAGTCCTTCGGCATCCACGCGGGCTTCTGGTTCGGCGCCGTGATCAGCGCCCTGGCCCTCCTGCTGGCCGCCCTGGTGCTGCCCCCGACCACGGACCGCGAGAGGCGCCCGCTGGACGTGCCCGGCGCGGTGCTGCTCGGCCTGGCCCTGGTCGGCCTCCTGCTCGTGCTCAGCGAGGGCGAGACCTGGGGCTGGGACAGCGCCCGGCTGCGGACGGTGGCGGTCCTCTCCCTCCTGCTGCTGGCCGGCTGGCTGTGGCACGAGCTGCGCACCGCCCACCCGCTGGTCGACCTGCGCGCGCTGCGCAACCCCGTCGTCCTGACCGCGGACGTGGCCGGCCTGGTCGCCGGCGTCGGGATGTACCTGCTGATGTCACTGGTGATCCGCTACATCCAGACCCCGACCTCCGCCGGCTACGGCCTCGGCGCCTCGGTCGTGGTCGCCGGCCTCGTCCTGCTGCCGTTCTCGGCGGCCAGCCTGCTGTCCAGCAAGGTGGTCCCCGGGCTCGCCCGGCGCACCTCCTCCGCCCTGGTGCTCCCGCTGGGCTGCGCGGTCTCGCTGGTGTCGGTGCTGCTCTTCCTGTCCGCCCGCGACCACCTCTGGGAACTCATGGTGGTGATGGCGATCGCCGGACTCGGCGTCGGCTGCACCTTCGCCGTGATGCCCGGGCTGATCGTCAACGCGGTGCCGGCCCACGAGGTCGGCAGTTCGGTCAGCTTCAACCAGGTGCTGCGCTACGTCGGCTACTCCACCGGCAGCGCGCTGTGCGGCGCCGTGCTCCAGGCGCACACCGCGCCGGGACGGCAGCTGCCCACCGACAGCGGCTACCGGGACGCGGCGCTGATCGGCTGCGCGGTGTGGGTGGTGATCGGCCTGGCTACGATCGTCCTGCCGCGGCTCGGTGCCGCGACCGGCTCCCGGAAGGGTGCGCGCGTGGACGAGGGGCTGATCGTGGAAGAGAGCATCGACGACATGGTTGTCGGCGGGAGCGAGGCAACCGTCCTGCGGGCCGGGGCAGAGCGGTGACCGACGCCACCCCCGAGGCCGGCGCAGCCCCCGAGGCCGGCGGGTCCGCCGCCGCGAACGGCGGCCGACCGGAGCCCGCGGCACCCCGGCGCCGCGACGCCGCCCGCAGCCGGGACCTCCTGGTCCGGGCGGCGACGGAACTCTTCGCCGAGCGTGGATTCGAACGCACCACCATCCGGGAGATCGGCGACCGGGCCGGCGTCGACCCGGCGCTGATCGCCCGGTACTTCGGCGGGAAGACGCAGCTCTACCTGGCCGCCGTCCAGATGGAGCTGGGCGACACGGCACCGGCCGACCTCCTGGAGGAGGACCGGCTGCGCGGCCTGCTGGAACGCTTCTCCCGGCGCGGCCCCGGCCCGACCTTCCAGGCCGCGGTGCTGCCCGGCGACAACACCGAGGTGCAGCGGGCAGCGCGCACCTACCTCCACGAGCGGCTGGTGCGGCCGCTGCAGGACCGCTTCACCGCCGAACAGGCCGACCGGCCGCGGCTGCGGGCCGAACTGGCGGCCGCGGCCTTCGCCGGGATCGTCCTGGCCCGCACCAGCGGCGCGTTCGGCGAGCTCGCCGAGGCCGACTCCGAGGACCTGCTCCCCCTCCTGCACGACCTGCTGGCCGCGAGCCGGCCCGCCCGGTAGACCGTCCGCCGCTCCGGACCCCGCCGCTCCCCGCCGCTCCGAACCCCGCCGTGGGCGGCCTGCCGGGCCGCCGCGACAGCACTCCGGCGGTCGGCCTGTCGGTGGGCCTCGCTACTGTTCCTTCCCTGATCAAACGTGTCGAGGAGAGGGGCGGAGCTGTGCGGCGCTGGGAGTTCGTCGAGGGCGGCTCGGACAAGTTCTGGGAGGCCGCGGTCGACGGTGCCGCGGTGACCGTGCGCTACGGCCGGTCCGGCACCGCCGGGCGGGAGCAGAGCAAGGAGTTCCCGACCGCGGAGGCCGCGCAGGCGCACTTCGCCAGGACGGTCGCCGAGAAGGAGCGCAAGGGCTACCGGGAGACCACGGCCGGCGCGGCGCCCGTCCCGCCGCCCGTCCCCCGGCCCGTCGCGTCGACCCCGTCGACCCCGCAGGCCCCGGCGACCCCGCCGGCCGCCGCCCCCGAGCTGCCGGACGCCCCGGACGCCCCGGACGTCCCGGTCGACGAGGACGCCTTCGTCCTGCCGGACGCCTGGCGGAGGGCCCTGGTCCCCCGCCGGGGCGGCGTCTCCCGCCCGCCGGCCGCCGCGGCGAAGAACGCCGTGGACGAGTACCACGCCTCGCTGCGGCGGATGGACGACTGGCTGGAGCAGGCGCTCACCTCGAACCTCAGCGACGCGGACCTGGTGGAGGCCGCCCGCGCCCACCGCTCCGGCAGCCGGAACCCGGTCGGCGCGGCGGTGCTGGCCGCGGTGTTCGCGGTCTCCGCCGACAACAAGGTCCGGACGGCCGCCGACGCCTGGGTGGCGGAGTTCGGCCTGCCGTTCGCGGCCAGGGCCACCGCCGAGCTGTTCGCGGTGGCCGTCAAGACCGATTGGAACGGCTCACGCGCCGTGAACCCGCGCGTCCGGCGCGCGGCCACCCGGGCGGTGGCGGCGTACCGCCCCGCCGCGGATCGTGTCCGGTCGCTGCTGGCGGCGTGCGACGAGGAGACCCACCGCACGGCGGTCGAGGCCCTGGCCGGATGCCGGACCGACCTGTCCCGCCTGGTGGCGGCGGCGTACCTGGTGCCGTCCGAGTCCGACTGGGCCGAGGAGTGCGTGACGTCGGGCGCGCGGCTGGACTCGGCCGAGTGGTCGATGCTGCTGTGCTCGCTCTCCTCGGCCGAGCCGCTGGAGAAGCTCCCCCAGCTGCCGAGCCTGGGCTGGGACGGCTGGTCCACCGAGATCATCGCGACCGTGGCGGAGGGTCTCCAGGGCGGCGCCGCACCGCTGCTGCTGCACGCCCTGGCCAACAACCACCTCTACAGCGACAAGCAGAAGCAGCTGCTGAACGCGATCGCCGAGCTTCCCTCCGACCAGGGCTTTCGGGGGCTGCTGGCCCATCAGGAGAACGGCAAGGCGGCCCGTGGAGCCCTGGTGGCGGCCATGCGCCGCTTCCCCCGGCGTGCCCTGCGCCTCCTCGCGGAGGCCGCGGCGGCGTCCACCGATCCGGCCGCGCAGCGGCTCGCCCGTCAGCTCCTCACCGCCCACGTCGCCGCCCACCGCGCGACCGCGGTCGAGCTGCTGCCGGAGCTGGCGCCGGAGCAGGCAGCCTTGGTCGGGCCGCTCACCGATCCGGGCGACCGGGTGCCGGACGTCCCGGCCGGTTCGCTGCCGGAGCTGTTCACCAGCCCGCCGTGGACCCGGCCGCGCTCCACGGCCAGGCCCCGCGTGCTGACCGGCCTCACCCCGCCGGAGGAGACGCAGCTGCGGTGGCTGCCGGGCGAGCGGGAGGCGTGGGCGGTCTCCGAGTCCTGGTACGCGAGCTGGTCGGACGCCGACTGGCAGCGGATCGCCGGCACGATGCGGGCCGCGGACGGGCAGTCCGACGCCGCGCGGCACTACTCCAACCGGCACGAGGAACTGGCGCTGTTCGCGTACGGCGACGAGCAGCTGGGCCGTCCGCTGATCGCGCAGTGGCGGGGCGAGGAGTACATCTGGGACGCCACGGGCGCGCTGCGCCGGGTCGCCGCCCGCTTCGGGCCGGACGCGCTCGGGCCGATACGGGCCGCCGCGCTGCAGAACCCGGCCGCGCACGCGTCCCTGCTGCTGCCGTACCTGGACGTCCGGGTGGCCGAGACGATGGCGGACTGGCTGGTGCGTCTCAAGTCGGCCGGGGACACCGCCCGTTCCTGGTTCGTCCGGCACGGCCTGGACGCGGCCCGGCTGCTGGTTCCGGCCGCGGCCGGGAAGGCCGGAGCGGCCCGGCGCAACGCCGAGCACGCCCTGCGGCTGATCGCCGCCGCGCACGGCGCCCCGGCGGTGCACGCGGTGGCCGGCGAGTACGGGCCGCAGGCGCAGGAGGTGGTGGGCGCGCTGCTGTCGGCCGACCCGCTGGTGAACCTGCTGCCGGCGAAGCTGCCCCAGCTCGGCGACTGGGCCGAGCCGATGATGCTGCCGCAGCTGCTGGTGCGCGGCGGCGAGGGCGCGCTGCCCGTCGAGACGGTGCGGCACGTGCTCACCATGCTCGCACTGTCGAAGCCCGGGGCGTTCTACCCGGGCCTCGACCAGGTGGCGGAGGTGTGCGAGCCGCAGTCGCTGACGGCCTTCGGCTGGGCGGTGTTCGAGCAGTGGCGGATGGCCGGCATGCCGTCCGAGGACGGGTGGGCGCTGCACGCGCTCGGCCGGCTCGGTGACGACGGGACGGTCCGCCGGCTGACGCCGGTGCTCCGGGCGTGGCCGGGCGAGGGGGCGCACCACCGCGCGGTGGACGGCCTGGAGGTGCTGGCCGCGATCGGCACCGACGTGGCCCTGCTGCACCTGCACGGCATCGCGCAGCGGGTGAAGTTCAAGGCGCTCAAGGCGCGGGCGCAGGAGAAGATCGCCGAGGTGGCGGCCGGGCTCGGCCTGTCCGGGGAGCAGCTGTCGGACCGTCTGGTGCCGGACTTCGGGCTGGACGCCGATGGCACCACCGTCGTCGACTACGGCAGCCGGACGTTCACCGTGGGCTTCGACGAGCAGCTCAAGCCGTACGTTCGTGACGCGGACGGCGCCCGCCGCAAGGACCTGCCGGTCCCCGGGGTGAGGGACGACGCCGAGCTGGCGCCCGCCGAGCGCAAGCGTTTCGCCGCGCTGAAGAAGGACGTCCGCACGGTGGCGGGGGACCAGATCCGCCGGCTGGAGGAGGCGATGATCACCCAACGCTCATGGACGGCGGAGGAGTTCGACCAGCTCTTCGTCGGGCATCCGCTGCTGTGGCACCTGGTGCGCCGGCTGGTGTGGCTGGCCGAGGCGGACGGCGCCACGACGGCGTTCCGGGTCGCCGAGGACCGCACCCTGGCGGACGTCGCGGACGAGGTGTTCGTGCTGCCCGCCGGGGCCACCGTCCGGCTGGCCCACCCGCTGCTGCTCGGTGCGGAGCTCGCGGCGTGGTCGGAGCTGTTCGCCGACTACGAGATCCTGCAGCCGTTCCGCCAGCTCGGCCGCCCGGTGTACGCGCTGACCGACGAGGAGCGGGCCGGCCACCGCCTCACCCGCTTCGAGAACGGTCCGGTGCTGCCCACCACCCGGCTGGTCGGCATGGAACGGCGCGGCTGGCAGCGCGGCGAGCCCCAGGACGCCGGCGTGGAGCGCTGGCTGTCCCGCCGGGTCGGGCCGGACCGCTACGTGGTGCTCGCACCGGAACACGGCATCGCGGTCGGCATGCACGACGTGTATCCCGAGCAGCAGGTGGAGAGGGTGTGGCTCGACACCCGCCCGGGCGACTACTGGACCCACAACCGCACCTTGCCGGCCTTCGCCGAGCTCGACCCGGTGATCGCCTCCGAGGTGATCGCCGACCTGACCGAGCTGACCGAGCCGACCACGCCGTGACGGCGCACCACCTCGCCGACAGCCACGCGAACCACCCCGGGAGGGCCGCCATGACCACCACCGCCGAGGAGCAGCTCCAGCGGCCGCCCGCCGAGATCCGGTACGCCGAGGAGCTGGCGGCGCTGCGCGCCGAGGACCGCGACCCGCGCCCGCCGGGCTGGGAGCTGAGCCTGCGCGCCGCCCGCCGGTTCATCGTCGGCGACGAGGCGGCCGGCATCGCCCGCAAGTTCGTCGGCGATCCGGCGCTGGTCGAGCGCGCCCTGGTGACCCTGGCCACCAATCGCGGCCTGCTGCTGGTCGGTGAGCCGGGCACCGCCAAGTCGCTGCTGTCGGAGCTGATCGCGGCGGCGGTCAGCGGTACCTCCCGGCTGACCGTACAGGGCGGCGCGGCGACCACCGAGGACCAGATCAAGTACTCGTGGAACTACGCCCTGCTGGTCTCCGAGGGCCCCTCCACCCGCTCACTGGTGCCCGCGCCGATGCTGCGCGGCATGGCCGACGGCCGGCTGGTCCGGTTCGAGGAGATCACCCGCTGCCCGCTGGAGGTGCAGGACTCACTGCTGTCCCTGCTCTCCGAGCGCGTGGTGGCGATCCCCGAACTGGACGGGCCGGAGGGGATGGTCTTCGCCAAGCAGGGCTTCAACGTGATCGCCACCGCCAACACCCGCGACCGCGGGGTGAACGAGATGAGCGCGGCGCTCAAGCGCCGGTTCAACTTCGAGACGGTCTTCCCGATCCCCGACCTGGACACCGAACTCGCCCTGGTGGAGGCCGAGTCCGCGCACCTGCTGCGCCGCTCCGGGGTGGCCGCCGCGCCCGACCGGGACCTGCTGGAGGTCCTCGTCACCACGTTCCGCGAGCTGCGGGCCGGTGAGGGCGGTGACCGCCTGTCCGCGGTGATGAGCACCGCGGAGGCGGTCTCGGTCGCCCACGCGGTCGGGCTGCGCGGCTGGTACCTGCGCGGCGAGGCCGGCAACGCGGCCGACCTGGTCGCCAGCCTGGCCGGCACCGCCGCCAAGGACAGTCCGGAGGACCTGGCCCGGCTGCGCCGCTACCTGGAGCAGCGGGTCCCGCGGCGGCGCGGCCCGCACTGGCACGCCGTGCACGAAGCCCGCCACCTGCTGGCCGGCTGATGCCCGCGGTCTTCCTCGGGGTCCGCCACCACTCCCCCGCCTGCGCCCGTCTGGTGGCGGACACCGTCCGACGGCTGCGGCCCGCGTACGTGCTCGTCGAGGGGCCGGCCGACCTCAACGGCCGCCTGGACGAGCTGGCCCTCGGCCACGACCTGCCGATCGCCGTGTTCAGCCACTACCGCGACGCCGAGCGCACCGCCACCACCTGGACGCCGCTGTGCGACTACTCGCCCGAGTGGGTGGCGCTGCGGGAGGGCCGGGCGGCCGGCGCGGAGGTGCTCTTCGTCGACCTGCCGTCCTGGCACCCGGCGTTCGAGCTGCGCGCCAACCGGTACGCCGACGCGGAGGCCCGGTACGCCGAGGCCACCGCCCGGCTGTGCTCGCGCTTCGGCACCGGCTCGGTGGACGCGCTGTGGGACGGCCTGTTCGAGGTGGCGCCGGCGGACGGGCTCGCCGGGCGACTGGACGCCTACTTCGACCTGGTCCGCGGGGACGCCGAGGCGGACGAGGGCGACCGGGCCCGCGAGGCGTACATGGCGGCCTGGATCCGCGCCGTCCTGGCCGAGGCGGGACCAGCGACCGTGCTGGTGGTCACCGGCGGCTTCCACACCCCCGCGCTCCGCACCCTCGCCGAGCGGCCCGCGGAGGTGCCCGGCCGGCCCGCGCTGCCGGCGCCGCGACCCGGCGCGGTGTCCGGCAGTTACCTGGTGCCCTACTCGTTCCGGCAGCTGGACGCCTTCGCCGGCTACCAGTCGGGCATGCCCTCGCCCGCCTACTACCAGCGGCTGTGGGAGGACGGCCCCGAGGCCGCCGCCGACCATCTGCGGCAGTCCGTGGTGTCGCGGCTGCGCGGGCGCCGCCACCCCGTCTCCACGGCCGACCTGGTCGCCGCCGCCGCGCTCACCGGCGGCCTGGCCGCGCTGCGCGGCCACCCGGTGCCGGCCCGTACCGACGTGCTCGACGGCCTGGCCGGCGCGCTGGTCAAGGACGACCTGACCCGGCCGCTGCCCTGGTCGGAGCGCACCCCGCTGGCGCCCGGCAGCCACCCGGTGGTGGTCGAGATGGTCGCCGCGTGCAGCGGCTCCCGCACCGGGCGGCTGCACCCGGACACCCCGGCCCCGCCGCTGGTCCACGACGCCGCCGCCCGGCTCGCCGCGATCGGGGCCACCGGCACCCGCCCGCTGACCTGCGAGCTCACCACCGAGGACGGTCTGACGGCCAGCCGGACCCTGCACCGGCTGCGCGTCCTCGGCGTGCCCGGCCGCCACCGCACCGCCGGCCCCGCCCACGGCGCCGACCCGGTCACCACCGAACGCTGGGAAGCCGGACCGGACACCGGCCGCGACGCCGCCCTGATCGAGGCGGGCGCGTACGGCGCCACCCTCGACGAGGCCGCCGCCACCGTCCTCGCCGAACGGGCCCGCACCACCGGGCCCACGGACACCGAACTCGCCGCCCTGCTCCTCGACACCGTGCTGTGCGGCGCCACCGCCCTCACCGACCGCCTGCTGACCGCGCTCACCGCCGTCCTCGCCCGCCACCCCGACCCGGGTGCCCTCGGCTCCGTCCTCGCCACCGCGCTCGGCCTGTGGCGGCACGACCGGGTGTACGGCACCGCCCGCAGCCCGCTGCTGGCCGCCGTCGTCGACGGCGCCGTCACCCGCGTCCTGTGGCTGGTCGAGGGCGCGCACGGCCGCTCCGGCACCGACCCGGCGCGCCTCGCCGCCCTCGCCGCCGTCCGCGACGCGCTGTGCCACGCCCCCGACCTGCTCACGGTCACCCCCGAGGACGCCGCCGCCCTCGCCCTCCGCATCGCCCGCGACCCGCACGCCCCCGCCGACCTGCGCGGCGGCGCCCACGGCCTCCACCTCGCCCTCACCCCCACGGCCGATCCCGACCTCGCCTCCGCCGCCCTGCACGCCGCGGGCGACCCCGGCGCGCTCGGCGACTGGCTGGCCGGCCTGTTCGCACTCGCCCGGGAGGAGGTCACCGCCGACGCGGGCGACGGCTCCCTGCTGGCCGCCGTGGACTCCGTCCTCGCCGAGCTCACCGACGCCGAGTTCCTCATCGCCCTCCCCGCCCTGCGCCAGGCCTTCGCCTGGTTCCCGCCGCGCGAGCGCGAACGGATCGCCCGCCGTCTGATCGAGCGTCGCGGCCTGCGCGGCTCCGCCCGCGCCCTGCTCCGCACCACCGCCGACCCCGCGCACCTGGCCGCCGCCCGCGCCCTGGAGGAGAACGTGACCGCCCTGCTCGACCGCCACGGCCTGCGGAGCGCCCGGTGACCGCGCCCGAGCCGGCCCCCGCAACGGCACCCGACCCCGCCCTGGAGCGCTGGCGCCTGGTCCTCGGTTCCCCCGCCGAGCCCTGGACCGGCAGCCCGGGCGCCGACGGCGCCGCCCGCGACGCCGCCCTGGAGTGGCTGTACGGCCGCGACGAGGACCTCGACCGCCGCGGCATCCGCGGCGCCGGCGCGGAACCGTCCCGGGTCACCGCGGTCGACTGGCTGGACGACATCCACCGGCTCTTCCCGCGCGAGACGATCGAGCGCCTGGAGCGCGACGCCGTCGAGCACTACGGCATCGACGAGATCGTCACCGACCCGACCGTCCTGGAGCGGGTCGAGCCGAGCGCCGCCCTGCTGCGCGCCGTGCTCCGCACCAAGCACCTGATGAACGAGCAGTTGCTCGGCCAGGCCCGCCGCATCGTGGCCGCGGTGGTCCGGCAGCTGATGGAACGCCTCACCCCGGAGCTGCGCCAGGCGTTCACCGGCGCCCGGTCCGCCCGCCCGAGCCGCCGCCCGCTCGCCCGCGACTTCGACTTCCGCCGCACCGTCCGGGCCAATCTCGGCCGCTACCGGCCCGCCGAGCGGCGGATCCTGATCGAACGCCCGCACTTCCACTCCCGCACCCGCCGGCACCTGGAGCAGTGGCAGCTGATCCTGCTCGTCGACCAGTCCGGTTCCATGGTCGGCTCGGTGATCCACTCCGCGGTCACCGCGGCCTGCCTGTGGAGCCTTCCCGGCCTGAAGACCCATCTGGTCGCCTTCGACACCCAGGTGGTGGACCTCACCTCCGACGTCACCGACCCGGTGGAGCTGCTGATGCGGGTCCAGCTCGGCGGCGGCACCGACATCGCCCGTGCCGTCGACTACGCGGCCGGTCTGGTGGAGAACCCGCGGCGCACCGTCCTCGTGGTGGTCAGCGACTTCTACGAGGGCGGCGACCGGTACCGGCTGCTGCGCACCGTCCGCTCGCTGACCGGGCAGGGCGCCACCGTGCTCGGACTCGCCGCGCTGGACGAGGAGGCCGCCCCCGCGTACGACCGCGAGCTGGCCGGGCAGCTCGCGGACGCCGGCGCGCACGTGGGCGCGATGACGCCGGGGATGCTCGCCGAGTTCGTCGCCGAGCGGCTCGGCCGATGACCGCCGCGACGCGGGCCGATCTGCTCGCCCTGGACACCGACACGCTCGCCGCACTCGCCAATCGCGGCCTGGTGAAGCGCGCCGCCCGCGAAGTCGCCGCGGGCGACGGGCCGGTGCCCGACCTCGACCCGAACGGCACGCTTCGCGGCAGCTGCCCGGACGGCAACTCCGTCGTCCTGCCGCCCGGCACCGGGCTGGACGGCGGCAGCTGCACCTGCGGAGCCCCGGGCGTGTGCCGCCACCGGATCGCCCTGGTCCTCGCCCATCAGCAGGCCGCCGCCGACGACGCCGACGCCGCCCCACCGGGTCCTCGCCCCGGCCCCGCCGCTTCCGGCAGCCCCGGCACGCCCGACACCCCCGCGCCCGCCCCCGCGTGGTCCCCCGGCGCGCTGGACGACGAGGCGCTGACCGCCGCCGTCGGCGCCCGCGCCGTGGCCGCCGCCCGCCGGACGCTGGAGCGCGGTTATGCCGCGCGGCTGCACCACGCGCGCCCGGACGATCCGCAGCCGGTCGCCGAACTGGCCACCTGCACCGTCCGGTTCCCCGTCCCCGGCGAGCTGGGCTTCGCGGTGACCGACGCCGCGCAGGACCGCCGCGGCGAGATGATCGCCCTCGCGGTCTGGGCGTTCCGGGCCGCCGACGGCCGCCCGGCCGTCACCCTCGGCGGCCGTCCCGAGCCCGATGCGGGCATCCCGCCGGTCCTGGACGCCGCCCTCGGTCTCGCCCGCGAGCTGCTGCTCGACGGCGCCGTGCACGCCGGGCCGGTCCTCACCGCCGATCTCCACCGGGTGCGCGACGAACTCGCCGACCGTTCCCTGCACTGGCCGGCCGGCCTGGTCGCCGACCTGATCGGCCAGCTCGACGCGTACGCCGCCCGGTCCGCCGACCACCGGCCCGAGGAGCTGGCCCTGCTGCTGGCCGAGCTCCACGCCCGTCACCGCGCCGCCGCCCGCCCCGGCGCGTCCAGGTCGGAGGTACTCGGTGTCCGGGAGACCGCCGAGACCCCGCTGCGCCGGATCCGCCTGACCGCACTGGGCTGCCGGATCCGCGGCACCGCGACGACCCGGTCCGCCGAGGTCTACCTCGCCCACCCCGCCGCCGGCACCGTCCTGGTGCTCCGCCGCGGCTGGGACGTCCCGGCCGACGGCCGTCCGCCGACCGGGCACGCGCTGGCCGCCCGCCGGATCGCCGGCCACCGCCTCGACGCCCTCGCCGCCGGCAACGTGGTCAGCGAAAGCGCCGTCCGCAGCGCCGCCCGTGAACTCCGCCTCGGCCGCGGTCGGACCGCCGCCACCACCGTCACCCCGGTCGGCGGCTCCTGGACCGACCTGCCCGCCCCGCTGCTGCTCACCGACCTCGACGCCCACCTGCGCACCCTGGAGGGCCGGCCGCCGCGGCTGATCCGGCCCCGCATCGCCGCCGAGTCCCTGCACGTGGTGCGGCTCTCCGCCGTCGAGGGGGTCCGGTACGACGCCGCCGAGCAGCGCCTGGAGGCCGCGGTCCGCGACGCCGCCGGCAACCCGGCCACCCTCGCCGCCACCTACGACCCGGCCTGCCCCGGCTCCCTCGACGCGCTCGCCGCGGCGCTCGGGTCCGGCGCCGTCACCCACGTCAGCGCCACCCTCCGACGGGCGGCGGGCCGCACCGTCCTGGAGCCCGTCGCGCTCCTCGCGGGCGGCACCGTCGTCGTCCCCGACCTCGCTCCCGGCACCGCGTCCACGGCCCTCGGCCCCGCCGCACCGCCGTCGGCCGACCCCGTCGCCGCCGACCTCGCCGAGGCGCTCGCCGCCCTCGCCGACACCGCCCACCGGGGCCTGCGCCACCCGGACGGCCCCACCCTGACCCGCCTGGACCGCACCGCCGCCCGGCTGGACCGCGGCGGCCTGGCCACCACCGCCGAGCTCCTGCGCGCCCTCGCCCACGCCGTGCGCGCGGGCGACCCGGACGCCGCCGCCCGTACCTGGTCGGACGCGGCCGTCCGGCTCGCCGTCACCGTCGAGGCACACCGGGAGACCGCCGGCCGCCCCTGAGCACCTTCGCCGAGGACGCCCCCCGAGGTCCCCGAGGTCCCGTACAGAATCCTCCCGCTCTCCCGGGCCCCGACGCCGGGCGCACCGTACGGAGTCGATCTCAAAAAAGTCAACGTTTCGTTTCAAGGACTGAGATACGGCGGAAGTTTCATTCTTGCGGCGCCGAATTCTTCACAAAAGCGCCACCATGGCGCCATGGACGGCGAGTCGGCCTGCTCGGCTCCCGGGGGACCGATGCCGCATCCGCGTCGTGCAGGGGCGGCGGCCGCGCGGCTGACCCCCGACCGCGCTGCCGCGAGCGGCCCGGAGCCGCCCTCCGGCCAGGAGGGCGGCTCACCCGCGTGCGACGTTCCGCCCGGGGCGTCCCCCGGGCGGATCACCACTCGGCGGGAAGGCTCTTGACCCCGTACACCAGTGATTCCGTGCGGTACTCGATCTCCTCGAACGGGACCGCGAGCCGCAGGCCGGGGAAGCGACGGAACAACGCGCGCAGCGCGATGCCGAGTTCGAGGCGGGCGAGTTGCTGACCCGACCTCGTGGCGGGCGTCGGACAGCACGGTGCGGGCGTCGTCCTCACGGGTGACGAGTACGGCTCCGACTTCACCGAGCTGGGAGTTCGGCACCGGAACCCGGTGCAGCGACGGGTCCTCGTGCAGTTCCACGAGCGCGGCCCCGGGCCGGAACGGACACTCGGCCCGACGGTGGTTGTGGGGCATCGACACCGGTTCGGTCATGGCGTTCACTGCCTTCCTGACGGCGCGGGGGCGATTCGGCGGAACGTGGGCACCGGCTGCGGACCGTTCGTCATGAGGCGCTTGCCGTGTCGCGCAGGAGGTCCCGTGTGATGCTGTCGAGCCGTGCCGCGGCGCCCTTGTCGAACGCCGGGCGGAGGAGACTGAGAGGTGTGCCCTCCACGAAGGCGCTCAGCGGTTCCCGGGGCGGAGCGTCGATGATCTCGACGATCGGCGGGACGGTGAACTCGACCGGCTGCGCGGCCCGCTTCATCTGCTCGATGTGCGCCGCGGTGGCGGCGTCGAACTCGCCCGCGAAGCCGGTGCGTGTCCCGCCGGGGAACAGCAGCACGTACCGGGCGCGACGCGTGCTCCCTCCCTCGGCGAACGAGACACCGAGGAGGTCGTTGAGCCGGCCGCCCTGGAACATGGCCGACCAGCCGTCGTAGCCGCGTTCGAAGCCGAGGTCGTTCCAGTGGATGCCCGGCGCCCCCACCCCAGGACCGGCGATGTTCATCACGACCGGCGTTTCGGCCTTGTTCATCACATCGGCCAGGCCGTATCCGAGCAGGTACCGGCTGAGGTAGTACAGCGCGAAATTGTGCTCGATCCCTTCGGAGGTCACCATCCGATGGCTGCGGAAGTACCGCGCGCACAGCACGAGTACGTCCACCGCCGCGAACCGGTCCGTGATCTCCGTGACGACGCGCCGGTTCTCGCTGACGAGGCTGAGATCGGCCTCGACGAAGACGGCACGGTCGGCTGCGCCCAACTTCCGTGCCGTGTCGAGGAACTGATTCTCCTTCACCGGATCCGGGGCGATGACGACCACCCGGTCCCCCCGGCCGAGACAGGTGTTCGCGAGCGCCTGCCCGATACCGGACGTGCCCCCCGTGACAACAATGGTCTTCACCGTGGTCCTCCTCGGAACACTGAGTCGTGAGATTCCGCGCGGCGGAAAGCTCCCGCCCGCGGGCAGACTTCACCCCTGGACGGGGTGGCGGGAAAAGAGAGAAATCGGGAAAGGAAGGCGGAGAAGGGAACTCAGCCGGCCGCGGCGGCGATTTCCGCCCGGACCACGTCACCGGCGAGCCCGACGGCCGCTTCCGCGGCACCGGTGGAACCCAGGGTCGACCCGTTCACGTAGACGCCGTCGATGATCAGCATGATCCGGTCGCCCAGCCGGTCCGGGTCCGCGGCCGGAGTCCTGCGTGCGAGGTCCCGCAGTTGCTCGCGCACGCGCCGGAAGTGCTTCAGGGAAACCTGATGCGCCGGATGGTCCGGGTCGGGAAACTCCGCATGCGTGTTGCGGAGGGGGCAGCCCCTGGCGTTCGGCGCCATGCCCTGGACCGCCCGGACCAACTCGACGAGCCGCTCCTCGGGCGCGTCCACCGGGTCCGGGCCCTGCGTCCCGGGCCGCGCCACCCACGCGGCCCAGGACGGCGGGGCCTCACCCGCGCTGCGCACGCACGTAGGACATCGGTGTCAGCACCCGCCCGCGTTCGTCCACCTGGATCGCGTCCGGGCCCGGCCTGGCACCGGTGTCCTGGGCACCCGCCGTGCCCAGCTTGGCCAGGAGTTCGCGGGTGAAGCTCGTGGCGAAGACGGCTTCGGAGATGTCCTGGATCTCCCAGTACCGGCCGAGGTTCGCGTGCAGGTTGGCCTCGCTGATCAGGGCCTCCTCCACGATCGGCGTCCCCGACGGCACGGATTGCGCGAAGCAGAACAGGTGGAGCACGGCACCCGGCCGGCACACCCGGTGGAGCGCGGCAGCGTACGCCGACCTCTGCTCGTCGTTCAGGCAGTGGTAGAGGCCGCTGTCGAGCACGGTGTCGAAATCGCTTCCGACACCGTCCAGTTCGGTGGCGTCCGAGGTCAGGAACCGCACCTGCACGCCATGGGCCCCGGCCCGTCGCGCCGCCTGCTCGATCGCGCTGGGCGAACCGTCCACGCCGGTCACCTCGTACCCTTGGCCCGCCAGCAGAATGGCGTTCTCACCCAGTCCGCAGCCCGCGTCGAGCACCTTGCCGCTGAAGCCTCCCGCGCGCGCCAGCTCCACAACGGCTCGCTGGGGCTCGCCGATGTCCCAGGGAATCAGCACCTCACCGGGGGCGGCGCCGTCGAAGGACGCGCGCCCCGCGTACAACGCTTCGTATTCCTTGTCCTCTTGGGAGAAAGTCCGCTGCGTGGTCATGCCGGTCCCCTTGTCGCTCGCAAGCTCGTCACCCAGCACGTGCCGGATCTGATGCGCCCCGGATGCGGGGCAGCCGCGTCCCTAGTGGACGTTGTTCGCTTCCTGCGTCGGCGCGGCCGCCGGGGCCGCCGGGGCCGCCTCGGCCTTCGGCCCGGTCCCGGCCCCGGCCCCGGCCGTGGGACGCATCCGTGACGCGACGACGAGCGTGAGGACGACGACCGCGGCCATGGCCAGGAAGACGTCGGAGTAGGCCGAGCCGTTGTGACCGGAGTAGAGCGGGTTGATGGCGTCACTGCCGCTCTGCTGCCGCGCGGACACCAGCACACCGAACACGGCGGGGCCGGTACCGGCCCCGAGGAACTGGGCCCCCTGGAGGATCCCGAGGCCGACACCGACCTGCTCGGGGGGCAGTTCGCTCGCCGCGGCGCCGATGATGGTGGTCATCACGAACATGAAGCCGATGCTCAGCCCGAGGATCCCGATACCGGCGAAGACCACCGAGGAGCCGCCGGTGAAGGACGAGAGGAACAGCGAGAACAGCCCGATGAGGCCGAGCCCGGAGAACACCAGGACCCGCGCCTCGACACGGCCGGCGAGGCGTCCGATCCACGGCGAGAGAAGCGCGGTCACGACTCCGGCCGGGATCATCACCAAGGCGCCCTTGCCCGGGGTGAGTTCGTTGACATCCACCAGCAGCAGCGGGACGAACACCAGACCGCCGAGGTTGACGACCATGGCCAGGAACGCGACGAGGATGCCGGTCCGGTAGACGCGATTGGTGAACAGCGCCGGCGGAACGAACGGCTGGTCGACACGGACGGTGCGCACCCCGAAGAGCACGAGCGCCGCGACCGCGACCAGGAGGCTGCCCCAGGACAGGGGGTCGGTGAAGCCGGAGACCTGCGCCCGGGTCATGCCGAACAGGACGAGACCGGCTCCGAGGCCGAGGAGCACGCCACCGGGGAGGTCGAGCCGGCCCGAGCCCTGCGGAGTCTCGTCCGGGAGTACCCGCAGGGCGGGGAAGAGCAGCAGCAGCGCGACCACGAGCATGATCCAGAACAGCGCGGGCCAGCCGAGCGCTTCCCCGATGCCGCCGCCCAGCGCCGGTCCGGCCGCGGTGCCGACGCCCGCACCGGCGGAGACGACGCCGATCCCGACACTGCGCCGCTCCGGAGGCAGCAGCGTCGTGACCGCGATGATCGAGAGCACGGGGATCGCGGCCGCGCCGATGCCCGTCACGATCCTCCCGGTCACCAGCACGCCCAGGTTCGGGGAGATCGCGCAGATCAGGCTCCCGACGGCGTAGGTGAGGAGCGCGAAGGCGAAGAGACGGCGCAGGCTCACCCGGTCCGAGATGCGGCCGTACAGGGGAATCCCGACCGAGAACATCAGCAGGAACCCGGTGACGACCCAGGCGAGTTCCGCCTCGGAGGCCCCGAACTCGGACCCGATCGTCGGAAGCATCAGGTTGACCATGTCACTGGCCGTGACGGTGGCGAGGATCGCCGGCATCAGCACGGCCAGTAAGCCCAGTTCTGAGCGGGTCCGCCCGGTCGTGGTCGACGTGGAAGTCATGCGAGGCCCTTCGGGTGACTTTCCGCCACCATGATAGTTACAGTTAGGGCAAAAGGACGGCGGAGGACATTGCCTCCGCCATCGGTCAGCTGGTGACGCGTTGCGCGACCTCGCGCTCGCTGGCCAGCACTTGTCGGACGAGGTGGGCGATCGTGGTCCGCCCGAGCCGTTCCTTCATGGCCCGCTCCGCGTCCTGGAACTCCGCTTCGAGCAGCTTCTGCATGTTCCGCCCCACCTCGCATTCGGCGCTCGGTGGATGCGGGTGCCGCGAAAGGATCGGCCCCGCCTCCACGGCGGCGTACGCGTCGTAGAGCGTGATCTCGCGGGCGGGCCGGGCGAGCGACCAGCCGCCGTTGCGCCCCTCGGTGGACCAGACCAGGCCGGCGTCCCGCAAACTGCCGAGGATCCGCCGCACCAGGACCGGATTGCTGGCCAGGCTCTCCGCGATCTCCGCGGAGGTCAGCGAGCGGTCCCAGCGCCCCAGCATGGTGAGCGCGTGAATCGCGACCGCACTCCTGCTGCTGATGCTCACCGTGACCCCTTCGCGACGATCGCCTCGCCGATCCAACTGCAACAACGCTAGTAGCAGTTGGATCCACGTGTCAATCCGGCACACCGGCCGCGGGGACCGTCCGGGACCGCGTGCGGCATCACCAGGGCCAGCGCCATTCCTTGTTCTGCGGAACCACCCAGTAGTGGTCCAGTTCGACGCGCTCGAACAGCCATCGCCCGTCCTCGATCACATAGGTGTCGGAGAACCGGCCGACGCTCTGGTGCACGAGGTCCGCCTTGTCGAACCTGACGTGCTCCACGAAGAAGCAGGCCCCGGACGCGCGGTCGCCGTCGACCTCCACCTGATGGGCCTGGTTGAAGTTCCTCAGGGCCACCTCGGAGGCACCCTGGAGCTCGACCATCTTCGGCAGCAGCGCGCTGTAGTACTCCCGGATCGCCACACGCCCACGGGCATCGCCGAAACTTCCGTAGGCCAGGTGCGCGTCCCTGGTGAACAGGGCGCCGAGGCCCTCCCAGTCCTGCGCGTTGAGGCAGTGGTGGAAGGCGTTGCGCAGCCTCGTGAGCTCACGGATCGCTTCGAGTTCGCGCACTCTGGCCGACAGTTCGCCGATCCGGGCCGCCAGGTCAACCTCGTCCGCCATCGTGCATCCTCTCCTGCGCCACCGGATCCCGTTCCGCCTCGTGCCGAAACCGGACCGAGAGTCGCAGCCGCACGACACGAGCCACAAGGCCCGCGCGCCTTTCCTGTGGTCGGTCCGCAATCCTCGAATTCCCTCGGGCGCTTAGGGTCGAGCCGCAGGAACGCCGGCGACACCCAACGGGAGACACCGTGAACCAGTCGAAGCGCATCGCCCTGATCAGTGGTGCGGGCCGCAACATCGGCGCCGCGACGGCCAAGGAACTGGCCGGCCGCGGCTACCACGTGATCGTGAACTACCGGAGCGACGCCGACGCGGCGGCGGACGTGGTCGCGGAGATCGAGTCGCGCGGCGGCACGGCCGAGGCGGCGCGGGCCGACGTCTGCGACGCCGGACAGGTCGGCGCCCTCGTCGAGCGGGTGCGGGCCGACCACGGGCGCATCGACCTGCTGATCTGCAACGCGAACACCGTGACACCGCCCTTCGCGTCCTTCGCCGAGCTGGACTGGGACGCGTTCGCCGCGAAGATCAACGGGGAACTCGCCGGCTCCTTCTTCCTCACCCAGTGCACGCTCGCCGTCATGCGCGAACAGCGGTCGGGCAGGATCATCTACATCTCCAGCACGGCGTCGGACACCATCGGCATGGCCCTGCCCCATTCCGTCGCCAAGGCGGCGCTGAACACGTTCGGCCGCCACATCGCCGGCATCGCCGCCGAGCACGGGGTGACCGTGAACACCGTCGCCCTCGGCGCCGTGCACACCGACGCCACATCGGAGTTCAGCGAGGAGTTCTGGAAGTACACCACCGCCCGCTCGGTGGCGGCGCGCAGGGTGGAACCGGAGGACGCCGCGCGTGCCGTGGCCCTCGTAGCCGACGACGGCTTCGGCTTCACCTCCGGCCAGGTGATCCGGGTCGACGGCGGATTCGAGGTCCTCGACCAGCAGTTGCATCCGCTGGCGCAGAGTCTCCGCTGAGGGCGTCCCGAAGGGCGGGCCGTCGGCAGCCGGCCCCACGGGACGCCCGGTGCGAGCGGGCGCCCGCCGGTCTACTCGAAGTGCCGCACCATCGGATTGAGTTGCCGGTCGAGAACCTCGAACCCGCCGTCCACGCGCAGCACTTGGCCCACCGATGCGGTGAAGTCCTCGTCGGCCAGCATCGCGATGCTGCGGGCCGCCTCGTCGGGCTCCAGCAGCCGGCCGGATGTCGATCGGCTCTCCATGAACGTGCGGAGGTCGTCCGTCATGACACCCGCGGTGGCGTCGGTCCGCACCGCGCCGAGCGCGACCGTGTTGACGACGACCCCGTACTGTGCGGCGACTCCCGCGACGTGCCGGCTGAAGGTGTTGAGCGCGGCCTTGGCCGTGGAGTGGGCCGCGACGGTGCCGATCGAATCCGCCGCGGTGCTCGACACGTAGACGATCCGGCCCTTCCGTTCCTCCGTCATGCCGCGCAGCACGCCCTGGGTGAGGAAGTACGCTCCCGCCAACTCCCCCTGCACCTTCCCGATGAAGTCGTCCCAGGAGAGCGTGAGCAGGGGCTGGAACGGCGGATTCACCGTGTTGGCGTTGCAGACCAGGGCGTCGATGCGGCCGCGGTCGGCGCGGATGCGGTCGAGCATCCCGGACACCTGCCCGGGGTCGCAGACATCGGCCCGGACGGCCTGGGCCGATCCGCCCGCGGCCTCGATCGAGCTCACCACCTCCGCCGCCGCGTCGCCGTTCTGACGGTAGTTCACGACCACGTGGTAGCCGCGCCTGCCCATCTCCCGCGCGGTAGCCGCTCCGATCCCGCGACTCGCGCCGCTGATCAGCACCACCCGCTGTGACTGCTCCACGTTTCCTCAGCGGGCAGTTCCGGCACGCCATCGACGACTACATGGCCTGCGGTTGGGTCCTCGACACCTGCTTCGTGGTCAATCCGGCAGTGATCCCCTGGCGTTCGAGGGCCGTGTTCGCAGCGCTGGGCATCCGCCGGTACGACCTGGCGCTCGCCCTCGCCGAGGAGGAGCTCATCGCGGCGAGGACCTGGGGATCGCCGCGCGGCATCGGCATCGCCCTGCATGCCGTGGGCGTGGCACGCCGGGACCACACCTCGGTCACCGTGCTGGAGGAGGCCGTGGCACTGCTGGCCCAGGGGCACGCGCGCACCGAGTACATGCAGGCCCTCTACGACCTCGGCACGACGCAGATCCGGCGGCAGGACGTGACGGAGGGACGCAGGCGGCTCGTCGAGGCGGCCATGGTGGCGTACGAGTGTCGCAACGGCTTCTGGCAGGAGCGCATCCGCTTCGCCCTGGAGCGCCTCCAGGCGCCTGCCAACACCTCGAAGCTCACCCGGCAGGAGGAGAAGATCGCCTACCTGGCCCGCGCCGGACACAGCAACCGGCACATCGCGCACATGACGTGCCTGACGGTCCGGACCGTCGAGTTCCACCTGTCCAGCGTGTACCGGAAGCTCTCCATCTCCGGCAGACGGGAACTCGTCACCGCGCTGAGCTCCGTTCCGTCGTAGCTCGCCCGCGCCTTCGGGTCGGTGAGGACACCACCGGTGAGGACGCGACCGGTGCGGGGACCGGTCACCGCGATGACGCGTGCACCGGTGCGGCCCCTGCCGAGGAGCCCCGCCGGAAGATCCGGCGGGGCTCCTTCCTTTCCACGGTGGATCCCGTACGGGCCGGCGGCTGCCTCAGCCCGCGGTGCCGGCGAGGCCCGCGGTGCCCTCGAGGCCCGCGGTGCCGGTGAGGCCGGCGAGGCGTTCCGCGACTGCCCGTGGGCTCGGCATGGCCGCGATCTCGGCGCTGACCTCTCGCGCGGCCCGGGTGAGCTCGGTGTCGGTGAGCAGCCGGGTGAGCAGGGCCGGGCCGATGTCCTCGGCGGCGGCACGGAGGCCGGCGCCCCGGTCCCGTACCGCGTCCGCGTTGATGAAGCGGTCGGAGCCGTCGGGGAGGACGAGTTGCGGGATGCCCGCATCCAGTGCGCCCAGGGCGGTGCTGCTGCCGCCGTGGTGGATGGCGGCCGCGCAGGTCTCCAGCAGCGCCCGCCACGGGACCCAGCCGTAGGCGCGGACGTTGTCCGGCAGGGTGTCGAGCGTGCTGAGGTCGAGGTCCCCGGTCGCCAGCACGAACTCCGCGTCGATGTCGGCGGCCGCCTCGATCACCCGCTCGATCCTGGTCAGGCCGTCCGTCTTGGGCGGAACGGTGCCCAGCGTCACCGCCACGCGCGGGCGGTGGGCGGGCACGGCCAGGTCGGCGGGGAGGCCGCCCTCCCCGTTGTAGGCGACGGGCCGCATCGAGCAGCCGTACCGCTCGTCCCCGGCCATGCTCGGTGGCGCGAGGTCGATGACCTCGGCCGGCTCGGGCAGCCGGTCGATTCCGTGCCGGGCGAAGGTGTCCGCCATCTCCGCGAGCATCAGCGCGCGCAGCTTCGGGGTGCGGACGAACCCGAGGTCGTGCTGGACCGCGGGCACGCCGAGGCGGGTCGCCGCGAGCAGGGCCACCGGGAACTGGTAGTCGTACACCACCAGGTCCGGCCGCCACCGCTCGGCGAGCTCGACCACGTCGTCGGCCACCCGGCTGTTGACGAGGGCGGCCAGCGGGACGAACGCCTCGCGATCGGCCGAATTGCTCTCGACCACCCGCTGCATCAGGTCGGGCCGCTGGGTGCGGCCGGCCTCTCTGATGACCTTGCGCCAGTCGAGCCCCGGCGCGATGGGCAGGTACGGCAGACCGGCCCCGGCGACGTCTTCGCCACCGTCCATCGAGGCCGTCGCGACCTCGTGGCCGAGCTCGTGCATCGCCCTGGCCAGCGGGACCAGCGGGAAGAGGTGGCCGATGCCGGGTACGCCGGCGAACAGTACACGCATGGAGGAACCTCGCTCGGAGGGATGGGAGTTGGGGACGAGGGGTTGGCGGGGTTCAGGAGGCGGCCCGGTGCAGGGCGGCTTCCATGCCGTTCAGCACGGCGTTGCAGTCGCGCTGCAGGGTGGCGGCGTCGACGGCGCTCAGCAGGTAGACCCCGAGCCAGTTGCGCGAGCCCGCGGACGGGTCGAAGGCGGGGACCGTCCGGCCCGCGGGCATCGCGAAGGCGGGTACGGCCTCGATGGTGCTGCCCGGGGAGAGCAGGCTCTGCCAGTCCACGGCCTGCGGGTTCCAGACCGGGCTGCTCCGCCAGGGCGCTCCCGAGGCGTCGGCCGGGACGACGGCCAGCGACGCGGCGGCCCTGACCCCGTCGGTGAGCATGGCCTCCGGGTAGTCCACCCGCTCGCCGAGCAGCTGCCGGACCAGCATGCCGATCGGGTCGAGCCCGAAGACCTCGTGGACCTGCCTGGTCGTCAGCAGGCCGCCGAACCTGGCCGCGGTCTCGATGACCACCAGCTCGCCGTCCTTCATCAGCTTCAGCTCGGTGTGGGTGCCGCAGTTCTCCAGCCCGAGCGCGTCGACGGCCTGCCGCGACACCTCCTCGATCCGGCGTTGCAGCGGCACCGGCAGGACGGAGGGCGAGGTGCTGGCCACCTCGACGAAGGACGGCACGGTCGGCAGCTTGGCGGTCATGGCCAGCGGACGGTAGACGCCGTCCGCGACGATCCCCTCCACGCTCACGTAGTCGCCGTAGCCGGGCTCCTGGTACCAGCCCTCGGTGGAGCCCTGGGCGATCGTCTCGACCAGGCGGTCCCGGTCGGTGTCCTCGGCGTACAGCTCGTTCATGCCGACCTGGCTGCCCGCCCGCAGTCCGCTCTCGATCCCGGCCCATGCCGGGGCGGCCTCCTCGACCGAGTCCAGCACGATCTGGGCGACCGACCCGGCGCCCCAGGCCGGCTTGAGCAGCAGCGGGGCTTCGAGTTCGGCCAGTGCGGAGGTCAGGTCACCGAGGCTGTCGACCCGGCGGAACGCGGGTATCGGCACCCCGGCGGCGGCCCAGGCCTCCCGCATCAGCCGCTTGTCCCTGGCGCGGACGATCCCCTCCCCCGGACCGGCCAGGTGGAGACGGCTCGCGGCGTGCGCGACGGCCAGGACCGCGAACTCCGAGAGGGTCAACAGCGCGTCGGCCCCGATGGCCTTCGCGTACTCCACGATCAGCTCGACCAGTTCGTCGCCGCGCGGCGCCTCGGGCACCAGCTCGATGCTGGTACAGCTGGGCCGCCACACGTCCTCCCCGGACGTGGGCAGCGGCGCCAGCGCGAGGACGTGCAGCTCGCCGCAGGCGGCGATGCGCGGGAAGGCGTACTCCAGCGGGGCGCCGCCCTTGACGTAGACGTACAGGATCTTGTTCAACGTACTTACTCCTGAAGGAAGTTCAATCGTTCACGGGCGTGCCGGAGCCACGCCGCACCGGCCCGCGGCAGGTCTGCCCGCGGCGTGTCGGCTCGCGGCGGCGTGTCGGCCCGCGGCGCGTCGGCCCATGACAGGCCGGGCCGCGGCACGCCGGGCCGGTGCGGTGCGGTGCGGCGCTCCGGCAGCGTCAGCCGGCGGTGCGGAAGGGGCGCAGCTGCAGCAGGCTGATCCGGTCGCCCTCGATCGCCCACTCGATGTCGACAGGGGCCCCGTACGTCTCGTCGGGCGAGAAGTGCGACTGCAACAGCCTGCTGATCAGGGCCAGTCGGCGCACGAGGTCCTTGGTCGCGGCATCCAGGTCGGTGGCCGCGGTGCCCAGCGAGACCGTCCGGCTTCCGCCCTCCATGGTGTTGCACAGGTACTGGAGCGGGGCGCCCCGACCGGTCACCACGTCGGCCACCGAGCGCGGCGAGATGTTGAGGTAGACGTCGCGGAAGTCCTGCGGGCTCAGCGGGTTACAGGTGACCAGGACGCCGCCGACGGTGGATCCGACCTGCTCCTGGACGACCACGCCCATCCGGCAGTGGTCCAGGGCGATGCCCGCCTGGCGCCGCAGCAGCACCGCGCGCGGCGAGAAGAGCGAGGCCCAGACCTCCCGGACGGCGTCGAGGACCGCGTCCGTGCCGCTGACGTGCGCCACCGATTCGTAGAGTCCGGCGGCGGAGAAGCCGGACAGGTCCTCGGCGTTGGAGGAGCTGCGGACGACCTGGACGGTGGCGCCGTACAGGTGGCGGTCGATCGCCCGGTCGACCTCGGCGCGGATCGGGTCGGGCAGCGGGGTGCTGCGGATCAGCCGCTGCACGTCGAGGCAGAGTTCCTCGATCCGCGACGTCTCCGCGTGGAGCGACGCCCGGCTCGGACCCCCCTCCCTGAGTGACGTCCCCTCCTGGGGCGAAGTCCCCTCCTGGAGAAGGGAGTCCAGCCGGTCGACGGCGTTCCGGAGCTCCGCCGAGGAGTCGAGGAAGCGCTGCTGGAGGGAGAACGGCAGCACGATCCCGCGCGGCACCTCGGCGTACTCCTTCACCAGGAGCTGCGCGGCGGCGTTCAGCTCGGCCCCGTCCGCGTCCTCCGGGAGGCCGAGTTGCCGGGCCAGGTAGCGCAGCAGGTCGGCCCGGGGCGGCCGGGGCACCTGGTAGAAGCCGAGCCAGCGGGGAGAGCCGTGCTGCAGCAGGTGGGTGAGTTCACCGAGGTTGGCGGCCTTGGTGCCGAACCGGACGTGGTCCCCCGCGCGCAGTTCGGACAGCGGGGTGATCGGCGTGGGCGTGAGGTCGGGCCGGTCGACGACGATGTGATCGGCCGGCGGAGTCGGCCGGACTCCCCCGTGGCCCTCGCCGCCCTCGCGGCTGCCGTGGCCCTCGTGGCTCCCGTCGCCACCGCGGTCCCCCGGCTGAGCTGCTTCGAGGAGGAGGTCCCCGCCCTCGGCCTCGACCCGGTAGCGCACCCACCGGCCGTCCAGCCCGGCGCGGTCGATCCGTTCGACGGCGCCGATGCCGACGGCGTTGGGGATCCGCCACCCGGCGGCCATCACGTTGATGTGGGAGAGCGGCGTGGTGTGCTCGGTGTGGATGATGCCGGACACCCGGGGGATGTCCTCGGGCACCCGGGGCATCACCACGATGTCGTGCCACTCCAGCGGTTCGGCCTCGGCCCGGTACTCCTCCTCCGAGCGGAACACCCGCAGCCGCCCGTGGGCTTCCCCGGGGTTCAGCGGCACGAACGAGGCCACGGAATAGAGCTCATGGGACAGGACGCGCGGAATCTCGCTCTCCGGAATTCCGGCGAGGTAGCCCTCCTGCTGGTGGCCGGCCGGCTTCAGGACCAGCCGCAGCGAAGGATCGACGTGCTCGCGCACCCGGTGATAGAAGAAGCGCAGCATGTCCTGGGACATGGTGTCGACGTCGACCGTTTCCAGGGACAGGAAATCCTCGGCCTCGTGGCCGCTTTCCGTGGGCCGGTCGGCGCGGCCGGTATGGCGGGCGAGCGTGCCGAGATAGAAGCGGCGGTCGGGATTCCGGTAGACGTCGTCGTTGAACGAATCGAGCCTGCCGGCGAGTTCGTCGATCGACATGCCGAGGATCTCGCACGCGATGTAGCGGACATGGAGAGTGCCGTCGGCACTGTCGATGAAGTGAAGCACCGACTCGTCGCAGTCGAGCACGATCTTCACATAGGGATAGCCGCCGACCTGGCCGGCGAGCTCGGAGAACTCCTCAAGGGTGAGCTTTTCGTCCAAGAAGCGGGGCCGCGTGGTCGCGTCGTTGCGATCCGAACGGGTCATGCGCACAGAGTTCAGCCATTCGTCATCGTGTACACGATCCGTGCACACCTGTTGCAGAAGGGTCGGGTACGACCACGCCCACACTGCCATTCGGTATGAACGTTTGACGAATGATCATGCGACATCTGGCCATCATGCATCGATCCGGCCATAAGAATCCGGTCAAGGAAGCCACGACTCCGCATAAAGCTGTGGCAAAGGTCACAGCACGGGACGGCGGGCTCGTGACGGGCAATCGGGGATTTCCGGAAGTGTTGATTCCTGAACGACTGCACGACCTCGGAGGGCTGCGCACTCGCCCACCTCGCCCGTCGGCAATGCCGACAAGTGGATCGAATCATTCCTCCGAATTCCGGGCTTCCCGGCCGCGCCGAATGTCAGCCGTTCCGGACGGGGCGCCGCATTCGTCAACCGAGCGTGCGGTCCAGGTTGAAAGCGGCGCTGATCAGCGCGAGATGGGTGAACGCCTGCGGGAAGTTGCCGAGCTGCTCACCGGTCGGCCCGATCTCCTCGGCGTACAGGCCGAGGTGGTTGGCATAGGTGAGCATCTTCTCGAAGGCCAGCCGGGCCTCCTCCACGCGTCCGGCGCGGGCGAGGGCCTCGACGTACCAGAAGGAGCAGATCGAGAAGGTGCCCTCGGCCCCGCGCAGACCGTCCGGGCTGGCCTCCGGGTCGTAGCGGTAGACCAGCGAGTCGGAGACGAGTTCCGCGCTCAGCGCGTCCAGGGTCGACAGCCACTTGGGGTCGCTCGGCGAGATGAACTTGGCCAGCGGCATCATCAGCACGGAGGCGTCGAGGACGTCGCCGCCCAGGGTCTGGGCGAACGCCCTGCGGTCGGCCGACCAGCCGCGTCGCATGATCTGCCGGTAGATCGCGTCCCGGCTCCGCTGCCAGCGCGGCAGGTCCGCCGGCAGCCCGCGCCGGTTCGCCAACCTGATGGCCCGCTCGATCGCCACCCAGCACATCAGCCGTGAGTACAGGAAGTCCTTCCGGCCGCCCCTGGTCTCCCAGACTCCTTCGTCGGGCTGGTCCCAGTGGTCGCAGAGCCAGTCCACCACGGCACCGACCTCGTCCCAGTGCGCACTGCTGATCGGCTGCCCCCACTTGTCGTACAGGTAGACGGAGTCGATCAGCGCCCCGTAGATGTCCAGCTGGAGCTGGCCGGTGGCCGCGTTCCCCACCCGCACCGGGGCGGAGCCCAGGTATCCCTCCAGGTGGGACAGCTCGCGCTCGGGCAGGTCGCCGCGCCCGTCGATCCCGTACATGATCTGCAGCGGTCCCGTGGCGCCGGCGCCGCCCCGCAGGATGCCCCGGTCGGAGAGGAAGCCCATGAAGGCCTCGGCCTCCGCGGTGAAACCCAGCCGGAGCATGGCGTAGACGCAGAAGGCCGCGTCCCGGACCCACACGTACCGGTAGTCCCAGTTGCGCTCGCCGCCGATCCGCTCGGGCAGGCTCGTCGTCGGCGCGGCCACGATCGCACCGGTCGGCGCGTAGGTGAGCAGTTTCAGCACCAGCGCGGAGCGGTGCACCATCTCGCGCCACCGCCCGTGGTAGCGGGACCCGGCCAGCCAGCGGCGCCAGAACCGCACCGTCGCCTCGAACTGCTCCTCCGCCTCGGCCCGGGGACACGCCCGCGGGGCCAGGTCGCCGCCGACCCGGTCGAGGGCGAACACCGCCGACTCGCCTTCGAGGAGCTTGAAGTGCGACCCCACGTCCACGCCCTCGCGTTCGAGCGGCACGGTGGCCGTCAGCGCGAGCGCCATCGAGGGGGACTCGAAGACGGCCTCGTGGGCCCGGACGCTCACGGTGTGCGGTTCGGATCCGTAGTCGAAGCGGGGAGCCACCCGCGCCCGGAACGGAAGCGTTCCCCGGGCACACACCACCCGCCGGATCAGCCGGTGGCGACCGGCCTCGCGCGACTCGTCCACGACCGGCATGAAGTCCTGGATCTCCGCCACCCCGTCGGTGGCGAAGAACCGGGTGATCAGGACGTTGGTGTCGGGGAAGTAGAACTGCCGGGTGCGCGTCGGCACATCGGCGGCCAGCTCGAACGACCCGCCCCGGTCGGCGTCGAGGATGGACGCGAAGACGCTGGGGGCGTCGAAACGCGGGCAGCAGTACCAGTCGATCGTGCCGTCGGTCCCCACCAGCGCGGCGGAGCGGAGATCGCCGATCAGGCCGTGCTCGGCGATCGGCAGATAGCGCGAGCCGTCCGCCGGCCCGAATCCGGTGCCCTGCGGTGCCATACCGGCCTCCCTACCGCCGCGGCGTGGACGCCGGGCAGAGCCGTGCCCGTTGACGGTGGAACACCGTCGTCGCGGACCTTGTTCCGGCTCACCCTGCGTATCGGGGGGCGGGAGCGGCCACGGGCCGACCCGCAGGGGTCCCCGAACGCAGGGGTCCTCGAACGCAGGGGTCCGCTCACGCAGGGTCGGTGAACACCGCGAGCGCGGCGTCCCGGACGTCCGGCCGCGGGTGGCGGCGCAGCGCGTGCAGCACCTCCCGCCACTCGGCGGGCCAGCCCAGCTGCGCCCCCGTGCTCGTCAGTGCGACGGCGAACAGGCCGGGCGCGAGTCCGTCGTCGGCGGCCAGTCGGCGGGCCGCCGCCAGCGCGTGCTCCGGTGCCTCCCGTCGTCCGTTGCCCTGGCGGTTCAGTGCGTCGGCGGCGGCCACCGCCAGCACCGGACGGTCGGCGACCAGGACGGCCAGCTCGGCGACGCGCTCGCCCAGGTCCGGTGCGTCGAGGTCGAGCGCCTCGACCAGTCGCCGGGTGGCCTCGGGCAGCAGCGCGGGTTCGGTGAGCAGAATCGCGGCGACCTCCCGCCGGGTGGCGCGGACGGCCCGCGCGGTGGCGTTCGGGCTCCACATCCAGCCGGTGAGCGCGTCGATCCGCCGCCGGGCCGGCTGGTCGCGGCCGGGAAGCTCCGGTTCCCCGGCGCGCAGGGTCTCGATCAGGGCGGTCAGGGCGTCCGCCAGGACGCTGCCCGGCGCGCAGCCGCCGAGCGGGTGCGGGGCGTCCGACAGGGCCATTCCGGTCAGCGCGCGGGCCGCTCCCTGGCAGCGGTCCTGCTCGGCGAGGTCGGTCACCAGCGGGACGAGTGCCCGCACCGCCTCCGGCGCGTACCGGCCCCAGGAGACGAGCTGCCCCTGCGCGGGTGAGGCGGTGAGGAGGTCGGCGTCGACCGCCAGCCGGGCCATCAGGCCGGCGAACGCCGGGCGGTGCTCCGCGGCTGTCCGTTCCCCGCTCAGGTGCAGGACCAGTGCGTTCCGCAGTCCCTCCGGCCCGTCGGCAGCGTCGGTGAGCACGTCCCACAGCGGCAGGTCGGCGATCCGGTCACCGACCGTCGCCAGCACCGCGGCGCGGACGTCGTGGTGCTGCCCCGGCGCGGTGTACGCCTCGCGCAGCAGGGCGGCCGCCTCGTCCAGGACCAGGTGCGCGGCGGCGAGCCGGACGGCCTGCTTGCGGCTGGTCACCTTCGCCGCCGGATCGAGCGCGATCCGCCGCAGCGCGGGGCCCAGTTCGGAGCTCCGCGCGAACCGGGCCGCGCGGCCGGCCGCGTGGAGGGCGACCCGGGCGCGGTCGTCGGCGGCGTGGGAGAGCAGTTCGGGCAGCGCCCCGGCGGGGCGCTCGGTCCAGGGCAGCGCGGCGAGCGCGGCCTCGGCGAGGACGGTCTCGGCGGAGCCCGCGTACCGGCGCAGCAGGGCCTCGCCGTGGACGGGGATCCGGGCCGCGGCGCGCAGGGCGGCGGCGCGCTCGGCCAGGGCCCGGGTGGGGTCGCCGACCGTGCGGGCGAGCCGTTCGGCGGCCGCGTGCTGCTGTGCGGGGAGCCAGCGGTCCGCGTCGGCCAGGTCGGTCGCGGTCAGGGGGGTGTCGAGCAGGGGCCCGAGCAGATCGGTGCGGATCCGGGTCAGGACGGCCCGCACCGGGGCCAGGGTGACGGCCGACGGCCTGAGCGCGAGCAGCCGGGCCACGCGTTCGCCGCCGGTGGCGGGGTCGCGCAGCAGCGGTGCGGCGGCCCGTTCGACGGCACGGTCGCCGCCCGAGCGCAGGACGCGCTCCAGCAGTTCGGCGAGGGCGGGAGCACGTCGTGCCCGGTCGCCGAGCGTCCCGGCCAGCGCGAGCAGCAGTGCGGCCTCGCTGGATCGGGCCGAGCGTTCCAGGGCGGCCCACAGCGCGTCGACGACCGCGGCCTCGCGCCGGGGCGGGACGGTGAGGCCGGCGCCGTCGGTCCGTTCGAGGGTGCGGACGGCCCAGGCGAGCAGTTCGCGGGCCGGCCCGCCCACGTGCTCGCCGAGGACGGCGCCGGCGAGGCGGCCGAGTGCGGTGCGCGTGCGCGCCGAACAGTCCCGGGCGGCCAGGGCGTCGTCGGTGAGCCGCTCCAGCGGGCCGGCGGCGGCGTCGTCGAAGAGCCGCGGCGGCACTGCCGCGACCTCCTCCAGCGCCGTGCCGCGGACCGGGTCCTGCTCGTTGCGCAGTCGGGTGAGCAGTTCGAGCGCCTCGGGCAGGGCGCCCGGTTCGCCGGAGAGTGCGGCCTGCCGGACCAGCTGTGCCCAGGCCCAGCCCCGGTCCCAGGCGTCGGCCACGCGGGTCTCGGCCAGCAGCCTCGGCCGGGCCTCGGCGACCGGCAGCAGGACGAGCGGGACGACGTCCTCGCTGTCCGCCGCCAGCCGGGCCCGCGCCCGCACGTGCCGCTCCTTCGCGGGCAGCACGGCGAGGACGTCGACGGAGTACCAGGAGCGGTACGGCCCGGGCTGCGCCGCCACCTCGTCGTAGAAGGCGGCCCGCCGGGCCGGGGGCAGCTGCCGCAGCAGCGCGAGGTGGCTCCCGTGGTGGCGGTGCGCGAGCGCGGCGAGTCCGTCCGGCCGGGCCGCGGCCAGCCGACGGGCCACGCCGGCGCGCAGCGGCGGCTCGTGGCGGTGCCGGTCGATCGCGAGCAGCAGGCGGACGGTCCGCTCGGCGGAGACGGCTGCGAGGCCGGCGAGCCGGTCGCGCAGCGGGCCGGGCAGGCCGGCCACGGGGTGGCGCTCCAGCAGCTCCAGCATCCGGGCCGGTTCGCGGCCCGCGGCGGCGGCCAGGCCGAGGGCGTGCCGGTGCCAGAAGGTGCGCCTCAAGCCGTACGGCAGGTCGGCGAGTTGACGCTCGGCCTCGTCCAGCACCGCGCCCGGGTGGCGGTGTCCGAGCGAGGTGGAGAAGGCGATCGCGTGGGCCAGCGCGGGCAGTTCGGCGGCGACGACCTCGGTCGAGCAGACCGGCAGCAGCCGGGCCGCCTCGGCGGCGCCCCAGCGCTCGCGGACGACCGGCACCAGCCGCTCGGCCACCGCTGTGCGCCCGGCCCGCAGGACGGCGCGGGCCAGCTCGTCGCGGACCGCCTTCGGGGCGGTGAGCATCGCGGCCTCAAGGTCGCCGTCCGGGAACGGCAGCTCCCCGATCGCCCGGTGCGCGTAGCGCCGCACGACGGGGTCGGGGTCGTCGATCCGGTCGATCAGATGGCGCGCTTGCCGTCCGGCGAGGGCGGCGAGCGCGGCGAGTCGGCGTTCGTACGGGCCACGGCCGTCCAGCTCGGCGAGCAGGGCCGTCAGGTCGGAGGGGGCGAGGGCGGCGGCGGTACGGGCCACCTCGCGCAGCCGGAGCGGATGGGGCAGTGGTTCGACGGCGGCGAGCAGCCGGTCGGCAGTCAGGTGAGGCATCGGCGCCGATTGTGCCCGACGGGCCCGGCCCGGGCATCCGGTTTTTCACGGCGGTACGCCAGCCGACGGCCCGGGTCCGGGTCGGTTCGGCGGGGGTCGGCTCGGGCCGGGGCTGCACGCCGACGGGCGTCCGGTCATTCCGGCTCGGTCGGCAGGGTCCGGGCGAGCCACTCCCGGACGGCCTTCGCCGTCGTGCCCACGTGTTCGTCGAGGATGGAGTAGTGGTCGCCCGGCACGTCGCCGGCCCGCAGCTGCAGGGTCGGGACGGTCGGCTCCGGCTCCTGGCGGTCGAGGAAGATGCGGGCGTAGGCGCCCATGGCGGCGAGGGCGGGCTCGTCGAGCCTGGTGGCGCTGCGGGCGGCCAGTTCGGCGAGCCGGCCCTCGTCGCGGACGGGGTGGGTGTCGAGCAGGACCACCGCCTCGGCGCCGACGCGTTCCGCGACGGCTTGGGCGACCAGCCCGCCGGAGGAGCGGCCCAGGAGCACGACCGGGCGGTCGAGTCGCCCGATCGAGGCGGCGTGGGTCCGGACGAGGCTCTCCACGTCCTCGGGGACGGGGCCGCCGTCGTACCCCGGGTGCGGGAGCAGCCACAGGCCGGGCAGGTGCCGGGCGAGGAGGGCGTACTCCCCGGGGGGAGAGGTGAGGGCGGGGAAGCAGACGACGGCCGGGCCTTCGCCGGCGCTGAGCCGCCGCGGGGCGACGGACGGGAGGGTCGTCGCCGACGGCAGCGCCCAGGAGGCGGAGACGAGCAGGTGCATGGCCTCCTGGGGCCGGCCCAGCTCGCACAGTTTGCGGTACAGGAAGGTGAGCGTCCCCGGGGCCGGTGGTGGGCGCAGCTGCTCGGCGAGGGCCCTGGGGGTGGCGGCGTCGAACACCACCGTGGCGGGGAGGCGCAGGCCGGTCCGTTCCTCCAGTCGGTTGCGCAGTTCGATGGAGGTCAGCGAGTCGAAACCGAGGTCGGGGATCGGGGTGTCCGGGTCCACGTCCGGGTAGCTGAGGACGGCGGCGACCTCGGCGCGCACCATCTCCAGCGTGCCGGCCGGCGGGGTCGGTTCCGGTGTGCTCCGCGGTTCCGGACGGTGCGGGTGGTGGGGCTGGTCGGGGCAGGCGGGCTCGGTCGGACCGTTCGGGTGGTCGAAGGCGATCGGTACCAGGACGGGTTCGTCGGTGCCCAGTGCCGCCTCCAGGAGTGCCAGGCCCTCGGCGGGCGCGAGGGGCAGCAGGCCGGCGGCGGCCGCCCGGTCGGCCATCATGCCGATCGTCCAGGGTCCCCAGGCCAGGGAGAGCGCGGGGAGTCCCAACCGCCGCCGGTGGCGGGCGAGTTCGTCGAGAGAGCTGTTGGCCGCCGCGTAGTTGGCCTGCCCGGCGTGGCCGAGCACACCGGACGCCGAGGAGAACAGCACGAAGGCGTCCAGGTCCCGGTGTGCGGTCAACTCGTGCAGCTGCCAGGCGGCTTCCGCCTTGGGGCGCCACACCGTCGCCAGGCGGGCCGGGGTCATCGACGTCAGGATGCCGTCGTCGAGCACTCCGGCGGTGTGCACGACGGCCCGCAGGTCCTCGATGGAGTCGACCAGTGCGGCCAGCGCCGCCCGGTCGGTGACGTCCAGGCGCGTCTCGCCGCTGCGGCCGGCGACGACGACGCGCACTCCCCTGCCCCGCAGGTGCTCGGCGACCGCCCGGCCCAGTGCGCCGCCGCCGGTGACCAGGACGGTGCCGCGCCAGGTGAAGGTGCCGCCCGGCACGGGGACCAGGTTCGCGCGTTCGGCCACCGTGTCGGTCCGCCCGTCGCCGAGTTCGGCCAGGGTGAACCGGCCCGGGTGCTCCGTCTGCGCGACCCGCACCAGGCCGGCCACCGCCGCTCCCGCCGGATCTCCCGGCCGTACCAGGACGGTGAGGTGCTCGTGGTCGGCCTGCAGTTCCCGCAGTGCGAGCGCCAGGGCGGCGGGGGCGTCGCCGGGCCGCACCTCGTGGACCCGACCGCGCGGCCGGCCCGGGGTCCGCTGCCACTCCGGGCGGAACAGCGCGCCCCGGCCGGCCCCCGGCACGGGGTGGCCGGTCGGACGCGGTCCGGTCGAGCGGGTACCGAGCGGACCGGTGTCGGCCGCAGGGGTACTCGTCGAACGGGGTCCGAGCGCGCGCACGGTGAGTGATTCGACGCAGGCCACCGGCCGGCCCTCGTGGTCGGCGACGGCGATCCGCCCGTCACGGATGCGGACCCGCAGCCCCGTGGCCCCCCGCGCCAGCAGGTGCACCCCGCGCAGGGCGAACGGCACTCCCCCGCCGAGCAGCCGCGCCGGGTGCAGCGCCGCGTCGAGCAGGGCGGGGTGGAGCGCGAAGCGCCCCGCGTCCGGGAAGTCCCCGCGCACCTCGCCGAAGAGGTCGTCGCCGCGGCGCCACACCCTGGACAGCCCGCGGAACGCCGGTCCGTACTCGGCGTGGTCGACGTCGAGTTCCTCGGCCTCCGGCGGGGGCCACGGGCCGATGTCCACCGGCGGCGCGGGGCGGGAGTCCAGCCGGCCGCTGGCACAGAGGACGCCGTTCGCGTGCACCTCGAACGGCCGCACGCCACCGGTCCCGGGACGTACGACGATCTCGGCGCGCCGGGTCTCCGGCAGGAGCATCACCGTGTGCAGGACCAGGTCGTCGACGGTGCCGCAGCCGGCCCGCTCCCCCGCGTACAGCACCATTTCCAGGATCGCCGTGGCGGGCACGACCGCCGTTCCGTCGACGACGTGGTCGAGCAGCCACACGGGGGTGAGGTCGGCGGTGCACACCACCTCCCCGGAACCGGGCACGACGACGGTCGACTCGATCAGGGGGTGCTCGGCGGCGCGGTCGAGCCAGTAGCGCCGGCGCTGGAAGGCGCGGGTGCCCCGCAGCCGGGCCGCCGTCCGCTCGGGGTCGGTGGTGGGGATGACACCCTCGATGCCCTCCACGCCCTCGATGCCCTCCACGCCCTCGATGCCCTCGACGTCCTCCATGCCCTCCAAGTCCCCGACGCCCGGGCCCAGGTCGACGAGGGTGACGCCGTCGACCGCGGCCACCTGCTCGGCGAGGCCGACCGTCTCGTGCCGGCGCCGCAGCCAATGCTCCGGATCGTCCGGGCGGGCGCCGATGACCGGAATGAGCGGCGGGCGGTACGTCAGGGTCCGTGCCGTCTCCGCGAACTCCTCCGGCCCGCGGGCGGTGAGCAGCCTCGCCGCGTCGGGCAGGGACAGGACCCCGGCCACGTGAGCCGCCGCGATCTGCCCGGCGCCGTGCCCGATCAGCGCGTCCGGGCGGTACCCCCAGGACTCCAACAGGCGGAACAGCGCCACCTCGTGGGCGAACAGGGCCGCCCGGGCGAGGTCCGTCCGGTGCGCCGGGTCCGGTGCCGTGTTCAGCACCGGATCCAGCTGGGCGCGCGCCTCCTCGAACGCGGCGGCGAACACCGGGTACTCGGCCGCGAGGTCCCGGGTCGTCCCGCGCTGCCGCGCCCCCTGCCCGGGGAACAGGAACGCCACGCGCAGCTGCTCGTACTCCTCGACGATCACATGCGCGTTGGTCCCCGAGATCCCGAAGGCCGACACCGCGGCCCGGCGCGGACGGTTCTGCGTCGGCCGGGACGCCGACCGGCCCACCGAGCGGGACGCCGGCCGGCCCGTCGGCCAGGGCGTCGGCTCGGTGACCAGCCGGACGGCCCCGGCGGACCAGTCGACGTGCGGGCTGGGCTCGTCGACGTGCAGCGTGGCGGGCACGGTGCGGTGCCGCATCGCCATCACGGTCTTGATCACGCCGGCGACCCCGGCGGCCGCCTGGGTGTGCCCCAGGTTGGACTTGACCGTACCGACCAGGAGCGGCGCCGACCGGTCCCGGTCCTGGCCGTAGGTGGCGAGCAGCGCGGCCGCCTCGATCGGGTCGCCCAGGGCGGTGCCGGTTCCGTGGGCCTCGACCACGTCCACGTCGGCGCCGGTCAGCCCGGCATCGGCCAGCGCCTGCTGGATCACGGCCGCCTGGGCGGGGCCGCTGGGCGCCGTGAGGCCGTTCGACGCCCCGTCCTGGTTGACCGCGGAGCCGCGCAGCAGGGCCAGGATCGGGTGACCGTTGCGCAGCGCGTCGGACACCCGCTCCAGGACCAGCAGCCCCACCCCCTCCGACCAGGCGGTGCCGTCGGCGGCGGCGGAGAACGGCTTGACCCGTCCGTCCGGGGCCAGGCCGCGCTGCCGGCTGAACACGACGAAGCTGTCCGGCGTGGCCATGACGGTCGCGCCGCCCGCCAGGGCCAGGTCGCACCGGCCGTCGCGCAGGGAGTCCGCCGCGAGGTGCATGGCGACCAGCGAGGAGGAGCAGGCGGTGTCCAGGGTGAGCGCCGGGCCGTGCAGTCCCAGGTGGTAGGCGATCCGCCCCGAGGCCACGCTGCCCGCCGCGCCCAGGGCGAGCTGGGCCTGGAGCTGGTGGGCGCTGCCCCGGAAGCGGCCGGCGTAGTCGTTGTACATCAGGCCGACGAAGACGCCGGTGTTGCTGCCGCGCAGCGATTCGGGCGCGATGCCCGTCCGTTCGAACGCCTCCCAGGCCGTCTCCAGCAGCAGTCGCTGCTGCGGGTCGGTGGCCAGGGCCTCGCGCGGCGACATGCGGAAGAACGCCGCGTCGAAGTCGGCCGCGTCCTTGAGGAAGCCGCCGCGGGTGACGTAGCTGGTGCCGATGTGGTCGGGGTCGGGGTGGAACAGGTCGTCCAGGGGCCAGCCCCGGTCGGTGGGGAACTCCGTGATCGTGTCCCGGCCGGCGGCGACCACGCGCCAGAGGTCCTCGGGGCTGCTGATCCCGCCGGGGTAGCGGCAGGCCATGCCCACGATCGCGATCGGCTCGGTGGCCGCGGCCCTGCGGGCGGGCGGTGGCGGGCCGGCGGCCGCGCCCGTGAGGTAGTCGGCCACCGCGCGGGGCGTGGGGTGGTCGAACACCAGGGACGGCGGCAGCGCGACGCCGAGGTCCGCGCCCAGCCGGTCCCGCAGCCGTACGGTGCCGAGCGAGTCCAGGCCGGCTTCGGCGAACGGCTGGTCCGCCCCGGGCGACCGGCCGGTGATCCCCGCGGTCTCCCGCCGGACCACGTCGAGCAGGTACTGGTGGCGCAGCCGCCGCCGCGCCGGTTTGCCCGAGGAGGTCTGCGGGATCCGGCTGACGGGGCGGATCTCCTGCGGCACCCGGTGCGGTGGCAGCAGGCCGCGACAGTAGGCCAGGAGCGCCGCCGGATCCGCGTCGCCCACCACGTAGGCGACCGGTACCTCGCCGAGCACCGCGTCGGGCTCTCCCGCCACGGCCACCTCCCGGACGCCGGGGTGGCGGGCCACGATCTGCTCGATCTCGGCCGGGTGGACGTTCTCCCCGCCCCGGATGATCACGTCGCTCGCCCGCCCGGTCACCACCAGTCGGCCGCCCTCCTCGTGGCCGAGGTCCCCGGTCGCGTGCCACCCGTCGGCGCCGGGCATCCGCACCCGGAGCTCGCCGTCGACGAACCGGGTGTCGATCCCGGGCAGCACCACGCCGTCGACGGCGATCTTCCCGGACGCCTCCGTGCTGCCGTAGCCGTCGTGCAGCTCACGCCCGAACGCGCGGCGGAACCGGTCCCGCAGCTCCTCCGGCAGCGGGGCACCGGCGGACAGGCAGCGCGGCGGCAGCGGCGCCCCGGCGTCCAGGAGCTGGGTGAAGACCGTCGGGACGCCGCCCAGGGCCGTGAACGGCGTCCGGCGCAGCAGGGCGGCCGCCCGGTCCGCGGTGAACCGGTCCATCACGTAGGCGCTCGCGCCCAGGGCCAGCACGCCCACCACGCACATCGAGTGCCCGAACGCGTGGAACAGCGGCAGCGGCCAGAGCAGGTGGTCGTCACCGGACATGCCCAGCTGTCCCCGGTAGGCGAGATCGGCCGACCGCAGCCAGGCCCGCTGCGCCGACAGCACGCCCTTCGGGTCCCCGCCGGTCCCCGACGTGTAGTGCAGCCAGGCGGGCTCGTCCGGTCCGAGGTCGTCCCGCGGCGGCGTACGGGTGGCCCCGAGCAGTTCGTCGACGGTCACCACGCGGGCGCCGGCCACCCGCCGGACCCGCGCCAGGTGCTCGCGGTCGGTGACCAGCACCTCGGCGCCGCTGTCCGCCACCCGGAACCGGAGGTCGTCCTCGCCGCTTCGCGAGTCGAGCAGGACACCGACCGCGGCCGCGCGGGCGACCCCGAGGGTGGCCGTGACGGCGGGCACCCCGCCGGCCAGGCACAGCGCCACCCGGCCGCCGCGCCCGACCCGCAGGTTGCCCGCCACCCGGGCGGTGCGGCGGGCGAGTTCGCCGTAGTCCACCGTGCCGTCGGCGTCGGCGAAGGCGGTCTTGGCCCCGCGATCCGCTGCGTGACGGAGGATCAGTTCATGCACCTTGCACCCCTGTGGTCGGTCACGTGGCCACTCCGTCACGCGGTAACCCGGTAACGCGGCAACGGTGTTCACCGTAGCGAACTCGGAGTCCCGGTCACTGCGCACACCGAGCCCGTGTCTCCCGGCGGCCACCACGACGACGTACGGGAAGGCGAAGCCGCCGACCCCGCGGCCCGATCAGGCTCGCAGGCCCGCGAGTTCGGCCGCGACCGACGGCGCCTCCCGGGCGCCAAGGCTGTCGTACACCGCCAGAGCCTCGCGCAGGCGTCTCTCGGCCGCGTCGACCCGACCCAGGTCGCGCTCGCACCGGCCGGCGCCGAGCAGGGCCGCACCCGTCTGGCGCGGGCTTCCCAGTTCGCGGGCCAGTGCCAGGGCCGACTCGTAGTCGGCCAGCGCGGACGCGGGGTGCGACGGACGCCGCAGTGCGCCCCGGACGTTGAGGGTCTGCGCCTCGCCGTGCCGGTCGCCGATGGCCCGCGCCAGGTCGAGCGCGGCGTCGAGGTCCCGAGCCGCGAGCTCGCGCTCACCAGAGGCCAGCCGGACCTCGGCCCGGGTCCGGAGGGTGTTCCCCTGCCCTCGCCGGTCGCCCAGTTCCTCCGCGATGAGCAGGGAGCCCTCCGCCGCGGTGCCGGCCGGGAAGAGGTCGCCCCGGAGCCGGTGGGCCGCGCTGAGGTGGCGCAGCGCGTGCGACTGGGCCCGCCGGTCGCCCAGTTCCCGGGCGAGGTCCAATGCCTCCTGGTGCGCCAGGGCGGCGGCGGCCGGATCGCCCGCGGACCGGTGCACCGCCCCCAGGTAGTTGAGGCTGTAGACCTGGCCGCGCCGGTCGCCCAGCTCGCGCGAGATCCGCAGCGCCTCGTTCTGCAGGTCGAGCGCCTCGTCGGCCCGGCCGGTCAGCGACCGCAGCACGCCGAGGGCGTGGATGATGTAGGTGCTGCCGCGGCGGTCACGGATCCCGCGGGAGAGCGCGAGGGCCTGTTCGACGAGGCGGGTCCCGGAGTCGTAGTGACCGGTCTGGCGGTGGACTATCCCGAGATTGGCGAGGGCGACGGCCTCGCCCCGCCGGTCGCCGAGGTCGTGGAAGAGTTCGGCGGAGCGGGCGAGTTCCGCCTTGGCCTCGTCGTAGCGACCGACCAGGCGGTGGGCCACGCCGAGGTAGTTGAGGGCACTGGCCTCGCCTGCGCGGTCCCCGTTCTCGCGGAAGATCGGTACGGCCTCGTCGTGGGCGGCGATGGTGGCCGGGTAGTCACCGGTCTGGCCGTGGACCGCGCCGAGGTCGTTCAGCACTCGTGCTTCGAGCCGGCGGTCGCCGACGGCTTGGGCGACGGCCGTCGCGGCGCGCAAGTCGTCCGCCGCGCCCCGGTAGTCGCCGCCCAGGCGCCGCACCAGGGCGAGGTTGGTGAGGGCCTCGATCTGGAGAGTGGGCTGTGCCGACTGCCGGGCGCAATCGGCCGCCGCCGAGTGCAGGGCGACGGCCTGGTCCCAGGGGCCGACGAACCGCAGGAACCCGCTGAGTGCCTGGGCCAGTACGACGACGCGGTCGGGGTGGCCGTGGTCGGCGCAGTACCGAGCACAGGCCAGCAGGTTCGCGATCTCGGTGTCCAGCCAGTCCCGAGCCGCCTGGGCCTCGCGGGCCGTGTCCGCGCCCCCGGGCGCCGCTCCGGGCGCGATGGCGGCGACGGCGGCCACGGCGCGTTCCTCCAGGAACGTGAACAGCCGCTCCCGTGCCGCGTCCCGGTCGGCCGGTTCGTCCTCGTCGGTGAGCAGGCCTGCGTACTCCCGGACGAGGTCGTGCATCCGATAGCGGCCGGGCGCGGACTCGATGAGCAGGTGGTCGTCGTACAGGTGCTCCAGTTCGTCGGCCGCGTCGTCGGGGTCATTGCCGTGCAGTGCGGCGGCGATCTCGGCGTCGCACTCGGTGCCCGGGTTCAGGCTGAGCCGGCGGAAGAGTGCCTGGCGATCCTCGGGCAGCTCCCGGTAGGAGAGTTCGAAGGCCGCCGCGACGGCCACGTTGCCGGCGCGCAGCCGGGAGAGCCGCCGTCTGGCCCTGCCCAGGTCGGCGGCGAGGTGGGCGAAGGACCAAGTGGGGTGGTTGCGCAGGCGGCCGGCGACCAGGCCGACCGCCAGCGGCAGCCGGCCGCAGTGTTCCACGACGGCCGCCGCGGCGGCGGCCTCCGCCCCCTCCGCCGTCCGTCCCGAGCGCCCGCAGAGCATCTCGACGGCCGTCGACTCGTCCAGGATGTCGAGGGACAGCACCACCGTGTCCGGCAGCGCCGCGAGCCGGCGCCGGCTGGTGATCAGCACCAGGGACTCGGCCGCGTTGGGCAGCAGCGGCTCGACCTGACTGTGGTCGACCGCGTCGTCGAGAATGAGCAGTACGCGCTTCGAGGCCATCCGGTCCCGCCACAGGACGGCCCGGGCGTCGATCGTGGACTGGCGGTCGGGGCCGCCGGGGATCAGCTCGGGCGACACTCCGCTTGCCGACAGCAGGGCGACCAGCCCGTCGGCCGGATCCACCGGGGACTGGCCGGGGGTGTGCCCGTGCAGGGGCAGGAACAGCTGTCCGTCCGGGAAGCGGTCGGCCAGCCGGTGGCCGAGGTGGACGGCGAGCGCGGTCTTGCCGACGCCCGGCATCCCGCCGATGGCGTGGATGTCGATGACCCGCCCGGCACCGCTCGCCCCGATGACCGCGTCGCTCAGTCGGGCGAGTTCGCGGTCCCGGCCGACGAAGGCGGAGAGGTCTCGGGGAAGGGTTCGCATGGCTGCCGCCAGTGTCGATCGAATGGCTGACGAATGGTCAGTACCCGAATACGATGACACGTTGATGTCGGCCAGGCCATGTCGGCGGAGGATTTCGGCCACGGCGGCGTCTGCCAGGACGGCGTCGACCGGGACGGCGGCCAGCCGGTCCGCATAGCGCAGCGGGTCCACCACGACCACGGCGAGCAGGGCCGACGGGGCGCCGTCGCGGGCCACGGTGCAGACCGGCCCGCCCGAGATGCCCGCCCAGCCCGATCGCCCGTCCCTCGTCCGGATCGGTGCAGATGCCACGGTGAGCTGGAGTCGTCCGGAGCGGGCCCCGCTGAGCGGATTCACCGTCGCGAGCACCTGGTCGACGTCCCGCCGGCGGCCCGCCATCGCGTCGGGAAACCCGCCGACCTGCACCCGGTGCCCAGGCTCGACGTCCGTGATCCGTGCCCACGCGACCGGCACCGGGGCCGACGGCGGCACCCACAGCGGGTCGACGATCTCCAGCAGCGCGGCGTCGACGCCCTCCTCCGGCCCGTCGTAGCGGATCCACCGCGTCCGGGCCCGTACCGCCCGTTCACTGTCCAGGGCCTGTACCCGGGGCTCGGCGGTGAAAACCTCACCCGACCTCAGGACGTGGGCGGCGGTCAGCACCAACCGGTCGGCGACCAGATAGCCGCTCCCCCTGGACTGTTCGGAGAGCACCTCGACAACCCGGCAGCGGTCCATTCGGCAAGCCCCCGACCCTCCGGCACGTCACCCGAGTTCGGGGTCGGTCCAGCAGGAGGCGACCTCCGCGGCCCGGCCGGTCGTGGTGTCGGTCGGTTGCAGCACGAGCTTGATCCGCTGACCCGAACCGTGGGCCAGCTCCCCCTTCGCCCCGGCCGACACGATGCCCCAGCGCAGGCCCCCGTCCACCGACCCGGTCCGCTTGAGCTCCACGTCGAACTCCAGCTCGATCTGGCCCAGTTCGAACCGGAGCCGCTTCCCGTCGCCCTCGGCCGTCGCCGCGTCCAGTTCGGCGCGCAACTGCTGGATCGCCTCGGCGAGACCGGTCCACGCCGCGTCCACGTTCCTCCCCCGATGCAGAACGTTCCCCTGGCCGGCCTTCACCGCCCCGGTCGAGTGATACCCGTCACCGCCCGGCCGCAACACACAACTTCAGTTCCATGCAGAGTTTTTGACATCGATTCACACCTAACCTTTGCCGGCTCCGAGCGCGACGGGGTGACGGCTGATCGGCCGGCGCCGGCCGATCAGCCGTCGCCCCGGGCCCAAGTGCGGTAGGCGGCCACCGCCGTGGGCAGGGTGGGGAAGATCCGGTCGGCGCCGACGGAGGTGCTCAGGCCGTAGGCGTCGAGTTCGTCGCGCAGGTCCTGCTTGACCCGGGCCAGGGCGAACACGATGCCGCGGGCTTCGAGTTCGAGGCGCAGGGCGTCCAGCGAGTCCAGCGCGGTGATGTCCACCTCGACGTTCGCCTCGGTGTTGAGGACGAACCACCGCACCGGCTCCGGCTGTTCGGCCAGGGCGGCGAGCGCCCGGCGCCGCAGGTTCTCCGCGTTGGCGAAGAACAGCGGGGAGTCGTAGCGGTAGACGAGCAGGCCGGGGACGGTCCGCGCCTCGGGGTAGTCGTCGACGTCGTGCATCCCGGCCACGCCCGGCACCAGGCCGAGCACCGCGTCGTGCGGTCGCGCGACCCGGCTGAGCAGCTCGATCACCGACAGTCCCACCGCGACCAGGACGCCGTAGAGGATGTCCAGGGTCAGCACGCCGGCCATGCATCCGAGCGCCAGCAGCAGTTCGCGGCTCCGGAAGGAGGCCAGCCGACGGAAACCGGCGAGGTCGATCATCCGGAGTGCGGCGAACACGACCAGGGCCCCGAGCACGGCGTCCGGGGTGTCGTGCAGCAACGGGCTGAGGAACAGCAGCACGGCGACCACGCCGAGGCCGGCCGTGAGCGCGTACAGCTGGGTGCGTCCTCCGGCCGACTCGGCGAGCGCGGTACGGCTGGCGCTGCTGCTCACCGGGAAGCCCTGGAAGAAGCCCGCGCCGAGGTTGACCGCGCCGAGGCCCAGCAGTTCCTGGTTGGCGTCCAGCCGCCGTTCCTGCCCCGATCCTTCGAAGGCGCGCGCGGTGAGGATGAAGTCGGTGTAGCCGACCAGGAGGATCCCCAGTGCCGGCAGCAGCAGCCGGTTCAGCTCGGTGAGGTCCGGCAGCACGGGACGGGGCAGCCCGGCCGGGATCTCGCCGATCACGGCGAGGCCGTGGTCCTTGAGCGAGAACGCGGCCGAGACCGCGGTGCCGAGCACGACGGCCAGCAGCGGGCCGGGCAGGCGCGGGAGGAAGCGGGCCGCCAGGAGGAGGAAGAGCAGGGTGGCGGCGCTGAAGGCGACCGTCGGCAGGTGGGCCTCGGTGAGGTTCGACGCGAACGACGTCAGCTGCGGGAAGAACCCCTCTCCCCGCACGTCGATCCCGGTGAGTTTGGACAGCTGGTCCACGATCATGATCAGTGCCACGCCCGCGAGGTAGCCGATCAGCACCGGTCGGGAGAGCAGGTCGGCGACGAAGCCGAGCCTGGCCAGCCAGGCCAGCACGCACAGCAGGCCGACCACCACGGCCAGGCTCGCGGCCAGGACGGCGTAGCGGGCGGTGTCGCCGCCGGCCAGCGGCCCGATCACGGTGGCGGTCATCAGCGCCGTGGTCGACTCGGGCCCGACCGACAGCAGCCGGGACGAGCCGACCAGGGCGTACAGCACGATCGCGGGCAGGATCGCCCACAGCCCGGTGACCGGCGGCAGCCCCGCCACGCTCCCGTACGCCATGACCTGGGGCACCAGGTAGGCCACCACCGTGGCACCGGCCACCAGGTCGCCGCGCAGCCAGTCGCGACGGTAGGAGCGGAGCACCGTGAGTCCCGGCAGCGCCGGCACGACGCGGCGCCGTCGTCGCCCGGGGGGAGCACCGGCGGCCATGGATCTCCTCAAGGGCTCCGGAACGCCGTCACGGACGGGGGCCGACCGTCGCGGCGCCGCGGGCGGCCGCCGTCCCGCCGCCGGCGCCGGACACCCTGCGGGCGACGAACTTGCCCAGTTCCCACAGCAGCAGGAGCGCGACGGCGGCCAGCAGGGCCCAGCCGAACTGCCGGGCGGTGATGTCGGTGGTTCCGAGGAGGCGGTGGAACGCGTCCATCTGGGTGACCAGCACCGCGAGGGCGAACTCGCCGAGGGCCGCCAGGTTCATCTGCTTGCTGTCGAAGGTGCTGACGGTCAGCGCGGAGCCGCGCTCGCTGCGGCATTCGTAGGCCGCCACGATCAGGCAGAGCGCGAAGGCGGTGAACGCGATCGAGTTGCCGGTCCGCGCGCTGTGGTAGTGCGCCTCGCCCAGCTTGGTCAGCCCGAGCAGGGCGACCGTGACGGCCAGCCCGGCGAGCCCGACGGTGATCATCACGGGCCCGGTCAGCACCGTCTCGCCGCGCGGGCGCGGGGTGCGCCGCATCAGGCCGGGGCTCTCCTGGTCGAAGCCCAGGGCGAAGCCGAAGGGGGCGTTGACCACGAAGTGGACCCACAGGACCTGCGCCGGGGTGAACGGCTCGCCCGCGGCGATGTTCAGGAGCGCGGCGCCGAGGAAGGTCAGCACGAACGTCACCAGCAGCACCAGGACGAACCGGATGTACTTGGTGAGGTTGTCGTAGAGCTTCCGGCCCTCCTCGACGGCGTACACGATGGTGGCGAAGTTGTCGTCGGCGAGGACCATGCGGCTCGCGTTCTTCGCCGCGTCGGTGCCGCTGCCCATGGCGATGCCGATGTCGGCGGCCTTGATCGCCGGCGCGTCGTTGACGCCGTCGCCGGTCATGGCGACCACGTCGCCCTTCCGCTTGAGCGTGGCGGCGAGCAGCACCTTGTGCTCGGGCGCGACCCGGCCGAGGACTCCGATGCCGTCGATCCGGGACAGCCGCTCCTGCTCCGGCAGGGCGGCGAAGTCGGCGCCGAGGACGGCCTCCCCGTCGATGCCGAGTTGACGGGCGATGGCCGCTCCGGTGGTGACGTCGTCGCCCGTCACCATGCGGACCCGGATGTGGGCGGCCTGCGCGCTGGCGATCGCGGCCCGTGACTCCTCGCGCGGCGGGTCGACCATGGCCACCAGGCTGGTCATCCGCAGGTCCTCGACGAACGCCAGCAGGTCGCCGTCCGGGTCGAAGTCCGCCGGGTCCAGGTCGCGGACGGCCCCGGCCATCACCCGCAGCCCTTCGCCGCCCATCCGCTCGGTCTGCGCCTGGGCGCGTCCGCCGAGCTCCGCGTCCCAGGGGACGACCACGCCGTTCGAGTCGGCCGAGGAGGCCCGGGCCATGACCGCGGGGGCCGCGCCCTTGACGAAGCACCGCACCACCGCCCGGCCGTCCGCGTCCTTCGCCTCGTTGAAGCTGGCCATCAGCTTGTAGGTGGGGTCGAACGGCAGGGTGGCGAGCCGGGGGAAGCGCTCCCGGGTGGCCTCGATGTCCAGCCCGGCCTTGTGGCAGAGGACGAGCAGCGCGCCCTCGGTCGGGTCGCCGACGACCTCGCCGTCGACCAGTTTCGCGTCGTTGGCGACCAGGTGGGGCAGGACGGCGTCCTCGATGCTCGGGGCGGAGCCCGCGGCGTGGTGGATCCGCCCGTCGAGGCGGTAGCCGGTGCCGGAGACGGTGTAGCGGTCGGCGGGGGTGAGCACCTCGACGACCGTCATCTGGTTCATCGTGAGGGTGCCGGTCTTGTCGGAGTTGATGGCCGAGGTGAAACCGAGGGTCTCGACGGACGGCAGTTCCTTGACGATCGCGTGCCGCTTGGCCAGGTTGAGGCTGCCGACGGAGAGGATGACCTGGCTGACCGTCGGCAGCGCCTCCGGGATCGCCGCGATGGCCAGCGAGACCGCGCTGACGAAGAGGGCGTCCCACGCCTGGTCGCGGCTGCGGCCGAGCGCGAACATCACGACCATGGTCAGGCCGGCCGCCGCCGCGATCCACAGCGTCAGCGTGTTCAGCTCCTTGGTGAGCGGCGACTGCTCCTTCTCGGTGGCCGACAGCATCCCGGAGATCTTGCCCAGTTCGGTGCCGGAGCCCGTCGCGGTGATGACGAGCAGTCCGCTGCCGTGGGTGACCGGGGTGTCCATGAAGGCCATGTTGGTCTGGTCGCCCGGGCCCAGCGCCCCGGCCGGCAGGGTGCCGGTGTCCTTGGCGGCGGGGACGCTCTCGCCGGTCAGCGCCGACTCGTCGATCTGCAGCGCGCTGGCCTCGACGATCCGTCCGTCCGCCGGGACCTCGTCGCCCGCCCTGACGAGCACCACGTCGCCCACGACCAGCTGTTCGGCCGGGATCTGCGCCTCCGTCCCGTCCCGCCGCACGCGCGCGGTGGCCTTCATCATCGACCTCAGCGCGTTCATCGCGCTCTCGGCCTTGCCCTCCTGCCGCAGGCCGACCACGGCGTTGAGCAGCGTCAGGACGATCAGCAGGATCCCGGTGGTCCACTCCTTGATCGCCAGGGAGACCACCGCCGCCGCCAGCAGGATGATCTGCATGTAGCTGCGGTACTGGTCGAGGAAGCGCAGCCAGTCGGGCCTCGACTTCTCCACGGGCAACGCGTTCGGCCCGTTCGCGGCGAGCAGTTCGGCCGCCCGGGCGGCGCTGAGCCCGGTCGCCGGGTCCACCCCGAGCGAGGACGCGACCTCGTGGGGAGGTCGCGCGTACCACGGGTCCGGGGACTCCTGCGGGCCGGACGGCCCAGCCTGCTCCGCCATTCTTCACTCCTCGGGATCCGGGAACGTCCCCCCTTGGACGTCGGTCGGTCCGACGCGTCGACACGGACGGGCCACGTCCGGACGGGCCACGTCCGGACGGGCCACGCGCGAACGGATCACGTCCGGACGGGCCGCGCCGGACGGATCACGTACGGCCGCCCCGGGGGGCCTCCGCCTCCAGCAGGCGCTTGGCCGCGCGCAGGTCCTTGCGGGTCCGCCCGTCGATCGTGGGGAACTGCGGATCGATCCCGATCAGCGTGTGCGCGAGCACCGCCGCCGCGCAGATGCGCGCGAACCACTTGCGGTCGGCCGGTACGACGTACCAGGGCGCCCACGGCGTGCTCGTGGCCGACAGCATGTCGGAGAACGCCTCCTGGTAGTCGTCCCAGTGCTCGCGCTCGCGGATGTCCGCCTCGGAGAACTTCCAGTTCTTCTCGGGCAGGTCGATCCGCGCCAGGAAGCGCTTGCGCTGCTCCTCCTTGGAGAGGTTCAGGAAGATCTTCACCACCTTGAACCCGTTGTCGGTGAGGTAGCGCTCCCAGTCGTTGATCTCCCGGTACCGGCGGTGCCAGACCCCGGGGCCCTTCGCCTCCTCCGGCAGCTTCTGCCGGTCGAGGTTCTCCGGGTGGACGCGCACCACGAGGACCTCCTCGTAGTGCGAACGGTTGAAGATCCCGATGTCCCCGCGCGCCGGGAGCCGCTGCGCGTACCGCCACAGGAAGTCGTGGTCGAGCTCCTCCGTGGAGGGCACCTTGAAGCTGCTCACGTGGACGCCCTGCGGGTTCACCCCGCTCATGACGTGACGGATCGTTCCGTCCTTGCCGCCGGCGTCGAGCGCCTGGAGGCAGAGCAGCACGCCGTAGGTGTCCTGGGCCGCCAGCCGGGCCTGGTACTCCGAGAGCAGCGACACGCCGGTGCGCAGCAGCTCGACGCCCTCGCGCTTCTTCATGCCCGCCTTGTACCGGGGGTCGAAGTCCTCCGCGAGGTCCACCCGCGACCCCGGTTTCACCCGCAGCGGCTTGATGAACTTCGCAATGCGCCTGGCCGTCCGTCCGTCCGACATCGCCTGTACCAGCTCCTCTCGGGTCCGGCGGGCATCAGGAGGCCTGCCGTGGGTCCCGTCCGCGCGGGCGTCCTCGACGCGGCGCGGACCGGGACCGACCAGCACGGAAGAGTGCTACCTGCCACGCTGTGGCCGCCGGTCGGCCGTGTCAATCCGACGGTGTCCTTCCGGGGCGGGCCCACCCGCGCCGGCCGGCCGGGGCGGCCGGCCGGGACGCTCGCGGCCGGTTCGCCCGTCCGGCGTCCGCGTGTGGCAGCGCCCGCGGCCCGTGCCGACGATGGGGCTGCCGGTGCAGTACCCCCGCGATCGGAGGCCGTGATGGCGACCCTGACGGTATGGCGCTTTCCCACCGCGAACGGAGCCGACGAGGCCCTCGCCACACTGAGGAGGCTGGGGCGCCAGGAGCTGATCAAGGTCCAGGACGGAGCGGTGGTCACCTGGCCGGAAGGGGCCAGGAAGCCGAAGACCCGCCATCTGAGCGACATGACCGGCATGGGTGCCGTGGGCGGCGCCTTCTGGGGCTTCTTCCTCGGCATGGTCTTCTTCGTGCCCGTGCTCGGCGCGGCCCTGGGCGCGGCCGGCGGCGCGCTGGGAGGCCACCTCGCCCACGTCGGCATCGACGAGGACTTCGTCAAACGGCTGCGGGAGAAGGTCACCCCCGGCACCTCGGCCCTGTTCGTGCTCAGCTCCGACGCCGTGCTCGACCCGGTCAGGTCGGCGTTCGAGGGCCTGCACGCAGAGCTCCTGGAGACGAACCTCTCCGCGGACGAGGAGGCCCGGCTGCGCGAGGCGTTCACCGAGGGCGAGTGAAACGGCTGACGCACCGTCGGGAACGGCCCTGACCACTCGGGGAATCGAGCAGACCTGTCCCCGCGGCCGTGACCGGCCCGGTCAGCCGTTCCAGGAGCCGGCCGTGGTCGTCGTCCCGGAGGTGCCGGTCGTCCGGCTCGCGCCTCCCGTGCCGGTGACCCGGCCGCCCGGGGCGGCGGCGGGCCGCAGGAACTCCGCCCCGGCGCCCGAGGTGGTCGTCCGCACGCCCGGCGACGAGTTGCCGGTGGTGCTCGTGGTGCCGCTCGCCGGTCCGGCCGAGGTGCGCGGCGCCGAGCCGGCCGGGACCGCCGGAGCGAGGTGCGCCGCGGTGGTCCGGCGCGCGGCCGGGGCGGCGGGGGCGACCGACGGGTCGTCACCGGCCGGCGCGACCCGCTCGATCCGCAGCACCAGGTTGCGGTCCTGCCGGTCGCCGGCCAGGTCGCGGTTGCGGCTGTGCACGACCTGCGTCAGCACGCCCCGGATCTCCTGCCACCGCCCTTGCACCGCACGGATGTTGGGGCACCACTCGCCCTGGTCCCGGTGCTCCAGGTCGAGCTGCCAGCGCTCCGCCTCGACGTGGTGGACGGCGCCGACCTCGCAGGGGATCTCCACCGGAGCGGCGCCCCGGACGGTCACCACCGCCCGCTGCGGAAACCTTCCCTCCACCGCCGTCACCGTGATCCGGCTCGACCCCTGGTACCAGGCCATCGCTGTCCTCCCTCGTCCGTGCTCCGGGCCGGCTGCCGACCGTCCTCACCGGTAGCACGGACGGCGCACCCTCCGGGGTTCGATCGGCCCGCGCCCGGTCTGAACCCGGCGGCCCGCGCCTTCCGTTCAGCGGGGCGATTCCCGGCCCGGCCCGGCCCGCTCCGCAGCTTCGGCCTCCGGAAGCCGGCGCGGGCCGGCCCCGGGGTGGGGCCGGCCCGCGGACGGGGCGGGGCGCGGTGCGGTGCGGTGGTCCGACGGTCAGTCGGCGGCCCCGACCCGCGGGGCGGAGCCGCCCGGGCGGGCGTCGTCCCGGCTCTCGTCCCGGCCCTCGACCAGAACGGCGGGCTCCAGCGGCGAGGCGATCTCCTGCGGCTTGCTGCGGGACGCCCAGTCGCGGATGCCGAGCAGCACCATCACGAAGAAGATCCCGTAGACGATGCCGGAGAAGTACAGCTCGGAGTGGACGGCGAGCGGCACGCCCACCAGGTCGACGGCCAGCCAGACGAACCAGAACTCCACGTAGCGGCGGGCCTGGCTGTACATGGCGAGGATCGAGCCGACGAAGATCCAGGCGTCCGCGAGGACCATCCACCACGGCGCTCCGGGGTAGAACGAGGCGTCCGTCCCCTTCAGCACCGCGCCGAACGCGGCCGTCCCCGCCACCATCGCGGCGACCAGCACGGCGCGCTCCCGCCCCGACGCCCAGCGGACGTTGATGGTGCCTTCCTGCTCGCGGCTGCGCTTCCAGGTCGCCCAGCCCCAGGACGCCGAGACGATGATCACGATCTGTCGGGCGGCGTTGCCGCCGAGGTGCACGTTCAGGCTGGCGATCAGCAGCAGCACCGAGCCGAGGATCTGCACCGGCCAGGCCACCAGGGACCGCCGCAGGGCCAGCCAGACGGTGGCGAGCGCCAGGATGTTGCCCAGGAAGTCGGACCAGTAGACGGGGAGACCGAAGAAGTCGAACTGCTCGTTCAACCAGTGGAACGCGCTCATGACTCACACCTTTGTTCGTGCGGAGCGAGGTGGGGGAAGGGGCGGTCGGCCCCGCCGAAGCGGGGGGTGCGGGGCCGACCGGGCTCGGGGCGCAGGGCGCGCGGCCGCGTGGGGAGCGGGTGTGCGCGCCGGCAGGTGAAGGCGGTGCCGGTGGATCAGGAGGGGGACGCGTGATGCCGGTGGATCGGGAAGGGGGAACGGCCGTACCGGTGGGTCAGGAGAGGGCGGCCAGGACGTGCCGTCCGTGCGCGGAGTCCAGCAGGGCCTCGGAGCGGCGGACGTCCTCCCGGGCGGCGAGCAGCAGCTCGTCGACGGAGGCGAACCTCTCGGTGTCCCGGATGCGGGCGACGAACCACAGGTCGACGCGCTCGCCGTACAGGTCGCCCGGGGCGTCGTGGCAGTACACCTCGGTGTGGATCTCGGAGGTGTCGCAGAAGGTGGGGTTGGTGCCGATGCTGATCGTCGCGCGGTGCACGGTGCCGGTCGCGCGGCGGGCCAGCCAGCCGCTGTAGATCGCGGGCGGAGGGACGGGGGTGCCGGGCTCGGCGGCGATGTTGGCGGTGGGGAAGCCCAGCCCCCGCCCCCGGCCGGCACCGTGCACCACGGTGCCGGACAGGGGGGTCGTCGGAGCGTCAGCCATGGGGGGTGAGCTCACGGAACTGGCTGGTGTGGAAAACCAGCGGCTCCACCCCGGGGAACAGCTCGACGGTGAGCAGCTCCATCAGGACGATCTCGTGGTCGCCGCCGTCGTACACCGCGCTCACCCGGGCGGTCAGCCACAGCGCCGCGTCGTGGATCAGCACCGCGCCCTCCGGCGTGGCCTGCCACCCGGTGCCGTCGAAGCGGTCGCCCTCGCGGGAGGCGAGCCGCCGGCAGAGCGCGCCCTGGCCGTGGCTGAGCACGCTCAGCCCGAGCTCCGGTGCCTGCGTCAGCCTGGGCCAGGTGGTCGAGGTGCGGGCCACGCTGACCGCGACCATCGGCGGCTCCAGCGAGATCGACACGAAGGAGCTCACCGCGAGCCCGACCGGTTCGCCGTCGCGCAGCGCGCCGAGCGCGACCACTCCGGTCGGGTAGGCCCCGAACGCCTGGCGCAGCGCCGCGGCGTTGGGCTCCGCCCCGGTCGGCTGCTCCGTGTGCGGCCGCCCCGCGGTCGGCGGCTGCGCGGACGCGGCGGCGGGCGGGTTGGGGTGGTGGGCGGGAGTGACCATGGTCGTCGCCGTCCTCTCGTCGCGAGTGTGGTTCAGTGCCGGTACTGCGCGGCCGGGTGGCTGGCCGGCAGGGCCCGGTCGGACGCGCCGGTGAGCCGCTCGCGCAGCGACTCGCCGTCCGCGTACGCGCCGCGGAAGACGCCGCGGGCGCGCAGGATCGGCAGCACCGACTCGACGAACTCCGTGGTGGAGGCCGGCTGGACGGTCGGCGAGAGCAGGAAGCCGTCCAGGTCGGCGCCCTGCGCCAGGGCGCAGATCTCGTCGGCGATCTCCTCGGCGGTGCCGACCACCGGGCGGGCGCCGACGCCGTGGGTGTGCCAGTCGGCGAGCACGTCGCCGACGGTCCGGCCGGCGAACCGGGCGACCTGGGTCTGGGACATCTCGGTGGACAGCTCCGACATCGGGGTGTCCGGCGCGTACGAGGACAGGTCGAGGCCGGTGAACATGGCGTAGCTGGCGACGGTGACCTCCGGGCGCTGGGCGTCCAGGACGCGCTGCCAGCGGCGCTCGGCGTCCGCGGTGGTGGCGCCGACCACGCAGGAGAACGCCGACATCACCTTGACCTCGTCGGCGCGGCGGCCCGCCCGTACGGCCTCCTCGCGGATCGCCGCGGTGTGCCCGGCGAGCTGCCGCACCGAGCCGCTGCCGACGAACATGCACTCGCCGTGCCGCCCGCCGACCCGCCGCCCGGCCGGGGAGGCGCCGGCCTGGAACAGCACCGGGGTGCCCTGCGGGGAGCGGGCGGTGTTGCCGTAGCCGTGCGAGCGGAAGTACGGGCCCTCGTGCTCGACCGGGTGCACCTTGGCCGGGTCGGCGAAGCGGCCGCCCTTGTCCTTCTCCAGGGCGTCCGGCTCCCAGGCGCCCTCCCAGTACTTGTAGACCAGGTCGAGGAAGTCCTCGGCCATCTTGTACCGGTCGTCGTGCGCCACCATGTCCATGCCGAAGGCCTTGACCGCGGTGTCGGCGGTGCCCGTGGTCACGATGTTCCAGCCGAGCCGGCCGCCGGACAGCTGGTCCAGGGTGGCCAGCCGGCGGGCGAAGGCGTACGGCGGCTCCACCAGCACCGAGCCGGTCACCACCAGGCCCAGGTCGGTGGTGCTCGCCAGCAGCGCCGAGGCGATCACGAACGGGTCCAGGCGCGGCAGGTCCAGGGTCTCCTCGGTGGCGATCGGCGGGCGCACCCCGTCGATCTCCGACCAGCCCCAGGCGTCGGCCAGGAACAGGAAGTCGAGCTTGGCGTCCTCGCAGACCTGCGCGATCTCGCGCCAGTACCCGAGGGTGTCGAACAGGTGCCGCCGGCTGTCGGGGTGGCGCCAGGTGGCGGTGCCGCTCGCGTTGGTCTGGGCGTTCTCGAACAGGCCGAGCTTGAGGTTGCGCATGGGGTGTTCTCCGTTGAACTGGTGATGCGGGGGGGTGGGGGGACCTGGGGTCCGTCACAGCACGGGGGAACGCGGGGGGAACAGGGGGACGGCGGGGTCCGTCAGGATGCCGCGGGGACGGTGGGGGCGTCGAGGACCGCGGCGTCCGCGTCGAGCTGCGCCGCGGACGGCATGGAGGACTGGGCGCCGAGTCCGGTCACGGCCAAGGAGGCCGCGCGGACGGCGCGTCGGGCGGCGGCGAGCAGGTCGGCGCCCCGGGCGAGGGAGTCGGCGAGGGCTCCGCAGAAGGTGTCGCCGGCGCCGACGGTGTCGACGGCGTCCACGACGGGGGCCGGCAGGTGCACGGCCGGGCGGCCGGGCTGTTTGACCAGCGCCCCGTCCGCGCCGAGCGTCACCACGACCGCCCGGCAGGGCAGCGCGGCCCGTTCCAGCAGCTCGCGCGCGCCGTCCGGGCCGGCCGGCGGCTCCGCGCCGAGCAGGGCGGCGAGTTCACCGAGGTTGGGCACCAGGACGTCGACGGCGGACAGCACCTCCGGGGCGACCGGCCGAGCCGGCGCCGGGTTGAGGACGACCGTGCCGCCCTGTTCCCGGGCCCGCAGCACGGCGGCGGCGACCACGTCGGCGGCGATCTCGTGCTGCACCAGGACCACCTCGCCGGCCGAGCGGGCCAGCCGCTGCGGCAGGTCCGCGACCGTCAGCGCGGCGTTGGCGCCCGGGTTGACCACGATGGTGTTCTCGCCGGCCCGGTCGACCACCACGGAGGCGATCCCGGTGGTGCTCTCCGGTGCCGGGCGCACCGCCCCGACGTCCACCCCTTCGGCGGCTAGCGCCCGCAGAATGGGGGCGGCGTCCGTACCGACCCGGGCGACCAGGCGCACCCGCGAGCCGAGCCGGGCGGCCGCGACGGCCTGGTTGGCGCCCTTGCCGCCGACGCCCTCCACGAAGCCCCGCGCGAGCACGGTCTCGCCGGGTCGCGGCAGGTCCCCGACGGTCAGGACGAGGTCGCGGTTGATCGAACCGACGACGGTGATGAGCGGCATCCGCACTCCTTGGGAGATCGATCTCCCACACTGTGGACCAGCCCCCGAAAACCGTCAAGTACCCTCGTGCTGCGTATTGCGCCAGCTCAGCCGAGCCCTCTCCGACCGCGAAGGACCGCCCCACGTGACTGCGCCCCGACTCCTCGACGTGGCCGCGGCCGCGGGCGTCTCCCGCGCGACCGCCTCACGCGTCCTGGCCGGCACCCCGCGCAACGTCGACCCCGAACTCGCCCGCCGCGTCGAGGAGGCCGCCCAGCGCCTCGGCTACCGCCTCAACCACTCCGCGCGGGCGCTGCGCACCGGCACCACGGGCACCATCGGCGTGGTCGTCCCCTCGCTCGCCAACCCCTACTTCGTCCAGCTCGCCGACGCGCTCGCCCAGCAAGTCCGCGCCGCCGGAGGGCAGTTGGTGGTATCCGACGCCGCCAACGACACCGCCGTCGAGGCCGAGCAGATCGAGACCCTGCTCGGCGGCCGGGTCGACGGACTGCTCGTCGTCCCCGTCTCCGCCGGCGCCTCCGGCCCCGCCGTCCGGGCCGCCGCCGAACGCACCCCCGTCGTCCTCTTCGACCGCTGGGCCACCGGCTCCGGCACGGTGGCCGTCACCCTCGACAACACCGCCGCGATGCGACTGCTCCTCGACCACCTCGAAGGCCTCGGCCGCCACCGGATCGCCCTGGTCGCCGCCGACCAGGCCTCCTCCTCCGGCGCGGAACGCCTCGCCGCCTTCACCGAGGCCCGCGGCGCCGACGCCACCACCGTCCTGCTGCCCAGCTTCACCACCGACGCGGGCCGCACCGCGGGCCGGCGCATCGCCGAGCGGCACACCGGGATCGACGCCGTCGTCTGCGGCGCGGACGTCCTCGCGGTCGGCCTCGTCAGCACGCTGCAGCGCTCGGCGGTCCCCGTCCCCGGGCGGATCGCCGTCACCGGCTTCGACGACACCGAGATGCTCGAACTCCTCGACCCGCCCATCACCTCCATCCGCCACCCGCTCACCGCCATGGCCGAGCGCGCCCTGACCCTCCTTCAGGCCCCCGCCCGCGAACGGACGGAGCGCGTGGAGCGCTTCGCCCCGCAGCTGGTGGTGCGCTCCTCCACCGACGCCGACGCCTGACACCGCTCGCCCTACCCCTGACACCCGATGCCGGGGAACCGGCGCCCGGCTCCTGATGCCCGGAGCCGGGGAGCCGGGAACGGCCGACGGCCGGCCCCGGGCGGACTCAGGTCCACCCGGGGCCGGCCGTCGGGTACGGCTCAGCGCTCCTTGTCCACGGCCGGCAGCCCGGCCTGACCGGCGGTCAGCCGGCCCTGGGCGTACAGCCAGCGCACCGTGTCCGCCATGGTCTCCGCGGTCGGCCTCGGCGTCAGCCCCCCGGTGCTCGCCGCGGGGTCGACCGGGGTCGCACAGGCGCAGGTGTAGACGGCGCCGTACTCCGCGGGGATGTGCCAGGGCCATCCGCGCTGGAGCAGGGTGGCCAGGGCGCCGACCGGCAGCATGGCCCGGGCGGGGAGGAAGGCCGCGGGCAGCCGCCGCCCGGTGACCTCCCGCAGGGTCCGCACGTACTGCCGGGTGGGCAGGTGGTGGCCGGGTCCGAAGTGCCGGTCGGATCCCGCCCTCGGCGTGGTCAGCAGCCGGGCGTGCAGCTGCGCGGTGTCCCGGACGTCGCCGACCGGGAAGCCGCCCAGCGGCCAGATCGGCATCAGTCCGCGCAGGGTGTTGCGCAGCCGGGCGTTCTGGTCGCCCAGCCCCGGGTCCTGCGGGCCGAGCAGCGCGGGCGGGTAGCTGATGACCACCGGCGCGCCGTCCCGCTGGTGGCCCCGCGCGATCCGCTCGGCCGCCGCCTTGGTCGCCATGTACGTGTCCCGGGGACGGCCGACCGGGGAGTGCTCCCCGAGCGGCCGTCCGGGGGACGGCAGCAGCGCGACGATGCTGGAGACGTGGACGACCGGGTCGGCGCCCGACCGTCGGGCGGCGGCCAGCACCAGTTCGGTTCCCCGCTCGTTGGTCCGGCGCATCTGCGCGTTGCGCCGGCTGTCGAAGGAGTACACCGCGGCCGCGTGCAGCACCGCGTCGGCGCCGCGCACCGTGCGGGCCGCGTCGCCCTCGTCGGTCACGTCCCCGACGACCAGGTCGACGGCGCCCGGGTCCACCTCCAGCAGGCCCAGGACCCGCTCCGCGGCGGCCGGGTCGCGGACCAGCATCCGCACCCGGTGGCCGCCGCGGACCAGCGCCGCGACCGAGTGGATGCCGACGAATCCGGTGCCGCCGGTCACGCTCACCAACATCGGACCATCCCCCCGCTCAGCCGATCTCTTCCGGTTTCCCGCCGATGCCCCGGTGGAAGGCGCCGCCGTAGAACAGCAGCGCCTCCCGGTGGTCCGCCCAGTCCGAGGCGAGCACCTCGCCGAGGAAGATGGAGTGGTCGCCGCCGTCGTACTGCTCGGCGAGCTTGCACTCCAGCCAGGCCAGCGAGTCCGACAGCAGCGGGGCCCCGGTGAACGGGCCGGGCTGCCAGTCGAGGCCGTCGAACTGGGCGGCTCCGCGCGGCCTGCTCTTGTTCGCGAAGTACCGTGCCAGGTGCTCCTGTTCGGCGCCGAGCACGGAGACCGCGAAGGACCTGGACGCCATGATCGCCTCGTGCATCGTCGCGGAGCGGGCCACGCAGCACAGCACCATCGGCGGTTCCAGGGAGACCGAGCTGAACGCGTTGGCGGTCATCCCGTGGACGTGCTCGCCGCCGGTGGTCAGGACCGTGATCCCGGTGGCGAAACGGGCCATCGTCTCGCGCAGGGCGCCCGGCAGGACCGCGCGGTTCGCCGCGGCCGCCGACGTCGCGCCCGGCGCCTGGGCGGGGGCCGGGGACCGGCCGTTGCCGATCACAGCGCCCGCCCCGTCCCGACCGGCCCGCCGGGCGGGACCTGCGCCGCGAGGGCCCGCGCGACGGCCGGCCCCTCGGCGTACGGCACCAGCGCCACGCGCAGTTCCTCGGGCACCCGGGCGGGGACGGTGGCCGTGTTCGGCCCGCGCATGCACGCGATCCGCTGCCGGCCGCGGGCCACCAGGTTCTCCTGCTCGCCGTCGATCCGCATGTAGTCGAAGCTGAACTGGATCTGGGTCTGGGTCAGCTCCTCCAGCCGCATCCGGACCGACAGCTCGTCGAACGAGGTGATCTCGGCGAAGAAGTCGCACTCCACCTTGAGGGTGAACAGCTTCAGGTCGTCCCGCAGCTCGGCGAGCACCCCCGGCGCCTTGTCCTTGAGGAACATCTCCCGGCAACGCCCCTGCCAGCGCAGGTAGTTCACGTAGTAGACGTTGCCGACGAGGTTGGTCTCCTCGAAGCCCACGGTGTGGCGGATCTCGTAGTAGGCCGACATCAGTTCTCCTTCCCGACGAGCACCGCGAAGAGCACCGGCTCCGTCCGGTCGTTGACGGTGGTGACCCAGGTGGCGACGGCCGCGTCGCCGGCGGACAGGACGACCCAACCGCCCGGGTGGACGCGGTCGAGCGTCAGCGCCTGGGTGGTCGCGCCGGACTTGCGCAGGCACTCCAGCGCGCTCCAGACCCTGGTGCCGGCCACCGCCGGGCTGCAGCCCGCCTCGGCCACCAGCAGGTCCCGCAGGGCGAGTTGACCGGTGCCCAGCAGGGCGTCCCAGTCCTCGGCGCTCCGCTCCAGGACGGTCTCGACGTCGCAGGCGAGCCGCCCGGGGCCGGCCACCGCCAGGGTCAGGCCGGGGCCGTGCGAGGCCGAGACCGTGATCCCGTCGAGTCCGGGCCCGCCGGCGAGTTCGGGCTTGCCGTCCGGCCGGTGGCGCAGGTCCACCGGCCGTCCCAGCGCCCGGCCGAGGGCGGTCGCGGTGCGGGCCCGGCGGTCGCCGTCGGCGGACTCCGCGGTGGATTCCGCGGCGGGCTTCGCCGCGGGCTCGACGACCACCGCGCGGCTGCCGCCCAGGACCCGTTCCAGGCCGCGTTCCAGGTACGAACCGAGCATCGCGGGCACCCACGGTCCGGCTCCGTCGCGCTTGCGGACGGCGACCAGGGTCAGCCCCTCCCAGCGCTCGACGACCTTCCCGGCCGGGGTGCGCACGTCGAGGTCGTAGACGTAGCTGTCCCCGTCCTGGGAGCGCTCCCTGGCGTCGAGCACCACGTACTCGGCGTCCTGGTCCGCCGGGTCGGCCAGCCAGAGCCGCTCGATGCTCTGCGGCAGCAGGGTGGCGTCCGGCACGCAGCACTGGATGGCGTGCATCATGGCGTCCCGGGTGCCGGGGTCGGCCAGTTGCTGGTCCTGCGGCAGGAAGGCCGCGAACCACGGCGCCGGGGCGGTGGTGGAGATCTCCGCCAGCGCGTGCCGGGCGCTCGCCCGCCGGTACTCCAGCAGGCGCTGGAACCGCTTGCCCTGGAAGAGCACGCTGCCGTACAGCTCGGTCACCGGGTCCACCGGCACCGCCGGCAGGCCGAATTCGACCGGCACCGGCGTCCCGGGCACCTCCGGCCGCGGGTAGCGCAGCCGGGCCCGGAAGTGGTCGGCCGCGAACTCGGTGCCCTCGCTGCGCAGCACCACGTCCACCGTCCCGGGCTCCCGGACCAGCGCCGCGATCCGGATGGTGGTCGAGCCGCCCGGCCGGACCACCACGGGCCGGCGGAACTCGACGTCCTCCAGCAGCGGCGGACCCTGGTGCCCGCTCACCGCGGCGGCCACCTGGGCCATCGCCTCCATGCCGAGCACGGCCGGGAAGAGCAGGTCGTCCTGGAGCCGGTGGTCGGTCAGATAGGGGTCGCCGCCCTCGGTCAGCTCGGTCTCGGTGATCAGCTCGATGTCCGGGTGGTGCACGACCACCCGCTCGACGAACCTGGTCAGCGGCAGCTCGCGCCGTTCGGTGGTGAGGGTGGGCAGGCCGCCGGCCCGCCCGCTGACCACCAGGACGGGGCCGGCCGAGGGGTCCGCGAGCACCTCGCGGAGCACCTGGATGCCGTTCTCGGTGGAGATCGGCGTGATGCCCTCCCGGATCAGCGCCTCGACGACGCCGAGCCGTTCGCCCATGCCCGCGCCCGACCAGACCGACCACTCCAGCGCGACGGCCCGGGCCCGCGGGTACCGGGCCTGGAAGCGGAGGGTCAGCTCGGTCATCCAGTCGTTGGCGGTGGCGTAGTGCGCCTCGCCGCGCAGTCCGGCCCGGCCGATGATCGAGCCGAAGGTGATCAGCAGCTTCAGGCGTTCCGGTTCGACGGCCGCCAGGACCGCCTCCAGACCGTCGGTCTTGGGTGCCAGGGTCCGGCGGAAGTCCTCGGCGCTCAGCGCCTCCAGGGCGGCCGGCTGGTTGCGGCCGGCGCCGTGCAGCACGGCGGTGACCGGGCCGAGCCCGTTCTCCAGCAGGGCCACCGCGGCGGCGGTCTCCTCGGCCGAGGTCACGTCGGCGCGGGCGTACCGGTGGCGCAGGCCCGCGGCCTCCATCCGGGCGAGGTTCCCGGCGAGTTCGGGGTCGGTGGCCGGATCGGCGCGGCCGATCAGGGCCAGGGCCGCCCCGGAGTCCTGGGCCATCGCGATGGCGCACTCGGCGGTGATGCCCTTGCCGCCGCCGGTGACCAGGAGGACGTCCCCGGCGTCGAGCGGGGACCCGCCCTCGGTCGCGGGGCGCAGCTGCAGCGGTCGGAGCACCGGGACGGTCCGGCGCCCGTCCGGCTGGTAGCGGACCTCCGCGAAGCCGGCCGTGGCGGCGGTCTCGGCGACCACGCGGGCCACCGCCTCGTCACGGGCCGCGCCCTCGGGGGCGGTGTCGGCCAGCTCGACCACCGTGACCGGGACCGACGGGTGCTCCAGGTGCAGGGTCTTCGCCAGGCCGGAGGCCCCCAGCCGGTGCTGGACCACGACCAGCCGGGTGCCCTCGGGGGCGGCCAGGACGGCCCGCCCGGCGGTCAGGAAGAGCTCCGCCTCCTGCGGTCCGCACGCGTCGGGGAGGCAGAGCAGCACGCCGTCCCCGACGCCGGCCGCGGCGAGCGCGGCGCCCAGCGGTTCGGCGAGCGGGTGGCCGGGGGTGCCGTGCACCGTCCACCGCCCGGCGGGGGCGGGGTCCTCGGCGGGCTGCGGCCGGGCCGGCAGGACGGCCTCCCGGTGCTCGACCGCGAAGGGCCGCACCCACGGGGCCACACCGGCGACCTCGCCCGCCGACTGGCCGCCGTCCTGCGCGGTGTCCGCCAGCTGGTCGATCAGTTCGGCGATCCCGCCCAGGTTGACGGTCGCGTAGTTGGGCGTCGCGGCGAGCACGGGCCGGCCGAGCGCCCGGGTGACGTCGTTGACGATCTGGCCGATGGTGATGGAGCTCAGGTGCAGGTCGTCCATCGGGTGGGTCTGCGCGGTGACGGAGTCCAGCGGCAGTTCGACCCGCTCGGCCGCGAGCCTGCGCAGCAGCTCCAGGGTGGAGTCCTGGCCGTCGCCGGTGTCCGCGGACACCGCCGCGCCGGCCCGCTCGTCCCGGCCCGGCCCGCCGTCCGCCGCCAGCTCCGCGTCGATGGCCGGGGCCGCCTCGCAGGGGTTGGCCAGGAAGGTCATCGCACCGTCCGCCGGCAGCTGCCGGATCAGGCGGTCGCCGAACAGGGCCGCGGTCCGCAGCGGTACGCCGAGCACGAACGCGGCGCCGGCGACCCTGAGCAGCGGGCCGAGCGAGGCGCTGTCGGTGTCCACCGCGAGGGTGGTGAGGTTCGGGGCGATCTCCGCCAGCAGGCCGGAGAGCACCCGGCCGGGGCCGACCTCCACGACCAGGTCGGCGTCGGCGACCGCCACGGCGGCGGCCTCCTGGAACCGGACCGGGAGCAGGACCTGTCCGCGCAGGACCTCGCGCAGGTCGGCGGACGGGTCCAGGAGCCGTCCGGTGACCGTGGAGGCGATCGGGCGGACGGGTTCCCGGAAGTCGAACCGCGCGAGCTCGGCGGCCATCGCGACCGCGGCCGGCTCGACCAGCGGCGAGTGGAAGGCGTGCGACACGTTCAGCCGGGTCGCCGTGACGCCCTCGCCCGCGGCCCGGCGGCAGACCTCGTCGACCGCCTCGGCGGGGCCGGAGAGCACGGTCTGCCGGGGCCCGTTGTAGCCCGCGATCACCACGTCCTGTCCGGCGGACAGCCGGGTGGCCTGCTCCGGGGTCGCCGCCAGTCCGGCCATCGCGCCGCCGCCGTGGCTGGCCTGGGCCATCACCCGGCCGCGGATCGTGGCGAGGCGCACCACCTGTTCCTCGGTCATCGCGCCCGCCCAGTGCAGGGCGGTGAGCTCCCCGAGGCTGTGGCCGACGGCGGTGTCGGCCCGGATGCCGACCGCGTCCAGCACCCGCAGGGCGGCCAGCGAGCCGGTGACGATGCGCGGCTGGGCGACCTGGGTGGCGACCTGGTCGTCGCCGGTGGGCAGGGCGGCGGTGCGGAACACCTCCTCCGCCGCGGCGAACCGGCGCCGGATCGCGCCGACGGCGCCGCGGCCGGAGCCCTGGCCCGGGAAGAGGTAGGCGATCCGGGGGGCGGTCCGGGCGTGGCCGAGGAAGATCCCCTCACCGGCCGAGGACACCTCCCGCGCTCCGGAGTCGAGCAGGGCGAGCAGCCGTTCGAGGCCGCGCACGGCGTCGTCCGGGCCGGTCGCCACCACGGCGGCCCGCACCGGGCCGTCGGCGAGCCGGTCGGCCAGGGTGCCGGCCAGGTCCGCGAGTTCGGCCTGCGCCAGCTTCGGCACCAGGTCGAGCAGCCGGGTCAGCTCCGCGCGCAGCGCGGCCGTGTCCGCCGCGTCCAGCAGCAGGAGTTCGGCGTCCTGGCGGCCGGCGACCAGCCGGGTGGTGCGTGCGTCGAGCGCCTCGCGCCGGGTGCTGCCGGGTGCCTCGGCGAGGGTGACGTGGGTGTTGATCCCGCCGAAGCCCATGGCCGACACCCCGGCCCGGACCGGGTGGCCGGCCGGCCAGAGTTCGGCCTGGCGCGGGACGTACATCGCCGCCTCGTCACCGAGCAGGCCGGGGTGCGGGTCGACGTGGCCGGTGGCCGGGGGGATCACCTGGTGGTGCACGGCGAGGGTCGCCTTGATCAGGCCGGCCACGCCCGCGGCGGCCTTGGTGTGCCCGAAGTTCCCCTTGACCGTCCCGAGCGCGGCCGGACGGGCCGTCGGGTCCGCGGTGCGGCGGGCGGAGGACAGCGCCTCGATCTCGGTCGCGTCGCCGAGGGCCGTGCCGGTGCCGTGGCCCTCGAAGTACGACACCGTCTCGACGCCGTAGCCGGCCCGCCGGTAGGCGCGGGTCAGTGCCAGCCGGTGGCCGCTCGCCTCCGGCCGGGTGATGCCGCCCTTGCCGTCCGAGGAGACGCCCCAGCCGCTGATGCTCGCGTAGATCCGCCGCCCCTGCGCCAGCGCGTCCCGCTCGCGCATCAGCACGAGCATGCCGGAGCCCTCGCCGGGCCAGAAGCCGTTGGAGTCCCGGTCGTAGACCTTCATCTCGCCGGTGGCCAGTGCGCCCGTCTTGGCGAAGCCGATCACCTCGAACGGGTCGATGGACAGGTCGACGCCTCCGGCGACGGCCACGTCCAGCTCGCCGTCGGCCAGTGCCTTCGCCGCCGTGACGACGGACAGCAGGGAGGAGGAGCAGGCCCCGTCGACCGTGTAGCCGCCGCCACGCAGGTCGAAGTGGTTGCAGATGCGGCCGGCGATGGTGTTGGCGAGGCCGCCGGCCAGCGAGTCCTCGTCGATGGCCGGGAAGGGCGCCTTGTACTGCGGCTCCAGCTCCTGGAGGAGCTTCGCGACGTCCTCCTCGGACCAGCCCTGGCCGGTGAGCGCGGCGGCCACCGTGCGGCGCACGTAGGGCCACCGCAGCCGCATGATGTTGGCCCGCGAGAATTCCCCGGTGAGGCTGTTTCCGACCACCACGCCGGTGCTCTGGTGGGGAAGTCCCGCGCCGTCCGGGAATCCGGCGTCGGCAAGCGCCTCGGCGGCCACGTCGAGGGCCAGCCAGTGCGTCAGGTCGGTCGCCCGGTACGTGCTCCCGGCGACGCTGTATTTGATGCGGTCGAACGCGTAGTCCCGCAGGACCGCGGCCTTTTTCGTGTAGTGCCGGTCCGGCGCACTCCGGTCCTCCGACCAGTAGTCCGCCTGGTTCATCCGCTCGTCCGGCAACCGCCGGAAGGCTCGCCGGCCGCCCAGTACGTTGTCCCACAGTTCGCTCGCCGAATTGGCGTCCGGATAACGGAGGCCAATTCCTACGATAGCGATCCGCTCACTGCTCACGTATTCACCACCCATGGAGATGAATTGACGGCGAATCTCCTCGCCGACTCGACTCGCCTGCACTGTCGTCAAGAATGCATCTGCGGCCGCCCCGATGTCTTCTCCGAGTTTGCTTTCCGCCTGGTGGGGGGCGCTGCTTTTCCATAACGGTGTGATTTCTCGGCGCCGCTATTCAATAACGCCGTCATTTCCTGGGCGGGCCGCGCCCGTCCGGACGACCGTGCCGGTGGACGTGCCGATGCCCGTGCGGACGGTCGTGCGGGCGGCTGGGCGGGCAACCGTGCCGACGCCCGTGCCGATGCCCGTGCGGGCGGGCGGGAACGCGCCGAGGCTCCCGCCGGTCGGCGGGAGCCTCGGTCGTGCGGGGCCGTGCGCGGGGTCAGCCGTCGGCGGCCTCGGGCAGGCGGGCACCGAGCCGGGCGCCCAGCTCCCGGGCCGCCGCCAGGGCGGCCCAGGAGGTGAGCTCGATCAGCGCGGTGTCACCGGGCCGGTCGCTCCGGAACTCGGCGACGAGGCCGTCGTCGACCTGGTAGGAGGCCTGGGCGGTCAGCAGGGCCAGCCGGCCCGCCGCACGCTGGTCCCCGGGCAGGGCCGACACCGCGTCCTCGACCCAGGCGCGGCTGATCCCCGGCGGCCGGCCGTCCCACCCGGCCAGCCGGTCCGCCACCAGGGCGCGGACGCCGTCCGGCACCGACCGGGCCCCCGCCGCGTCGATCGCGGCGGCCGCCCGGGCGAACGCGCCGGCGACGCTGGGGATGCCCGCCGCCCAGCTCAGGTCCCCGGGCAGCGGCGCGGAGGGCAGCAGGTCGAGGGAGGTCCCGGCCGGCGGGGCGAGGCGCGCGCTGCGGCGCATCAGCCGGCCGAGGACCGCCCTCGCCGCCGACCGCGCGGCCGGCGGGAGACCGGCCGGCAGCGGGCTCTGCGCGAGGAACAGGTTGGCCATGCGGTTCAGGTAGTGGAAGGTGACGGCCACCCCGACCAGCTCGGGCGCCGCCTGCGCGGGGAACGGCGGCCGGTCGTCCGGCGCCGGCCCCCGGTCGCCGTCCGCCCGGAACCAGTCGGCCCACCCCTCGGCCGTCGCGCGGGCCGTGCCCGGGGCGGCGGCCCCGGGCAGCAGCGCGGCCAGCGCCGTGCCGTGCACCTCCACGCAGTACGGGCAGGCGTTGGCGGCCGAGACCGCCGCGGCCACCGCCTCCTTGGTCGCGCGGTCGACCCGCCCGCCGGCCACCAGGGTCTCCCGCAGCATCACCCAGGAGGCGGCGAGCACCTCCGGCGCGGCGGCGTGCAGCCCGATCGGCGGTGCCAGCATGCCGAACTCCCGCTCGACCTCGGCGAAGACGCCGGCCACCTCCTCCCCCGCGGCTGCCGGCCGCACCGCGGCGACCCGGTGGATCTGCGCCATCGACCTCCGCAGGGCCGACCGCAGGAACGGTGTCGTCATGTGCCTCCTCCTCGACGGCTCGATCCGGTGCCGGGGCCGGCTACCGGCGCATCAGGCCGGGCAGCTGCACCTGCACGCCGCGCCGCCCGCTGGTCGCACCGTCCGGCGCGGGAGCGCCGTAGACGACGTTCACGCCGCGCTCCCGCGCGGCCCTCACGATGCCGGGGATCGCGCGTTCGGCGAGCGCGGAGATGGTCAGCGCGGGGTTGACCGTGAGCGCTCCCGGGACGGCGGAGCCGTCGGTGACGAAGATGCCCGGGTGGTTGCGGAGTTCCTGCCGGTCGTCGAGCGCCGAGGTCTGCGGGTCGTCGCCGATCCGGCAGGACGCCAGCGGGTGCACGGTGTACGCGCCCACCAGGTCGTTGGTCCACGGCATGACGCGGGCGAGTCCGTCGCGCTCCAGGATGTCCTTCACCACGGCGTCCGAATCGGCCCAGGCGCGCAGGGTGTTGGCGGTCGGCCGGTACGAGATCGACCCGCGCCCGAGCATCTGCTGGGAGATCCGGACGGCGTTGCCGGTGGGCGGCGGCGGCCCGAAGACGCCCTCGTTGTCGTCCTCGATCATGGTGAAGACGGTCAGCCAGGACTGCCACTGCCGGACCAGTTCCTTCTTCTCCACGCCGAACCAGCTGGGCCCGGTCGCGTCGGGCACCTGCGCCAGGATGGTGCCGAAGCCCGGCGGGAAGTAGAGCTGCTCCAGGGAGAACCGGGAGTGCTCCGGCAGCGACCCGTCGAGGTTGTCCCAGCTCGCCACGACCGGGCCCTTGCCGATCTGGTTGGCCTTGAACGCCCGGCCGTCGGAGCGCTTGAGCCCCAGCAGGTCGCGGGCCTTCTCCTCGTCCACGATGGCCGTGTTGAGGCGTTCGCCGTTGCCGGAGAAGTAGCGGCCCACGGCGTGCGGCATGGTGCCCAGGGTCGCCTCGGAGCGCTGGAGGATGACCGGGGTGGCGCCGGCGCCGGCGGCGAGCACGACGATCTTCGCGTCGATCGTGCCGCTGCCGACGTGCACCCGGTAGTCCACGTCGTCGACGACGTCGTAGTGCACCCGGTAGCCGCCGTCGTCCGTCCGGGACAGCTGCTGCACCTCGTGCAGCGGCCGGATCTCGGCGCCGTGCGCGAGGGCCGCCGGGAGGTAGTTCAGCAGCAGGGACCGCTTGGCGTCGAAGCGGCAACCGGACATCATCCAGTTGCAGTTGGTGCACTTCGCCCGGTCGATGGCGGCCGGGACGGGGTTGGCGGTGCGTCCCGCGTGCTCGCAGGCGGCGGCGAACAGCCCGCCCGAGTACGTGACGTCGTTCCAGTCCTGCTGGGTGATGGGCAGCGCCTCGGCCACCCGGTCGTACCAGGGGTCGAGGACGTCCCGGTCGATGGCGGCCGGCCACATCCGGCGGCCGATGCTGCCGCGGCGCTCGAAGACGAACCGCGGGGCGCGCGGCATCGCGGCGAAGTACACCACGCTGCCGCCGCCGACGCAGTTGCCGCCGAGCAGGCTCATGCCGTCGCCCACCACGAAGTCGAAGATCCGGGTGTACGAGGAGCCGAGCAGGAAGTCGTGGTCGAAGTCGTCGGCCTTCAGCCACGGGCCGCGCTCCAGGATGGTGACCTTCGCGCCGCCGGCCGCCAGGTGGTACGCCGCGATCGCGCCGCCGAAGCCGCTGCCCACGATCAGGACGTCGGTGCTCTCGGTACTCGTCATGCGGGACTCCCTGTAGGCGTGGTGTCCGGGTGGGGGTCTGCCAGCTGCTTGCCGTACGAGAAGTCGGGGAACCGCCACAGGCCGTCCTCGTCGGGCTTCATGAAGCCCATCGCCGTGAGGCCCGGGTGGCCCGCCGCGAGCGCGTCCGCGGTGTGCATGTGGGCGGCCGTGTCGAAGGCCATGTTGGCGAACAGCGCCAGCAGGACCCACAGTTCCCGTTCCTGGTGCTCCGTTCCGGTCAGCTCCTGCACCAGGCCGGTCCGGTCCGCGAACGGCAGGGCGACGAACGGCGGCACCGAGTCGTCGAGCCGCAGGCCGTGCTCGTCCGCGTACGTGCTCGCGTGGCGGTTGAGCGCCTGCACGTAGTCGTCCAGGGCGTCCGACAGTCCGGTCGCGGGGGTTTCGAGCAGTTCGACGGCTCCCGCCTGGACGGCACCGCCGCCGGTCGAGGCGCCGGCCACCGCCCGGTCGTCGGGCGAGCGTTTCTCGCCCGGGACGATCGTGTCCGCGAAGGCTTCGAGCGTCATGGTCCGGTCATGGTTTCGATCTGAGGTAGGCGATCCCACCGGCATCTCCTCAGCTGCTTGTCGAAAAGCGGGGACGGCACGCACCGGCCGATCCCGATTCGCATACGCGACTGTGGCATCGTGCGCGCAATGCGCTCCCGCCCGCATCTCTCGCGTTGCTGATGGCTCCCGGCGCCGTTCAAACCCGACTTCCGGGACGTCTCACCGCTCGGACTTGCCAACGGCACGTGCCGCCCGGCCCATTGCGGCTGTCATGTGCCTGCTGCTACGGTCGTCACTTGCTATGGCGGCGACACTTTTCAGCTTCGCCTTCCGAAGGGGGTCCTCCCTTCGCTTGCCCTGGCGCCTTCGACAGTCGGCCTGTCACCGCGGCCGTGACTTTCGTTCCCGATCATCGCAAGGGTGGAATTCTGTTCATCCGCAGGTGCGGCGGAGAAGCTGGAGTCAAAGATGACATCTGCCATCGAGCAAGCTGTTTCCCGGGCCATCGAAACCATGCACGACAACATCGGCGAGTTACTGACCATCGACGATATGGCGCAGGCGGCCATGTACAGCAAGTTCCACTTCTCCCGGGAATTCCAGCGGATGACCGGGGTGTCACCACGGCGGTTCCTCTCCGCCCTCCGGCTCGAAACGGCCAAGCGCCTCCTCATCGAAACCTCGTTCACGGTGACCGAGATCAGCCACCGCGTCGGGTACAACAGCGTCGGCACCTTCAGCTCGCGGTTCGCCAGCAGCGTCGGCGTGCCTCCCACCACCTACCGTCAGCTCGGCGGCTTCACCCCCCGGATCGAGATCGACGCGCGCGGCCTGGCCCGGAGCACGGAGCTCTCCACCTTCCGCGGCGAGATCCGGGCCCCGATCGCGGGGAACCTCGGCCTCGTCTACCTCGGGCTGTTCCCGACCCGGGTCCCCGAGGGCCGGCCCGCCGCGTGTACCGTCCTCCCCCATCCCGGCGTCTTCTTATTCGACCAGGTGCCGGCCGGCACCTGGTACCTGCTGGCACACTCCGTCCCGGCCGCCTTCGACGAGGTGCTGACGGGTGACCACCCCGTCTCGGTGGGATCGGTCGGACCGATCGAGGTGCGGCCGGACGTGCCGCTGCTGCCGATCGAACTGCGCCTGCGCCCGGCCCGCGTCCTCGACCCGCCGGTCCTGCTGGCGCTGCTGGACGCGCGGACCATCGCGCAGACCGTACGGACCCCGATCACGGACAGCGCCTGATCCGGCCCGGCCCGCGGCAGCGGGCCGGGCCCTCCGGGGCCCGCGCGACGGCGCGGGCCCTCCGCACGAAGCCCCCGCGACGTCGTCGCGGGGGCTCTGCCGTGCACGGCGGCGGGCGTCGCCGCTCAGCCGGCGGAGTGCACCGTCATCGGCAGGCCTCCGCGCACCCGCAGCGACAGCATCGGCTCGGCCACCACCCGGTACCCGGGCACCTTCCTCAGCCGCAGGTCCCGGGCGACCATGGCGATCGTGAACGTGGCCTCCAGCAGCCCGAGGTGGTTGCCGATGCAGAAGCGCGGACCCGCCCCGAACGGGATGTAGGCGTAGCGCGGCCGGTCCGTGGCCCGGTCCCGGTCGAAGCGCTCCGGGTCGAACTGCTCCGGGTCGTCCCAGAACCGGGAGTGGCGGTGCAGGGTGTACGGGCAGATCAGGACGTCGGAGCCGGCCGGGACGTGGTACCCGCCGACCTCGTCGTCCGCCTGGGCCTGCCGCGGCAGGATCCACACCGGCGGGTAGAGCCGCATGACCTCCTCGACCACCATCGAGGTGTACCGCAGGCGGTGCAGGTCCTCGAACTCGGGCAGGCGGTCGCCGAGCACCTCGACGGCCTCGGCGTGCAGCCGGTCCATCACCTCGGGGTGCCGGTCGGCCAGGTAGAAGGTCCAGCCCAGGGTGCTCGCCGTGGTCTCGTGGCCGGCCAGCAGCAGGGTCACCAGTTCGTCGCGCATCCGCTGGCGGGCGACCTTGTGGTCGGGCTCCTGCCGGGTGGCGACGATCAGGCGGGACAGCGCGTCCTCCCCCACGATCTCCCCGGCGTCGCGGGAGACCCGCTCCGCCACCAGCCGGTCGACCACCCGCTGCAGGTCCTGCCGGGCCTGCCGGAAGCGGAGCTGCTTGGACAGCGGCACCCAGCCGGGCACCATGCCCATGGTGACCATGTCGAACATCGCCTGGTCCTGCACGGCCTCGAAGTCGTGGCCGACCGCCTCGAAGGCGCTGAGGTCGACGTCGAGCAGGGTGCGGCCGAGCACCCCGAGGGTGAGGGCCGTGACCTCCTTGGTCACGTCGACCGGTGCGCCGCCCTCGTGCGCCCGCAGCCGGCCGACCAGCTTGGCCGCCTCCTCCGCGACGGCACCGGCCTGTTGGACGATCCGCTTGTGCTGGAAGGCGGGCTGGATCTGCCGGCGCTGCTTGCGCCAGAGCTCCCCCTCGCTGGTCAGCAGGCCGTTGCCGAGGGCCCGCCGGGCCTGGGCCAGGCCGATCCCCTTGTGGTAGTTGGCCGCGTTGTCCGCGAGCACGTGCTTGGCGTGGTCGGGGTGGTTGAAGAAGTAGAGCGTCTTGGGGCCCATGGAGATCCGGACCGCGTCGCCGTACTCCGCCGCGGCGGAGCGCATCATTTCGAGCCGGTCCCCCACCAGCCTGCGCAGCAGGACGGGGGCGGCCCGGCGCGGCGGGCCGGGCGGCACCCGACGGGTGGCGGCCACGGTCAGCACCCCCCGACGTTGGCGAAGCGGTCGGCGATGGCCTGGCGCCACACCTCGTACGCGGGCAGCGCGCCGGGCACCGGCCCGCTCGGCCGCGCCTCCTGGCTGACCGCGGCGGCCTGATCGGGCGTCATGCCGCAGAAGACCCGCGTGGCCAGCTCCGTGTGCGGCACCAGCAGTCCGGCCCGGATCCGGGCCTCGGCCGCGAACGCGCTGCCCTGGGCGACCATCGGCCCGTGGATGCCGGCCCGGTCGCGGAACGCGCACAGCTCCGCCTCGTCCACGCCGCCGGCGTAGGTGGCGGCCAGTCCGGCGCCGCCGTAGAGGTCGGACCGCCGGGACTCCGGGAACTTCTCGATCATGGTCGCGACGAGCTCGGCGTCGGTGCCGCCGACGAACCACAGGGCCCGGCCGATGCCCTGGTCGATCGCGCGGCCGGCGTACGACGGGGAGTCGTGCGCCGGCCAGGGGAAGGCCGGGTCCCGGTACTGCTGGTGGACGTACCGGTCGGTGCGGAAGTACGCCTGGTGGAAGCCGTATCCGTCGAGCACCAGCCAGCGCAGCAGCGGGTCGAGCTTGTCGATGTCGGGCCAGCAGAACCTCGGCAGCCGGGCCATCGCCCAGCCGATGCCGACGTAGACCATGTAGACGTGGTCGGCGCCCCGGCCCGCGAGGCAGCGGGCCACCGAGTTGCGGCCGGACAGCCGCAGCCCGTCGAGCATGGCGAAGCCCATTCCGGCGCCCTCGTAGGCGAAGCCGCGGAACCGGTCCGGGATTTCCTCCAGCGGGTATTCCGCCTCCGCCGGGTTCCGGGCCTCCACGGCGTGGGCGTAGCCCTCCAGGAACCGCGCGCCGACCGTCTCCAGGAGGTCCTGGGCGGCCGGCGACTTCCGGTGGAAACCACGCGTTTCCAATAGCGTTTCAGAGGTGCTCGGAGTGAGAACTCGACGTCGGAGCGTCCGCCATGCACTGGACACGCCATACTCCTCTCGGGTTTCCCGCGGGGCGGCCGGTCCGCCCCGCGGATGACTTCGCACCGGTCCGGCCCGGGGCTCGTCCGGAAAACGCTCAGGCCGCCGGCCGGGGCGAGGGCCCGGCCTCGCGGAAGTGCTCGCGCACGTTCGCCCGCCAGAGCTCGTACGGGGGCGGCCCGCCGGCGGCACCCGGGGTGCGGTCGTCCACCGCGCAGGTGTCGGCCACCTTCGCCGCCGCCTCCACCGACAGGCCGGTCAGGGCCGTCGAGGCGACCTCGGAGTGCGCGGGCACGAAACCCGCGTACGCACGGGCCTTGGAGGCGAACACCGACCCCTGGGCGAGCTCCGCCCGGTGCGGGCCCGCCGCGTCGCGCAGCCCGGCCAGGCCCTCGGCCGTGCCGCCCCCCGCGAAGGTCGAGGCCAGTCCCACGCCGCTCCACAGGTCGCCCTGCCGGTCCGCGCCGAACCTGCGCACCGCGGCCGCGACGTTCGCCGGCGATCCGCCGTGGATGAACCACAGCGCCCGTCCGACGCCCTGGTCGACGGCCCGCTGGAAGTACTCGGGCGCGCCCTGCCACGGGTACGGCTTGGGCCTGCGCTGCCCGTCCACCCAGCGCCGGGTGTGGAAGTAGGCGAGGTCGAAGCCGTAGCCGTCGACGGCCAGCCAGCTCATCGTCGGGTGGTAGGGCGTCCCGGTGAGGTCCGGCAGCACCTTGGGCCACAGCGACCTCGGCAGCCGCGCCATGGCGAAGCCGATGCCGATGTACGCCAGGAAGATGTGCGGCTGCCCGGACCCGGCCAGCAGGTCGCGGGTGCGGTGGCCCCGGCCCATCGCGTCCAGGACGGTGAAGGCCATGGTGGCGCCCTCGTACGCGAATCCGCGCTGTTCGGGTTCGACCAGGCCGAGTCGGCGCTCGACCTCCCACTGGCTCCGGGCGTCGATCCCCCACTCGAAGCCGCAGACCACCGCCTGGGGCACCGCCTCCAGCCGTTCGGTGCTCTCCGTCGGTGTCACCGGGAAGCCGCGTCCGGCGAAGGTCACCGAGGCCAGTGACGGTGTCAGTACCAGTCGGCGCAGCGATCCGAAGGTCGTCGGCACGATCCCTCCCAGGCTCACGTCCCGCAATTGACGGTCCTCCCCATGGTCCTGAGGCGGCGTCACGGCCCGCATCTCCACGGTTGCGTTTCTGAACCCGCCCGGCCGCCGGGCGTCTTCGGGCGTGCTCCGCCCGCCGTCCCGCCGGCCGTCGCCCGGAACCCGGGCGCCACAATGGAACCGGCCCGCGCGAGACCGGGGTTCCGGCACCGTCGGTCCGTCCCCGCAACGTCGTCCAACCGAAGGAGAGCCCGTATGAGCACGTATCAGCGGAACGCCGAGGCCACGACCGGGTCGCTCTGGGACCGCTCACCGGACCATCTCGCCTACCGCGGCTCCCGGGAGAACATCACCGGGCTGCTGGGCGGCCGGCCCGCGGTGGCCGACGTCCCCGTGCCGGCCTGTCCGGGCTGGACGGTCCTGGACCTGGTCGGCCATCTGCTGGAGGTCTGCCGCACGGTGGCCGCCGACGCGCCGGGCAACCTGTGGGAGGTGCCGCACGCCGACTCCGGCGACGGCCTCGCCGGTCTGCTCGCCGAGTGGTCACGGCTGGACGGCGGGGTGGAGCGGGTGCTCACCGAGTCCCCTCAACTGCGGCACACCATGCTGATGATGGACGCGTTCACCCATGAGATCGACCTCCGGGTCGCGCTGGGGGAACCGGTGCTCCCGGAGCACCCGTCCTACCCCTCGTCGCTGGACCTGGTCGTCCGGGGCTTCTCCGCCGCGGTGCGCACGCAGGGGCTTCCGGCGCTGCGCATCGAGACGCCGGGCGCCGAGTGGCGGGCCGGTGACGGCGAGCCGGCCGCCGTCGTCCGCGGGCACCGGCACGACCTCCTCCGCTCGCTCACCGGCCGGCGCTCGCCCGGGCAGATCGCCGGACTGGACTGGAGCGCCGCGCCCGAGACCTGGCTGCCCGCCTTCACCTGGGGCCCGTTCCGGCCGCCGGCGCAGCCCGTCGAGGCTGCGGCCGCCGGGCGGTAGGCCCCGGGCCCGACCGGTCCTCGGCGGGCCGGGAAACGGCGCTGTGGCGCTGCCCCGAGCGGGCAGCGCCACAGCGCCGTTGCGGTGTCGTGCGCGGTGTCGCACGCGGGTGCCTCAGGCCGCGACCGCCCCGACCTGCTGCGGCTGCGCGGCCGTCCCGTCCGGCGCGCCCGCCCCGGCGGAGTCCGCCTGCCGGGACCGCTTGATCAGGTGCGCGACCCACCAGCCGATCCCGCGCAGGGCGCAGACGATGGTGGTGGCGTAGAAGAGCGTGTAGACCACGTTGAACACCATCAGGACCGCGTAGACCATGGCGACCGAGGAGCCGAACATGAACTGGGCCTTGGCCTTCATCGGCGTCGTACCCGGGTCGCTGATCATGTAGTTGGTGAACAGCACGAAGGCGACGCCGGTCATCGCGCCGAGCGCGGAGTATAGCGAGACGTCCCAGATCCAGTGCCGGACGAACGCCTGGATGGCGAACGCGCCGAGCCAGCCGACGATCAGCGGCGTCCGCTTGGTGAGCAGCGCGTTGATCACCGTTCCCGCGGTGGCGATGATCAGCGGGATCATGACCCGGAAGAAGGTGTTCGCGTTCTCCGTGAACTGGTACGGCGGCGCGATGCTGAACCAGGACCCGAAGCACACCAGCGACATCGTGATCCCGAAGTTGGACGGGTTCATGTAGTGCCGCATCCGGCCGGCGATCGGCGCCTGCAGGGCGTGCTTGCCGCCGACGCCGATGACCACTCCGAAGAACATCGGCAGCAGCTGGTTGTTCCCGTAGGTCAGCATGTTGACCGCGAGCGCCGTGATGTGGGCGGGCAGCAGGAACTCGTAGACCCCGCGCACCCCGTTGCCCAGGAAGCGCGGCGGGCGCCGCTGGGCCCAGCCGCTGACCAGCTCGAAGCAGATCTCGCAGGTGTAGGCGGTGAACACCGCGATGAACGGCCACAGCCAGGGCTGTTCGAAGCCGAGCAGGGTGTAGCCGAAGGTGTTGAACACGCTGATGGAGATCGCGAAGTTGCGCAGGGCGAGGTAGCGCGGATCCTTGGGCTTCGCGGGGGCGGCGGGCGCGGGGGGCGCGGCGGCCGGGGCGCCGCCGGGGCGGGACTGCGCGGTGGCGCTCATCGGTTCGGGACCTCCTGGGCGTCGCTGGTCAGCATCAGGGTGTGCGTACCGGCGGTGAGCTGCTCGGTCTTCTTGTGCATCCCGCCGTTCGCGTCCCGCCACCGCAGCTCGACGGTGACCGGACCCTGGTGGGAGCCGAGGCCGAAGCGCGTGTCGAAGCTGCGGAAGCCGCCGTGGCCGCCGCCGCCGTCGAGCTGGGAGATCTGGGTGCCGTCCGGGGTCATCACGCACACGGTGGCGCCGTACGCCGGCGACCCGGAGTTCACCAGGCCCTCGCCCGCCCCGCCCTCGGCGGTCGGCCGGTAGAGCCGCAGGTTCAGCTGGTTGCCCAGGTTGGGCGAGGTGTTGGCGTAGAAGGCGGGCGGGCCCCACTGGCGGGCCACCGCGAAGTCCAGCCGGCCGGTCCCGGTGGTGTCGCCGGTGGCGAGGCCGCGGGTCGGGGTGGGCACGGCGATGCCCAGTTGCTCGCTGATGTTGACGTACGGGCCGTCGGGGGTCTTGGCGTAGAAGGCGATCGCCTCGTCCCCGGCGATGTCGTCACCGGGCTGGACGTTGGGCCACATCGCGGGGTTGGACAGCAGGTCGTCGTTGGTCATGGCCATCTCCTGCAGCCACGGCCAGCGGTTGATCTTGCCCTTCACGAAGCCGGTGGCCTGGAGGACGTTGAGGTCGCCGCTGTTGAGGAAGTCGCCCATCTTGGCGTCCCAGCCCCAGCCGGTCCAGGCCATGCCGTGCTCCTGGGCCTCCTGGGTGAACGGCGCGATGCCGGCGTCGAGCTTGTTCCGCATGTCGGCTTCGTCCTTGGCCTTGTTGATCCAGACGAAGTTGCTCTCCTCCAGGCCCCAGGCGACGGTGATGTTGCTGACCATCATGTCGAACTTGCCGTCGTGGCCGAGGTCGCCGAAGTCGACGCCCATGCCCTTGAAGGAACCGTTGCCGAGCACGAACGACTTGGGCGTGGTCGGGGTGCGCTCGCCCTTGGCCTCGGTGAGCTCGATGTGCCCGGGCGTCGACCGGTTGTACAGCAGGTGCCCGTGACCGAAGTCGTTGGCGACGTACAGCTCGGGCAGTCCGTCACCGGTCAGGTCGGCGCCGGAGATCGCCAGGGTCCATCCGGTCGACGCGTCGAAGGGGATGGCGCCCTTCTCCTCCACGTACGACGCCGTGGGCTCGGGCCCGGAGGTGCTCTGCTGCCAGCGCAGGACGTGGTCGCCGCCGGCGTTCTTGGCACTGGACAGCGAGTCGTTCATCACGACGTTCTTCAGACCGTTGGGGTCGAGGACGTCGGAGTCGGGGAAGTAGTTGCCGATCACGATCGACGGGTGTCCGCTGCCGTCGAGGTCGCCGACGTAGTCCGCGTCGGTGTTCCAGCGCGGGCCGTGGTACTTCCCGTCCAGCGACTCCGAGGCCACCAGCTCGCGCGGCACGTAGGAGCTCGCGGCGGGGGTCGTCGCGTCCGACTTGGCCATGAACAGGATGGGCGTGCGGCCCCAGTACGTCACCAGGAGGTCCATCCGGCCGTCGCTGTTGAAGTCGCCGGGTGTGCAGCCGGTGGGCGCCATGGTGTCGTCCATCGGCAGCGGCTTGCCGTCCAGCACGAAGGGCGTGAACCGGTCGGCCTGCCGGGCGGTCGGCGTGTACGTCACGACGACGCTGTCGGTCCTGGTGTCGACGATGCACATGCTGTTGGCCACACCGTGCCCGGTGAGGTCGTTGATCGCGATGCTGGCCCCGACCGAGGAGATCCACGAACGGATCTTCTGGTAGGCCGGGTTCACCTTCCGGACCGTCTTCATCGGCTGCTGGTCGTAGCCGGGCGGCATCGCGATGGGCATTTCCTTGAAGCCGTACTGCTTCGCGACCCCTTCCGCCCCGGCCACCGCGACCGAGCTCCGCGCCGCGAAGAACAGCGAGGCGGCCACCATGATCACCACCAGGCCCGGTACCAGTCTGCGGAATCGTTCACGGTTTGTCACCGAAATTCCCCTCTCGGCAGATCGCGTACGACCCTGCTTTCGCATCGAGTGCACTCCCGCGGCCGACTCCTGCGGGCCGAAAAGGCCCGGGGTCCTGGTGCCGCGGTCCCGAAATGCGACGGTGAATCCCACTTCACTCGCAGGTCTACTGCACGAGCATGAACGCCGGACGCCCGCAAAGGCATCTCTCACATTGCTCACCGGCCGGGAACGGCTTTTGCCAATTGTTTTCCCGCCGAAATAATCTCCGGCGGCGTGATCGGAAAAGGGTGATCCGCCGTCCGCGATCGGCGAGTGGCGGACGGCGGTCGGCGGGCAGCGGGCGCCGGCCGGCCGGGAACACGCCGAAGCGCCCTCCGAACGGACGACGGAGGGCGCTTCGACAGCAGGTGGTTCGACGGCGGGCGGGCGCGCACGGCGGCGCGCCCGGCGGCGGTCAGTAGCGGGCGGAGGCCCCCGGCGGCACGTCGTGGCGCAGCCACCCGGCGGGGTCCACCCGGCGGCGCACCCGGTCCACCCGTTCGACGTCGGCCGCGGACAGGTGCCGCTGCGGCTGCTCCAGCCGCTCGACCAGGGTCGGCGCGGTCCGGCCGGTGTCCCAGGGCGTCAGGGCGGAGCGGACCTCGGCGCAGTGCGCCCGGGCCGCCGCCGTCGCGGCCGGGTCGAGCGCCAGGCCGCCGGCGGTGAAGGCGAAGGCGGCGTCGAGGTGGCTCAGTGCCCCGCCGTCCGGATCCGGCACCGCGAGCGCGCCGCCGAGCTGCCGGAGTTCGGCGTTGACCAGTGGCGATCCCGAGCCCTCGCCGAGCACCCGGAGGAACGCCTCCGCGCCGTCCGCGCCGAGTTCGGAGAGCAGCAGGTGGTCCCCCACCACCGGCACCGGATCGGTCGGGTCCATGTGGGTGCGGACCACGGCCGGCGGGGTGGTGGTCTCCCAGGTGTCCAGCACCGGCTCGGCCACCGAGCGGAACCGGCCGAGCAGGTCGGCGGCCTGGCGTTCGGCGGTCGCCAGGCCGTCCTCGGTCGGACTGAGCACCACCCCGGCCAGGCACAGCACCGGACCGCCGGTCAGGACCGGCGGGATCTCCGGCACGGCCGGCAGGTTCATCACCCGGAACGCGGTGGTGACGGCCTCCGGGGCGTCCCGGGTCCAGCTCAGCCAGCGGGACAGCAGCTCGGGGCCGTGCGCGGCGGGCCAGAAGGCGGCGCCGGTGACCACCCGGGCCGCCGGGAAGAGCGCGATCTCGATCGCGGTGACGACGCCGAGTCCGCCGCCGCCCCCGCGCAGGGCCCAGAACAGCTCGGGGTCGGCGGTCGCCGAGACGCGGCGGAACTCGCCGTCCGGGGTGACGAGTTCGATCACCCGGACGCTGTTCACGGCGAGCCCGGCCCGGCGGCCGTAGAAGCTGATCCCGCCGCGCAGCAGGTAGCCGACCACGCCGACCGTGGGCGAGGTGCCGTGCGGCGCCGCCAGCCCGTACCCGGCGGCGGCCTCGACCACCGCGCCCCAGCGCGTTCCCGCCGGGACGCGGGCGGTGCGGGCCACCGGGTCGATCACGACCGGGCCCGCGGGCTCGGTGCGGAGGAGCAGGGATTCGTCCATCGGGCGGGCCGAGCCGGAGGCGTGCCCGGTGGTGTGCACCCGGACCCACCGGCCCGCGCGCTGGGCGTGGCGCAGCGCCGACCGGACCTGTCCGACGGTGCGGACCGTCACCGCCGCCGCGGGCCGGACCGGCGCGGCCAGGTTGAACACGGCGGTCGCGGCGGCGAAGGCACGCTCCCCGGGCAGCGCGACGGCGTCCTCGGTCTCGGTCATGGCAGGAGCTCCTCGGCTCGTTGACGGGTCACTTGACGCCGAACCGGGCACGGGCCAGCTCCCGGGTGGTCACCGCGGACAGGAAGACCCCGATCCCGGAGTGGCTGTGCAGGGTGGACAGGTCGCGCCAGACCCGCTCGATCCGCTCCCCCTGCCGCACCGCGCTCGAACCCGCCGTCGGGAACAGCTGCCCCTCCACGGCGTGCCAGCACAGCCGGATCACCTCGCGGCAGATGGTGGCCAGGCGCAGGTCGTTCTCCCGGGTGAAGGCGCCCGGTCCCCGGGCGCACAGCTCCTGCCACTGGGCGATCGCCTGCAGCACGGCCGCCTCGGCCGTGGCGATCATGCCGGCCGCCTCGCCGTACCAGAACTGGTAGTCCGGGTCCTCGGCGCGGGTGACCACCGGCGGGAACAGCGTCGTGCGGGAGAGCATCAGCTCCTCGTAGGCGTCCAGCGCGCCCTGGGCCATGCCCACGGCGAGCGAGGCCACCTCCAGGAGCATGAAGCTGAGCGAGCCGCCGCCGTACTCCGGGTTGCCGTGCAGCCGGTAGCCGGGCGTGCCCCCGTCGACGACGACCTCGCTCATGTGCGTCCGCGGGAGCGTCAGGTGCTCCGGGACCCGGCCGTCCTCGATCACGATGCTGTGCGAGCCGCTGCCCTTGAGGCCCAGCTGGCCGCCCCAGTCGTCGAGCCGGCGGAACTCGGCGCGCGGAGCGACGAAGAGCATCGGCGCGGGCGGTTCGCCGGCCTCGCCGGGCACCGGGACGTGACCCATGAAGTGCGTCGCGTACGGCGAGCCCGAGCAGTAGTTCCAGGTGCCGTCGATCCGCCAGCCGCCGTCCTCGGCGCGCTCGGCCTTCCCGTTCGGCACGATGGTGGCCGGGCAGATGAAGTCGCCGCCGGCGAAGAGCTCGGCCTGCGCCCGCTCGTCGAACAGCGAGGCCGCGGGCAGGGCGTGGGTGGCGCCGAGGCAGTACATCCACCCGGTCGACGGGCAGCCGCGGGCCAGCGTCATCGCGACCCGCAGGAAGGTGTCGATGCCGAACTCGTAGCCCCCGTAGCGCTTGGGCACGAGGATCCGGTAGAAGCCGGCCCCGGCGAACGCCTCGTGGGTGTCCTGGGCGTAGTAGGTGCGCTGTTCGGTCTCGGCTTGCCGGGGCACCAGGAGCGGCGCGATGGCCTCGGCCCTGGCGATGATCTCCCCGGGTGTCAGACCGGGCTCGGGCGGCTGCGGCGAGCCGGACCCTGCGGCGTTCATGGCGACCGTCATTGCGGCGCAGCTCCTCTACGGTTCGGGCGGGCGTTCCACCGAAGCTGGATGGACTTTCCCGGCCAGCCTGGCCCGCGGCCCGGCCGGTGCGCATCTCCCGGATTGCCAGCACGATCGAAGAACCCACGGCCGGGGGGCCGTTGCTACGGTTCCGGGGCGAATTCGCCCCGGACTCCGTGAGAGGAATTCCCCATGAGCCCCAATGGAAAGCCGCAGTCGAACGCACCGGCGAGCAGGACGCCACTCTCCTTCAACCAGGAATTCCTCTGCGGCTTCGACCGCGGGGACGACGAGGGGCCGTTCGGCCCGCGGTTCCACATCGTGCACGGCTGGCGTCTGCGCGGGAAGGTCGACGCCGCGACGCTGCAGCTGGCCCTGGACGACGTGGTGGTGCGGCACGAGGCCCTGCGCACGGCCATCGTCCGGGGCGAGGGCGAGCGGTACCAGGAGATCCATCCGCCGACCCCGGTCCGGCTGGAGCTGCGGGAGCTGACCGGGGCGGATCCGGCGGCGCGCGAGCGGGCGGTGGAGGACCTGATCACCGAGGTGGAGTCGGGCACCATCAGCGCGCGGGAACTCCCGCTGCTGAAGGCCACCCTGCTCCGCTTCGACGAGGAGGACGCGGTCCTGGCCCTCGTCGTGCACCACACGGCGGCCGACGGCTGGTCGGTGCGGCTGATCATCCGCGATCTCGCCGTCCGCTACGCCGAGCGCCGCGGGCACACCCAGCCCGAGCTGCCGGTGGCCCTGCCGTACCGCGAGTTCTCGGCGTGGCAGCGGGAGTACGCGGCGGATCCGGCGCTGGAGGAGTCGCGCGCCTTCTGGCGGGAGCAGCTGGCCGGCGCCGAGATCTACTCGGTGGCCACCGACCGGCCGAAGTCGGCCGGCCTGCCGGAGTCCACCGCCATCCACCGCTTCACCGTCGACGCCGAACTGACCGCGCGGGCGGTGGAGATCGGCCGGGCGCTGCGCAGCACGCCGTTCATGGTGCTGATGGGCGCGTTCGCGGTGATGGTCGCGCGCTCCTCCGGAACGACCCGGGTGGTGGTGCCGACCTTCTCGCCGGGCCGCGGCGAGGACCGCTTCCACCACACGGTCGGGCCGTTCTTCAACTTCCTCCCGCTGTGCACCGAGCTCGCCGGGTCGCGCGACTTCGCCGAGGTGGTCGCCCGGATCCGCACCACCAGCCTGGAGGCGTACGCCCACGACATCCCGTTCGGGCAGATCCTCGGCCAGGCACCGGAGTTGATGCTGCCGACGCTGGAGGACGGCCGGGCGGCCTGTGTCTTCCAGGTCTTCCCGTTCCCGTTCCTGCTGGACGGGGAGCTGATCGGGGACCTGGAGTACACCGAGGTGCGGCGCCGGCTCACCTCGCAGCCGGTGGGCTCGGACGTGCCCAACGGCGCGCTGTGGACGCTCAACCTCGACCCGGCCGGGGACGTGGTGGCGGGCATCCAGTACAACAGCAACCTCTACGACGAGAGCTCGGTGGCGGAGCAGGTGGACCGCTTCCGCGAGGTGCTGCGGGAGCTGGTCGGCGCGCCGGACGCGCCCCTGGACCTCCGTACCGAGCGTTCCTGAACCACTGGGGCCGACGGTCCCCGCCGCGTGCGGCGGGGACCGTCGGCCCCGTCGTCAGCCGACCCTGATCGGGCCGCGGGGGCGCAGGCCCCGGCAGGCGTCGTTGTAGTGGTCCAGCAGCAGCTGGGCCTCGGCGTTCGCCTGTGCGAAGCGGACCCGCGGTTCCACGTCGGTGACCAGCACGTCGTGCATGGCGGTGGTCAGGATGTCCTGGATCCCGGCGAACTCCCCGAGCAGCGCGCCCCGGGCGGCCGGCGAACCGGAGTTGGCGGCGAGCTGGTCCAGCGCCGTGCGGAAGTGCGGGTTGCGCTCGAACCAGCCCTCCTGCTCCAGCAGGTCGATCGCACCGCCGGTGACCGGGATGAAGCCGGTCTCCCGGTGCCGCTCGGCGGCGGTGCGCGGAGTGTTCAGGTACTGCATGAAGGCCAGGGCGCCGTCCTCGGTCTCCCGGTCCAGGCCGGCGGCCAGCCAGAGCGCGTCGCCGCCGATCACGTTGCCCGCGTAGGGCACCCGGTCGTTGTACGGCATCCGGCAGGCCCGGACGACGAAGCCGCCGTCCAGGCCGGCCTGGGCCATCCGGGCCGCCTCGACCGAGGTGGTGAGCACGAAGGCGACCTCCTGTCCGGCGAAGGCGCGGAAGTTGCCGTCCCAGTCGACCTCGGTGTTCACCCGGCTCGGGTGGTAGCGGTACAGGCCCGCCCGGTGCAGCCCCCGCCACCACTCGACGTAGGCGAGCATCGCGTCCGAGTCGAGGTACAGCGTCTCCGCGCGACCGGAGCGGCCGTTGTCGTGGTCGGCCAGCAGCGCCCCCTGCTGGGCCACCGACTGCTGGAACCACCAGCCGTGGTTGGGCCAGGTGATCGCGTGGGCCGGCCCGTCGGGGAGCGCGGCGACGGCCCGGCAGGCGGCCTCGATCCCGGCCCAGGTCTGCGGGACCTCGGTGATCCCGGCCCGCTCCAGCAGGGTGGTGTTGGCGTAGAGCAGCGTGGTCGAGGTGAGCGGCGGCATGGCCGCCACGGCGCCGTCGTGGGTGTAGTAGTGCCGCGCGGCGGGCGCCACGTCGCCGAGCACGACCGGCTCGCCGAGGATCTCGGTGCGGCCCGCGATCGCCCGCTCGACCGAGGTGAACAGCGGCGACCCGTCGGGCCGTCGGGCGTCGAGGGCGTCCCGGGTCGACGTGTAGAAGTACTGCGCGATGGTCGGCGCGCCGCCCTGCTGGACGGCGTCGTGGACCGTCTGCGGCACCGACAGCCAGTCGGCGCCGCTGACCCTGATCCGGTACTCGGGGTGGTTGGCCGTGAACTTCTCCGCCAACTCCCTGGTCCGGTCGAGAAAGTACGGCATGAACGGGTAGAGCGGCACCACGATGTCGATGTCGATTCGCTTGCTCATTCCGGAGTCCCTCCTGCGCAGGCCTGGCAAATCCAGATGCTCATGCTCCGGGGGCGGCGGACCGCGGGCATCTCCGCTCGTGCTGAGTCCGGGCCGTGCGGGCGGCGCGGGCCGCCCGGGTCCGCAAGCGGCGCACGTCGGGAGAAGCCACCGCCGCTCCCGGGCTGTCAGTCTCGATCCGTCCGGTGAACTGGCAGCAAGGAGAGGCGTCTGATGGCCGAAGCCCGGGAAACCACCGCCGGAAGTGCGCGCGGAACTCGCCCGCTGACCGGGGCGGAGTACATCGAGAGCCTGCGCGACGACCGGGAGATCTACCTCTACGGCGATCGGGTCAAGGACGTCACCGCCCACCCGGCGTTCCACAATCCGGTCCGGATGACCGCACGGCTCTACGACGCCCTGCACGACCCCCGGCACCGGCCCGTGCTGACCGCGCCGGTCGACAGCGGCGGTGAGGGCTACACCCACCGCTTCTTCACCACCCCGCGCAGCGCGGAGGACCTGGTCGGCGACCAGCAGGCGATCGCCGCCTGGGCGCGGATGAGCTACGGCTGGATGGGCCGCAGCCCCGACTACAAGGCCTCCTTCCTCGGCACCCTGGGCGCCAACGCGGACTTCTACGAGCCGTTCGCGGACAACGCCCGGCGCTGGTACGCCGAGTCGCAGGAGAAGGTGCTGTACTGGAACCACGCGATCGTGCACCCGCCGGTCGACCGGTCCCTGCCGCCGGACCAGGTGAAGGACGTCTTCATCCACGCCGAGCGGGAGACCGACGCCGGCCTGGTGGTGTCCGGCGCGAAGGTGGTCGCCACCGGCTCCGCGCTGACGCACTACAACTTCATCGCGCACTACGGCCTGCCGATCAAGGACCGCACCTTCGCGCTGGTGGCCACCGTGCCGATGAACGCGCCGGGGATGAAGCTGATCTGCCGCCCGTCCTACACCGCGACGGCCGCGGCGATGGGCAGCCCGTTCGACTACCCGCTCTCCTCCCGGCTGGACGAGAACGACACCATCCTGGTGCTCGACAAGGTGCTCATCCCGTGGGAGAACGTCTTCGTCTACGGGCAGCCGGAGAAGATCCGGATGTTCACCGGCCAGTCCGGCTTCATCGAGCGGTTCACCTTCCACGGCTGCACCCGGCTCGCGGTGAAGCTGGAGTTCATCGCCGGCCTGCTGGCCAAGGCCCTGGACATCACCGGCACCGGGGACTTCCGCGGGGTGCAGAGCCGGCTCGGCGAGGTGCTGGCCTGGCGCAACCTGTTCTGGGGGCTGTCCGACGCGGCCGCCCGCAACCCGGTCGCCTGGCGCAACGGCGCGGTGCTGCCCAACTCCCAGTACGGCCTGGCCTACCGGTGGTTCATGCAGACGGGCTATCCGCGGATCAGGGAGATCGTCCTCCAGGACGTGGCCAGCGGGCTGATCTACGTCAACTCCAGTGCCAAGGACTTCGACAATCCGGAGATCCGGCCCTACCTGGACCGGTTCCTGCGCGGCTCCGGCGGCGTGGACGCGGTCGAGCGGGTCAAGGTGATGAAACTGCTCTGGGACGCCGTCGGCAGCGAGTTCGGCGGCCGCCACGAGCTCTACGAGCGCAACTACGCGGGCAGTCACGAGAACACCCGGATCGAACTGCTCTTCGCCCAGCTCGCCAACGGCCAGCTGGACTCCTACAAGGGCCTGGTCGACGAGTGCCTGGCGGAGTACGACCTGAACGGATGGACGGTGCCCGATCTGTCCTCCTTCGCCGACCTGAGTGACTCCGTCCACGGGCTGCTCGACAGCTGATCCGGGCACCGACAACCAATCGACGATGATCGGAGGGCATGGTGGCTTCCCCTTCCCTTCAGGGGCATTTCACGCAACAGGCGCTCAGGACACCGGACGCGATCGCCGTGTCGTCCGGCGAAGTACGGCTCAGCTACCGCGAGTTGGACGAGCGGGCGAACCGGCTGGCGCACCGGCTGGGCGAACTCGGCGTGCGCGCCGAGTCGCCGGTCGCGGTGCTGATGGAGCGGTCGGCGGACCTGGTGGTGGCGATCCTGGCCGTGCTCAAGGCCGGCGGGTGCTACCTCCCGCTGCACAGCTCCTACCCGCTGCCGCGCAAGCAGTGGATCGTGGACCACTGCGCGGCGCCGGTGCTGCTGACCGACGAGGCGATGAGCCGGCAGGGCCTGCCGGAAGGCGCCGAGGTGGTCGTCGTCGAGGGCGAGAAGGGCCTCGCGGGCTACCCCGCGACGGACCCGGCCGTCCCCACCGGCCCGGACGCCCTCGCCTACGTGATCCACACCTCGGGCTCCACCGGGGTGCCGAAGGGCGTCGCGATCGCCCACCGGGACGCGCTCGGCCTGGCCCTGGACTCGATCTGGGCGGACGGCCGGCACGAGCGGGTGCTGATGGTGGCGCCGTACGCCTTCAACGTCTCCACGTACGAGTTCTGGGTGCCGCTGCTGCACGGCGGGCGGATCGTGGTGGCCCCGCCGGGCGACCTCGACGTGCACGCCCTGCGCCGGCTGATCGCCGAGGAGCGGATCACCGGCATCCACCTGACCGCCGGACTGTTCCGGGTGCTGGCCGAGGAGGACCCGGGCTGCCTCGCCGGTGTGCGCGAGGTGCTCACCGGCGGCGACGTCATCGCCCCCTCGGCCGTCCAGCGGGTGCTGGAGCACAACCCCGCCCTGGTGGTGCGGGCGATGTACGGCGCCACCGAGGCGACGCTGTTCAGCACCAGCGCGCCGATGACCGCCCCCTACCTCGCCACGGGCCCGGTGGGCGTCGGCCGGCCGATGGACGGCGTCCGGCTGCACGTCCTGGACGCCGGGCTGCGGCCCGTGCCGGTCGGCGGGGTGGGCGAGCTCCACATCGCCGGACGCGGCCTGGCCCGCGGCTACTTCAACCGGCCCGATCTGACGGCCGAGCGCTTCGTGGCCAACCCCTTCGACGCGCCGGGCGAACGGATGTACCGCACCGGGGACCTGGTCCGGGTCGACCGGGACGGCCTGCTGGAGTACCTCGGCCGGGCCAACGACCAGCTCAAGGTGATGGGCTTCCGGGTGGAGCCCGCCGAGGTGGAGGCGGCACTGGCGCGCCATCCCGGCCTGGCCCATGTCGCCGTCGTGGCACGGGAGTCGGAGTCCGGGGAGAAGCGCCTGGTGGCGTACTACGTCCCGGAGTCCGACGGGATCGAGGCGGGTGCGCTGCGGGCGCACGCGGTGGAGCAGCTGCCGGCGTACATGGTGCCGACGGCCTTCGTGAGCGTGCCGGCCCTCCCGCTGACCCCCAACGGCAAGCTGGACCGGCGGGCGCTGCCCGAGCCGGTGACCGGCTCGACCCGCCGGGCGCCGGCGACCGAGCGGCAGCGGCAGCTGTGCGCCCTGTTCGCCGAGGTGCTGGAGGTGCCGGAGATCGGGGTCGACGACAGCTTCTTCGAGCTCGGCGGCCAGTCCCTGGCCGCGATGCGGCTGGTCAGCCGGATCCGGGCCGAGCTGAAGATCCCGCTCACCGTCACCCAGTTCTTCGACGTTCCCTCGGTGGCGGCCCTGGAGGGCCTGCTGGACCGGCCGGAAGGAGAGCGGGAATGAGCAGCCCCTTCGACGCCGACGACGGCGAGTTCACGGTCCTGGTCAACGCGCGCGGCCAGTTCTCGCTCTGGCCGGCCGACGCCTCGGTACCGGCGGGCTGGACGCCCGAGCACGGGCCGTCCGACCGGACCGCCGCCCTCGCCTACGTGAACGAGCACTGGACGGATCTGGGGCCGAACGGCCTCACCGGGCGCCCCCCTGGGCAGCCCGACGACTGACGAGGAGTCCGGAACATGAGCCTCGACGCGGGTCAGGAGACCTTCGGCGGCATGCTCGTCGACCACATCACCTGCTACGTCGCCGACTTGGCGGTCACCACCGAGTGGCTGGTCCGCGGGTACGGCCTGGAAGTGTACGCGAGCTCGCCCCCGCAGGCGCGGGAGCTGAGCTCGGTGGCGCTGGGCGCCAACGGGATCCGGCTGCTGCTCAGCCGGCCGGTGGTGGGCGACCACCCGGGAGCGGCCTACGTCGAGAAGCACGGCGACGGGGTGGCCGACATCGCGCTGCGCGTCCCGGACGCCCGGGCGGCCTTCGCCACGGCGGTGCGCCGCGGCGCCCGGCCGGTGTCGGCGCCGGTCGCGCACGGCGACGTGGTCACCGCCACGATCATGGGCGTCGGCGACATCGCCCACACCTTCGTCGAGCGTCCGGCGGGCGGCGACGAGCGGCTGCTGCCCGGGCTGACGCCGGCCGACGCCGGCCCGGCCGGGCCGGACTGCGGCCTGCGGGAGGTCGACCACTTCGCGATCTGCGTCGAGCCGGGGCAGATGGACACGACGGTGGCCTTCTACCGCGAGGTCCTCGACTTCGAACCGATCTTCACGGAGCGGATCGAGGTCAACGGCCAGGTGATGATCACCAACGTGGTGCAGGGCGGCACGGTCACCTTCACCCTGATCACCCCCGACCCGTCCGAGGTCTCCGGCCACCTGGACTCCTTCCTGAAGGACCACGGCGGTCCGGGCGTGCAGCACATCGCCTTCACCACGGACGACATCGTGCGCTCGGTCGACGCGATCGCCGCCCGGGGCGTGGAGTTCCTGGGCACCCCCCCGGCGTACTACCGGCTGCTGCCGGACCGGCTCACCCCGCTGCGGCACTCGGTGGCGGAGCTGGAGCGGCTGAACCTGCTGATCGACCAGGACCACGACGGGCAGCTGTTCCAGATCTTCGCCAAGTCCGTGCACCCCCGCAACACCCTCTTCCTGGAGGTCATCGAGCGGATGGGCGCCCGCTCCTTCGGCAGCGGCAACATCAAGGCGCTCTACCAGGCCATCGAGCACCAGCAGGGCAGGGGTACCGGCGATGACGCGTGACACGATCCCCGACGAGCGCTTCCGGACCGCGGTCGAGCGGCTGCGGGTGCCGGGCATGGGAACGGAGGTGGTGGCGCCGCTGCTCTCCCAGCTGATCCACCTGGTCCGGCCCCACCGGGTGCTGGAGGTCGGCATGGGCTACACCACCCCGTTCCTGGCGAAGGCCCTGGCCGAGGCCGAGGAACTCGCCGGGGCCGAGGCCGCCGCACTGGTCCGCAAGACCCTGCCGTACCTCGCGGACGACCGGGAGCTGGACGAGGCGTGGATCGACAGCGAGCCGGCGCTGCTGCTGCCGGGCGGCTACCGCGAGCCGTACCGGCCGCGGTTCGTGGCGGTCGACGACCTCTCGGACGCCGGCTCCTCGGCCCCGCTGGTGACGGAGGTGCTGGGCGAGCTCGGCCTCGCCGAGCGCGTCACCGTCGTCAACTCCGACATGCGCGGCGCCGTCGGACGCCTCCCCGAGGAGTTCCGGCCGATCGACTTCGCCTGGGTCGACGCCTGGGACTGCCTCTACTTCTTCGAGAACTTCTGGGAGTTGATCGATCCGGACGGCGGGATCGTGGTCATGCACTACCTGATGACCTACCCCGAGGGCGAGGCGATCCTGGAGTACATCGCCGACACCCAGCGGATGGCCCCCGGCGAGTTCGAGATGCTCAACCTGCTGGAGAGCCGCAAGCTGCGGCAGAACAGCATGACCGTGCTGCGCCGCACCGGCGGCAGCCGGCCCCGGCAGTACTCCGACACCGGTCAGCGCCCCCGCCTCGGCGGCCGGGTGCGTTCCGACGCCGCCGCGCTGGCCAGGTCGTTGGAGGCCCCGGGCACGGTCTGAAACCGGCCCGGACCGCGCGCGCAATCTGGAAGATGGCGGCCTCCGGCCGCCTGGCTAGATTGATTCACATCCACTGCGAGCCTTGCGAACAGAGGGGAACCACCGGCATGAGCACACTCTCCGAGGACCCGAACAGCGTCAAGTTCGTCTACTGGGACAACCTCACCTACGCGCCGTCGGGATCGCGTTCGCCGGAGGAGTGGGACCCGGTGCTCGGGGCCCGCCTCTACGAGACCTACCTCGACCACTGCGTCGAGGCCGAGCGCCTCGGCTACGCCGGCCTCAGCCTGCCGGAGCACTTCGGCCCGTCGTCGATCTCCCCGCACCCGAACGTCATGCTGGCCGCGATCGCCGCCCGGACGACCCGGGCCCGGCTGGTCTCCGGGGTGAACCTGGCCCTGCTGCACCACCCCCTGCACCTCGCCGAGCAGTTCAACATGATCGACGTGCTCTCCGGCGGCCGGCTGGAGATCGGCCTCGGCCGGCGCGGCGACCGGGCGGCCTTCGAGCACAACGCCGACCTCATCGACGGCGCCGTCAACCGGATCGACCACCCGGTGGCGAAGGACGACCTGACCCCCGCGTACACCGCCTTCCTCCAGGACGCCGAGGTCGCGAAGGTCACCGTCTGGCCGCGGCCGGTCCAGCCGAGCGTGCCGCTGTGGGTGGCGGCGGAGACGGACGAGTCCCTCGCCATGGCGGCCCGCCGCGGCTGGAACGTCTTCACCGGGCTGAACCTCGACCCGGCGGCCGGCGGCATGTCGAAGATCAGCGTGGAGGAGATGGTCGCCCGCCTGCACCGCTACCTGGAGGTCGGCAAGGAGCACGGGCACGAGCTCTCCATGGCGAACGTCGCGGCGAGCTGCTTCACCGTGGTCGCCGACACCGACCGCGAGGCCGCGGAGCTCGTCCGCGACGGCTTCGTCTCGCACATCGAGACCGCCGGCGGGGTGCTGGCGCGGATGGCCGGTGCCGACCCCGCCGACAGCCCGCTGTCCTCGCTGGCGAAGGAGGGCGACACCGGCGTGCAGGGCGTGTTCGAGGCCCCCGCGGAGTCCTACCTCCGCAACCCCTTCGCCCTGGTCGGATCGGTCGAGACGGTCCGGGCCAAGCTGGAGGCGCTGACGTCCGCCGGCTTCCGTCGCTTCGTGCTGCTCTGCGGCGGTGTCGGCACCACGCACGAGGTCGCCTGGCAGTCGGCCAGGGCCATGGCCGAGGACGTCGCCCCCGAACTGTTCGCGGCCACGTCCGGCTCCGGCGCGGTGGCCGGCTAGCCGGACCTCCCCGCCCGGGGGCCGCGCCGCCGGGGCGGGGCGCGGCCCCCGGGCCCGCCCAGGCCCCCCGGGACCCGACCGCCGGCGCCGCGCGCGCCCGGCCCGTGGAAGGACGAACAAGTATGACCGACAGGACCGTTGATCCGACCGGGCCGGTGGTGATCAGGCCCGGGGACCCGCGGTACGAGAACCTCGTCCAGGGATACAACCACCGCTTCGTCGGACAGCCCGACCAGGTGCACGTGGTGACCGGCACCGAGGAGGTGGTGGCGGCCGTCGACGAGGCGGTGGCGACCGGCCGGCGGATCGCGGTCCGCAGCGGCGGGCACTGCTTCGAGGACTTCACCGCCTCCCCCGACGTCCGGGTCCTGGTGGACGTGTCCCAGCTGAACGGCATCTCCTACGACCCCGACCGGCGCGCGATCGAGGTCGGCTCCGGCGCCCTGCTCGGCGACGTCTACCGGACCCTCTTCAAGCGCTGGGGCGTGACGGTCCCGGCCGGCACCTGCCTGGACGTCGGCGTCGGCGGCCACTTCACGGCCGGCGGCTACGGCCACCTCTCGCGCCGCGACGGCCTGGTCGTCGACCACCTCCACGCCGTCGAGGTGGTGGTCGTCGACGAGTCCGGCCGGGCCCGCGCCGTGGTGGCGAGCGCCGACCCCGAGGACCCGCACCACGACCTCTGGTGGGCCCACACCGGCGGCGGCGGCGGCAACTTCGGCGTGGTGACCAGGTTCTGGCTGCGCACCCCGGGGGCCGACTCGGCCGACCCGGCCCTGCTGCTCCCCCGGGCTCCGGCCCGGGTCTGGAAGCGGACGGTCATGTGGCCCTGGGAGGGCATGACCGAGGAGGCCCTCGCCACCCTGCTGCGCAACTACTGCACCTGGTACGAGGAGCACGACGACGCCGACGCGCCGGCGGCCGGCCTGTGGAGCAACCTGATCGTCACCCACCGGAACTCCGGGGCCTTCGGGATGGTCGTGGTGATCGACCACGAGGGGCCGGACGCCGAGAAGGTGCTGGCCGAGCACTTCGACGCGGTCAGCGCCGGGGTCGGGGTGGAACCGTCGGTGCACGTCACCGAGGTCGTGCCCTGGCTGAGCTCCTGGCTGCCCTCGTACAGCTTCCCGAACGACCCCAAGGGGCGCTACAAGGACAAGGCCGCCTACCTGCGCAAGGGTTTCACCGACCACCAGCTCGGGGTGGTCTGGCGCTACCTGAGCGATCCGGAGCACATCAACCCGATGTCGTGCCTGGTGGTCGCCGGCTTCGGCGGCAGGGTCAACACCGTCGCCCCCGACGCCACCGCCACGGCCCAGCGGGACTCGATCCTCAAGGTCCTCTACAGCGGCGGCTTCTGGCTGTCCGCGGACCAGGACGAGGCCTGCATCTCCTGGGTCCGGGAGTTCTACCGCGAGGTCCACGCCGGGACCGGCGGCGTCCCCGTCCCCGACGGGTTCACCGACGGCGCCTACATCGGCTACCCCGACCGCGACCTGGCCGACCCCGCCCTCAACACCTCGGGGGTGCCCTGGTCGGTGCTCTACTACGGCGGCAACTACCCGCGCCTGCAGCGGGTCAAGCGGGCGTACGACCCCCGGAACGTGTTCCGCCACGCACTGTCGATCGAACCAACCGACGCACAGCCGGACTTGCTGGAGGTTCAGGATGCTTGAGAACAAGGTCGTCGTGGTCTCGGGGGTCGGCCCCGGCCTGGGCCGGGCCATCGCCCTGCGCGCCGCGCAGTCGGGGGCGGACGTGGTGCTCGCCGCCCGGACCGCCTCCCGGCTCGCCGAGATCGCCGCGGAGGTCGAGCGCACCGGGCGCCGGGCACTGGCCGTACCGACCGACATCACCGACGACGAGTCGGCCGCCGCCCTGGTCAAGACCGCGACGGAGGCCTTCGGCCGGATCGACGCCCTGGTCAACAACGCCTTCGCGGTGCCCCCGCTGGTCGACCTCGGCGAGGTCGAATTCGCGGACGTGCGCGCCGGGTTCGAGACCAACGTCTACGCCGCGCTGCGGCTCACCCGGCTGTTCGCCCCCGCCCTGGCCGAGAACCGGGGCTCGGTCGTGATGATCAACTCCGCGGTGATCCGGCACTCCAAGCGGCTGTTCGGCGCCTACAAGATGAGCAAGGCCGCCCTGCTGTCGCTGGCCCAGAGCCTGGCCACCGAGCTCGGCCCGCAGGGCATCCGGGTGAACACCGTCGCCCCCGGCTACATCTGGGCGGACGCCCTGCGCGAGGGCTTCGGCCACTGGGCCGCGCAGCGCGGCGTCACCGTGCAGGACATCTACGACGAGATCGCGGCCACCCTCGACCTCGGCCGGCTCCCCGAGCCCGACGAGATCGCCGACGCCGTGCTGTTCCTGATGTCCCCGCTCTCCCGCGCCGTCACCGGCCACTGCCTGGACGCCAACGCCGGCGAGTACCACCACTGAACCACCCGGACCCAACGGAAGTCGAGGATCAGCGGTGACACGGAACACGAAGCCGTCCGGGGCCCTGGCCGCCGGACCGGAACGCACGAGACCCGGCACCGGAGCGGGCGCGACCGCACCGAGCTGGTGGCAGAGCCCATGGGTGACGGCCCTGGCCGTCCTCGTGGTCTTCAATCTGGTGTACGCCTTCCCCCGGTACCTGAGCGGCGGCCCGGGCCAGGCCAGGATCCCCCTGGACCCGTCCTTCCCGGCGCACTACGCCGTCCTGGTGGGGCACGTCGTCTTCGGCAACATCTCGATGGTGACGGTCTTCCTCCAGGTCCTGCCCTGGATACGCCGCAACCACCCGGCGGTGCACCGGATCAGCGGCCGGGTGTACATCTTCGCCGGGGCCCTGCCCGGCGGCCTGCTGGCCCTGGTGCTGCTGCCCTACTCCACCGCCCCGAGCGGAAAGATCGGCCTGGCCATGATGGGCGGGCTCTGGCTGCTCACCACCGTGCTCGGGCTGCGGGCCGCCCTGCAGCGCCGGTTCGTCGACCACCGGCGCTGGATGGTCTACAGCTTCGCGATGGCCCTCGGCACGAGTTGGGGCCGGGTCGTGGTGGAGCTGATGGGGTACATCCCCGGCTTCAAGCTCGACCTCCCGGTACTCCTGGAGGTGGCCAACTGGGCCGGCTGGGTGGTCAATCTGCTGGTCGCCCACTGGTGGCTGGAGCGGACCGGACCCCGGGCCGCCCAGCTGGTGCGCTGACGGTTCCTCCCCGCGCGGCCGGCCGTGGATCTCCACGGCCGGCCGCGCGCTTTCGTGTCGAAAACGGGCCGTCGGCTCCGACGTCCCCTGTGAGGACCCCTGGAGAAAGCCGGGGGCCGTGGCCCAAGGAGTGAGAATCATGAAGTACCTGCTCGTGATGCACATGGACCCGGTGCTCTGGGAGGGCCTGTCCGTCGCCGAGCAGCAGGCCGTCTACGCCGGCCACGGCGACTTCATGAAGCTCATCAAGGAGTCCGGCGAGCTGGTCACCACGCAGTCGCTGGCGCTGCCCGAGCGGAGCACCACCGTACGGGTCCGCGGCGGCGGCCCGGTGCACAGCGACGGCCCGTACCTGGACACCAAGGAGTTCGTCTGCGGCTTCTACCTGGTCGACGTCGAGACCAGGGAGCGCGCGATCGAGCTCGCCGGGCTGATCCCGGACGCCCGCCACACCGGCGTGGAGGTCCGCCAGGTGATGTTCGAACAGGGACTTGAGATGTGAGCCGGGGCCCGGCTCCGCCCGCGGGGGCCGGAGCCGGGCCCCGGCTCGCCGTGCGAACGCCGACGGCGGGCCGGGCCGTGTGCCCGGCCCGGCCCGCCGTCGGGGCGGATCAGTCGACGATCTCCATCTGGCCCATCATGCCCGCCGAGGAGTGCTCCAGCATGTGGCAGTGGTACATGTAGCGGCCGAGGTAGTCGGTGAAGGTCGCCTGGACCCGGACCGAAGTACCGGGCGGAAGCGGCACGGTGTCCTTCAGGCCGGCGTCACCGGGCAGCGGCGGCCGGCCGTCCCGGTCGAGCACCCGGAACTGCGCCAGGTGCAGGTGGAAGGAGTGCTGGATCGGACCGTACTTGGTGGCGCTGTCGCCGTTGGTGACCGTCCAGATCTCGGTGGCACCGCGGCGGACCCGCTGGTCGACCCGGTCCGGGTCGAAGGGCAGGCCGTTGACCAGGCCGGTCGGCGTGCCGTTCAGGTCGAAGGAGAGCGTCAGCTCGCGGTGGACCGTGGCCGGCGGCAGCTCGGGCAGCGGCCGCAGGACGGCCGGCACACCGCTGCGGTCGCGCGCCCGGCGGTCCACCGCGAACTGCAGCACCGGCTCGATCCGGTCGTCGCCGGTGTACTGGCCCTGGTTGGTGAGCGCCGCCCTGCTGCCGACCGCCAGCCCGGAGAAGTCCACCACCAGGTCCACCCGTTCACCGGCGGCGAGCGGGAAGTCCGTCCCCGTCCGGTCGACCGGCGCGGGCAGCAGACCGCCGTCCGAGCCGATCTGGAGGACCGGCAGGGAGCCGAAGTTCAGCTTCAGGAACCGCAGGGTCGAGCTGTTCAGCAGGCGCAGGCGGTACTTGCGGGCGGCCACCGGGAAGTACGGCTTGGAACGGCCGTTGACCAGGATCACGTTCCGCTTCGCCGGATCGCCGTGGACCAACTGCCCCGCGGCGTCGAACTCGGCGTCGCGGATCGCGATCGGCACGTCGTACTCGTCCCTCGGCAGGTCGTGCCGGCGCTCGTCCTCGCCCTCGATCAGGTAGAAGGCGTGCAGGCCGCGGTAGACGTGCTCGGCCTCCGCGTGGTGGCTGTGGTCGTGGTACCAGAGGGTGGCCCCGGGCTGCCGGTTCGGGTACTCGTAGCGGCGCTCGCCGCCCGGGTCGATCAGCTGCATCGGGTGGCCGTCGCTGTCGGCCGGGACGTGGCCGCCGTGCAGGTGCACGTTGACGGCCTCGGGCAGCCGGTTGCGGTAGGTGACCAGCACCCGGCGGCCCTCCCGGGCCCGGATCGTCGGGCCGACGAAGCTGCCGCCGTAGGTCAGGCAGCTGGTCCGGACACCGGGGATCAGCTCCAGGTCGGCGGTCAGGACGTCGAGCCGGTAGACGTCGGTGTCGCCGGTCCGCGCCACCGGCCGCAGGGTCGGCGGCACCGGCATCCGCACGGAGAAAGGCCCCTTGGGCGTCCCCCGGCCGATCGGTGCGGGGGGCAGCGGGTCCCCGCCGGCCACGGCGCCCACCGGCAGGCCCACCCCGGTCACCGCCGCGAGGCCCGCGAGGCCCAGGAATCTTCGTCTGTACACAGTGTCCTCCCCACGTCGGTCCCCATGCGGTCGCATGCGGTCGCTGCCGGTGCGTCAGGCGTAGCTCACGACCGCGCGGAAGCGGACCTCACCGCGTTCCACCCGTTCGAGCGCCTCGGCGACCCGCTCCTTGGGGAAGGTCTCGATCAGCGGCGTGACGGCCCCGGACGCGACCAGGTCGAGGGCCTCGGTGAGCTGGTCGAGGCCGTTGTGGGTGGCGCCGATCACCTGCTGGCGCTGCGCCCAGAACGGGCTGGTGGGCGGGATCGTGAAGGAGTCGACCGGGTCGATGGTGGCGAGCACGAGCCGGCCGTTCGGGCGCAGTCCCTGGAGGGTCTCGGTGGCGGCCCGGTAGGAGGTGCCGGTCACCAGGACCACGTCGGCGCCGCCGGCCGCCCGCAGCTGCTCGCCGTCGGCGACCACGTGGTCCGCGCCGAGCGTGCGGGCCAGCTCGTGCTTGTCCGGCGAGCGGGTGACGGCCACCGTCTCGAAGCCGGCGGCACGGGCGAACTGCACGGCGAGGTGGCCGAGTCCGCCGATCCCGAGGACGGCGACCCGCTCGCCCGGCTCGGGGTTGGCGGCGCGCAGCGCGCTCCACGCGGTGTACCCCGCGCACAGCACGGGCGCCGCGGCCTCGTACGACAGGGCGTCCGGCAGCAGCACCGTGCTGGCGGCCGACACCGCGACGTACTGCGCGTGACCGCCCTGCACGGTGAGGCCGCTCATCACCGACTCGGGGCAGTTCATCCCGGACTGCCCGGTGAGCGGGAGGTTGAGCCGGCAGTAGTCGCACCGGCCGCAGGTCGCCTGCACCCAGGTGGTGCCGACCCGGTCCCCGACCCGGCGGGTGGTCACGCCCGGGCCGACCTCGACGACCTCCCCGGCGGCCTCGTGACCGACCACCACCGGGTCGAGCGGCGGGAAGGGGAAGACACCCTGGCTGACCCAGAGGTCGTTGTGGCAGACCCCGCAGGCGTGGACCCGGATCAGTACCTGACCCGGACCTGCCGTGGGGGTGGGGATCTCGCGCAGTTCCCAGCGCGCCTTGGCCTCGGGTACGACGGCTGCCCACATCGGACGGACCTCCCTTTCGTGTCAGCGGTTTCGCGGCGTGAGGCGGACCGGGAGGGTCTCCACGCCGTTCATGATGAAGGTGACCTGCGGTGCCAAGTCCTTGTCGGGGACGGCGAGTTCGATGTCGGGGAAGCGCCGGAACAGCGCGGCGAGCGCGATCTCGGCCTCCATCCGGGCCAGCGGCATGCCGATGCAGCGGTAGACGCCGTGGCCGAAGGAGAGGTGCTCCTTGTCCGGCCGGGCGGCGTCGAAGGCGTCCGCGCTGTCGCCGTGCACGGTGCGGTCGCGGCCCACCGCCGCGAAGTTGATCAGGACCGGGTCGCCCTTGGCGATGACGACGCCGCCGATCTCGATGTCCTCCACCGCGAAGCGGAAGGGCAGGTGGGCGACCGGCGCCTCGACGCGCAGGGTCTCCTCGATCACGTCCGACCAGCTCACCGCGCCGCTGCGCAGCAGCGCCAGCTGGTCGGGGTGGGCGAGCAGGGCCCGGGTCGCGTTGGCGAGCAGGTTCATCACCGGCTCGGTCCCGGTGGCGAGCAACAGGTGCAGGGTGCCGACCAGTTCGGAGTCGTTCAGCCGGGAGCCGTCCTCCTCCTGGGCCTGGACCAGGTCGCTGGTCAGGTCGTCCCCGGGGCTGCGGCGCTTGGCCTCGACGAACTCCTGCATCTCCCGGTGCCACTGCTCGACGTTGGCCGCCGACTCCTCGGGGGTGAGGGTGGTGTCGATGTTCGCCTCGCCGCCGCGCAGCATCTGCGCGCGGTCCTCGGCCGGCACTCCGAACAGGTCGCAGATCACCCGGGCGGGCATCGGGCGGGCGAAGCGGGCCTTGAGGTCCAGCACCTCGCCGGGTTCGCAGCGGTCCAGCTCGTCCAGCAGCTCGTCGACGGCCTTCTCGACCTCGGCCCGCATGGCCTCGACCCGGCGCGGGGTGAAGGCCCCGGCGGTCAGCCGGCGCAGCCGGGTGTGGTCGGCGCCGTACCGGGTGGTGAGGTTGTCCATCAGCACCCAGCCGATGAGCGGGAAGTCCTCGCCGATCCTGCCCTCGGCGAAGGCCGTCCAGTGCTGGCGCGGGTCCTTGGACAGCCGGTGGTCGGTGAGGGCCTGGCGGGCGGTCTCGTGGTCGGTGATCGACCAGCCGAGCACGCCGCCGGGCAGTTCGATCCGGGCGACCGGGCCGTTCGCCCGGATCCGCGCGCCCTCGGCGTGGATGTCGTGTCCGGCGGGGTCGATGACGACGGGTTCGGGGATTGCCATGGGGATCCTCCGGGCGGTCGGTGGGAACGGCGGGCAGGGCATGCCGGACAGGGCCGCTCGGTGCGGCCCTGTCCGGTGGGGCGCCGGCTACAGGTAGAGGGTGTTGGGCCCGAGGCCGCAGGCGACCCGTCCGTACAGTTCGAGGTTGGTGTTGGGGTGCAGGATGCCGTGCAGGTTGAGGGTCTGGACGTCCCGCTCGATGCGCTGGATCGGGACGGTGGTGTAGATCGAGGAGCCGCCGCTGGCGGTGTTGAGGATGTCCACCGCCTCCTTGGTGCGCGAGCAGACGGCACCGAGGTCGAGCCTGATCCGGGCCCGCTCCTCCAGGGTCCACTCCTCGCCGGTGGGGCCCTTGGTGTCGATCAGGGCGGCGGCGCGGTGGGCGTGGAACTCCACCTCGTCGATCCTGGTGATGGCATCGGCCACCTGGAGGTGGGTCACCGGGGCCTCGGCCTGGTTGGCGTACTCGGTGTAGCTGATCTTCCGGCCGGGGAGCCGCTCGAAGAACGCCTCCTTGGCGGCCTTGGCCAGCCCGAGCGCCGGCGCGGCCACCGTGGCGCACGCGGTGGGCATGAACGGGGCCCGGTAGATGGGCGATTCGGCGTTCGCCAGGGAGCGGTGCCGGCCCTGGAGCACCGGGACCATCGGCAGCACCCGCGGCTCGGGGACGAACAGGTCGGTGGCGACGGTGGTGACGCTGCCGGAGCCGCGCAGGCCGGTGGTGTGCCAGTCGTCGACGATCTCCAGGTCCGCCAGCGGGACGGCCACCATGATCGGCTGCGGCCCGTCCGGGGTCATCAGCACGGCCGCGTTGGTGTTCCAGGAGCTGTGCAGCGCGCCCGAGTTGAACGTCCACTTGCCGTTCAGCAGCACGCCGCCGTCGACCGGAACGGCGACCGCGGTCGGGCTGAGGATGCCGCTCACCCGCACGCCCGGGTCGGCGAAGATCTCGTCCTGCACCTCGTCCGGGAACAGGCCGGCCATCCAGGAGCTGATGGCGTAGACCGCCATGACCCAGGCCGTGGAGCCGTCGCCGCGGGCCAGCTCGGCGATCACGTCCACCGCGGTGCGCATGTCGGATTCGTAGCCGCCGTAGCGGACCGGCACCCGGATCTGCAGCAGTCCGGAGTCGGTCAGCGCGGCCAGCGTCTCGTCGGACAGCCGGCGGTGCTCCTCGTGCCACAGCGCGTTCTTCTGCAGCAGCGGCACCAACTCGGCTGCACGGCTCACCAGTTCTTCCCGGGACGGGGATTCCTTGGCAGTCATCGGGGGCTCCTCCGAAGTGGGCGGCCCACGCGGAACGGGTTGGCCGTCCGGGCCGCGGTCGTTGATCGGCCCTGTCGAGGCTGGCAGCCGGGCGGGATGCCCGCATCTCCCGGATTGCGGCGCGTCCGGAGCGTGTCCAGGCCACCCTGGTGTCCAACGATCCATCGCAATCGGGAAGTTGTCACCCGTCGGGGGCCGGTGTGAGGCTGGCCGTCACCCGGCCGCCGTGATCGCGGCCGGGACCACCGGAGAAGGAGAGAGCCATGTCCGCCACTCCCCCGCCCAACTCCCCCGAGGCCTCCGCGCTGCGTGCCGTTCCGGAGCGGATCGTCGCGGCCTGGGCCGCCCAGGACGCCGACGGCTTCGCCGAGGTCTTCACCGAGGACGCGACGCTGATCCTGCCCGGCGACATCTACCTGACGAGCCGTCAGGCGATCCGCGCGTTCATGACCCAGGCCTTCGCCGGCCCGTTCAAGGGAACCCGGGTCACGGGCGAGCCGGTGTCGGTCCGCCCGCTGGCCGCGGACGTCGCCGTGCTGGTCACCCAGGGCGGCGTGCTGGCCCCCGGGGACACCGAGGTGACGGCCGAGCGGGCGATCCGCGCGACCTGGGTGCTGGCCCGCCAGGGCTCCGACTGGCGGATCGCCTCGTACCAGAACACGCCCATCGCCGCCTGAGACCCGGCGGGCCGGTCCCGGCCCGCGCTGCCCGCACCTCCGATCCGAGCGTCCACTGAGAGGACCCGGCATGCGCCCCTTCCGTATCGACATCCCGCAGGAAGCCCTCGACGACCTGGACCGCCGGCTCGCGGCGACCCGCTGGCCCGGTGAACTGCCGGGCGTGGGCTGGCAGCGCGGGGTTCCGCTCGGCTACCTGAAGGAGCTGGCCGAGTACTGGCGCACCGGCTTCGACTGGCGCAAGGCCGAGGAGCAGCTCAACGCGTTCCCGCAGTTCCTGACCGAGATCGACGGCGTGGACATCCACTTCCTGCACGTGCGCTCGCCGGAGCCGGCTGCCACGCCGTTGATCATCACCCACGGCTGGCCCGGCTCGGTGGTCGAGTTCCTGGACGTGATCGGGCCGTTGACCGACCCGCGGGCGCACGGCGGCGATCCGGCCGACGCGTTCCACGTGGTCATCCCCTCGCTGCCCGGCTACGGCTTCTCCGGCCGCCCCCGGGAGACCGGCTGGGACACCGCCCGGGTCGGCCGGGCCTGGGCCGAGCTGATGCACCGCCTCGACTACGACCGGTACCTCGTCCAGGGCGGCGACTGGGGCATGCCGGTCTCCCTCCAGCTCGGTCTGGCCGATCCGGCGCACGTCGCCGGCGTCCACCTCAACATGCTCGCCACCTTCCCGCCGCAGGACCCGGCCGAGTTCGCGAACCTGGACGGGGCGGACCTGGCCAGGCTGGAGTTCGCCGCGCACTTCGAGCAGGACGGGGCCGGCTGGCGGAAGATCCAGTCCACCCGGCCGCAGACCGTCGGCTACGGCCTGACCGACTCGCCGGTGGGCCAACTCGCCTGGATCGTGGAGAAGTTCAAGGAGTGGACGGCCGCGGAGACGGCCCCGGAGGACGCGGTGTCCCGCGACCGGCTGCTGACCAACGCGGCGATCTACTGGTTCACCGCCTCCGCCGCCTCCAGCGCCCAGCTCTACTACGAGTCCAACCGGCTGGACTCCGACTTCGTCCGCACCTGGGCCGGCCCGTGGCCGCTCGCCGCGCCGGTCGGGGTGGCCGTCTTCCCGCAGGACGCCGTCCGGCCGATCCGCCGCTGGGCCGAGCGGATCCTCCCGACCCTCGCCCACTGGTCCGAGTTCGAGCGCGGCGGGCACTTCGCCGCGCTGGAGGAGCCCGAGCTGTTCGTCGGCGACGTCCGGGCGTTCGCGCGCCGGGTGCGCTGACCGCCGTCCATCCCGCACGGCGGCCGGGCAGCCGGTCCGCCACCTTTCGTCCAGGCCCGGGTCGAGCAACGACACCGAGCGGAAACGGAGTTGCCTTGTCCGTCATTCTGAAGACCCGCGGCGCGGGGCGGCGCGGTCGCCGCACCCCGGGCTGGCTGGCGTTCACGGCGCTGGCCGCCGCGGCGCTGGCGATCGCACCCGGCATGGCCGCCCCCGACCCGGCCGCCGCGGGCACCGAGAACGCCCGGGGCGACTACGACCGCCGGGTCCACCCACAGGACTGGGCCCTGTCCAACGGCGGTCTGACCAACACCAGGAACGTCACCCGGACACCGATCGACTCGCACAACGTCAAGAACCTCAAGGTGAAGTGGCGGCTCCCGCTGGAGGGCGACCCGACCTTCGCCGGCATCATGGCGTCCAATCCGATCGTCGTGGGCGACACGGTCTATCTGATCAGTCTCAACTCCGACGTCACCGCGGTGGACAAGGAGACCGGGAAGGTCCGCTGGAAGCGCGTCTTCAACAGCCCCTCGGTCGGGCCGAACGGCGTGGCCTACGCGCGCGGCCTGCTCTTCGGCACGACGTTCACCGGCGTCTTCGCACTCGACCCGGCGACCGGCCGGACCGTCTGGTCACGGGAGCTGATCGCCTCCGGCGAGGGCGGCATCGACGTCGCTCCCCAGGTGTACGAGGACACCGTCGTGGTCAGCACCGTCCCGAACACCTTCGGCAAGTACGTGCCGGGGGCCATGGGAACGATCTTCGCGCTGGACACCGCCACCGGGAATCCGCGCTGGAGCTTCAACACGGTCAAGGACGGCGACCTCTGGGGCCACCCGGAGATCAACAGCGGCGGCGGGACCTGGTTCGCGCCGGCCCTCGACGAGCACGGACGGCTGTTCGTCGCCGTCGCCAACCCCGCCCCGCTCCCCGGCACGCCCGAGTACCCCAACGGCAGCAGCCGGCCGGGCCCCAACCTCTACACCAACTGCCTGCTGGCGATGGACAGCAGGACCGGGAAGCTGCTCTGGTTCCAGCAGACCGCGCCGCACGACCTGCGGGACTACGACCTCCAGGACCCCCCGATCGTGACCACCGCGACGGTCCGCGGCAAGCGCACGGAGATCGTGGTGGCGGCGGGCAAGATGGGCAAGGTCTACGCCTACCGGGCCGACGACGGAACCCCGCTGTGGACCCTGCCGGTCGGCACCCACCTGAACGACGAGGGCCCGCTGCCGGACACCCCGACCACCGTCCTGCCGGGCATCATCGGCGGGGTGGAGACGCCGATGGCGCTCTCCCGCGGGCGGCTCTTCGTGCCCTGGGTCGACAATCCCGCCAAGCTCGACTCCCGGGGCGGGCTGCAGCTGCCCGACTACACCGTGGGCCGGGGCGGCCTCACCGCCGCCGACGTGGCGACCGGCAAGGTGCTCTGGCAGCGGGACCTGCCGCAGATGGCGCTCGGTGCCGCCACGGTGGCCAACGACGTGGTCTTCACCTCCACCTTCGACGGCCAGGTCTACGGCTTCGACACCACCACCGGCGCGACCCTGTGGACGGCCAGGACACCGGCCGGCATCATCTCCTTCCCGGCCGTGAGCGGCAACCTGCTCCTGGTCGGTGCGGGCGCCCCCGCGTTCTCGACCAAGCCGTCGTTCGAGCTGATCGCCTACTCGCTCTGACCCTCCTCCGCGTACCGCCCCGCCCCTGACGACCCGACGGCCACCGGCCCGGCATCCACGCCGCGCCGGTGGCCGTCGTGCGTGCGGCCGCGGGGCGTGCCGTGCGCGCGGCCGCCGCGACGGGTCGCGCGACGTCCGGCGGGACGGCACGACGGAAGAACTCCGGCGGCACGACGGAAGAACTCCCGAAAATTCTCCCGCTCGATGTCGATCCGCGGCGCCCGGCTCCGTCTACCAAGTGCCGGGCCTGGACCCCGGCCGTCGGGGCTCCGAGCCTCGACACGGTCGCGGTCGCCGGGGACGGAGTGGACGCCCTCCCCGGCGACCGTCGGCTCCGACCGCAGCAGGGAAGGGGGCCCGCCGAAAACTACCGGGAGTGACTGCGAGGCCGGCTGTCCGGACTCCGCTCCCCGCCGGGACGGCAGCCGCGCGAGGCCCGTCACCGGTAGGCCGGAGCGCCCGGGACTTCTCGCGTCGTGCGGTGCCCAGCAGGCCCCACGACCCCGATCCGGACTTCCTTCCACGGCCTTCACATGCCGCCTGACCTGCGCATTTCCTGACCGTGCCGGTGAACCCACGGCCGTCGGCGAGCGCCCGGGCGGTTCTTGACCATGCTTCGTGGACGCTGCTACACATCGACCCGTCGCCGACCTCACCGGGGCGGCGGATCTTCTGTGGGCACGACCGTGGAGGAACCGTGGCGCAATCACCCACCGTACTGGCCGACAGGCTGGACTTCCCGACCAGCCTCACCTTCGACGACGCGGGCCGGATATACCTGGCCGAGTCCGGACTGCCCTTCGGGGGCGCCGCCCCCGGCGGCCGGATCTGGCGTCTGGACCCGGGAACCGACACCTCGTCACGCACCCTGCTCGCCGACGGCCTGGCCGCCCCGGTGACCGGACTGCTCTGGCACCAGGACCACCTGTACGTCTCCGAGGGCGGGGCCGGCCGGATCGTCCGGATCGGCCCGGACGGGCAGCGGGCCGTCATCGTCGACGGCATGCCGGGGCCCGGCAACTACCACATCGACATGGCCGTGGCCGGCCGGGACGGGAAGCTGTACTTCGCCCAGGGCGCGATGTCCAACCTGGGGATCATCGGGCTGGACGCCTACGAACTCGGCTGGCTGGGACGGCTTCCGCACTCGTACGACATCCCCGGCCTCGACATCGAGCTCACCGGCTTCAACGTGACCACGGACGACCCGCTGGCCGGCCGGCCCGGCGCCCGGACCACCACCGGCGCGTTCGTCCCGTTCGGCACCGCGACCCGGGCGGGGCAGCGGATACCGGCCGGACTGCCGTGCAGCGCGGCCGTGCTGCGCTGCGACCTCGACGGCGGCAACCTGGAGCTGGTGGCCTGGGGGATGCGCAACGCCTTCGGCCTGGGCTTCCTGCCGGACGGCCGGCTGCTGGCGGTCGACCAGGGCGCCGACGACCGCGGCAGCCGGCCGATCGGCAACGCCCCCGACCTGCTGTTCGAGGTGCGCGAGGGCGCCTGGTACGGCTGGCCGGACTTCATCGGCGGCATCCCGGTGACGGACCCCGCGTTCAAGCCCACCCGCGGCCCGCAGCCGACCTTCCTGCTGGCCAACCACGGCGAACTCCCGCCGCCCGAGCGCCCGGTGCTCGACTTCGAGTCGCACGTCGCGGCCACCAAGTTCGCCGTGGCGCCCCCGCGCTCCCCGCTGGCCGGGCAACTGGTGGTCACGCTGTTCGGGGACGAGGCACCGATGACCCTGCCGCCGGGCGGCCCCCAGCTCGGGCGCGACCTGCTGCTGGTCGACCCGACCGACTGGTCCACCCGGGGCCTGCCGTCCGGTCCCGAACTGCACCGGCCGATCGACGTCGGCTTCGCGCCGGGCGACGACGCGCTGCTGATCCTGGACTTCGGCGAGTTCGAGATGACCGACCACGGCGTGGAGTCCCGGCGGGGCACCGGCCGGCTCTGGCGCTGGGCGGGCTGGGACCGCTCGTAGGACGTCATCCCTCCTCACCGAAAGGCAGTCGCACCATGGCAGGCAGGACCGGACTTTGGCTGGTCGGCGGCAGGGGGTCGGTGGCCACCACGGCCGTCTGCGGCCTCGCCGCGTTGCGGGCCGGGCTCGTCCCCGCGACCGGCAGCGTCAGCGAGCGGCTCGACCTCGATCCGGGCGTCTTCCCCGGCTGGTCCGAGCTGGTCACCGGCGGCCACGACCTCGTTTCCACCCCGCTGGGCAAGCGGGCCGAGGAGCTCGCCGCCGCGGGTGTGCTGCCCGGCCGGCTCCCGTCGGCGGTCGCAGAGGAACTCGCGGCCGCCGACCGGGAGATCCGCCGCGGCCACGACCCGGACGACGACGCCCCGGCCACCCAGGCCGAGGCCGCGGACCGGCTCGCCGCCGACCTCGCGGACTTCCGGCGCTCCCACGGCCTGGAGCGGGTCGTGGTGGTCAACGTCTCCTCCACCGAGCCCCCGCTCCGGCCGCTGCCCGAGCACGCCGACCTGGCCGCCCTCGACCGCGCCCTCGCCCAGGAGGGGCGCCGGGTGCTCGGCCCGGCCGCCCTCTCCGCGTACGCCGCGTTCTCGGCCGGCTGCCCGTACGTCGACTTCACCCCGTCGCCCGGCCTGCGCATCCCGGCGGTCACCCAACTGGCCGACCGGCACGGCCTGCCGTACGCGGGCTGCGACGGCAAGACCGGCGAGACCCTGCTGCGCAGCGTGCTGGCACCGATGTTCCTCGCCCGCGGGCTGCGGGTGCGCTCCTGGTCGGGGACCAACCTGCTCGGCGGCGGGGACGGCGCCAACCTCGGGGTGGCGGGCCGCGCGCAGGGCAAGCTGGAGTCCAAGACCCGCGGGCTGGCCGCGCTGCTCGGCGGGGAGGTCACCGCCCCGCTGCACATCGACCACGTCCCCGACCTCGGCGAACGCAAGGTCGCCTGGGACCACGTCTCCTTCGAGGGCTTCCTCGGCACCTCGATGAGCCTGCAACTCAGCTGGGACGGCTACGACTCGGCGCTCGCCGCGCCGCTGGTCCTCGACCTCGCCCGGCTGGTCGCCGGTGCGCACGCGGCCGGGGAGGCCGGGCCGCTCGGCGCACTGGCCTTCTTCTTCAAGGACCCGCTCGGCAGCGACGAGCACCGGCTCGCCCAGCAGGAACAGGACCTGGTGTCCTGGGTGCGACGGATCGAGGTGGCCCGATGAGGGTCGCCCTGCGTCCGTGGCTCGACCTGGTCCGGGCACCGGCGGCGCTCACCGTCCTCGGGGACACCGTGGCCGGCGCGGTCGCGGCGGGCCGTCCGCTGCGCGGCCGACGGCTGGCCCTGCCGCTCGCCTCCGTCGCCCTGTACTGGTCGGGGATGGCGCTGAACGACTGGGCGGACCGGGCGGTCGACGCGCTGGAGCGCCCCGAGCGCCCCGTCCCGTCCGGTCGGATCGCGCCCGGGGCCGCGCTCGCCGCGGCGGCCGGACTCGGCGCCACCGGGCTGGCCCTGGCCGGTCTCGCGGGCGGGGCCGACGCGCTGCGCATCGCCGTTCCGCTCACCGCCGCGGTGTGGGCGTACGACACCGTGCTGAAGCCGACCCCCGCCGCCCCGCTGGGCATGGCGGCCTGCCGCGGCCTGGACGTCCTGCTCGGCGCCGGATCCGGGCACTGGCGGGCGGCCGGCGTCCCGGCGCTGGCGCTGGCCACCCACACCCTGGGCGTGACCGCGCTGTCCCGCGGCGAGGTCCACGGCGGCCGGTCCGCCGACGCCCGGCTGGCGGTGGCCGCCACCGCGGTCACCGCCCTGCTGACCGGCACGGGCCGGGCCGCCTCGGCCCGGCACCGCACGGCCGGGGCGCTGTGCGCGCTGGGGTACGCGGCCGCCACCGGCGCCGCCCAGCTCGCCGCCGGCCCGGCGCGGTCCACCGGACCGACCGCGGACGGCACCGCGGACGGCACCGCGGACGGCACGGCGGGCGGCACGGCGGCGGCGGTCCGGACCGCGACCGTGGCCGGGATCCACGGCATGGTGCCGCTGCAGGCCGGGCTGGCCGCACGGCTGGGCTCGCTGCCGGCCGCCGCGCTGGTGCTGGGCGCCCTTCCGCTGGCCCGCCGGCTGTCCGCCCGCAGGAGCCCGACATGAGCGCGATCGCCGTCGGGTACGGCACCAACGGCTTCGCCAACCACCGGCTCGCCGACGCGATCCGGGTCATCGCCGACCTGGGCTACACCTCGGTCGCCCTCACCCTCGACCACCACCACCTCGATCCCTTCGGCCCGGACCTGGCCCGGGAGACCGACCGGCTGGCGGCGCTGCTCTCCGCCGCGGGCCTGCGCTGCGTGGTCGAGACCGGCGCGCGCTTCCTGCTCGACCCGTACCGCAAGCACCACCCCACGCTGGTGTCCGGGGACGCCGCGCCGAGGATCGACTTCCTGCTCCGCGCCGTCCGGATCGCCGAGTCGCTCGGCGCCGACTGCGTGTCCTTCTGGTCCGGCGTGAGCGAGCCCGGGGTGGACGGACGGACCAACCGCGCACGGCTGGTCCAGCACCTCGGCCCGGTCCTGGCCGAGGCAGGGCGCCGGGCCGTGCGGCTCGGCCTGGAGCCCGAGCCCGGCATGGTCGTCCAGCACCTCGACCAGGCCCTCGACCTGCGCCGCGAGCTCGGCGATCCCGACGCCCTCGGCATCACCCTCGACGTCGGGCACTGCGTGGCCGTGGAGCCGGTGGACGCCGCGCAGTGCGTCCGGCGCGCGGCCGGGCTGCTGGTCAACGTCCAGCTGGACGACATGCTTCCGGGTGTCCACGAGCACCTGGAGTTCGGAGCGGGGCGACTCGACCTCGCCGCGACGCTGGCCGCCCTCGACGGGATCGGCTACACCGGCGTCGCGGCGGTCGAACTGCCCCGGCACAGCCATGCCGCACCGACCACCGCGCGAACGGCCCTGGCGGCGATACGCCGGGCCCAGGAGACCGTTTCCGTTCCGCCGGCGCACACGGGTGCACCGGCGTCGTCCACGATCGGAGACCGCCCATCATGACCGAGACCGAGAAACACCGCTGGATCGAAACCAGCGTCTACGGCGGGAGCCGGCCGGCCCCGCCGCCGTACCCGCACCCGCAGGACGACTGGCTGACCTGCGCCGAACGCCGGGTCCGCGAGTGGCCCGGCACGATCCACCAGGAGTTCCCGCTGGCCGGCCGGATGGTCGGGCGCGGGCCGGTGCAGCCGAACGCCGACCCGCAGGGGCTGGTGCACGGCACGGTCGACGACCGGGCCCGGGCCCGGCTGCTCGCGGTGCTGGCCGGGTCCCTGCCCGGGGCGGTCCTGGCGGCCGAGGTCGAGAAGCTCTACCGGCACGGCGACGCCGCCGAGCGGCGCGGGGTGCTGCGCGCGCTGCCGGACCTGCCGGACGGCGTGCGCCGGCTCGGCCTGGAGCTGGTCGCCGACGGCCTGCGCACCAACGACCCGCGGCTCGTCGCGGCGGCGATGGGCCCCTTCGCGGCCCGGCACCTGGAGCAGGACCAGTGGCGCCACGGCGTGCTGAAGTGCCTGTTCACCGAAGTGCCGCTGGGCGCCGTGGCGGACCTGGTCACCCGCACCGACGCCGAGCTGCTGCGGATGGCCCGCGACCTGGCCGAGGAACGGCGGGCGGCCGGCCGGGAGATCGGCTCCGACCTGCGCGTGCTGCTCGGCATGAGCGTCCTGCTGGCCCTCGTCCCCCCGCGACCGCAGGAGGCCCGGTCATGAGGATCTTCGACCCGCACATCCACATGACCTCGCGCACCACCGACGACTACCGGGCCATGCGGACGGCCGGTGTCCGGGCCGTCGTCGAGCCGGCCTTCTGGCTCGGCCAGCCCCGTACCAACCCGGGGTCCTTCACCGACTACTTCGACGGCCTGCTCGGCTGGGAGCGGTTCCGGGCCTCCCGGTTCGGGATCAGCCACAACTGCGCGCTCGCCCTGAACCCCAAGGAGGCCAACGACCCCCGCTGCGTCGAGGTGCTGGACGTCCTGCCGCGCTACCTCGGCAAGGACGGCGTGGTCGCGGTCGGCGAGATCGGCTACGACTCGATGACCAGGGCCGAGGACGAGGCGTTCGCCCGTCAGCTGGAGCTGGCCGTCGACCACGGACTGCCGGTCCTGGTCCACACCCCGCACCGGGACAAGCACGCCGGCACCCGCCGCACCCTGGACGTGGTCCGCGAGTCCGGCATCGCCCCGGGCGCCGTCCTGGTGGACCACCTCAACGAGGTCACGGTGGCGACGGTCGCCGACTCCGGCTGCTGGATGGGCTTCTCGATCTACCCGGACACCAAGATGGACGAGCACCGGATGGTCGCCGTCCTGAAGGAGTACGGAACCCGCCGGATCCTCGTCAACTCGGCCGCCGACTGGGGGAATTCGGACCCCCTCAAGACGCAGAAGGTGGGCCGGGCCATGCTGGCGGCCGGCTTCACCGCGGCGGACGTGGACACCGTGCTCTGGCACAACCCCGTCGAGTTCTACGGCCGCAGCGGGCGGCTGGTCCTCGACGAGGGGATCCGGGAGGACGCCGACGGCGCCTCCTTCGCGGGCAACTCGGTGCTCCGGGGCGGATCGTGAACCGGCTCTGCTACTCCACCAACGTCCACCCGGCCGAGGACCTGCCCGGCATCCTGCGGCAGCTCGACACCTGCGCCGGTCCGATCCGCGAACGCACCGGCTTCGACCGGCTCGGGCTGGGCCTGTGGCTGGCCGCCGACGCCGCCTCCGCACTGGCCGCCGACCCGTCCCTGCTCCACCGGCTGCGGACCGAACTGGACGCCCGGGACCTGTCCGTGCTCGCCCTGAACGCCTTCCCCTACGGCGGCTTCCACCAGCGGGTGGTCAAGCACGCGGTGTACCGGCCGGACTGGACCGAACCCGCCCGCGCCGCCTACACCGCCGACTGCGCCACCGTGCTGGCCGGCCTGCTGCCCGACGACGCCGAGGGCGGCAGCATCTCCACGCTGCCGCTGGCCTGGCGCAGCCCGTGGTCCCCCGCCGCGGACCGGGCCGCCGAGCAGGCGCTGCGCCGGACGGCGGCGGCGCTGCGCACCGTCTCGGCGCGGGCGGGCCGGCCGATCCGGCTCGCCGTCGAGCCGGAACCGGGCTGCGTGCTGGACACCGTCGAGGACGCCGTCGGCTGGCTCGCCACCCGCGCGGACCTCGAATTCGTCGGCCTCTGCCTCGACACCTGCCACCTGGCGGTCTCCTTCGCCGACCCGGAGCGGACGGTGGCCGCCGTCGAACGGGCCGGCCTGCGCGTGGTCAGGATCCAGGCCTCGGCCGCCCTGCACGTGGACGACCCGAACGACCCGGCGGCCCGCCGGCTGCTCGCCGACTACGCCGAACCCCGCTACCTCCACCAGGTGCGGGAGTCCGACGGCGCCGGCCGGGTGCTCGCGGCCGACGACCTGCCGGAGGCGCTGGAGCGGCTGCCCGGCCACGGCCCCTGGCGGGTGCACTTCCACGTGCCGCTGCACGCCGCGCCCCCCGCGCCGCTGCGCGCCACCACCGATGTGCTCCGCCGGGCGGTGGCGGCCGTGCGGGAGCGGACGGTGATCGAGGTCGAGACCTACACCTGGCCGGTGCTGCCCGGGCGACCGGCCGGTGCCCCGGACGGCGCCCCCGTGGACGTCCCGGCCGGGATAGCCGCCGAACTCGCCTGGGCCGAGCGCGAACTGATCGGCGAAAGGGCGGACCGTTGAAACCCGTGGTCCTGCTGGACGTGGTCGGCCTGACCCCGCGCCTGCTGCCGTACATGCCGAACCTCACCCGGCTCGCCGAGCGCGGCGGGTCCGCCCCGCTGCGCACGGTGCTGCCCGCCGTCACCTGCAGCGTGCAGTCCACGCTGCTCACCGGCCGGCTGCCCGCCGAGCACGGCGTCGTCGGCAACGGCTGGTACTTCCGGGAGCTCGGGGAGATCCACCTCTGGCGCCAGCACAACCGGCTGGTCCGGGCGCCGAAGGTGTGGGACACCGCGCGCTCCCGGCATCCCGGCTACCGGGTCGCCAACGTCTGCTGGTGGTACGCCATGGGCGCCACCACCGACCTGCTGGTCACGCCGCGCCCGGTCTACCACGCCGACGGCCGCAAGTCGCCCGACTGCTACACCCGGCCGGCGGCGCTGCGCGACGAACTCACCGCCGAGCTGGGGCCGTTCCCGCTCTTCCAGTACTGGGGCCCGACGGCCGGGATCGCCTCCAGCCGCTGGATCGTCTCGGCGGCCCGCCGGATCCTCGCCGCCGAGCGGCCCGACCTGCTGCTGGTCTACGTCCCGCACCTGGACTACGACCTCCAGCGCTTCGGGCCCGACGCGCCGCAGGCCGTGGCGGCGGCCCGGGCGGTCGACGCCGAGCTGGCGCCGCTGCTGGAGCAGGCGGAGCAGTCCGGCGCGACCGTGGTCGCGCTCGGCGAGTACGGCATCACGGCGGTGCGGCGCCCGGTGGACATCAACCGCGAGCTGCGCCGGGAGGGCCTGCTGGAGGTGTACACCCAGGCCGGGATGGAGTACCTGGACCCGTGGGCCTCGCGGGCCTTCGCCGTCGCCGACCACCAGATCGCCCACGTGTACGTACCCGACGGGGCGGACCTGCCCAAGGTGCGCGACCAGCTGCTCCGGCTGCCCGGTGTGGCCGAGGTGCTGGACCGCGCGGACCAGGCCCGCCACGGCCTCGACCACCCCCGGTCCGGCGAACTGGTGGCGGTGGCCGACCCCGACGCCTGGTTCACCTACTACTACTGGCTGGACGACGCGCGGGCCCCCGACTTCGCGCGGTCCGTCGAGATCCACCGCAAGCCCGGCTACGACCCGGCCGAGCTGTTCTTCGACCCGGCGGACCCGCTGGCCAGGGCCCGGGCCGCGCTCGGCCTGGCCCGCAAGAAGCTCGGCCTGCGCCACACCATGAACGTGGTGCCGCTGGACCCCTCCTGGGTCCGCGGTTCGCACGGCCGCCTGCCGGACTCGCCCGCCGACGGCCCGGTGCTGATCTGCTCCGACCCGGCGTGGCGGCCCGTCCTCGACGCGGCCGGCGCGATCGGCGCCACCGACGTCCCCGAGCTGCTGCTGGGACTCCAGGGCCTGGGCCGCTGACGAGCGGCCGTCACCGGTCGTTCAGTGCTTCGGCCCGGGACTCCAGGTAGCGGCGCTCGGGGATGCTGCCGGTGCGCCGGGCGGCCTCCCGGAAGCTGTTCCGGGCGGCCTCCCGGTCACCGCTCATCTCCAGCAGGTGGGCGCGGACCGCGGCGAGCCGGTGGTGGTCCGCGAGCCGGCCGTCGGACTCCAGGGCCGCGAGCAGTTCGAGCCCGGCCGCCGGGCCGAGGGCCATCGCGCGCGCGACCGCGTGGTTGAGCGTCACCATCGGGCCGGGGGCCATCTGCTCCAGCACCTCGTACAGGGCCATGATCTGCGGCCAGTCGGTGTCCTCGGCGTGCGCGGCCTCGCCGTGCACGGCCGCGATGGCCGCCTGCACCTGGTACGGCCCCGCCACCATCCGGGGGAGGGTCTCGGCTATCAGCGCCAGTCCCTCCTTGAGCGCGGACTGGTCCCAGGCCGAGCGGTCCTGCTCGGCGAGCGGGACGAGGCTGCCGTCGGGCCTGGTGCGGGCCGGCCGGCGGGCGTCGGTCAGCAGCATCAGGGCCAGCAGACCCGCGACCTCGCCCTCCTCGGGCAGCAGCCGGTGCAGCTCACGGGTGAGGCGGATGGCCTCGCGCGCGAGCTCGGGCTGCAGCAGGTCGGGACCGCTGGTGGTGGTGTAGCCCTCGTTGAAGATCAGGTAGAGCACCTGGAGCACGACCGCCAGCCGTTCCTCGCGCTCGCTCTGCGGAGGCATCCGGAACGACGACCCGGTGGACTTGATCCGCTGCTTGGCCCGGCTGATCCGCTGGGCCATGGTCGCCTCGGGGACCAGGAAGGCGTGCGCGATCTGCACGGTGGTGAGACCGCCGACGGCGCGGAGGGTGAGCGCGACCTGCGAGCCGGGGGTGAGCGAGGGGTGGCAGCACAGGAACAGGAGGGTGAGCATGTCGTCCTGCTCGGCCGCCTTCGGCTCCTCGCCGGGACCCGGCGTCACCGTCTCGTCGGCCGGGGTGAGCGCGGCGGCGGTGGCCTCGCGGCGCTGGCGGGCCTGCTCGCTGCGCAGCCCGTCGATCACCCGGCGGGCGGCCACGGTGATCAGCCAGGCGCGGGGGTTGCCGGGGACCCCCTGTTCGGGCCACTGGACGGCGGCTGCCAGCAGGGCGTCCTGGACGGCGTCCTCGCAGGCGTCGAAGTGCCCGTAGCGGCGGACGACCGCGCCGAGGACCTGCGGTGCGAGCGATCGGAGCAGGTCCTCGACCCGGACGTCACGGTTCATCGGCTCAGCTCTCCGTATCGGCTTCGAAGACGACCTGGCGCACCTCGACGCCGGTGTACCGGGCGTCGGGGATCAGGCCGGCCAATTCGATCGCGCGTTCCTTGGACGCGCACTCGACCAGGTAGTACCCGGCCAGGAACTCCTCGGCGGCCAGGTAGGGGCCGTCGGTGATCGCGGGCAGCCCGCCCCGGACCCGGACCGTGGAGCTGCCGGACGGATCGGCGAGGGCCTGGGTCACCACCATCTCACCGGAGTCGAGGATGTTCTGCTGGAACGTGGCGTGCCCGGAGAAGACCTCGTTGCGCTCTCTCTCGGACAAGCCGTCCCAGACTACCGGGTTCATGTGGATCAGCAGCATGTACTTCATCTCATCATTCCTTGGTCCCTTGCACGGCCGACTGGTGCTCTGCACTTGAGACGTCGCCGCCGAGGACCCTCCCTCGACATCCAAGCCCAGATCACGGCCCTTCGCGCGGGTTTCCGCCGCAGACGTCGAGACCGTGTCGCCGGGTCCGACGTTCCGGGTGTGACGGCACCCCCGGGTGCCACCTGCCCGAGAATCCGGAAGGACCCCGTGATGAGCGACACCACACCCCCCAGCGCGCCCGCGCCCCGGGCCGGACGGCGGGAGTGGATCGGGCTGGCCGTCCTCGCCCTGCCCGCCCTGCTGGTCTCGATCGACGTCTTCGTGATGCTGCTGGCCCTGCCCAGCCTCGCGGACTCCCTCCATGCCGGCAGCGTGCAGCAGTTGTGGATCACCGACATCTACTCGTTCATGCTCGCCGGCCTGCTCGTCACCATGGGATCGCTCGGCGACCGCATCGGCCGGCGCAGACTGCTGCTGATCGGCGCCGCCGCGTTCGGGCTCGCCTCCGTCGCCGCCGCCTACGCCGTCAACCCCGCCATGCTGATCGCGGCGCGCGCCCTGCTCGGCGTCGCCGGCGCCACCCTCGCGCCGAGCACCCTCTCGCTGATCACCGCCATGTTCCAGGACGCCCGGCAGCGCGGCGCCGCCTTCGGCATCTGGGGCGCGTGCTTCTCGGCCGGCGCCGTCGCCGGCCCGATCATCGGCGGCACCATGCTCGCCCACTTCTGGTGGGGCTCGGCCTTCCTGATCGGCGTCCCCGCGATGGTGCTGCTGCTCGTGCTCGGCCCGGTGCTCCTGCCCGAGTTCCGCGACCCCGACGCCGGGCGCCCGGACCTGATCAGCGTGCTGGAGTCGCTGGCCGCCGTCCTGCCCGCCATCTGGGGCCTGAAGGAGATCGCCAAGGACGGGTGGCAGCCCCTGTCGATCGCGGCCGTCCTGGCCGGCCTCGGCTTCGGGATCCTCTTCGTCCACCGCCAGCACCACCTGACGCATCCGCTGCTCGACCTGGGCCTGTTCCGGCACCGCGCCTTCACGGCCGCGCTGCTCAGCCTGTTCCTCGGCACCATGCTCACCGGCGCGGTGATGTTCTTCGTCACCCAGGCCCTGCAACTGCTGTACGGACGCGACCCGTTGCACGCGGGCCTGTGGATGCTGCCGGCGATCGCCGCCAACACGGTCGGCTTCACCCTGTCCCCCAGGCTCGGTCAGCGCTTCCGTCCGGCGTACCTCATCGGCGGCGGACTGGTCCTGGCCACGATCGGCATGGCGGTGATCACCGGGGCCGAACCGGGATCCGGCCCCGCCGTGCTGATCGCCGGATTCGCCGTGGTCTTCCTCGGCTCCGGCCCGATGGTCACCCTCGGCATGGGCCTGGTCATGGGCTCCGCCCCGGTCGAGAAGGCCGGCTCCGCGGCCGCGCTCAACGAGACCAGCGGCCAACTCGGCTTCGCCCTCGGCATCGCGGCCCTCGGCAGCGTCGGCGCCGCCGTCTACCGCGGCGCGCTGCGCCTTCCCGAGGGCCTGCCCGCCGAGGCGGTCCGGGCCGCGGGGGACTCCCTCACGGGCGCGCAGGAGGCCGCCCGTTCGCTGTCCGGCGAGGTCGCCGACGCCCTGCTGGCGCCCGCCCGGGCCGCCTTCGCCGTCGAGCTCCACACCGTGGTCACCGTCGCCGGCGTCCTGCTGCTGGCCACCGCCGCCCTGGTGACCGCGCTGCTCCGCCACCTGCCGCCCACCGGCCGGCCGTCGGACGAGGCCGCCGCCGGGCCCGCCGGAGGCTCCGGCACCGTCCCCGCGGCGGGCTGATCGCGTCCGTCCCACCCGCCCGACGGGGCGGTCACTCGTACGGCGTACCTCCCCGTGCCCTGCCGACGACGCGGTCGTTGTGGGCGCGGGCGCCCGGTCCTGCGGGCGGCCCGGATCGCCCACGAGGAAAGGTGTGGACCGCATGTCGCAGTTGGTGTCGGTGCAGTGCTTCAACCTGTCGCGCGACGGCTTCGGAGCCGGCGAGGGACAGTCCCTGGAACGGCCGTTCGGCCACGCGGACCCCTCCCCCTTCTTCTCCTGGGCGGGAGCCACCGCGAGCTGGGTGAACCGCGCCGACCCCGGCGGCACCCGCGGCCTGGACGACTACCTGACCCGCGACCACGCCCGCCCGCCGGGCGCGGTGATCATGGGGCGCAACAAGTTCGGCCCCCAGCGCGGCCCCTGGGAGAACCACGACTGGCAGGGGTGGTGGGGCGCCAACCCGCCGTTCCACGCGCCGGTCTTCGTGCTCACCCACTACGAGCGCCCGTCCTTCACGCTGTCCGACACCACCTTCCACTTCCTCAACGCGACGCCGGAGGAGGCCCTGAAGCACGCGAAGGCGGCCGCCGGGGACCGGAACGTGCGCATCAGCGGCGGGGTGAGCACCGTCCGCGAGTTCATCGACGCCGACCTGGTCGACACCATGCACTTCGCCGTCGCCCCGGTCGACCTCGGCCGGGGGGAACGGCTCTGGAAGAGCCACACCGAGCTGCTCGACCGCTTCCACCTCGACACGGTACCCAGCCCGAGCGGGGTGACCCACCTCCTGTTCTGGCGGCGGTGACCACCGGCGCGTACGACCGCGCCCTCCCGTCGTGACCACCGCTCCTCCGTGGCCGGGGCCTTCGCCCCGGCCACGGTCGTGCCGGCGCCCGGGCCGTCACCGGCCCGCGATCAAGGGCAGCACGTTGGAAGAAATCATGATGTCGAATCGCCTCCCCCGGTTACGACTATGACGCGAGTAGCGCCGCGCGCCCACCGAAGACCGGGTGGTGCCGCCCCGGCGTTCCGCCTCGGAGAAAAGGGGTTGCCCATGAATTCGCCACTACCGGCGAGAACGGTGACGCTGCCGTCACTGGAAGGCCTCCGGGCCGTCGCCGTCGTCTTCGTCTTCGCCAGCCACGCGCTCGTCCTCGGAGCCTTCAAGGACCCGAACGCCCTCTCCGTCTTCAGCACCCTGACGGGCGACGGGCGCATCGGGTTCCTCGCGGTGTCGTTCTTCTTCGTCCTCAGCGGCTTCGTCCTCACCTGGTCGTCCAAGCCCGGTCAGACCGCGACCGGCTTCTGGCGGCGCAGGGTGATGCGCATAGGCCCCTCCCACGTCCTGATCGCGGTCGTCGCCCTGACCCAGTTCGCCGCCGCGGGCGAGACGATCAGATGGGGACCGGCCCTCGCCAACCTCTTCCTGGTCCAGAACTGGTGGCCCTCCCAGGACCTGATCATGTACCAGTTCAACGGCGCGACCTGGACGCTCGCGGTGGAGATGCTCTGCTACGCGATGTTCCCGCTGCTGGTCCGGTTCGTCCGGCGGCTCGGCAACCGGGCGCTGTGGTCCTGGATCATCGGCCTCGGCGCGACCGCCGTCCTGCTCCCGGCGATCAGCTACCCGCTGCTCTCGGGATTCCCGCCGAGCCAGTTCTACCCCGCGGGGTCCTGGCCCCAGCTGTGGGCGCTGTACTTCTTCCCGCCCGTGCGGTGCATCGACTTCGTGATCGGCATGTTCCTCGCCCGGATCGTCGCCTCCGGAAGCTGGCCGAGGATCCGGATCCTGCCGGCCGCCCTGCTCAACCTCGCCGTCTTCCTGCTGCTGTTCCACCTGCCCATCCCCTTCGGGATAGCGGCGCTCTACCCCGTCCCGGCCGCGCTGCTGATCGGCGCGCTCGCCGTCCGGGACCTGTCCGGCCGGCGTACGGCCCTCAGCGCGCCCTTCATGGTGCGGCTCGGGGAACTGTCCTTCGCCTTCTACATCATCCACATCACCGTGATGTTCGCGGTGCACGCGGCGTTCGCGGGCGACCTGGTGGGCTACGCCCACTCGTACACCCCGACGGCGTTCAGCACGCCCGTCGCCATCGCGTTCGTCATCGCCCTGTACGCCCTCTGCGTCGCACTGGCCTGGGTCCTGCACAAGACCGTGGAGATGCCGGCCATGCGCCGCTGGAGCCGCCCGGCGGCGCAGCGTGCGCCCAAGCGTCCGAACCCGGAGCCCCAGCCACAGACCTGAGCACCCCTCGCACGACGATCGGAGACAGCCATGGCCGAAGCCACCGACCCGACCTCCCACTCCGACCACTCCGACCACTCCGACCACTCCGACCACCCGTCCTACCCGATGCCCCGGACGTGCCCGTACACGCTGCCGGAGGGCTACCAGGAGCTCCTCGACCGGCCGACCCTCGGCAAGGTCCGGCTGCCCAGCGGCAAGCTCGCCTGGGCCACGGCCCGCTACGAGGACGTCAAGGCGATGCTGGGCGACAACCGGTTCAGCTCCGACCTGCGCCGCCCGGGCTACCCGCTGATGATGGACCACCAGGTCCCCGCGCCCGAGTTCTCCACCTCGCTGGTCGGGATGGATCCCCCCGAACACACCCTGGCCCGGCGCGCGGTGGCCGCGGACTTCACCCCCCGCAGCATCAACCGCCTGCGGCCCCGGATCCAGGAGATCACCGACGAGTACGTCGACCGGCTGCTGGCCGGCCCCCGTACCGCCGACCTGATCGACGCGTTCGCCAACCCGGTGCCGCTGCTGGTGATCTGCGAGCTGCTCGGCGTCCCGTTCGCCGACCGGGAGTTCTTCCTGCGGACCTCCTTCACGGTGATGAACGCCACCACCCCCGAGGCCGGCGGGGTGGCGACCGCGGAACTCATGGGCTACATGGACGGGATGGTGACCGACAAGGAGCGGACCCCGACCGACGACCTGATCGGCCGGCTGGCGGCGCGGCGCGGCGAGCCGGGCGTCCCCGACCACCGCGACCTCGTGGGGATGGCCTTCATGCTGCTGATGGCCGGCCACGAGACCATCGCGAACGTCATCGGTCTGGGGGCCATGCTGCTCCTCGAACGGCCGGTGCTGCGCAAGTCGCTGGCCGCCGACCCGTCGCGTTGGCCGGCGACGATCGACGAGCTGGTGCGCTACTTCACCATCGCGGAGATCGCCAACTCCCGGGTGGCCCTGGAGGACGTCGAGATCGGCGGGGTCCGGATCGCGGCCGGCGAGGGCGTGCTCGGTCTGACGGTGGGAGCCAACCGGGACCCGCTGCGCTTCGCGGACCCGGACGTCTTCGACCCCGACCGCGTCGAACGCAGCCTGGCGTTCGGCTTCGGCGCGCACCAGTGCATCGGTCAGCACCTGGCCAGGACCGAGCTGGAGGTCGTCCTGACGACCCTGTTCGAGCGCATTCCCGAGCTGCGGCTCGCCGCGCCCGTGGAAGCGCTGCGGTTCAAGGAGGAGCACGTCAACTACGGCCTGCACGCGTTGCCGGTCACCTGGTGAGGGGGAACTCCATGCGGATCCGTACCAACCCCGACAGCTGCATCGGCGCGGGCCGGTGCTACCTGGCGGCACCCGACCTGTTCGACCAGGACGACCGTGACGGCACGGTCGTGGTGCTGGCCGAACGGGTCGCGGGGGCCCAACTCGCGGGCGCCCGGACGGCGGTCGAGGAGTGCCCGACGCGCACGCTGTCCCTGACCGAGGAATCGGACGTGCCCTGAGGAACGGACGGGGCCGGCGCGGGACCCGTGGGTCCCGCGCCGGCCCCGTCGGGTCGGCCGGTCAGGTCACTGACCGCTGTTGCGGCCCGCCCGCTGGAAGTAGACCCCGGCCAGCAGGGCCAGCAGGACGAAGACCCCGGTGGAGACGGCGGCGACGGCGTTCAGCCCGCTGACGAACGCCGCGTGCGCCGTCTTCAGCAGCGCCGCGGAGGCGTCGGCCCCGAGCTGCGCGGCCTCGGCGGCGGCGCCGGCGACGGTCTCCCGGGCGCGGTCGGAACCGACGCCGTTCATCTCGCTGCTGTAGACCGCGGAGCCGATCGTGCCGAGGACGGCCAGACCGAGCGCACCGCCGAGGTAGTTCGCGGTCTCCGCCATCGAGGCGGCCGAACCCGCGCGCTCCGGCGGCACCGAGCCGACCACCAGACCGATGCCGAGCGCGAACATCGGACCGGCGCCCAGACCGATGACCGCGGTGCCGAGCACGATCGGCCAGGGGCCGTGCTCACCGTTCACCAGGATCAGCACCGCCGCGCCGATCGCGGAGAGGAACATGCCGCCGACGATCGCGGTCCGCGGCGTGATCGAACGGATCAGGGCCGGCGTGGACATCGTCCCGACCGCCATGCACAGGCCCATCGGGACGAACCAGAGCGCCGAGGCCAGCGGGGAGTAGCCGAGCACCGTCTGCAGCAGCTGGGTGACGTTGAGGGCGGTGCCCGCGAGGATCATCCCGGCCAGCGCGAGCGCGGTCAGCATGACCGTGAACGAGCTGTTGGCGAAGAGCCGCAGGTCGAGCAGCGGGTCCTCGCCCTTCAGCTGACGGCGCACGAACACGGTGCCGAACAGCAGGCCCACGACCAGCGCCGCCACACCGGTGACGGTGCTCGCGGTGCCCAGCGTGAGGACCTTGATCGCGTACACCACCGGGAGGATCCCCAGCAGCGAGAGCACGACGCTGGTGAGGTCCAGGCGGCGGGACTGCTCGGGGCGGAACTCCGGGAGCAGGATCGGCCCGGCGATCAGCACCACGGCCGCGACCGGGACGGCCAGCAGGAACACCGCGCCCCACCAGAACGGCGCGAGCAGCACGCCGCCGAGCACGGGCCCGAGGGCGGCACCCGTGAAGGTGCAGGTGGCCCAGATCGAGATGGCCTTCCCGCGCTGCTTGTCGTCACGGAAGATGTTGGTGATCAGGGCGAGGGTGGAGGGCATCAGCGTGGCGCCCGCGATGCCCTGCACGCCGCGCGCCGCGATCAGCATGATCGGGCTGGTCGCCCAGGCGCAGGCCAGCGAGGCCAGGGCGAACACCGCCATGCCCGCCATGAGGAGTCGGCGGCGCCCGATCCGGTCGCCGATGGTCCCCATGGTGATCACCAGACCGGCGACCATGAATCCGTAGGCATCGGTGATCCACAACTGCTGGACACTGCTGGCACCCAGGTCGGCGGTGAGCTTGGGCAGCGCCAGGAACAGGACGTTCGCATCCAGCGCGACCAGCAGGGTCGGCAGGGCGAGAACCGCCAGTGCCAGCCAGGGCCGCGCGCTCGTGCGAGGGAGGTCGGTTTCCGCTGTAGTGACGGACATGGCCGTGATGCGTCCTTTCGATCATTTCGGAATGTCGCTCACTACGTTGTCGAAGCAGCGGGCCGATTCTTGCGCCGGTTCGCGGAACTTTTTTGAGAAGACTTCCGCGACGCCCGGCGGATCCACGGTCTTCGCTGGTCAGACGCGTGGAGCCGATGGTGATCGACACCATCGGCTCCACGTGAGGACACTTGTTCGAATGTTCTCGGACACCTGGGGTCCGTCGGGAGCGTCAGGGTGCTCCGGCCGGCGCTCCGGCCTACGGTCCACGGGTCGCCTGCGGGACGGACGCGGGATCAGTGGTGGTACTCACCGCAGTTGACGTCGAGGCAGTGGCCCGTGACGGCGCGCGCCAGGTCCGAGGCGAGGAAGAGCACCGCGTCGGCGGTCTCCTCCGGGGTCTGCAGGCGGCGCAGGTCCATGTCGGCGGCCACCTCCTGGTAGCCCTCCTCCAACGACAGGCCGCGCATGGCCGCGAGTTCGCCGATGAACCCCTTCACCTTGTCGGTCCACATCGGCCCGGGCGCCACGGTGTTCACCCGGATGCCCTCCGGGCCCAGCTCGGTGGCGAGCATCTGGGCCGCCGCGAGCAGGCCCGACTTGGCGATCTTGTAGGCCCCGCAGGCACGCTTGGAGTGCCGCAGGACGGACGAGTTGACCATGACGATCGATCCGCGGCTGTCCCTCAGCGCCGGGGTGAACAGCTTCGACAGCCGCAGCGCCGCGTAGACGGTCACCTCCATGCCGAGGCGCACGTCGTCCAGGTCGGTGTCGTGGAGTTCCGTGTGCGGCGGCTCCACGAGCGCGTTGTTGATCAGGGTGTCGACCCGGCCGAACGCGTCGAGCGCGGCGGCGACGAGTGCGCCGGCGGCATCCGGATCGGTGATGTCGGTGGGAACCGCCAGCGCGCGGCGACCGGTCTCCTCGACGGCCTTGGCCACCTCGTCGAGGTAGGACGCGGTGCGCGCCACGAGTACGACGTCGGCTCCCGCCTCGGCGCACCGCACGGCGAGCGTCCGGCCGAGACCGGATCCCACGCCCGACACGACGACGACCTTGTCTCGGAGCAACTCCGGAACCTTCATGTGTTCGTCCTCTCGATGCACAGCACACGGACTGGCGAGGGCGCGGGGCGGAGCCCGGGGGCCGTGAGGCCCCCGGGCGGCCGGGTCAGGCGGAAGCGCCCTCGCTGAAGACGATCGGACGGACCTCGATGCCGAGGCCCTCGACCGCGGCATCCGGGATCATCGCGGCGACCTCGTGGGCGCGCGCCAGGTCCGCGACCTCGATGATGTAGGTGCCGCCCACGTATTCCTTGGCCTCGGCGTACGGGCCGTCGGTCACCGCGGGAACGCCGCCGCGAACGCGAACCACGGAGCTCTGGTCCGGGCCGGCCAGAGCGAGGGTCCCGACGAACTCACCGGTGGCCTTGATCTTCTCCATGAACGCACCGTGGCCCTGGAAGACCGCGTTGCGCTCCTCCTCCGGCAGCGCGGCGAGGACATCGGCGTTCGGGTACATCATGATCAGGTACTTCATGGTTCCGCTCCTTGCGACGTGAGGCGCCCGGTGGGGCCTTCACTCCTAAGTCGGCGCTGATCCGCCGATCTCGACATCTGGCGACATCCTCGCGAAAAACTTTTTTCCGCACCAGCGGAACCCGGTACCGGCCGGCTCACGGAGCGGGCACGCCGAAGGCCGAGGGCGGTACCGGACGGCGGGCCGCGCGCAGCACGCGCAGCAGCGTCCGAGGGTGCATCAGGGACTGTGGGGAGGCCACGAGTCCGGCGATCCGCACCAGCGCGTCGGTCACCCGGGGGTCGTGCACCGCAGCCCGCTGGGCCAGCGCGGCGTACCGGTTGACCAGGGCGGTCTGGAGGTTCCGCTTGCCCTTGACGCCCCGGTAGCCCAGGTCGGTCACCGCCGCGAACGACCACGGGGAGCGGATCTCGCGGGCGATGTCCCGGAAGTACGCCTGGGGCGTGGGAAGCCGCCGCCCGGCGGCGTGCCGGCGCAGCACCAGCGCCTGCAGGGCGGCCGAGGTCATGCCCTGGGCGTAGGCGGGGTTGAAGCTGCAGATCGCGTCGCCCATCACCAGCAGTCCGGCCGGAAAGCGCTCCAGCCGGTGGAAGTCCCGGCGGACGCTGGCCGGAAAACGGAAGCGCAGCGGTTCGTCCAGGGGTTCGGCGTCGCGGATCGCCTCGTAGATCTCGGGGACGGGCAGCGACCGGACGAAGGCGTGGAACCCTTCCGGGTCGGTGGGCGGGTGGTCGCCCAGGAGCCCGGTCACCGACAGCTCCACCTGGTTGTCCTCGCCGGGCACCCGGTAGAAGAACGCTCCGCGCGGGTGCGAGGGCGTGGCGGCCGGGATGATGGCGATGTCACTGTCGAACGGGTCCTTCTCCAGGCGGTAGTGGCGGGTGGTGTACGCCAGGTCGATCTCGATCCGCTCCTCCGGCGGCGCCTGGTACCCGAGGTCGGCCAGCCACCGCGGGGTCCGCGAGCCGCGGCCGGTGGTGTCGACGACCAGGTGCGCGGAGAGCGTCCGCTCCTCGGCCCCGGGGGTGCGTGCCTGCACCCTGACCCCGGTGACCCGGTGTCCGGAGGCGTCCGTCACCGGGGCGACGATGTCGTGCTCCTCCAGGAACGACACCTCCGGCAGCGCCCGCACCCGCTCGCGCAGGTGGTGTTCGAGCACCGGCCGGGTGGCGGGCACGGACGGCAGGCCGGTGCGGGCGGGGCTCAGCCGCAGCCCGTTGAAGTACCACTGGATGTCGTTGCTGAAGTCCCCGGGCCGCACCCCCGCCGCGATCAACTCGTCGGTGAGGCCCGGGAACAGCGACTCCATGATCTGGTGGCCGCGGGCGACCAGCCCGTGGGCGTGGTTGCCGTGCGGGACGCCGCGGCGCGGGCCGCGGACCCCGAGGATCTTGTCGCGTTCGACGATGACGACCCTCGGGTAGGACTCGGAGAGCACCCTGGCCGCCAGCAGGCCCGCAATGCTTCCGCCGAGAACCACGGCACATTCGTCGGTACGGGTGGCCATGAAGGTCCCCTCTCTCGGATTTCCGGACGGGTGACGGAGGGTCAGTTCCCGGGCTGCGAACGGAACTGGCCGGGCGCGCGGCCCTCCCCGGCCGGGCCGCGGTAGGCCTGGGCGAGGTCGAGCCAGGCGTCGGCGTCCTTGCCCTCGGCCGTCAGGGCCAGGTCGTCGCGGTGCCGGCGCCGGGTCACCAGCAGGCAGAAGTCGACGGCGGGGCCGCTGACGCGCTGCTCCGCGTCGGCGGGGCCGAACTCCCACCGGGCTCCCGACGGGGCGGTGATCTCGAAGCGGAACTCGGCCTCGGGCGGCGTGAGCCCGCGCGCCTGGTACCCGAAGTCCCAGGTGCGGACCGCGAATTCGACCAGGTAGCGGAGCCGGTCGGTGTGCTCGCGGTGCACTCCGAGCGTGTCGGCGATGTCCTGGCCGTGGCCGAACAGCTCCATCATGCCGGCCGCGGCCAGCACGGGCGCCGGCAGCGGGCGGACCAGCCACGGCACCGGTTGGCCGGCCGGGACGGCCGCCAGGGCCTGCTCGGCGGTCCGGCGCTCGGCGTTCCACCGCTCCAGCAGGAGCTGCGGCGTACCGGACGCCAGGTAGGGCTTGAGGGACTGCTGCACCGCGCCGTCGAAGTCCTGCCCGATGCCGGCGGCCATCGCCTTGAACGCCTCGGGGTCGCCCGCGGCCATTCCCGCGATCTTGAAGGTGGCCGCGAGGTGGGCGATCTGGTGGGCGACGGTCCAGCCGGGCGCGGGCGTGGGCCGCTTCCAGTCGGCGTCCGCCAGGTTCGCCACCAGGGCTTCGACGGCGTCGCCGTCCGCCGCCAGTGCGGATATCACGTCCTGCGAGTCGGGCATGCCTGTTCCTTCCGTAGGGGGGATCCGGATGCCGACGCCGTCTCGACGCACGCTGCGGGGCGTCGGATCGGGGGCCAGCCCAGTATCGGCCGGGCGCGGATCGGCGGGCTTCTCTGCTCGTGCTGAGCGCTCGGCCCGCTCCGCGGCGCTCCCCTCCCCTTGCCTGTCCGTACCCCCGTGCGTCCGCTCCTGCGGCGGAACACGGCAGGCCGGCCGACCGACGGGTTCGTCGGTCGGCCGGCCTGCGTGCTCCCGGTCGGTGGGTGGGTCGGTCGGTCAGTCGGTCAGTCAGCCGGTTCGGTCGGTCGGTTCAGTCGGTCACCGGCTCCAGGCCGACCAGGGCGAGCCGGTGCCGGCGGCTGATGTACCAGGCGGCCGCGCCGCACAGCAGGGCGAGGACGGAGACCGCCACCAGGACGGCGGAGGGCGAGGACACCAGGCTCGCCAGCAGCAGCGGCCCCATCAGGCCGCCCAGCCGGTTGAACAGGGAGACCCACCCGGTGGTCCGGCCGCGCCGTTCCGGATCCGCCAGGTCGGCCGCGATCGGGAGGAAGATCGCGGCCATCGAGTTCACCGAGAACAGGGCCGCCACCAGCGCGCCCGCGGCGATCCAGCCCACCTCGGCCACCGCGCCGCTGGCCGTGAGCGCCAGCAGCAGCACCGCGGTGACGGTGGCCAGGCCCGCCGCCATGGAGGTCGGTCCGAAGCGGCGGTAGCCCAGCATCAGCAGCAGGGCGCACGGGATCATCACGATCGCCGCGATGGTGAGCATCAGGTTCGCGGTGTGCACCGGTACGCCGCCGATCCGGGCCAGGCTCGGCACCCAGGTGGTGAGGCCGAAGGTGAGCAGTCCGATCAGGGTGGCGAAGGCGCGCTGGAGGCCGTGGGTGAGGGCCCGTGAGGACCTGGGCAGGTGCTGGACGGCCGACGGCGCGCCCGCGGCCACCGGGGCGGGGGCCGAGGTGCGGTTGGGGACGAAGGGGGTGAGGAGGGCCAGCACGGCACCGGTGGGGGCGCCGATCAGCCACAGGATCCGCCAGCCGAACACCGGTTCCAGCCACAGCGCCGAGCCGGCGGCGACCAGGTAGCCGACCGCGGTGGCGACGACGGAGAGTGCCACCACCACCGATCCGCGGACCTTTCCGCCGACGGTCTCGGTGAGCAGGGTGATCAGCAGCGGGGCGAGGCCGCCGACCGCCACGCCCATCAGGGCGCACATCACCAGGTTGCCCTCGAAGGTGGGCATCGAGCCGCACATGCTGGTGGCGGTGAACCCGAGGGTGGCGATCAGGTAGGAACTGCGGCGGCCGATCCGGTCGGTGAGCACGCCGAACAGCAGCGCCCCGGTCGCCGTCCCGGTCAGTCCGCAGACCGCCAGCAGGGAGGCCGCGCGGGGATCGAGCCCGTACTCGGCCCGCATGCCGGGGATGACGAAGCCCAGGGTGGAGGTCTTGCTGATGTCGATGGTGAGGGCGGCCGTACCGATGAGAAGAATCAGCAGCCGGCCGCGCCGCCCCGTCCCGGAGTCGGCCTCGACGGATTTCGGCCGCCCGCGCAGGGCGGCGCCGACCACCACGATCAGCAGTCCGGCGAGGGCGGTGAACATCTCCGGCATCTCCGACAGGGCCATGCCGTGCAGCTTCCGGCCGTCGTCGGCCGACATGTGGTCCATCGGCATCGCGGGATCCATCGCGAAGGAGTGCCGGAAGGCCACTGCGGAGGAGACCAGCACGATCAGGCTGCCCAAGGAGAGGAGCAATGTGGCGCCGGTGATCCGGCCGGGGCGTGTGGTGGTGGACAAGAGCGACCTCCGTCGAGCGCTGGTGTGGTGGTCGCGCGACCGGGCGTCGACATTTCTCCTCCGGCCGTCGGCCGCCCCTGGAATGTCGCGCTGAGTGACTGGAAAGCTATGCCCGGCGCCGCGCGGGCCGCTTCTCGCATTGTGCGGGGATCGGAGGGTTGTGGGCGCGAACGTACCTGACATAAGGGCGTTTTGCTTGACTGAGGGAATGAGTCCGCGTCGCACGGATCCCGGTGCCCGTCCGGCACTGGTGGACATCGCCGCCCGGTTGCTGGCGGAGGAAGGGCCGCAAGCGCTGTCCGCCCGCCGCATCGCGAGCGAGAGCGGCACCTCCACCATGGCCCTGTACACCCACTTCAACGGAATGCGCGGGCTGGTGCGCGCCATGGTTCATGAAGGGTTCACCCGGCTCCAGCACTACTTCACCCTGGTGGAGTTCAGTGACGACCCGGTGAGCGACCTGGCGTTGCTGGGTCGTGCGTACCGGTGCAATGCGCTGGCCAACCCCCACCTGTACGCGGTGATGTTCGGGGGCTCCTCGCTGGCCGGGTTCTCGCTGGGCGAGGAGGACCGGCAATACGGCCGTTACACTCTGGCCGGCGTGGCCGAGTGCGCCGCCCGCTGCATCGAGGCGGGCCGGTTCCGCTCGGAGGACGCCGAGCTGGTGGCGCATCAGATGTGGTCCGCGGTGCACGGTTTGGTGGTCCTGGAGCTCGGCGAATACCTGACCGAGCCGTGCGACGCCGATCGGCTGCTGGAGGCGCAGCTGGTGGGGCTGATGGTCGCGGCCGGCGACATCCTGGAGGCCGCGGTCGCATCGGTGGCGGCCTCCGTGGAGCGACTGTGGGAGGAGGTGGACCCGGCGACGACCGATTCGGACTGACGGCGGGGCCGGCGCGATCCGCGGTGAATTCCCGAACGATTCCGCTCCGACGCCGGACCGGCGCAGCCGTCACACGAGTACTCCTGAGTCACATCCGTCCCGTCCGTGACATCCGTATGCCCCCCTCCGGCGCATCTCGTCAATTGCTTCAATAGTTCAAACACATACCGGCCGGTATTCCACCCCTCGGCTTTGCCAAATCAACGCGCGAGGAAGTCGTTGAACTTGTCATGTCCGCCTGCTACGGTCATCAGTCGTTATCACGGTGCCACGGTGTGTCACCGTCGCTTAACAGAAGGGAGCGGGTAAACCTCGCGCGCTCCGGTATTTCAGGCCGCCCGCCCCCCTCGGCCGCGTTCCAGGACGCAATACCGGAGCGGAGTTTCCGTCGTCCACCGGTACTGCGAGAACCTGGAGTCATTGTGAAGCCCGCAATCGAAGAGGCCGTGGCCCGAGCCATCGAGGTCATGCACGAGAACATCGGCGAAATACTGACCATAGACGACATGGCACAGGCGGCCGTCTACAGCAAATTCCACTTCTCCCGGGAATTCCAGCGGGTGACCGGGGTCTCACCGAGACGCTTCCTGTCCGCCATCCGCATCGAGGCCGCCAAACGTCTGCTCATCGAGACGGACCTCAGCGTGACCGAGATCAGCCACCGCGTCGGCTACAACAGCGTCGGCACCTTCAGCTCACGGTTCGCCAGCAGCGTCGGCACGTCGCCCACGATGTTCCGCCAGTTACGCGGCTTCACCACGAGCATCGAACTCGAACGGCGGCGCTGGGCCCGGCCCACGGATCTCGCCACCGTCCGCGGCGAGATCCGGGCTCCCGTCGCCGACGGCCTCGGCCGCGTCTTCGTCGGGCTCTTCCGCACCCGCATCCCGGAGGGCCGGCCGGCCGCCTGTACCGTCCTCCCCCGCCCCGGCGCCTTCCTCCTCGAACACGTGCCGCCCGGGACCTGGTACCTCCTCGCCCACTCCGTCCCCGCCTCCTTCGACGAAGTCCTCACCGGCGAGGTCTCCGTCGGCTCCGTCGGCCCCGTCGAGATCAGGGCGAACGTCCCGCCGAAGCCGCTCGAACTGCGCCTGCGGCCCGTGCACGCCCTCGACCCGCCCGTCCTGCTCGCACTGCTGGACGTCCGGGCGGCGGCCCTCGCCAGGAACGAAAGGCTCTCCGAGGCGGGTTGAGCCGGCGCCGGGGAGCCGGCCGCACGGCCCGGGGGCGGGGCTCCGGGCCCACGGGGGCGACGGCCGGCACGGGACGGGGGACGGCGGCGGGTGCGGCACGGGGGACGACGGCCGACGCGCCACGGGCTCCCCGGACATGACGAAGGGGCGGTGGCCGGCTCACGCCGGCCACCGCCCCCGGGAGGAGAAATCAGGCCCGTCGCCTCACGGCGATGACCGCCGCACCCACCACGCACGCGACGGCGGCGGTGACGTAGGCGAGGTGGTACCCGGCGAGCTGGTCGGCGCTGGTCCCCGCGACCAGGACCATCACCGCCACGCCCGCGCTGGCGCCGATCTGCTGCGTCACCACGTTCACCGCGCCGGCGACGGCCTGCTGCTGCTCCGGGACGCCGGAGAGGCCTGCGGACGTCATCGAGGGGAAGTTCAGCCCCTGGCCGATGCCGCTGACCACCAGACCGGGCAGTACGTGCAGCACGTAGTTGCCGTCCTGCGGCGTGCCCAGCCACAGGCCGGTGCCCACGCCGATCAGGACGAGGCCGACGGCCATCAGCGTCCGCGGGGAGTACGTGGCCAGCAGGCGCCCGGTGGCGAAGTTGGCGGTGAGGAACACGGCCAGGGACATCGGCACCAGGGCGATGCCGGACTCGAAGGGCGAGTAGTGCAGCATCCCCTGCAGGTACAGGGGCGCGAAGAACAGCATCCCGACCGAGCCCATGTACTGGAGGAACGCGGCCAGGCTCGCCTCCCGCACCGAGCCGATCCGGAGGAGGCCGAGCGGAAGCACCGGGTCGGCGGTGCGGTGCTCGCGCACCACGAACAGCACCAGGGAGAGCACCGCGCCGCCTAGCACGATCCACGCCGTGGCGCCGCTGCTGCTCACACCGACGACGAGCAGGGTGAGGCCGAGCGTGCCCGTGATCGCCCCGGGCAGGTCCAGCCGACCGCGGTGCCCGACGCCGCCGGGCAGTCCGATGCGCGTCGCGCCCAGCACGCCGAGACCCACCAGCACCGAGAACCACAGCACCGAGCGCCAGCCGAAGAACTCGGTCAGGACGCCGCCCAGCAGCACCCCGCCGCTGAAGCTCGCGGCGCCGACGGCCGCGTACACCCCGAAGGCCCGGTTGCGCGCCGGACCGGCCGGGAAGGTGTCGGTGAGCAGGGCCAGCGCGGCCGGCCCCGACAGGGCGGCGCCGATGCCCTGGACCGCTCTCGCGCCCAGCAGCGTCACGGTGTTGGGGGCCACCGCCCCGACCAGCGCGGAGACGGTGAACAGGGCGACGCCTGCCTCGAACACCCGCCGCCGCCCGATCACGTCGGCCAGTCGGCCGCCCACCAGCAGGAAGCCGGCGAACGTGACGGCGTAGGCGGTCATCACCCACTGGAGCGTGCTCTCGTCCAGGTGGAAGCGCTCCCCCACCGAGGGCAGCGCAGCGTTGAGCACTCCGAGGCCGCTCACGTCCAGGGCCAGCGCCCCGGCCAGGACGCCGAGTGCGAGTCCCGGCCGGCGGACCGGTGAGGCCGCGGCGCCGGTGGTGTCGCCGGTGGTGTCAGTGGTGTCGGTCATGCGGGCCTGCCGTGGAAGTCGCGGCCGGTGAGTGCCCGCCCGAGGTGGTCGCTGCGTCCGGGTAAGGAGCTGTTGGCATCGGCTGACGCCCTATCAAATTTGTCAACTGCCATGCGGACAGCTTGCATTGGTCGATCGTCCGCTGTCCACTCCGCCCCGCGCCCGCAGATGGAACTGAACGGTACCGTCCGAGGAGATCGAATCGGACACTTTGGCGATCAAATCTCGCCAGCGCTTCAACCGGCCCGCAAAGTGCGCAATCCTGGAGTCGCCGGACTCTCCGCACTCAAGGGCGGACGAAAGAAAGCGGCACTGCGAAATCCCGGCAGCGAGATTGCACGACAGATCCACCGGCAGGGCCGCACGGGGGCGGCGAGAATTCCACAGTGAGCCGCTGAATCGCGACCACCCGCGTCACCTCGAAGTTTGCCGTCGTCACCATGCACGACCACACCGCTCGGCCGGAGCTTCGGGCAGCCCTTCCCCCCTCCCCGCGCGAGGAGCAGTGGTGCCCGGTCGCACGTCCATGCATGTCATGTACAGGTCGGATCCAGCATTCGCAGTCGAACTGCCTTGATACGGAATACCTGACGAGCCCCCCTTGTGAACGATCGGTTGTGAAGCTCCACCCGCCCATTTCACCAGCCCTGCTGAGGGAGTCGCCATGCCCCAAGAGCGCGCAGCGCGAGACATATCCGCCGTCACGGACTTCCTGCTATCCCGTTTTGCCGAGCTGTTGGACCTGTCCGCGAACTCGGTGGACCGGTGGGCGCCGATGCACCGGTACGGATTGGACTCGCTGAAGTCGGTGAACCTCGCGGCCGCCCTGTCCGAGTTCCTCGGCTGGCAGGTTCCCGCCACCTGGATGTGGCAGTACCCGACCGTCGACGGCCTGGCCCGGGCACTCGTCGAGGGCCCGCGTGCCGCGGAGCCCGCCCCGACCACCCGGCGCCGCACGCCCTCGCACGAGCCCGTCGCGGTCGTGGGCATCGGCTGCCGGTTCCCCGGAGGCCCGGACCCGTCCGCGTTCTGGCGGCTGCTGGTCGAGGGCGGCGACGCCGTCGGACCGGTGCCGGGCGCCCGCCGCGAGCTGCTGAACGACCGGGTGCGCTGGGGCGGATTCATCGACGGCATCGACCGCTTCGACCCGCTGTTCTTCGGCATCTCGCCCCGCGAGGCCGTCCAGATGGACCCGCAGCAGCGCCTGATCCTGGAACTGTCCTGGGAGGCGCTGGAGGACGCGGGCATCGCGCCGCACAGCCTGGTCGGCAGTGACACCGGCGTGTTCATGGCCTCCTGTTGGGGCGACTACGCCGCCCTGGCGCACTACCGCGGCCCCGACAGCCAGATCACCCCGCACACCGCGACCGGCATGCACGACGGCATCATCGCCAACCGCGTCTCCTACATCCTCGGCCTGCAAGGCCCCAGCATGGCCATCGACTCCGCCTGCGCGGGCTCGCTGATCTCGGTGCACGTCGGCTGCCAGTCGATCCAGCTGGGCGAGAGCGACCTGGTGCTCGCCGGTGGCGTGAACCTGAGCTTCGTATCCGACTACTACACCGCCATGGACGCGATGGGCGCGCTCGCCCCGGACGGCCGCTGCAAGTCCTTCGACGCCCGCGCCAACGGCTACGTCCGCGGCGAGGGCGCCGGCGTCGTCGTGCTCGCCCCGCTGAGCGTGGCGCTGGAGCGCGACCTGCCGGTGTACTGCCTGATCAAGGGCAGCTCCTCCAACAACGACGGCCTGAGCAACGGCATGACGGCGCCCAACCCCCAGGCGCAGGAGAAGATGCTCCGCACCGCCTGGCAGCGGGCCGGCATCTCCCCCGACCTCGTGGACTACATCGAGTGCCACGGCTCCGCGACGCCGCTCGGCGACCCGATCGAGGCCAACGCCATCGGCGCCGTCCTGGGCGGCGACCGCCCGCAGCCGCTGCGGCTCGGCTCCGTCAAGTCCAACGTCGGCCACCTGGAGGCGGCCGCCGGGATCGTCGGCCTGGTCAAGCTCGCGATGTCGATGCGCAACGGCGTGCTGCCGCCGAGCCTGCACTACACCGCGCCGAACCCGCAGATCCTGTTCGACGAGTACAACCTCACCGTCCAGGACCGGCTGGAGCCGTGGCCGCGGCACTCCGACGCCCGCCGCGGCGGCGTCAGCTCGTTCGGGTTCGGCGGCTCGATCTGCCACGTCGCCGTCGAGGAACTGCCGCGCCCCGAGGCCTCGCTCCTGCTGCTGGCCGCGGACTCCCGCGAGGCGCTGGCCGAGCGGGCCCGGGCGCTGCGCGACGCGACCGACCTGCGCGCGCTCTGCCGCCGCACGCCCGGCGACGGCCCGTTCCGGCTCGCGGCCACCGCCCGCGACATGGCCGAACTCAGGAGCAGCCTCGACGCCTTCGGCAGCGGCGCGCAGGCCCCCGGACTGAGTGTCGGCGAGCAGACCGGCCGCCGGCCGCGGGTGGCGTTCCTGTTCTCGGGCAACGGCTCGCAGTGGCTCGGCATGGGCCGCCAACTGCTCGCCGGCCAGCCGGTGTTCCGCCGCTCCATGATGAAGTCCGACAAGCGGATGCGGGAGCTGCTCGGCTTCTCGCTCGTCGAACAGCTGCTGGCCCCCGACGGCCGCCTCGACGACATGGACGTCTTCCAGCCGCTGCTGTTCTCCCTGCAGGTCGCGCTGGCCGAGACCTGGCGCTCGCTGGGGGTGGAGCCGGACGTCGTCGTGGGGCAGAGCGTCGGCGAGTTCGCCGCCTCCCACATCGCCGGCGCCCTCGACTTCGACGACGCCTCCCGCCTGGCCGCCCACCACGGCCGGCTCCTCCAGCTGCTGGCCGTGGGCCGCGGCGAGGGCATCGTGGTGATGACCCCCGCGGACGAGGTCCGGCCGCACCTGACCGGCGGGCTCACCCTCTCCGGCTACAACGGCCTCAGCTCCACGCTCGTCACCGGCACTCCGCAGGAGATCGACGACCTCGTCGAGCGGCTGACCGCGGCCGGCGTCACCAACCACCGGGTGCGGATGGGCCACGCCCCGCACTCGGCACTGGTCGACCACGTCCTCGCCCCGCTGAAGGTCGAGCTCGACGGCATCAGGCCCCGGAGCACCCGCATCCCGATGATCTCGACGGTCACCGGCGAACTCGTCGACGGCGCGGAGCTCGGACCGGACTACTGGGCGGACAACCTGCGCCGGGAGATCCGGGTGGTCGACGCCCTGACGAAGCTGCGCGACCACGACGTCGACGCGGTGATCGAGATCAGCCCGCACCCCCTCCTGCTCAAGTCGGCCTCGGAGATCCTGCCGGCGACCACCCTGCCCTCGCTGCGGCGCGGCGCCGACGAGGCCTCGACCCTGCTCGGCTCGCTCGGCGCCCTGTACGCCGCCGGGCACCCCGTCGCGGCCCACCCCTTCCTGGCCGGCGACCGGGGACGGCACGTCGCGCCGAGCCCGGGCGACGCCGCGGCCGACGGGCAGCTGCACCTGGTGCCCGTCACCGCCCGGACCGCGGGCGCGCTGACCGACACCTGCCGCGAGCTGTCCAACCACGTCGAACGCGACCCCGGCCTGCGGGTCTCCGACCTCGCCTACACCCTCGCCGCCAGGCGCACCCACCACAGCCACCGGATCGCGCTGTTCGCCCGCGACCGGCAGGACGTCCTGGACGGACTCGCCCGGGTCGCCGCCGGGCAGCCGCACCCCGACGTGGTCACCGGCACGGTCTCCGGCAACGCCGACCGGCGGGTGGCACTGGTGTTCTCCGGCGGCGGCACCCAGTGGGTCGGCATGGGCCGCGAACTGCTGCGCTCCCACGCCGGCTTCCGGGCCTCGATGCACGCCTGCGACGCCGCCGTGCGCGCGGCCGGCGGCTTCTCGGTGCTCGACCACCTCGCCGCCCCCGCGGAGGAGGCCCGGTACGAGGAGATGGACTTCCAGCAGCCCGTGCTGTTCGCCCTGCAGGTCTCGCTGGCGAAGGTCTGGCTCGACCTGGGCATCGAGCCGACGGCCGTCGTCGGGCACAGCCTGGGCGAGGTCGCGGCCGCCTGCGTGGCCGGCGCGCTGTCGCTGGAGGACGCCGCCCGGGTCGTGGTCTCGCGCTCGCACCTGCTGGAGCGCAAGGCCGCCGAGGGCGCCATGATCTCGGTCGACCTGCCGGAGGAGGAGCTGCAGCCGCGGCTCGCCCCGTACGCCGAGCACGCCGCCGTCGCCGTGGTCAACAGCCCCACCAGCGCGGCGGTCTCCGGCTCGCCCGAGGCCGTCGACGCCCTGGAGGCCGACCTCCGGCGGGACGGCGTCTCGGTCCGGCGGATCCGGGTCGAACGGCCGGTGCACAGCCCCGGCATGGACCCGCTGATCGAGCCGCTGCGCGAGAGCATCGACGGCATCACCCCGCTGGCGCCCGCCATCCCCTTCCACTCCACGGCGCTGGCCGACACGGTGAACCCGGTCGCCGACGTCGACTACTGGGTGCACAACCTGCGCAACCAGGTCCGGTTCGCCGAGACGATCGGTGCGCTGGTCGACCGGGGCGTCTCCACCTTCATCGAGATCGGCCCGCACGAGACGCTGCGCGGCGCGGTCGAGGAGATCGGACTGTCCCGCGGCGTCCAGGTGCACGCGATCAACTCCCTGCGGCGCGAGGAGAGCGACGTCCGCTGCCTGCTGGGCGCCGCCGCCTCGCTGTACGTCAGGGGCCTGCCGCTGACCTTCGACCCGCTCTTCGCCGACGACGTCGAACTCGTGGAGACCCCGCTCGTCCAGTGGCAGAAGGAGCGCTACTGGATCGACACCGAGCCCCGCGCCGCGGCGGCGCCCGCCCCGGCCGTCGGGACCGCGGCCGTCGCCCCGGCCGCGACGGTGGCCGCCCCGGTCGAGGTGCGGCCGGCGGCGGCCCCGGCCACGGCGGACCGGCCGGTGCCGGAGGTCGTCCTCGCCGAACTGGCCGACGCGCTGGGCGTGCCGGTGAGCAGGTTCGACGAGAACGCCGGTCTGCGCGACTTCGGCCTCGACTCGATGCTGGCCATCCGCCTCGTCAACAGGATGCAGGCGGTGCTCGGGCACCGGGTGTCGCCGGTGGTGTTCCTGGACGGGCGCTCCATCGCCGAGGTCGTCGGCCACTTCGTCGGGCTCTCCGGCGGACCGGCCGCCCCCGCCCCCGCGGCACAGGCGCCCCAGGCGCCGGCGGCGGCCGCCCGGCCCGCACCGGTCCCCGAGGCCGCGCCGAAGCGGTCCTTCCTGGAGGACCTGTCCGAACTGGACGCCGAGGAGCTGGTGGAGGAGCTGGACGCGCGCGGGCTGCTGGAGGCCACCGACGCGCCGGCGCTGGAGCAGCTGCGCGCCGAAGGCCTCGGTCTCGAAGTGGCGCCGGCCTCGCACGGCCAGGCCTCGCTCTGGTTCATGCAGATGGTCGCGCCGGACGCCGTGCCGTACAACTTCATGGTGACCGCCCGGATCCGGACGGCGGTCGACGAGGAGGCCCTGGAGCACGCCGTCCGGACCGTGCTGGACCGGCACCCCGCGCTGCGCACCGTCTTCGTGGAGGCGGGCGGCAGCCCGTACCAGGTCGTCCTGGACGAGCCGGTGTACGAGTTCCTCGTGGTGGACACCTCCGACCTGGACGACGAGCAGGCCCGCGAGGAGCTGGCCCAGTACGGGCACGAGCCGCTCGACATGGACAACGGGCCGCTGGTGCGGATCGTCCTCATGCGGCGCGGACCCTCCGACCACTACCTGATGGTGCTCGTCCACCACATCGCGTCGGACGCGGCCTCGGCCGACGTCATGATCCGCGAACTCCAGGAGTACTACGAGGGCGCCGACCCCGCCCGCAGCGCGCCGGTCGCCCCGTACACCGAGTTCGTCGAGTGGGAGCGGCAGTGGCTGGCCGGTCCGGCGGCCGAGGCGGCCCTGGACTGGTGGTCGCGGAAGCTGGCCGACCCGCCCGCCCACCTCGACCTCTCCAGCAAGGAGCGGCCGCCGGGCGTCACCTACGAGGGCCGCGACATCGCGTTCCGCTGGAGCGCCGAGGAGACCCGCCTGCTGCGGGAGTTCGCGGTGCGCGAGGGCGTGTCGGTGAGCACCGTCGTGCTGGCCGGGTTCTTCGCCACGCTCAACCGCGCGGCCGGGACCGAGGACTCGGTGCTGGCCACCGCCATCGCCCAACGGGCCGAGCCCGGCTGGGAGTCCGCCATCGGCTACTACCTCAACACCGTGCTGGTGCGGGCGAACCCCTCCGGCGGGCGGAGCTTCCGCGAGCTGCTGAGCGAGGTCCACGCCTACTCGCTCGGCCTCCTGGAGCACATGAACTACCCGCTCGACCTGCTGGCCTCCCAGCTGAAGCCGCCGCGCGCCGAGGGCCGCTCCCCCTGGTTCGACGTGGTGGTCAACTGGCTGTCCTCGGACGCCTTCCCCCGCTCCGTCAAGCTCTTCCACGGCGTCGGCGAGACCATCGCCCCGGACGGCGCGCTGCCGCTCGAACCGCTCCAGGTGCGCCGGCACCTCGCCAAGTTCGACCTGGAGATCTCGATGGCCGACATCGACGGCAGGGTGGCCGGCCACGTCCAGTTCAAGCCGAGCTACCTGGAGCGGCGGACCGTGACGGCCCTGCTCGCGCTGTACCGCACCGTGCTCTTCGACTCGATCGCCCGACCCGACCAGGCCCTCGGCGACATCGCGCCGACCGGCCTCCCCAAGGAGACGGACAAGTGACGGAAACCCTGCACTCCGAGTTCATCGCCCAGGCGGTCAAGAACCCCGACGCGACCGCGGTCTACTCCGACGCCGGCGTCCTGACCTACGGCGAGCTGAACGAGCGGTCCCGGGTGCTGGCCGAGCGGCTGGTCGCCGACGGCGCGGGCCCCGGCGTCCCGGTCGGCATCTGCGTCGAGCGCACCCCCGACCTGCTCGTCGCCGTCCTGGCGGCCCTGCGCTCCGGATCCTGCTACCTGCCGCTGGACCCGAACTACCCCGCCGACCGGCTGACCTTCATGGTCCAGGACAGCGGGACCCGCCTGCTGCTCACCACGCCCGCGTCCCGGGCCAGTTGCCCGCCCGGGCCGACGGTCGTCGTGCTCGGGGACGGCGTGACCACCGAGGCCGGCGCGAAGCCCGTCGCGGTCGTGCCCGAGGACACCGCGTACGTCATCTACACCTCGGGCTCCACCGGCAGGCCCAAGGGCGTGGCCGTGCGGCACTCCGGCGCCGTGGCGATGCTCGCCGAGATGGACCGGGTCCTGGAGGGCTGCGACCTGAGCGGCGTCTCGGCCGCCAGCTCGATCTGCTTCGACCTGTCCGTGATGGAGATCTTCAACGCGCTGTGCCGCGGCGGCGCCGTGGTGCTCGTCGAGAGCGCCGTGCACCTGCCGGAGAGCCGGTACGTGGACCGGGTCACCCACCTGTCCGTCGTCCCGTCGGTGATGAACGGCCTGCTCGACGCCGGCGCCCTGCCCCCGAACGTGCGCTCGATCGTGTTCGGCGGCGAGGCCCTGCGCCGCAAGCTGGTCGACCGGGCCTACCAGGAGACCGGCGCCACCCGGGTGTTCAACGCCTACGGCCCCACCGAGGGCACCGTCTTCTGCTCGTTCGGGCTGGTGCCCGAGGAGGGGACCGACGAGCCGACCATCGGCCCGCCGACCACCACCGACCTGGTCTACGTGCTCGACGACGAGCTGAAGCCGCTGCCGGTCGGCGAGGCCGGCGAGCTCTACCTCGGCGGCGTCGGCCTCGCCCACGGCTACGTCAACCGGCCGCGCACCACCGCCGAGCGGTTCCTGCCGGACCCGTTCCGCAGCGGCGAGCGCATGTACCGCACCGGGGACGTCGTCAAGTTCACCGAGAGCGGCGAACTCCAGTTCCTCGGCCGCTCCGACCACCAGGTCAAGCTGCGCGGCTACCGGATCGAGCTGGAGGAGGTCGAGGCCCGGCTGACCGCCTGCCCCGAGGTCCGGGAGGCCGCCGCCACCGTCCGGGGCAACCGGCTCGTCGGCTACGTCGTGCCCGCGGGCGACGGCGCGCCGCAGGACGGCCCCCGGCTGGACGCCGCGCTCCAGAGCGCCGTCACCGGCAGGCTCGCCGTCGAACTGCCCGACTACATGGTGCCCGCGACGCTCGTGTTCCTGGACGCCCTCCCGCTGGGCCCGGGCGGGAAGCTCGACCGCAACGCGCTGCCCGAGCCGCCGGCCGCCGACACCGACGGGCCGCTGACCGCCGCCACCACGCCGACCGAGATCGCGCTGTCGGAGATCTGGGGCCAGCTGCTCGACCTCGAACCGTCGACCATCGACGTGCAGTCCGCCTTCTACGACCTCGGCGGCGACTCGCTGCTGCTCGTCCGCCTCGCCCGGCTGATGACCCGGCGCTTCGACCGCCGCGTCCGCGTGCCCGACCTCTTCAGCTTCCGCGACATCGCCTCCCTCGCCCGCTGGCTCGACGACGAGTTCGGCGCCACCCCCGAGGTGGTCCAGTCGGCCCGCCAGCGGGCCGGCGCCCGCCGTGCCGCCCTGCGCGGCCGCGGCGGCGCCACCGGCCGCTGAGTCACGCCCCCTACCCGACACGAAGCAGGAGCCTTCCATGACCGACAGCCCCGAGCAGGAGTACGACCCGGGTGACGTGGCCATCATCGGCATGTCCCTGCGGGCACCGGGTGCCCGCACCAAGGAGCAGTTCTGGGACATCCTCGTCAACGGCCGGGAGACCGTGTCCTTCCTGGCCAAGGACGACATCCACGTCGACGAGACCCTGATCCACAGCCCGTTCTACGTACGGGCCTGCGGCGTGCTCGACACGTACGACAAGTTCGACCCGTCGGTGTTCGGCATCAGCGACCGGATGGCGGCCGCGATGACCCCGGAGAACCGGCTGTTCCTGGAGAGCGCCTGGGAGTCGCTGGAGGACGGCGGCTACGACCCGGACCGGCTCAAGGCCGAGATCGGCATGTACGGCGCCAACAACCCGCAGACCGCCGCGCTCTACAGCTCCCCGCCGGACCGGGTGTCGGTCGGCCCCGAGGCGATCGAGGCCAGCCTGGCGTGGTCGCCGGACACCATGACCTCCAACGCGCTGTACTACATGGGCCTCACCGGCGAGGCCGTCACCGTCGCCGCCGTCTGTGCGGGCTTCCACTACTCGGTGCACCTGGCCTGCCAGTCGCTGCTGCTGGGCCAGAGCGACATGGCGATCGCCGGCGGCTCGATGGTCCGCCTGCCGCACCCCCGCGGTCACCTCTGGGAGGAGAACCGCATCCTGTCGAAGGACGGCCACTGCCGCCCGTTCGACGCCAACGGCACCGGCACCGCGCTGTCCAGCGGCGTGGTCACCGTGCTGCTGAAGCCGCTCGGCCAGGCCGTCGCCGACCGCGACCACGTCTACGCCGTGGTCCGGGGCTCGGCCGTCAACAACAACGGCGTCAGCGCGATGGCGTACGGCCTGGCCCAGCCCGAGCGGCTGAGCGCCTGCATCGCCGCCGCCATGGAGGTCGGCGGCGTCACCCCGGACACCGTGTCCATGTACGAGGCCAACGGCCTCGGCCTGCCGATGACCGACGAGCTCGAAGTGCACGCGGCGACCATGGCGTTCGGGAAGCAGACCGCGACCACCTCGATCGGCGGGGTCAAGGGCAACGTGGGCCACGGCGGCGTGGTGTCGGGCGGCTTCGGCGCGATCAAGGCCGCGCTGGCGCTGTACCACAAGACGCTCCCGGCGACGATCAACCTGACGGAGGTCAACCAGGACCTCGACTTCCCCAGCACCCCCTTCGTGCCGCAGATCGAGGGCGCGGCCTGGGAGCCGGAGGCCGGCATCCGCCGCGCGGGCATCACCTCGATCGGCGGCGGCGGCTACAACGCCCACCTGCTGCTGGAGGAGGCGCCGGCGCCCGCCGAGCGCGCCCCCGAGGAGGAGGGCCGGCCGCGGCTGGCCACCCTGTCCGCCCTGGACGACGACGCGCTGGGCCGCCAGCGCACCCGCCTCAAGGAGTGGCTGGAGGCGAACCCCGGCCTGCGCCTGGACGACGTCTGCTTCACCCTCAACCTCGGCCGCAAGGTGATGGCCCGCCGGTGGGCGGCCGTGGTCCGCAGCCGCGAGGAGCTGATCGCGGCGCTGTCCGACGACGCCGCCCGCGGCGCGGCCACCACGACCGCCGCCGCCCCGCGGACCGACCCGGGCGCCTTCTCGCGCAACGACAGCGGGATCGTCCCGGCCGGCCGGGACCACGAGGCGCTGTCCGACCTGGCCGCCGCCTGGGTGACCGGCCAGCAGGTGGACTTCGACGCCCTGCACCTCGGGGAGGCCGGCCGCCGCGTGCCGCTGCCCACCTACCCGTTCCAGCCCCGCCGGTTCTGGCGTACGGACTGGTGACCATGAGCACACCGGCACTGGACACCTTGGACCTGGGAGACCCGGCCACCTTCGCGGACCACGACCTCGTCGGGTTCTGGCGCACCCTGCGGGACACCGCACCGATGCACTGGAACCCGCCGGTCGGCGGCCGTCGGGGGTTCTGGGTGCTCTCCCGCTACGACGACATCATGGCCACCTACCGGGACAACGTGAACTTCACGTCCCAGCGCGGCAACGTGCTCGTCACCCTCCTGGAGGGCGGCGACGCCGGGGCCGGCCGGATGCTGGCCGTCACCGACGGACCCCGGCACCTGGAGCTGCGCAAGATCCTCCAGCGGGTGCTCTCGCCGAGGGTGCTCGACGAGGTCGCGCAGACCGTCCGGGTCAACACCCGGCAGTGGATCCGCGAGGCGGTCGAGTCCGGCGGCTGCGACTTCGCGGAGCAGATCGCCAGCCGGATCCCGATGACCACGATCTCGAACCTGCTCGGCGTGCCCGAGCGGGACCGGGACTACCTGCTCTCCCTGACCAAGACCGCGCTCTCGGCGGACGACGAGGACGTCGACGAGGTCGACTCCGAGATGGCCCGCAACGAGATCCTGATGTACTTCATGGACATCGTCGAGGAGCGGCGCGAGTCACCGGGCGAGGACGTCATCAGCATGCTGATCGGCAGCGCCATCGACGGGGTGCCGCTGACCGACGAGGACGTCGTGCTGAACTGCTACAGCCTGATCATCGGGGGCGACGAGACCAGCCGGCTGACGATGATCGACTGCGTCCGCACCCTCGCGGCCCAGCCCGAGCAGTGGCGGCGGCTCAAGCAGGGCGAGGTCGCCGTCGAGACCGCCGTGGACGAGGTGCTGCGCTGGGCCTCGCCCACCATGCACTTCGGGCGCAGCGTCGAGCGGGAGACCGAACTGCACGGCGTGCGGCTGCGGCAGGGCGACATCGTCACCCTGTGGCACGCCTCCGGCAACCGCGACGAGCGGGTCTTCGCGCGGCCCGAGGAGTTCGACCTCGGCCGCACCCCCAACAAGCACCTGGCCTTCGGCTACGGCCCGCACTTCTGCGTCGGCTCGTACCTGGCCAAGGTGGAGATCGCCGAACTGCTCAAGGCCCTGCGGGACTTCACCGTCGGCTTCGAGCAGACCGACGAGGCGCTGCCCATCCGGTCCAACTTCCTGACCGGGTTCTCCACCATGCCGGTGCGCTTCGATCCCGATCACTCCGGACTGAAAGAGGTCGACCGATGAGCGGCAACCCCTTCGACGGCGGGGAGGGCGACTGGCTGGTCGTCGTGAACGCCGACGAGCAGTACGCGCTGTGGCGGCCGCACCTGGCCGTCCCGGACGGCTGGCGGATCGTCCACTCCTGCCCGGACCGTGAGGGTGCCCTCGACTACGTCGAGCAGCACTTCACCACCGCGGTGGGAACGCCGGCGGCCTGACGGCGACCCGACGGCGACCACCACCCGAACCAGCGACCGCAGGAGTGCGGATGAACATCTACATGTCAGGACAAGGGGCGTTCGCGGTTCAGGTCGCGGAAGCCCTCCTGGACAACGGTCACAAGATCGTCGGCGCGGCCGCGCCCCGGCTGCGCAAGGGCAAGTCCGACGAGAGCGACGCGATGGCCTGGGACCGCCTGCGCGCCTGGGCGTTCCCCCGGGACATCCCCTGGACGGACTCGGCCGAACTGCGCGCGATGCACATCCCGGACGGGGTGGACATCATCGTCGCCGCGCACTCGCACGCCTTCCTCGGCCGCAACACGCGCGCCAGGGCCACCGTCGCCACCATCGGGTACCACCCCAGCCTGCTGCCGCTGCACCGCGGCCGGGACGCGATCCGATGGACCATCCGCGACGGCGACAAGGTGACGGGCGGGAGCGTCTACCACCTCACCGAGCGCACCGACGGCGGCCCGCTCGCCGCCCAGGAGCACCTGTTCGTGCCCCCGGGCTCGACCGCGCAGAGCCTGTGGCGCGACCACCTGGCTCCGCTGGGCGTGCGACTGCTGCTGAAGGTGGTCGCCGACCTCGCCGCGGACCGGCGGATCGAGGTCCCGCAGGACGAGAAGCTGGCGACCTGGGAACCCGCGATGGACACCCAGCCGCTGTTCAAGCCGGAACTGATCGCCCTGCCCGGCAACACCCGGGTCGACAGCAACAAGTGGGCGCTGCACGAGGGGTGACAACCGCGTACCGGCCCGACGACCGAACGGTGTCGATCCGGTCGACTCGGCAGGTGTCCCCGGGTGTTCGGCACTCCGGGGGCACCTGCCGCGGCGTCTTCCACCGCTGCCGCCGTCCCGCGCGCGACACCCCCTCCCGCCCGCGAGGGGGCCGGGAAACGGCACGGCCCGACACCGGCGCCGTGCCCGAAGCTACGATGGTTCCCCGGCGGCCGACCCCGTGCACCAGCGCCGCCCGAACCGGCAGTGGTGGCGCAGGAGGCCAGGTGGCGCAGGAGGCGGAGATGGCGGGAGCCGGGGCGAGTTCGCTCGCCGAGAAGATCGAGACGCTGTTCCGCACGGTCCGGCGCCCCAACCGGGAGCAGTACAGCAACGAGGACGTGGCGCGCGCCTGCCGCGAGGCCACCGGCGAGACCTTCTCGGCCACCTACCTGTGGCAGCTGCGCACCGGCAGGCGCGACAACCCGACCAAACGTCACCTGGAAGCCCTGGCACGGTTCTTCCAGGTCTCGCCCGCCTACTTCTTCGACGACCGGTCCGAGGAGATCCTCGCCGAACTCGCCCTCCTGGAGGCGCTGCGGGACGCCGGCGTCCGGAACATGGCACTGCGGGCGGTGGAACTCTCGCCCGAAGCCCTGGACACGGTCTCCGATGTGATCGAGACTATCGCTCGCCGGGAGGCTGCCAGGGGCAAACCCTCCCGGTGAGCACGACGCGGTGCCACCGGGAGGCACCCCGCGACGCGACGGCCGACCGGCCACGCCGGCCCCGGCGGACAGGTGAGGCGCGCATTGCGGTGGATCCGACGGCACGGCGGACTGATGCGGCGCTGCCGCGCGATCAGCGATTCGCTCGAACTCCCCGACCCGTTCGACGCCGCCGAGCTCGTCGCCCGACTCGCCCGCGACCGCGGCCGGCCCATCGACCTGATCGCCGTACCCGCACGGCCCGGGGCGCCGTGCGGACTGCTGGTGACGACCGGTCAGGCCGACTACATCGTCTACGCCGAGGACACCAGCGAGGTGCACCGCCAGCACATCCTGGTGCACGAGTACGCCCACCTCCTGCTGGGCCACACCGACGGCACCCCGGCCGACCCGGGACTCACCCGCGGCCTGCTGCCGCACCTGTCCCCGGCACTGATCGGGAAGGTCCTGGGACGCACCGTCTACCTCGAACCGCAGGAGCAGGAGGCGGAATTGCTCGCCTCGCTGATCCTCAAGCGCGCCCTGCTGCCCGGCGGCCGGCCGTCCGGCGCGGAGCCCCGCGACGCCGAGTGGGCGCACCGGCTCTCCCCCCTGCTGGGCACCCGCCGCCCGACCGGCCCGCATGACTGACCCCGTCCTCGCCCTCGCCGCGGCCTTCCTGCTCGGCCTTGGCACCTACCGCTTCCTCGCGGGCCGGCGCCGCGGCCGCTCGCCGGCCCTGCTCTTCACCTGCTGCTTCGCCTGGTGCTTCGGCGCCTTCCTGGCGCTGACGGCCGCCCGGGCCGGGGTGGACATCGACCACGGAACCGGCCTGGCGGGCCTGACCGGCATGCTCACCGACCACCTCCGGACGGGCTCCGCCGGATTCCTCGCACTGACCGCCGTCGCGCTGCGCCGCCCCGAGGCCGACGCCCGCGCGCTGCGCCGCCGCTGCGTCGGCACCGCCCTCGCGGTCCTCGCCGCGACCGTCCTGTTCCTGCTCGCCCGGCCCCGGGAGGAGGGCGGCCAACTGGTGGCCACCGGCGCCCTCGGCCCCGTGGCGCTGGCCGGCTACGACCTGGTCGTCACCGGCTACGTGGCCGGCTGCCTGGTCACCCTGCTGCGCCGGACGACCCACTGGACCCGCCGGGCCGACGACACGGCCCTGCGCACGGCCCTCGGCCTGGTCACCCTCACCACCGCCGCCGGCCTGCTCTGGGCCGCCTGGGGCCTCGACGACGTCCTCGGCGCCCTGCGCACGGGCCGTCAACTGACCACCGAGGACCCCGTCTCGCTGGCGCTCGGACGCGTCTGCGCGGTCCTGCTGCTGGCCGGCGCCACCACGCTGCTGTGGGCGCGCGCCGGGCGCGCCGCCCGGCGGTGGCGGGCCGCGTACCGCGGCTACCGGTCGCTCGGGCCGCTGTGGCGGGCCCTGCACGCGGCCTTCCCGCAGATCGCCCTCACCACGGGCCGGATCACCACGGGCCGGATCACCGCCGGCCGGATGCCTCCCGCCGACGCCGAACTCGCCCTCTACCGACGGGTCATCGAGATCCGGGACGGGCTGCTGATCCTGCGCCGCTACCGCACGGCCGAGGACTCCCCCTCCCCCGACGGCAGCCCCGGTGAGGCCCCTTCCACCGGTGTCCCCTCCACCGACGCCGCTGCCGTCGAAGCCGCCGACACCGACGCCGCCGCGCGGGCCGAGGCCGTCCGGATCGCCGCCGCCCTGCGCCGCGCCCGCACCCGGGCTCCCGACGGCCCCCTCCGCAGCGGCCCGCCGCCGGCCGAACCGCACCTGCCGCACGCCGGCGGCATGGAGGCCGAGACCCGCTGGCTGGGGCAGGTCGCCCGGGCGCTGCGGACCCTGCCGCCGCTGCCGGCCGGCCCGGCGGCGGACCGGAGCCCGGACGCGGCGCCTTCCGCTCCTTAATCGGCTTTTCCCGGAACCCGATTCGGCATTTCCGATTCACCGACCTGGCGACAACTTGACCACAACAAGGCCGAGTTATTCCGCCGAAGAAATCTGACGAACAGCCAGGCGGAAAGAGCGGAAATGTCCCGAGGGCGGTCCCCCTCGGTCGCGACGCGCCCGGGAACCGTCCGCCCCCGTACCGGCGTCCCGTTTCCGGGGCACGTCGGTGACCGTCCGTGGCCCCCACTGCCGCCCGGACCGCGCCGCCCCCATCCGCGACACCCCGGGTGACCAGCACCGACAACCAGGGGATGGGACGCCCGCCACTCGCCGCGGCGCCGCCTCGAAGCTGTCGGTCACCGTTCGCCGCCGCCACCCGGAGGCCGGATCACTCCGCGACAGCACTCCGGGCATGTGACTTCCGCCACAGCGCATCAAGTGGTTTGTCCGGTTTTACCTGCGCTGCTCCCCTTCTGACGGCGCATCGACACGGGCATGCGTCCGCGCGGTTTTCTCATGAACCTTTGACACCTGATTAAGCGTCCATAAAGATCCGCTCAAACTTCGCCCACATATCGGAAGTCGGAGCTTACGCACAGTGAGAACAGCAGCAAGACGGTCGGGCAGTCTGCTCGCCGCGGCACTCGCCGCGGTCGCCCTGACCGCGACCGCGGTGGGGCCGGCCGCCGCCGCGACCGGCGGAACGCCACCGCCCGGCCTGACGGGCTCCCAGGACACCGCCGAGAGCATGGCCGTCAAGGAGGCCGCCCGCAGCGGCAAGCCGGTCGAGGTACTCGCCAAGCGCAGCGAGACCAGTGACACCGTCGCCCAGCCCGACGGCAAGCTGAAGACCACCACCTACGTCCAGCCCAAGCGGGTGCGCAAGAACGGCGCCTGGGTGGAGCTCGACCCGACGCTGCAGGCGCTGCCCGGCGGCGCCGTCGCCCCCAAGGGGTCCACCGCCGACCTGCGGTTCTCCGGCGGCGGCAGCGAACCGCTGGTCACGATGGCCCGGGCCGGCAAGGAGCTGAAGCTCAGCTGGCCGAAGCCGCTGCCCAAGCCGAAGGTCAACGGCGCGACCGCCGAGTACGCGTCGATCCTGCCGGACGTGGACCTGCGGCTGTCCGCCACCAGGACCGGGTTCACCCAGGTCATCGTGGTGCACACCGCCGAGGCCGCCAAGAACCCCGAGCTGGACCAGCTCCGGCTCGGCCTGCAGGGCACCGGCCTGACGGTCAGCCAGGAGGCGGACGGCACCCTCAAGGCGAAGGACCCGTCCGGCGGCGGCACCGTCTTCGAGGCGCCCGTCCCGGTGATGTGGGACTCCTCCAAGCCGGCCGCCGTCACGCCGGACGCCCCGGCGACCGCCACGCCGAACGCCCCGGCCGCCGCCGCACCGAACGCCCCGGCGAACGCTCCGGCCGCCGCCCCGAAGACGTTCAAGGCCGCCCCGCAGGCGGCACCGCAGGCCGAGGCCCCCGCCCCGGGCGCCCCCGCGGCCGGTCCGGGCGACCTCGCCGCCGCCGGCTACGGCGACCTGCCCGGCGAGGGCGCCAAGATGACCCGGCTCAAGGTCGACCTGCCCAAGGACGGCCTGGTCCTGTCGCCCGACCAGGGCATGCTGGACGCCGCGGACACCGTCTACCCGGTGATGATCGACCCGGCGTGGAACACCCCGCACGCCGGTGACTGGGCGGGCGTCTCGCGCAGCTACCCGAACCAGGCGTACTGGCACTTCACGTACAACAGCAGCTACGTCCACGACTGGGGCGTCGGCTACTGCGGCGACACCTCGCGGTGCGCGCCGACCGACGTGAAGCGGGCCTTCTTCCAGGTCTCCAACCCGTTCGTGGGCAAGCAGATCCTCAGCGCCACCTTCGGCACCTACGAGAGCTGGTCGTACTCCTGCGACGCCCGGCCCGTCGAGCTGTGGAACACCGGCTACATCTCCCCCGGCCTGAACTGGAACAGCCAGAACGCCTCCGGGTTCTGGGGCCGCTACCTGCAGACCATCAACACCGCGAAGGGCTGGAGCGGCAGCTGCCCCGGCGGCTGGCTGGAGTACGGCCAGGACGGCGCGGTGCGCAACCTGGTCCAGGACGCCGCCAACTGGGGCTGGCCGACCATCAGTTTCGGCCTGAAGGCCCAGAACGAGGGCGACACCCTCGCCTGGAAGCGCTTCACCGACGACGCCTACCTGTCGGTGTACTACAACCTGCGGCCCAACCAGATCCCGATGTCCGACATGACGATGTCGCCGGGCTCGGTCTGCCAGTACCCGGGCATCAAGATCAACAAGATGCCGCAGGTCACCACCCGGGCGAGCGACCCGGACGGCGAGGCCATCGGCGTGCAGTTCGCGGTCGGCTGGGACGACGGCAGCGGCCTGCGCCGCCGCTGGTGGTCCACCGGCTCGGAGGACGCAGCACCGGGGTGGGACACCTTCAAGGCCTCCGGCTCGATGTTCTCCTGGCCGCTGCCCACCGGCCTGCCGCAGAACCTCCAGCTCGACTGGGAGGCCCGCGCCTGGGACGGCGCGCAGTGGGGGCCGTGGTCCTCCGACGGTGACCCGACCGGCTGCTACTTCATCGTCGACACCTCCGCACCGGACGGCCCGGCGATCACCTCGGAGGCCTACCCGGGCTCCAAGGACGCCACCGCCGCGCTCCCCTGGACCGACGGCGTCGGCAGGAACGGCTACTTCACCCTGAAGTCGGCCGCGACCGACGTGGTCAAGTACCAGTGGGGCCTGGACACCTCGCCGTCCGCGGCGAACGAGATCGCCACCGGCGGCGGCGCCGGACAGACCGTCCGCGTCCAGCCGCAGACCGCCGGCGTGCACTTCCTCTCCGCCCGGGCCGTCGACGGCGCGGGCAACGCCTCGCAGCCCGAGACGTACTACTTCAACGTGCTCTCCGGGCAGCCGCAGCGCACCGGCTGGTCGATGGACGACGCCGCCGGCGGCACCTCCGTCGCCGGAACCGGCGGCAGCTTCGAGGCCACCCTCGGCTCCGGCGCCACCCCCGGGACGCCCGGCCACCTCAAGGAGGCCCTCACCCTGGACGGCACCGCCAACGGCTACGCCGAGGCATCGTCGGCCGTGCTGGACACCTCCCGCAGCTTCACCGTGTCCTCCTGGGTCCGGTTCAACGGCGGCGACTGGAACCGCGCGGCGGTCAGCCAGAGCGGCCCGGACTACTACGCCTTCCAGCTCGGCATCGAGAACATCGCCGGTGTCTCCAAATGGGGCTTCAAGGTCCAGACCGCGGCCGGCAACCAGGACGCGACCACGGTCTCCGTGCAGTCCGCCGATCCCGCGACGACCGGGGTTTGGACCCACCTGACCGGCGTGTGGAACATGGACACGCGCACCATCCAGCTGTACGTCAACGGCACCCTCGCCAAGTCGGCCACCGCGAACGCGGTCTGGGACGGACACGGCCCGCTGGAGATCGGCCGCAACCGCTGGAAGGGCCAATGGGTCGGCAACTGGCCCGGCTCGATCGACGAGGTCAGGGTCTGGGACCGCTCCCTCAGCACGGCCGAGGTCTCCGACGTGGCCGCCGACAAGCAGCTCGCCACCGGTCGCCCCGCCAAGGCGGTCTGGCACCTGGACGGCAGCGACGCCAAGCCGGCCGGCACCGCCGAGACCGACAACCTGACCGCCTACAACGGCGTCGCACTCGGCCGCCCCGGCATCGCCGACAAGGCGATCCACCTGGACGGCGTCGACGACTACCTGCGCGGCACCCGCCCGCAGGTCGACGGCAGCCGGGACTTCTCGGTCTCCGCGTGGGTCAAGCTGCCCGCGCCGACCCCCGGTGACACCACCGCGAAGATCGCCGTCACCCAGATCGGCCAGCACAACAGCGAGTTCTCGCTGTACTACTCCACCTACTGGAAGCGCTGGATCTTCGGCCGCTACAAGGAGGACACCTCCGCCGACACCCTGGTCCGCACCTGGCAGCCCGACTGCACCCCGGGCACCCAGATCAACGGCGCGCCCTGCTTCGCCGGCACCACCGGCGAGTGGACCCACCTGCTGGGCGTCTCCGACACCGCCGCCAAGAAGCTGCGCTTCTACATCAACGGCTTCCTGGTCGGCGAGTCCGACTACACCCAGAACGCGCCGTGGGCCAACCCCGGCCCGCTGCAGATCGGTGCCGTCAACCGCGAGGGCGCCAACGGCGAGTTCTTCGGCGGCGACATCGACGACGTGCGCCTCTACGACCGCGTCGTCACCGGCCCCGAGGCCGGCGCGATGGTCCAGCAGCGCCCGCAGCTGGCCGGCCGCTGGAAGCTCTCCTCCGCCACCGGCACCCCGGCCGTCACCCCGGACGAGGGCCCGGCCAAGGCCGGCGCCCAGCTCGGCGGCGGCGCCTCGATCAAGGCCGACGGCGGCGTGCTGCCCGCCCCCGGCACCCTGCTGCTGGACGGCTCCACCGGCTACGCGGCCACCGGCTCCGTCCCGCTGCACACCGGCCAGAGCTTCACCCTGGCCGGCTGGGCGAACACCGCGGGCGTCCCGACCCGGGACATGACGGTGCTGTCCGTCGCCGGCGCCAACAACAGCGCGGTCACCCTGCGCTGGCACGCCCTGGGCAAGGACGCCAACGGCCAGCCCACCGGCCAGTGGCAGGCCGAGGTGCGCGACTCCGACGCCACTGGCGCGGTCCGCACCCTGACCGCCCACACCCCGGCCACCTCCGTCCTGGAGAACTGGACGCACCTGGCGGTCAGTTACGACGCCTTCGCGGACCGGCTCGCCCTGTACGTCGGCGGCCAGATCGAGAACCAGGGCTGCCCGGACGGTTCGACCGGCTGCACCCCGCACATCTCCTGGACCGGCGCCCCGCAGCCCTACGAGGCGACGGGCGGCGTGCAGTTCGGCCGCAACCGGGCGGCCGGCGCGTGGGGCGAGTACTTCTCCGGTGAGCTGGACGACGTCTGGCTGTACCAGGGCGTACTGAGCCCCGCGCAGATCACCAAGCTCGCCGACTACAACGTCGAGCTGAACACCTCCACCGGGGTCTGATTCCCCCCTCCGTTTCGCGGGCCGGGCGGCTTCCTGCCGCCCGGCCCGCGGTCCGTCACACCCGTTTTCTCCCAGAGGAGTTGTCCCACCCATGAGCAGGAAGAGGTCGGTGCCGCGGCCGACCCGCACCAGAATGTCCGCGATCATCGCGGGCACCCTGGTCGGGTCGCTGCTGCCGGCACTGCCGCTGGCCGCCGTCGCGGCGGCCGCGGAACCGTACACCAAGCCGTCCGCGGTCTCACCCGAGAAGCCCGTCAAGGGCTCCGACGCCAAGGCCAGGGGCCGCAAGGCCGACACCACCGTCAGCAGGACGGACGGCAAGCAGGGCGCCCTGCCCGGCGCGGGCAGCGCCACCGTCGACGTGCCCGGCGAGAAGGGCAAGGCCGTCAAGGCCGGCAAGCTGCCGGTCGCGCTCTCGTCCTCGGGCGCGGCGGGCAAGGCCAAGGTCGAGCTGCTCGGCCAGGACGCCGCCGCCAGGGCCGGCGTCAACGGCGTCCTGCTGACCGTCACGGGCGCCGACGAGAACAGCGGCCTGGCCGTCGACTACTCGTCCTTCGCCCAGGCCGCCGGCTCCGGCTTCGGCTCGCGCCTGAAGCTGGTCCGCCTGCCCGAGTGCGCGCTCACCACGCCCGACCTGCCCGAATGCCGGGTGCAGACCCCGCTGCCGGGCGGCAACGACGTGGCGAAGCAGACCGTCGCCGCCGACGCCCTGACCACGGCCCCGGCCGGGTCGATGCGCCTGCAGTCCGCGCCGGGGGCGATGGTGCTCGCGGCCACCACCGGCAGCGCCGGACCGAGCGGCGACTACAGGGCGACGCCGCTGTCGAGCGCGTCCTCCTGGTCCACGGCGCTGAACAGCGGCGCGTTCACCTGGTCCTACGACATGCCGCTCACGGCGATGCCGGGCGGGCTGACCCCGAAGGTCGGCCTGTCCTACAACTCCGGTGCGATCGACGGCCGCACGGCCAACAGCAACAACCAGGCCTCCTGGGCCGGTGACGGCTTCGACCTGTCGCCGGGCTTCGTCGAGCGCAGCTACAAGGCCTGCGCCGACGACGGGGCGCCCAAGACCGGGAAGTCCAGCCCCGGTGACCTGTGCTGGGGCACGGACAACGCCACCATCAGCTTCGCGGGGCACTCGGGTGAGCTGATCCCGGTCTCCGGCGACGAGTGGCGGATCAAGAACGACGACGCCACCAAGGTCGTGCGCGTCCGCGACACCGGCCGCGGCAACGGCGACAACGACGGCGAGTACTTCCGCGCCACCACCACCGACGGCACCAGCTACTACTTCGGCTACAACCGCCTGCCGAACTGGTCGGCGGGCAAGCCGGAGACCAAGTCCGTCTACACCGTGCCGGTCTACGGCAACAACGCGGGCGAGCCGTGCAACGGCGCCGACTTCGCGTCCTCGTGGTGCCAGCAGGGCTGGCGGTGGAACCTGGACCTGGTGGTCGACGCCCACGGCAACGACATCACCTACTGGTACACCCCCGAGACCAACAACTACGGCCGCAACCTCAAGGCCACCGACCGCACCTCGTACGTGCGCGGCGGGCGCCTGGACCACATCGAGTACGGCCAGCAGCAGGGCGACCTGTACTCGGCCGGCGTCAAGCCGATGGGCCGGGTCGACTTCGGCACCGCCGAACGCTGCCTGGAGACCGGCGCGGGCGTGTGCGACCCGGCGAAGATCGACGCCAACCGGCAGTACTGGTACGACACCCCGTGGGACCAGAACTGCAAGGACGGCACCGACTGCACCACGCAGTACTCGCCGACCTTCTTCACCCGCACCCGCCTCACCCAGATCGCGGCCAAGACCCTGCAGGCCGACGGCAGTTACGCCACCGTCGACACCTGGGACCTGACCCACAAGTGGGGCACCGCCGACTTCGACTACCAGCTGCTGCTGGACTCGATCAAGCACACCGGGTCCTCCGCCGCCCCGTCCGTCGCCCTGCCGAAGACCACCCTCGCCTACAAGCAGATGGCCAACCGGCTCGACAAGGTCGGCGACGGCCGGATGCCGTTCATCAAGCAGCGGCTCGGCACCGTCACCGACGAACTCGGCGGCCAGATCGACGTCAACTACTCGGCCGCGGCCTGCGACTGGAACAACCTGCCCACCCCGCAGTCCAACACCACCCGCTGCTTCCCGCAGATGTACCAGGCCTCCGACGAGACCCCGGTCACCACGGAGTGGTTCAACAAGTACGTCGTCGACGCGGTCATCGCCACCGACCGCACCGGCGGCGCACCCGACATGGTCACCCGCTACACCTACCTCGGCGACGCCGCCTGGCACTTCGACGACGAGGACGGCCTGACCAAGGACAAGCTCAAGACCTGGTCCCAGTGGCGCGGCTACGCCCGCACCCGGGTCGAGACCGGTGGCGTCACCGGCATGACGACGCAGGCGGACCACTGGTTCCTGCGCGGCATGGACCAGGACCGCAACAACCCCGCTGACAAGAACGGCAAGCGCAGCGTCACCGTCGACGACGGGCAGGGCACCGTCCTGACCGACGACCAGGCGTGGGCCGGCTACGAGTACCGCACCGAGCAGTACGACAAGCCCGGCGGCGTGATCCTCGGCAAGAACGTCAACACGCCGTGGAAGCAGGAGACCGCCAAGCGCGTCCGCGACTGGGGCACCACCACCGCCAACATCACCGGCACCACGGTCACCCGCACCTTCACCTCGCTCGACAAGGGCGCGGGCAGCAACTGGCGCGAGACCCGTACCAACAACACCCGCGACGGCTACGGCCGGGTCACCTCGGTCGAGAACCAGGGTGACGTCGCGGTCCCCGACGACGACACCTGCACCCGCACCACGTACGCCGACAACACCGGCACCTGGATCCTCAGGAGCGCCACCCGTGTCGAGGTGGTCGCCGCGAACTGCGCCACCGACGTCAACCGGGACACCCGGGCCGACGGCACCTCGGCGGTGCTCTCGGACATCCGCTACCGGTTCGACGGCCAGGGCTTCGGCGCCGCACCCGCCAAGGGCGACATCACCCTCATCCAGACGCTCAAGTCCCGCACCGGCAACAGCGCCACCTACCTGGACCACGCCGCCACCTACGACGGCTACGGCCGTCCGCTGAGCAGCACCGAGCTGGCCTCCAGCACGGTCTACGACCTCAGCGGCGCCACCAACCCGGTCACCACGGCCTCGCCGAACGCCCGTACCAGCACCACCGCCTACACCCCGGCCACCGGCCGGCCCAGCAAGTCGGTGGAGACCACCCCGCCCGCCAAGGCCGGCGACACCACCACCACGCAGACCACCACCACCGACTACGACCTGCTGCGCGGCCTGGCCGTCGACACGATCGACGCCAACAACCGCCGCACCGACACGCTCTACGACGCCCTCGGCCGCACCCTGAAGGTCTGGCTGCCCGACCGCTCCAAGGCCACCGGGCAGACCCCCGACCAGGAGTACGCCTACACGGTCGCCGACAACCAGATCGTCTCCGTCGCGGGCAAGACCCTCAACGAGGACGGCTCCCAGCAGACCGCCTACACCCTGTACGACGGCCTCGGCCGCTTCCGGCAGGGCCAGGCCCCGGGCGACAACGGCGGCCGCGTCATCGCGGACACCTTCTACGACGAGCGCGGTCAGACGGCGCTCGCCTACTCCCCGTACTACGCCACCGGCACGCCCTCCGGCACGCTGCGCAACATCGACGACACCGCAGGCCTGGAGACCCAGGCGGCAACGGAGTACGACGGCCTCGGGCGGGTCGTCAGGACCACCGCGCTCTCGGGCAACGGCGTCGGCACCCCGCTGGCCACCACGCTCACCGAGTACGGCGGCGACCGGGTCACCGTCACCCCGCCCACCGGCGGCACCCCCACCACGACCGTCTTCGACGCGGTCGGCCGGGCTGTCGAGCTGCGCCAGTACAAGTCCGCCGCGCCCACCGGCGCCTACGACTCCACCACCTACGGCTACGACCCGGCCGGCAACCTCTCCAGGCTCACCGGCCCGGCGGGCAGTGTCTGGACCTGGCAGTACGACCAGCTCGGCCGGCGGACCAAGGCGGTCGACCCGGACTCCGGTACCACCACCAGCACGTACAACGACCGCGGCGAGCTGACCGGCACCACCGACGGCGGCGGCAAGACCGTCGCCACCGCCTACGACAACCTCTCCCGGCCGATCGAGACGCGCGACGGCTCGGCGACCGGCCCGCTGCTGACCTCCCGGGCGTGGGACCCGGCCGGCAACAAGGGCCAACTGTCGTCCAGCACCCGCTACAGCACGGTCGGCGGCACCACCTACCAGTACAAGACCACCTACTCGCTGTTCGACACCCTCGCCCGGCCCACCCGCACCACGGTCACCATCCCGTCCGTCCCCGGCCAGGAAGCCCTGGCAGGCAGCTACATCAGCGGCACCATCTACCGCCTCGACGGGCAGGCCAAGTCGATCGCGTACCCGGCCGCCGGGAACCTGGCAGCCGAGTCGGTGGCGTTCACCTACGACGCGCTGCACCGGCCCACGGCCGCCGAGGGCCTGACGAAGTACCTCACCAACCAGACCTACAGCCTCACCGGCAAGCCGCTGCAGTCCACGCTCAGCAACGGCACCGCCGGCAAGGACGTGTACATCACCAACGGCTACGAGTGGGGCACCCAGCGCCTCGCGTCCAGCCGCACCGACCAGTACGGCGTCACCGGCGCGACCCGCGCCGCCGCCTACACCTACGACCAGGCCGGCAACGTCACCTCGGTCACCGACACCTCGCGCTCCGGCACCGACCGGCAGTGCTTCCGCTACGACTCCCTGGCCCGCCTCACCGAGGCCTACACCCCCGGCACCGGCGGCTGCACGGCCCCCGGCGGCACCCAGCTCGGCGGCCCCGCCCCGTACTGGACCAGCTGGACCTACAACACCAACGGCACCCGTGCCACCGAGACCCGGCACGACACCACCGGCAACACCGGCCAGGACGCCACCACCACCTACACCTACCCCGCCGCCACCGCGGCCCGACCGCACAGCCTGAGCTCCACCTCCACGGTCACCGGCACGGTCGGCGCTCCGGTCGTGGAGAGCTACGACTACGACACCGCGGGCAACACCACCGGTCGGCACCTCAAGTCGCCGTCCGGCAACCAGACCAGCGACCAGGCCCTGACCTGGGACTCCGAGGGTCGAGTCGGCCGACTCGCCGCGACCGTCCAGACCACCAACGGCAGTACCACCGCGACGACCAACCAGACCACCGACTACCTCTACGACGCTGTCGGCAACCGTCTGCTGGGCCACACCCTCGACACCGCCCAGCCGGCGGCCGAGAGCTGGACCCTCTACCTCGACCGCGTCGAGCTGAAGCTGGTCAAGGGCGCCGCCAAGGCCACCGCCACCCGCTACTACCCGCTCGGCTCGGCCACCGCGGTCCGTACCGACGACAACCGCCTGACCTTCCAGGTCGACGACCACCACGGCACTGCCGAGATCGGCGTCGACGCCGCCACCGGCGCCGTGGACCAGCGCCGCTCGCTGCCCTTCGGCGGCAGCCGCGGCACCACCCCCGCCACCTGGGCCGGCACCCGGGGCTTCCTCGGCGGCACGGCCGAGCCCACCGGCCTCACCCACCTCGGGGCCCGCGACTACGACCCGGCCACCGGCCGGTTCATCAGCGTGGACCCGGTCCTGGCCGGCACCGACCCGCAGTCGCTGGCGGGCTACACGTACAGCAACAACAACCCGCTCACCCTCAGCGACCCGTCCGGGCTGCGGCCCGACGGCACCTGCGGCGGTACGGCCCAGTGCCGCACCCCCGAGGGCCAGCTCGTCCAGGACTACTGGATGCCGGTCAACGGCGGCGACTGGGTCGTCGAGACCGTCAAGAGCGTGAAGTCGGTCCTTCCCGGCGGAGTGCAGATCACCACCGGCAAGACCGACTTCAACAAGCTGATCCAGCAGACCAACAAGAACCTGAAGATCCTCCAGAAGCAGCGTCACCGCTTCGGAGAGGACCCGGACTCCGACGCCCACGACTACGTGGCGGCAGCGCTGAACGCCTGCCACATGATCAAGGAATGCCAGAAGTCCCCGATCTACAACGAGCTCTGGGACCAGCTCAAGAACTGGCAGTTCGAGAACATCGCCATGTTCGGCCCGGGCGAGATAGGCGTCGGCGCCGGAGCCCTCGGCAAGGGCCTCGCCAAGTTCAACAACTCGGCCAAGCCCAAGCCGGCCGCCGCCGCCGAGAAGCCCGCACCGGGCAACCGGATCGCCATGTCCTGCGACAGCTTCCCGGCGGGCGTCGCGGTGCGGATGGCGGACGGGACGACCAAGCCCATCGAGCAGTTGAAGGTCGGGGACCTCGTCCTCGCCACCGACCCGGAGACCGGGAAGACGGCCGCTCGCGAGGTCGACGCCACCATGGTGACCCCGGACGACGCCGACTTCACCACGCTCCTCCTCGCCGACGGCCGGGGCGAGGTCACCGCGACCGACCACCACCCGTTCTGGAGCGTCAACCGGGACGCCTGGGTCAACGCCGGGGACCTGACCGCGGACGACACCGTCCGCAGCTCCGACGGCACGGTCGTCGCCCTGGCCCGGGTCCGACACTTCCACCTGGTCCAGCCCGCCCACAACCTGACGGTGCGGGACCTGCACACGTACTACGTGCTGGCAGGGAACACGCCGGTACTGGTTCACAATTCCGGACCGAACTGCTTCACCGCCAACTCCTCCCAGGTAGCGGCCACCCCGCGTGGACGTGCTCCGGAGTATCACGGCGGAACGATCAATCAGGACCAGGCCATGGACCTTGCCGAGCGTTGGCTCGGGGCCGGGTACCGGGAAGAGGGAGTCGGCCGGTACGTGTCAAGTGATGGCAGTCGTATAGTTCGTTACGGAAAGCACGAGACCACGTCGAAGAGCCATCACATCCACTTCGAGGCGGTCGAGAACGGCCGAGTGGTCGAGAACACGAGTGTGGAGATCAGGCCATGAGTGCACCTGTGCCGGCCGTCCTTGACGGCGCTTCGGTCGAGCTGTACGCGCGGGTGGGAGACGCGCAGCGGCCCACCGGCCGGACCAGGCACTCGATCGACGGCCTCGACGAGAAGATCTCCCACCTGGCGATCGCACGGTACGACGGAGAGTCCGATTACTACCTGTTCTACTGCTCTGCGGACTGGGAAGTCCTGACGGACACGTGCCATCCCACGCGGCAGGAGGCGATCGAGCAGGCGGACTTCGAATTCGAGAACGTGGAGTTCGCTCCGCGCCCTACGGGTTCTGAGCGGGGTTAAGAAGGGGCCCTACTCCGCCCCGCCCCTACCGTTGCACTGAAGAAGCCCCACCGGATCGTTTTCCGGTGGGGCTTCTTCAGGTCTCGACGGCAGTAGCCGAAGAATCCGCTCGCGCAGGGCATGGCGGGCCTCGATCCCCGGTCACCGCGCCAGAGCCCAGGTGTCGCGCCTCCCCGCCGAACGCCCCCGCCCGTCGGGCGATACGCTCCTCGCCCGCCTGGGAGCCTGGGCGCCTGAGCTGCTGCCGCTGCTGCTGCTGCTGCTGCGCGATGGAGGGCTCAGATCGGCAGGTTCCAGCCCGGTCCGGCCTCGCTTCCGATCCAGACCCGCTGCCCGGTCGGCGAGACGGTGAGGCCGAAGCCCTCCTGGTGCGGCTCGCCGGCCCGCTGCCAGGCTTCGACGGCGCTCTCCACCTGGTCCCAGAGCCGGAGCGGGCCGCGCTGCACCACGGTCCACCCGCCGCCGGGAACGGGCGCGGTCCGGGCCTGCGATCCGGTGGCCACGTCCCAGAGGATCTGGTGCCCAACGGCCCCCATCCGTTCGGCCGAGGGCGCCGCGAGCTGGGCGACCCAGCTGCCGGTCCAGGTGCTGATGACCTCGGGGTCGATCCGGGACGGGCGTTCGTCCCCCGGGAGCAGGGAGATGCTCTGGCGCGGCGGTCGGTCGTGCGGGCGGGCGATCATGAAGCTGGTCCAGCCGGGCATGAACCGGCCCGTTCCCTCGCCGGGGGCCGTGACGACCAGGCGGACGAGCCCGAAGCCGAACCCCCACCCGGAGACGGTCGCCAGAATGACGCCGCCGGGCTTCACCTGGTGCAGCCAGCCGGGCGGCAGGTACCGGACGGCGCAGGTGGCGATCAGCCGGTCGTACGCGCCCTCGCCGCCGTCCGGGTCGCCGACCAGCCCGTCGCCGACGACCAGCCGGGGAGCGAACCCGGCCGCCCGGATCGCGGCGGCGGCACGCTCGGCCACCAGCGGGTCGTACTCGATGCTGGTCAGGTTGGCGTCCCCGAGGCGGTGGGCCCCGAGGGCGGTCGAGTAGCCGGTGCCGGTGCCGATCTCCAGCACCCGGTGCCCGGCTTCGGCATCGAGCTGCTGCCACATGCCCAGCACCAGCGACGGCAGGGTGGAGGACGACGACGGCGTCCCGGTCACGGTGCCCCCGGTCACGTCCTCGGGGCGGACGTGACCGTCGAGTTGGGTGATCAGCGTCTCGTTCGCGTAGACCTGCCTCAGCCATCCGGGGTCGGTCCGGTGCACGGGCCGGTACGCGGTCGGGCTGCTGCCCGGGACCGGCACGAAGAACGACCCGACGAACAACTCCCGCGGCACGGCGAGCGCGGCGGCCCGCCACGCCGGATCGCCGATCGCGTCGTCCCCGGTGAGGCCGTCCACCAGGGCGGCGCGAAGCCGGTCCGAGGTGCTCATGAGTCGGGGCCCTTCTCCAGGAGGTCGGCGATCGCGCGGACGATCGCCGAGGTGGTGTCGACACCCTGCCAGGCCCAGGGCCCGCTGACGTGGCATTCCGAGAAGGACCACTCACAAGGGGCGGTCACCACGAGGTCGACTTACGACGCCGTCTTATCGATCTTCGGGGCGGTCTGGTTCACCGCCCCGGAGAGGCTGCTGCTGACGGCCGGGTTCACGGACCCGGATGTCCGAGTTCTCGACGCTCCCGAGCCCGGCCACATCGGAACCCTGATCGCCCGCGCCGTGGTCGCGTGACCTTCGAGAGCGGAGCGGCTCCACGGCCCGCGCCGGGGAACCCCACGCCGCCCGGAAAATCCGCTGGCGCAATGCTCGCGGAGCATCGAGGCTGGTCAGCGTGCCAGAACCCAAGTATCAGATCCGCGCCCTCCACACCGCCTCCACGGTGACCGTCTACCAGGCGTACTCGCCGGAGATCGGGCTGCCCGCCGCCCGGGACGGCCGCTTTCCGGCGGTGTGGAAGAGGGACCGGATGACGTGGATCAAACCGTCGTTCCTCTGGATGATGTACCGCTGCGGATGGGCGACGAAGGAAGGACAGGAGACCGTCCTCGCGGTCGAGATCACCCGCGAGGGCTTCGAATGGGCCCTGGAGAACAGTTGCCTGTCCCACTACAAGCGCGGGCTGCACCCCGACCAGGCCACCTGGAAGCGGGAGTTGAGGCGGTCGCCGGCCCGCGTGCAGTGGGACCCCGAACGCAGCCTGCATCTGGAGCCGCTGCCCCATCGGTCGCTTCAGCTCGGCCTCACCGGCGAGGCCACCGAGCGTTATGCGGACGAGTGGATCGTCTCGGTGGAGGACGTCACCGCACTCGCGCACACGATCCACGACCACGTGCGGGCCGGGGAACTGGAGGAGGCCCGGAAGCTCCTGCCCGCCGAACTCCCGTACCCGTCGGGCGACACACTGCTGACCCATCTGGGCGCCTGAGCCCGGCCTGTGTTCTTCTCGTGTACCGAGTTCCCGGTCAGCCTTGGGCCGGGAACTCGCCGTCCTGAACGGCTGCCACGAATGCTGCCCAAGCAGCGGCCGGGAAGACGAGGGCCGGGCCGTGAGGGTCCTTCGAGTCACGCACGGGAACGAGGCCGGGGAGACCGGAGGCTACCTCGACGCAGTTGCCGCCGTTGCCGCCGCTGTAACTACTCTTGCGCCAGACCGACATCATGCAGGGAACTCGCCCTCCCGGATCGCGACGACGAAGGAGCCCCACGCAGCAGCCGCGAAGACCAGGGCCGGACCGCCGGGGTCCTTGGAGTCACGCACGGGGACGAGGCCGGGGAACCCGGGGGCCACCTCGATGCACTCGCCCGCGTTGTCCCCGCTGTAGCTGCTCTTGCACCACAACGCCCCGCTCAGCTCGACGTTCTGCATAGCGGTATTCCTCCGTTACCTCGGTGATCAGCGCATGGGAGTCGTCGACCGAGAGTACAGCCCCGCGTACAAGATCGAAGTCTCGGCGGGTCTGCTGTACGACTGAAGGGGCGTCACTGAAGTGTCCGCGATACAGACTCTCCGAGTAGACCCACTCCTTCCCGTCGGGCATCTCCAGCAGCACCACGGATGTGGTCGGCGACTTCCGAGCCCTGAAGGCGAACGGCGCTACCTGGATCTGCACGTTCGACCGCTCCCCCACGGAGAGCAGGTGCTCCATCTGCCTCCTCATGACGTCCGGTCCGCCGATGACGCTCCGGATCGCGCTCTCGTGAAGGATGACGATCATTGACGGGCCATCATCGGTCAAGTACCGCTTCTGTCGACCGAGCCGAGTAGCCACCCGCTCGGCCAACCATTGCGGGTGATCTCGGGCATCGCCAAGACGGAAGATCTCGTAGGCATACTCCTCGCACTGCAACAGGCCATTGATCCTCATGTACTGAAGCACCCGGGCCGCCGCCGCTTCCTCTTCCAGTTCGACGTACTTCTGGAACCAGTCCGGGTGCTCAATGTCCGCATGCCAGTCCACCCGTTCCCACAGCCGGACGAGCAGGCCCCTCATGCCAAGCACCTCGTCGGCTCTCACGACGATGTACCGGTCCATCGAACGCTTGCCGCTCTCGAAGCGGGTGATCACCGTTCGGTGACAGTGGAGGAGCTTGCCCAGTTCCTCCTGCGTGTAGCCCGCCTGCTCTCGCGCGAACCGGAGCGCTTCGCCGAACATCACCGCCGGGCTCGACGTGAGTCCGTTCTCCAAGCGCCGATGTGACATCCCGACTCCCCTCAGGTGCTGCGGATCCCCGCACTCCGATTTGGTCGCAACCGTAGTCCCCTCGCCGGATCATTGAGACCGGAACGCAATCATCTGCATGCGCAGCGTGAACGCGTGCGCTCTTGTCGCACTCCCCCCTCCGCCCCCTCCGAGGTACCCCCATGCTCAAAACCCACCGCCGGCCCCGCATGTTCGTCGCGCGCCTCGACTCCCGTATCGAGTCCACGCCCCTGGCCCGGTACTTGCTCCGGGCCTACCTCTCCGCCCTCCCCGCCGGCGACCGCTACTCGGACACCGCCGAACTGCTGCTCGGCGAGTTGTTCGCCAACGCCGTCCAGCACTCCGACGCCCCCGACGACTGCCACATCGAGGTCCGCTTCACCGTCACCGGCTCCCGCCTGCGGCTGGAAGTCCACGACGCCGGCACCGACCACCCCACCCTCCACACGCCAACCCCTGACGACGAACACGGGCGTGGCCTGCTCCTCGTCGACCGGCTCGCCGAACGCTGGGGCAGCGCCAACCGCCCCGGCGGCATCGGCAAGTACGTCTGGGCCCACATCGCCCCCGCCCCCGGCCCCGCCCTCGTCAC